>JBFMGV010000082.1:0-79337 GCA_040752615.1 Pseudomonadota bacterium | reverse complement strand
ACTCGTAGAACAGCGCCCCCTGGTCGACCCGCCGATCACCCATCATCGCCGCACCCTCCTGCCGTCAGGAGAGTGAATCAGCCACAAGGCGCTGCTTCAACCGGCCTTTTTCAACACAATCCACCCACTGCGGACCTTCGAAAGGTCTGCTTCCCCTCCTTGGCTCAGGCTGCAGCCCGGCGGGTGACCCTGCGCCGCTCCGATTACGTTCTTACCAAGGGTTCCGATCGCCACACCATCGAGGCGGATCTAGACCGTTGTTGTCGGCGAAGTATGAGTGGTTGCAGCTTGGAAGGCTCCAAGCTCGCTACTGCACTCCACCAGCACTTCGACGCTCGTGCCGTCTTCGCTGTGAATCCAGAGTTGGTACAGCAAGAGTCAGGCCTCTTGGGAGCACGTGTGCCGTTGCGAGCGCGCAGATCCTGGGTCGGCCGGAGCGCCGACGAGACTCGCCGAGGCGTTCTCGGAAAGCCCAACGATGCAGCCCGGAGATCAGCCGAAAGCGATCCCCAGGCTGCTGGTGTGAGCCGTCACCTGAGCAGGTGCTCCGAGTGCGCCCCGGTCCCATCAGGGGCAGGGCTTGCTCGGCAGGTGAGATGGTCTGGTGGCAGCTTGAAGCCGATGTCAACGGCAACGATCAGGCCTGGTGGCGTGGCCCGACCGCCTCGTCTCTCACCGACGCGCCGGATCACCCTCCCGTCGGTCCGGCGGCGCTCAGGTCAAGCTCCAGCAGCTCCGCGAGACGGCGATGGAAGTCATGGACAGCTTCCTCGGTCACCTGCCCGTGGAGCGGATCGTAGACGAGGCGTCCCGTGTCATAGCCGAGTGAGGCGAGGCCACGCTGCACCGACTCACAGATTGACTTGTCTTCGAGCCCGACCGGGCCCCAACCCGGGAACAAGTCCACTCCATCTTCATCGCCGGGGACCCTATAGCGGTCGTGCGCGCCGGCGACCGTACGCCCGGGGCCGTCAGGGACGGCGAAGTTTCCGACGCTGAGCCGCGGACGCCCGCCGCTCCGGCTTACGAACGTGATGTTCGGGAAGATCGTCCAGAACAGGATATTCGCCCCGTCTTCTGCACGCGTGGGGCCCTTCTGCTTCGACCAAAGGCCATGCACCGTGTTCTGGTAGTCCGTCATGATCACGTCGGAAGCCAGGCCGCGATGGGCATTTTGGCAGTGGTAGCACTCCAGGAAGTTGTCCATGACGATCTTCCAGTTGGCCTCCAGCGGGAACATCGCGAAGTCACTGGACCTCTCGTTTGCAGACACGCGCTGAAGCTGGTCGAAATCAGGTACCTCCCGACGCAGGTCCTCGATTAGGTCGCCGATCTGATCAATGAAGGGCGGGGCGTCGAGGTCCAGGTTGAAGAAGACGAACTTGTCGGCCACAACCTCGACGTTCACTGGCTTAAGACTGAACAACTCGTGTTCGAAGCCAGGTGCGGTGTCGGCACCCCGTGCGTTCCGCAGAGTCCCGTCATTGCGATAGACCCAGGCGTGGTAGGGGCAGACGATGGTGTTTGCCCGACCGCATCCGGTCAGCAACTGGTGGCCGCGGTGCTGGCAGACGTTGTGGAAGCCGCGCAGCTCGCCTGCAGCATCGCGAATGATGATGACGCTCTGGTCGATTACGCTCGCCGTAATGTACTGCCCAGGCTCGGCTACTTCGCCGACCCAGCCGGCGTATTGCCAGCTCCGGTAGAAGACCTTGCGCTTTTCCTGCTCGTAGACCTTCGGATCCAGATATGCCCATGCAGGCAGGGTGTACGACTGCGCCGGATCGTCGGTAAGCGTGCGAAGGCCCGCTGCCCTGGGGGAATCCTTAACCAACAGAGAACTCATCGGAACCTCCTAAAAACGCGCCCCGCGGCGCCATGCGGAAACTTATGTTTATGTACTAAGAAAATAGGTCAAATGAACAATAACGTCAACTCTGCGCGTTGACGATCAGCTCGCGCCGTTTGGGTTCAGGCGACAAAAACGACCGACCCGAATAGTCCAGAGAACGAGGAATGCGAGGTAACCTGCGGAGCAAGTCCACAGGACGGCGCGGATCGCGTAGACGAGGCTCATGTCGCCCTGCTGGGCGAAAGCGGTCTGCGAGAGCAGAGCGACGCAGACGGGCGCGAAGGCCGCGCACACATAGAGCGACAAGAACTGCAGGGACATCATACGGCCCATCATTCGCTGCGGCGTAATGAAGGCGACGGCGACATAATAAGACGAGTTGATGGTCCCTATGACGAAGGTCGTGCCCACGATGCAGGCGTAGATCAGCGTCGGATTCCCAACGTGGTAGGTGCAGATCTGCAGCAACGCACCACAAACGCTCACCGCGAGGCACAGTTTGGCTGCGCCGTCGCCAATGCCGCGGCGGCCAAGAAGGTCGATAATCCAGCCCCCCACCAGGAGGCCCGCGATGCTTGCCGGCACGCCGAACGCGCCCACAACGATGGCCAAGTCTGCGGTTGAGATCCCGTAGCCACGAGCCATCGCGGTGGGCTGCCAATTGGTGACCCCATAGAACTGGATCGACCAAAGGAGGCAGTATGCAAAGCTGGGCCAATAAAGGCCGGCGTTTGACTTGAGGAACCCCAGGAATTGGCGGGTGCTAGCCTCGTCGCCCACCTGGTCCTGGCCCGTCTGTCGGGCTGGCTCTTTGACGGTCAGCATAAGGAGCGCGATGGGAAGGCCACAGACTGCCGGCAGACCCAAGACGAGCTGCCAGGGACGAAAGGCGCTGAGCACGGGCCAGTCCTGGAAGGCGCCCTCGTTCGCTGCCGCCAGCAGCGCTCCGCCGACGATCAGGCTCACGCTTGCCCCCGCCGCCTGAGCCGCCCAGAAGATGCTGAAGGGCATTCCGCGCTTCTCTGCGGGGAAGGCGTCCCTCAACATAACGGTGGCGGCCGGCAGCAGCGGCGCTTCAGCCGCCGTGACCGCCATGCGAACGGCGATCAAGCTCCAGACACTCTGAACGACGCCGAACGCCGCCCCGAGGCTCGACCAAGCAAAGGCCGCGATGGCCAGGACGCGCTTAGCGCTGAACCGATCCACCAGAAACCCGGCCGGGATCAGCATGAGGCACATCGCGAGCATTGGTCCCGGGCCCAGGATCAAGCTCATCTGCAAGTCGTCGAGGCCGAGGTCTGCCCGGATTTGGTCCGTCAGCAACGGGACTTGGCCCGCGCTGATCGATGCGCTGACGGTAAACAGGCTGAGCACCGCGAGCGTCCAGTAGCCGCGCAGAACGGACGGCTGATCGCGTCGGGCGTCCGGCCTCTGATCAACCGTGTCGTGAGAGTCGGACGTCGCTGCGGCCGCCAGCGGAGATTCCACGATCATCCAACTCTCCCATACCCGTTATTTTGCACTATTTTTCTAGTTCGTATGGCAAAATAAAACGTTCCGCAACCCGCACTTGCGAGGAGAGCGTGTGCCTATGAGCCTTTGCTCTGGAACGAAGCACCGTAGAGTGTGCGGACGGAACCAACTTCGATGGCCAGGATGCCGGGACGCCAGAACACAAAAAAAAGCACGCCGACGCCCGCCAAAGCCACTGGCGTCCGCGTCGCCGCGCCGATGGAGGTCCAAACGGACGGCGCCAGTCCGCCGCAGTTCTTTGGGACCGACGCGGTCACACGCAAGGGACGGGAGCGGGTCCTGAAAATCTTGGCCGCCTGCCAGGATGTCCTGCTCAGCCACGGGTACGGCGGCCTGACGCTACGCCTGGTGGCGGATCGCGCGAAGATTGCTCAGGGCAACGTCCAGTACTACTTCCCGACACGTGAGCGTCTGCTCGAGAGCCTCGCGCTCTCGATCGAAACGGCCTTCCGGCGTGATCTCACAACCCTGGTCGAAGGCTCGCCAGAAGACCCTCTGGAATGTCTGCGCCGATATGTGCGCTACAACATCGACGCGAACCGGACGACGACCGTCATCGTGACCTTCGCCGAGTTGCGGGCTCTGTCTCATCGCACCGACTTCATCATGGCCGCGCTGGACAACATGTACCTGAGCTACCGCGAACGCCTTGAGCAGTTGATCGCAGGGGTTAATCCGTCCCTAGCGCCCGAGACACTCAAGTTACGCGCGGCGCTGATCATCAGCTTGATCGACGGTCTGATGAACTTCCTGGGCGCACGCAACGTCTTCGACGCATCCCTTGCCGACCGTCTCGCTGACGACGCCGAACGGGAAGCTATTCGCTTGGCTCTGCAGCCGGCTGAGGCTGTCGACGCCGCCCGCTGACCTCAATCCGGCCAGTGTTCCGGACCTAGGCCTCCAGCGGACAAGACCGCGGTCAGCGGTGCGAGGTGACGCGCGTAGCTGCGCCAAACGCCACATGATGTGGCGTAGATCTCACCCCGAACCTGCGGCGCGCTCGCCGTCAACGAGGCGGTGTGGTTGCGGGTAAGATCCAGCGCATCGTCCGACCAGGCGAGTCCACAGCGCTCTGCGACCTCTCGTGCGGTCTCGCGCGGGTTCCTCGCAAGCGCTTCATACGAGACCTCGATCATCGAGGCCGGCGCCCAGTGGCGCATCAGCCGCTGATAAGCGACGTAGTAGCGACCAAGCTCCTCAAGGTCGTAGCTGAAGGGATAAGCTTCGGCGAACAACGTACGGAACATTGCGAAGCAGCTGTCGAGTGGGTGGCGTCGCATCCACACAATCCGCGCGGCGGGCAGGGCGCGGCGGATCGCGCCGACATAGAGGTAGTTCAGCGGCAACTTCTCGATGATCGTTCCGGCGAAACCCCCGTGAGCGGCAAGCGCCTCATATCGCTCGGCCACGGCCGCAGCGGGTGCCTTCGCGCATCGTGTGAAGACGTCTTCGGTCCCACGAGGCGAGGCATGCAGCAACGCGTGCGCGAAGTTGTCGGTCTCGCCGTTCGAGCGGACTTGCGGCAGCGCCCCAAGGATCCGTTCGAGCAGCGTCGTACCGGAGCGCGGAAGGCCCACTATGAAGAGGTGCCGGGCGCCCGCGCCTGGTTCCGCACCTTGTGCGGCGGACGGGTCGGCGAACGCCTCCGCGATCCGGTGAAGCTTGGCCTCGTCGGTGGCGATATCATAGTCGAGGTTGCGGCGACGCACGCCCGCCCCGAGCTGGAACGCGGCGAACGCACCGTCGTAGTCGCCGACGTCATGCAACTCTTTGCCGAGCGCGTAGGCGGTGAACATCCGCCCCCGGTCGCTCCGCGTCGTGGCCAGTCGAGCCTGCAAGTCGGTGATGTGATTGGCCGCCGTGGTCGCTCGGGTGACTTCCGAGCGCAGGAGCAGGGCCGGAAAGGCCGAAGGATCCAGGCGCAACGCCTCCGCGCACGCCTCGGCGGCGTGGCTCAGGCGTCCTAGGCTGCGTTCGCTGGTCGCAAGGTTGTACTGCAGCTGACTGTCGTCAGGGGCCGTGATCGCAGCGCCTCGGTACAAGCGATTTGAGAGCGCGTGCCGGCCCAGCTTTCGCGCATAGAACGCCATGGCGTCGAGGGCGTCTGCGGATGGCCGCGGCAGCCACATCGCAGCGTCAAACGCCGCCTCAGCTTCCCCATAGCGGCCCGCGGCCAACAAGACCTCGAGCTGTAGCGTAAGCGCTGGCCCGATCGCCTGAGTGTCCTGCGTCACCTTCGCCAGAGTCGCAATCGCCTCGTTGATATTCCCCTGCCGGATCAACGCCTGGGCGGTCTCGAAGAGCGGCGGAGAGCTCGCCAGTTCCGCGGGGTGTCCTGCGCGCGTGTCCAACCTTCCCTCCTCTTCACTGCGAGCACCCTAACAGGCGGCGGCGATTTCCGCATTGACTTATGGTTCACCTGACCTAGTTTTGTAGTACGAACACATAATAACGTCGGCATGGAAGCGCAGCGACCATGCAACGACGGACGCAGAGGAACGCAGTGGGGTGGTTTGGCAGTGGCGCTCGAGAGATCGCCGCCCGGCATGCCCCCGCTTGGAAAACTTGGGAGGGTTTAATGCAAAGTCGCGTACTCGGCCGGACGCAGGTTCTGGCGTCGTCAGCTCTCGCGGGCACCCTAGCGATGATCGCGCCGGCCGCCTCAGCGCAGCCAGTGAGCGTTGATGAGATCATCGTCACCGCATCGCGGCGCTCGGAAGACGTCACGAGCATTCCCTACAACATCTCTGCGATCGGCGGAGCCGAGGTCGCGAAAGCAGGGATCTCGACGATCGAGGATCTGGCGCGGACCGTGCCCAACCTCAACTTGAACTCAGCCGGCGCACGCTTCATCGGTTCGCAACGGCCAGTGATGCGCGGCCTGAACGCATCCGCCTCGGCTCGGTCCGGCCAGGCGCTGGAGCAGGCGCCGGTCGCAACCTATCTGGGCAATGTCCCTACCGGTGGCGACTTCCCGATCGACGACATCGACCACGTGGAAGTGTTGCGTGGGCCGCAGGGCACTCTGTACGGCGCGGGCGCCCTGGGCGGCGCCGTCCGGATCATTCCCAAGTCTCCCCAGTTGGGGGTCTTCGAAGGCTCGATCACCAGCTCCGCAGGCGTTGTCGCCCATTCCGAGGATCTGGATTACTCACTCGGCGGCGTGGTCAACGCTCCACTCGGCGAGACGGTCGCCCTGCGCCTATCGGCGAAGCACCAGCGCGACGCGGGCTTCAGCGACGTCTACGGCGCCTTCAAGCGTCAGGGGAACTGGGTGAGCCCGCCCGTTCTTGCGAACCCGGCTGACGTCGCCAACAGCGGGCCCGTCCTTGAGACCCTCGAAGACGTCAACTGGACTAAAACCAACAGCGCCCGCGTGAGCCTGCGCTGGCAGCCGACTGCGGCGCTCGACATTGAAGCCGCCTACAATCTCGTGGAGATCAGGGGCGAGGGCGGGCCCAACGGGAATCCGAGCTATGCAGGGGGACCTGACCCACTCGATCCCCGCATCGTGTATCCGGATACCGGCGACTACGACCTGGTCCAGCGTGCGCGCACACCCTACAAGCGCGGCTCCCACATGGCCAGTCTCGACGCGAGCTATGACCTTGGTTTCGCTACAGTATCGACCACGGCGAGCTACTATGAGACGCGCGGGCAGACCGTGGTGGACAACACCTATGTGGCCCTGTCGCTGCCAGCGGGCGTTCTACCGTATTACATTGGTGATCCGGTCAATCCGCGCTTCAACTATGTGAGCAACTTCACTGACGCAGAGAAGCTGTTCACACAGGAGGTCCGACTGGTGTCGGCCGGCGACGGGCCGCTCAGCTATGTGGCCGGAGCTTACTTCCAGAAGTCCACTCGCAACGATGACTGGTACATCTACATTCCGGGGTCGAGTGAGCAGGCGGCCGCGAGTGGCGGAATGCCAATCGTCACGGGACCGGGGGGCCTCGACTTCACGCTCTTCGGCCAGTCCGAGTTCACCGATCTAGCCGTCTTCGGCGAGCTTAAGTGGCAGATCACCGATGCGTGGCAGGTCACCGGCGGCGCCCGCTTCTTCAAGCAGACGTTCGAGCGCGACCTTGAGTTCGAGCTCTACGTGTTCGGCTTGGGCGACAGAACCTCGAACGAAGTGAGCGAGACCGACAGTATATTCAAGCTCAACACGAGCTATGAGTTCCGCCCAAATCACCAGGCGTACGCCACCTTCTCCCAAGGCTTCCGACGGGGCGGTGCCAACGCATTTGCCCTGACCGGCCCGCTCTCCGAGCCAGAATCCCTGCTCGACTATCAGTCTGACACTGTCGACAACTATGAGGCGGGGGTGAAAGGCAGGTTCGCGGGTGGCCTGCGCTACACGTTCGACGTGTTCTACGATGCATGGACGGCCCCCCAAGTCGGCATCTTCACCCCCGCGAACCAGTGGCCCGTGGTGGCCAACGGCGATGAGGCCCGATCTCAGGGCGTCGAGCTCGAGGTTGGCGGGCCCTTGGGCGGTGGTTTCAACTTCCTGTTCGGATACGCGTACTCCGACGCCACGCTTACGAAGGACTTCTGTGTTCCTACCGGAAATGGGAGGGGAGGCGTCGACCCCTGCGGCATCCCCGGTGTGAAAGGCGGACGCCTTCCCGGTGCGCCGAAACACAGCGCCACCCTGAACCTGGAATACGAGCGCGAGCTCGGCGATAACGACACCATCTCGGTCAGCTTCAACGCCAGCTATAAGGGCGACCTGCTCACTGCGCTGCCAACGCCGGGAAGCCGGGACACGCGGGTCCCCGAGATCTTCCTCGCCAATGCGAAGGTAAGCTGGGACCACGGCCCCTGGTCGTTGTCGATCTATGGAAAAAACATCTTCGACGAACGCGGGATCTACGCGACCGGACTGCGTGACGTTCCCTTCCTCAACAATCTCAATCGCATCGACACGATCACGCCGCCGCGCTCAGTGGGAGCACAGCTACGCTTCAACTGGTGAGATCACCAAGGCCGGGGCTGCGAGACGCCCCGGCCACAATTCAGATGGGTGAACCCGTCGCTGACTGTCCGGCCTTGCCCCAGCCAAGGGCCTGCGGAGCGCTGGGTGATGGGGCGCTTCAGCACAGTGAGCCGTCCAGAGGGGTACGAAATGGCGTCGACCAGAACACATGTTGTAATCCTCGGCGCAGGCCACGCGGGAGGGACTGTGGCTGCGCTGCTTCGGCAGTATGGGTTCGAAGGGCCGATCACCCTTGTAGGCGAGGAGCCGATCCCGCCTTATCAGCGGCCGCCGCTCTCCAAGGCCTGGCTGAAGGGCGAAGCCGACGCTGACTCCCTGGCCCTGAAGCCGCTGGAATTCTACGCGGAGAACGGCATCGATTTCCGGCCCTCAACCCGCGCCGTCTCGCTGAACCGCGAGATGAAGCGTGTGGAGCTCTCCGATGGGTTTGTGGTCGGCTACGACATTCTCATCATCGCGACTGGCGCTCGCGCCATCGCTCTCCCGATCCCCGGCGCACATCTTGAGGGCGTCATGTTCCTGCGCACTGCGGCTGACGCGGAAACCCTGAAGGGCGCGCTCGGACCTGGGCGGAAGTTGGCAGTGGTGGGTGGCGGCTATGTGGGACTTGAGGTCGCCGCATCCGGCCGAGCGCTCGGCGCTGAGGTCGTCGTGCTGGAGCGTGAACCGCGGCTGCTCGCCCGGGTGGCGTGCAACGAACTCTCGAGCTTCTTCAAGACCCAGCACGAGGAGCACGGTGTCACCTTCGAGCTGAGCGCCACGGTCGTCGGCTTTGAGGGTAGCAACGGTCGCCTCTCCGGTGTGATCCTGGGGGACGGGCGCACGATCGCCTGCGACGCCGCCGTCGTCGGCGTCGGAGCGCACCCCAACGACGAGATCGCCCAGGACGCCGGCCTGGAGACCGCCCGCGGCGTAGTGGTCGACCTCGACGCGCGCACCTCCGACCCCGCGATCTTCGCTATTGGCGACGTGGCCCACCGGCCGATGCCGATGTACGATCGGATGTTCCGCATGGAGAGCGTGCCCAACGCCCTCGAACAGGCCAAGCAGGCCGCCGCCGCCATCACCGGTCGCCCGCGGCCACCCGGGGAATGCCCCTGGCAGTGGTCGGACCAGTACGATTTGAAGCTCCAGATCGCCGGCTACGCCTTCGACGTGGACGAGGTGGTGATCCGCGGAGAGCCGGCGACAGGCAAGTTCGCGATCTTCCACCTGAAAGGCGACCAGCTTCAGTCTGTAGAGGCGATCAACGCTCCGCCGGAGTTCATGATGGGGAAGATCCTCATTCTGTCCCGCCGGTCGGTTTCAAAAGCAAAGCTCGCGGACCAGTCCGTTCCGATGAAAGAGGTCGTCGCCTAGGGGAGCTGTGCTCGGAAGTTCCGGCCAAGTCAGCCCGCCGTCATCACCGACATGGCACGCTCAGCGCGAGGGACGGCCTGTTGTCGCAATCGCCATTTGGGGTCGTGAAAACCCGGGACTGGCGCAGCTGGTTGACGACGCCGTTCGGTCAGCCAAAGCCCCTGCACACCTGACCAACTCTTCAAATGTGGAGGCTTCCGTTGGAGCCGAGCGAGCACAGCACCGACATTCTTGAGACGGCAGAACGCCTTCGGTCGGGGAGAACGACAGCTTCCGAGCTGACGAGCCAGTTCCTGGCCCGGATCGCCGAAAGAGATGGCGCGTATGGCGCCTACGTCCACGTAAGCGCTGATCACGCGCTCGGCCGCGCCGCCGTCGCTGATAGCGAGTTGGCCCGAGGTCTTGATCGAGGACCGCTTCACGGGATTCCGCTGGCGGTGAAGGACCTCTGCGACACTGCCTTCGCGCCGACTTCAGTGGGAACACGGATCTTCGCCGGTCGGCGACCGGCCGCCAACGCGACTGTCGTTTCGCGCTTGTTGGACGCGGGCGCCGTCATTCTTGGCAAGCTCACGATGACGGAGGGCGCCTTCTCAACCCATCACCCGGATGTCCCGACACCGCGCAATCCCTTGGGCAGCGACCTTTGGGTGGGTCCGTCCTCTACGGGATCCGGCGTCGCTGTAGCGGCCGGGCTCTGTCTGGGCGCCATTGGGTCAGACACAGGCGGGTCGATCCGTTTTCCCTCCGCAACGTGTGGCCTGACGGGGCTCAAGCCCACCTGGGGCCGGGTAAGCCGGCACGGGGTCTTTCCTCTGGCGGATAGCCTAGATCACATCGGCCCGATGGGGCGCTCAGTTGGCGACTGCGCCGCCATTCTTCAGGTCATCGCGGGACCTGACCCTGCCGATCCGACCTCATTGCAGGCAGGCGTGCCCAACTATTTGGAGGGGATGAACGCCCCCATCGCCGGGCTCCGGATCGGCATTGATCGAGACTATGCCCTTACAGGGGTTTGTGCGGAGGTCGCGTCAGCGCTCGAGACAGCGCTGGACGCTTTCGCGCAGCTGGGCGCCACCATCGTGGAAGTCAGGGCGCCGGACAGCGCAGACCTCGCAGCCAACTGGGTCACACTGTGCGCGGTGGAGACGGCTGTCGTGCACGCGGCGACCTATCCTTCGCGGGCGTCTGAATACGGCCGGGACCTTGCTGCAATGATCGAGCTAGGGCGCCGTACCCGAGCCGGCGACGTCGCGGCGTGGCATAACCGCCGCCTGGAGTACACAACGGCGCTGAACGCCGCGCTTGCCAGCGTGGATGCCCTGCTGATCCCCACGCTGCCCTTCACGATCCCAACCGTGGATGAGATGCGGGACGGGCAAGCCCCGGCTTCGGCGCACCAGGATCTGCTGCGCTTTACGGCGCCCTTCGACTTCTCGGGCCATCCGACACTTTGTCTCCCGAATGGCCAGGACGGCCGGGCCCTCCCACTGAGCATGCAGCTTGTGGGGTCAAAGCTCGGCGAGGACATGCTCGTTCGCCTCGGCCACGCGTACCAGCAGGTCACCAGCTGGCATCTGCGTCCGGCGGCGGCGCTCACCGAACCCCTAACGACCTGACGCACAGAGAGAGGACCCTCATGCGCGAGCATCTCACCTTCTATATCGACGGGGACTGGGTCGAGCCGGCGGAAACGCTGAACACGCTCGATGTGGTGAACCCCGCGACCGAAGAGGTCTGCGGCAAGATCGCCCTGGGCTCGGCCGTAGACGTCAACCGGGCGGCCCAGGCGGCGCGCCGCGCATTCGCGGACTGGTCCCAGACGAGCCGGGAAGAACGGCTCGAGGTCATGGGTTGTCCCCCGTCAGCGCCACTGGCACAGATTTGAGGTTGTGAGTTGAGGAGGATCTGGGCTTCGTCGCAGTGACGAAGGAACGAAGATGAAGCCCAGATCCTCCAACGTGAAATTGCCGGCGAAGGCCCCTGCGGAGCAGGTGGTGAAGGACATTCGACGGCAGACGCGGCGCCACTTCTCGGCTGAGGACAAGATCCGCATCGTGCTCGAGGGCCTGCGCGGTGAGGACAGCATCGCCGAGCTGTGCCGCAAGGAAGGGATCGCCCAAAGCCTGTACTACACCTGGTCGAAGGAGTTCATGGAGGCGGGCAAGCGCCGCCTGGCCGGGGACACCGCCCGGGCCGCGACCACGGGCGAAGTGCAGGACCTGCGCCGTGAAGCTCGCGCCCTGAAGGAATGCGTGGCGGACCTGACGCTGGAAAACCGTCTGCTCAAAAAAAGCATGATCGCGGATGGGGGCGACGACGCATGAG
Source organism: Pseudomonadota bacterium (assembly GCA_040752615.1). Taxonomy (GTDB): domain Bacteria; phylum Pseudomonadota; class Alphaproteobacteria; order Caulobacterales; family Caulobacteraceae; genus Phenylobacterium. The sequence continues at coordinate 67,260 of JBFMGV010000082.1, read as the reverse complement.
GTATCCCGCATCCGAGAAGCTGGAGATCATCAGGATCGTGGAGCAGTCGCACCTGCCGGCCAAGCGCACGCTGGACCAGCTGGGCATCCCCCGCCGGACCTTCTACCGCTGGTACGACCGCTACCTCGACGGCGGGCCCGAAGCCTTGGAGGATCGGTCCTCGGCGCCGAGCAGGGTGTGGAACCGCATCGGCGACGACATCCAGGGCCAGATCGTCGAGATGGCGCTGGAGCACAGCGAGCTGTCCCCGCGTGAACTGGCGGTGCGATTTACCGATGAACGTCAGTACTTTGTCTCCGAGGCCACGGTCTACCGGCTGCTCAAGGCCCACGACCTGATCACCAGCCCGGCCTTCGTCGTGATCAAGGCCGCCGAGGCCTTCCACACCAAGACCACGCGGCCGAACCAGATGTGGCAGACCGATTTTACCTACTTCAAGATCATCGGGTGGGGCTGGATGTATCTGTCGACCGTGCTCGACGACTTCTCGCGCTACATCATCGCTTGGAAGCTGTGCGCCAACATGCGCGCGCAGGACGTCACCGACACGCTGGACCTGGCCCTGGCGGCTTCCGGCTGCGACAGCGCCACGGTGCTGCACAAGCCCCGCCTGCTCAGCGACAACGGCCCCAGCTATATCGCCGATGAGCTGGCTCAATACATCGAGGCCAACAAGATGAGCCATGTCCGAGGCGCCCCGATGCATCCCCAGACCCAGGGCAAGATCGAGCGCTGGCATCAGACCTTGAAGAACCGCATCCTGCTGGAGAACTACTTCCTGCCCAGCGATCTGGAGGCCCAGATCGCGGCCTTCGTCGAGCACTACAACCACCAGCGCTACCACGAGAGCCTGGCCAACGTGACCCCGGCCGACGCCTACTTCGGAAGGGCCGCCGCCATCATCAAACACCGCGAAAGGGTCAAGCGACAGACCCTCGAATATCGGCGCTTGCTGCACCGCAAGCTCGCCGCCTAACATCAACCCCCAGACGAGGCCCGCTCTCCGCTAATTTACGCCCCCATCTGAGCCAAATGTCCTGACGACGGACAGGTCTGGCGGAGCACATTGGCGACCTGATCGGCGGTCCTCTGCAACTCAGCGAAATCGTCGCCGAACACCATGACCGCAAGATCGGTCCGCACCCCGGAAATGAGTTCGTTGAAGCGCAGTTCGATAGGCTGGCTGAACTCGAAATTGTTGCCCAGCTGTTGCGCGGAAATCTTCTCGATCCGGGCAATCAGATCCTCCTTGGACAGGTTCGGATCGGGCCATTGATCCTTATCCTTCAGCACGATGACGGCGTCGGAGATGTTCGGCGGCATTGGGTCCACGGCCGCCTCCGCGGTACCGGTCCTGGAGAACATGGTCTCCACCTCCGGCTGCGCCTTGATCGCCTTCTCCAGCGCCATCTGCATAGCGAGCGACTGCTCGAGAGACGCCGAGGGCACACGCAGGGACTGCATGGCGATGTCGCCTTCGTCCAAAGTCGGGATGAACTCCCGCCCGAGGGTGCTGAAGGCGATCCCGCCAACGAGGACGGCGCCGAGCGCCGCCGCCAGAACGATCTTGGGGCGAGCGACGGCCGCGCGGATCGCCGGTTCGATGCGCTTGCGGGCGAAGCGGAGGACGAAGGTCTCGTGTTCCTCCGCGCGCCCGTTTGGATCCATGTGGACGTGCTTGGGGTCCCGAACCAGCAGCGCCGTCATGGCCGGCACGAAGGTGAAGGAGAAGATGAACGCCCCCACCAGCGCCAGCATCACCGTTGCGCCCATCGGGATGAAGGTCTTGCCTTCCACCCCCTCCAGCATCAGCAGCGGGGTGAACACCAGCAGGATGATCAACTGTCCAAAAGCGGCCGGCTTGACCATCTGGCGCGCGGCGGCCGCGGCGACGCCAAGCCGTTCATGACGAGTGAGCATTCGGCCGAGTTCGCCCCGCCGCTGGCTGAGCATGAGCAGCGTATTTTCAACGACCACCACGGCGCCATCGACCAGCAAGCCGAAGTCGAGCGCGCCAAGGCTCATCAGGTTTCCGCTGATCCCAAACCGATTCATGCCGATCACTGCGAACAGGAAGCTGATCGGAATCATCAGCGCCGTGATCGTGGCCGCACGGATGTTGCCCAACAGCAGGAACAGCACGGCCACCACCAGCAGCGCGCCTTCGGCCAGGTTGCGGGCGACCGTCGAAATGGTCGAGTTGACGAGGTCGCTGCGGTTCAGCACCGGCGTCGCGACGATGCTAGGCGGCAAGCTCGGGCCCACCTCCTCGAGCCGCTCGGCCGCGGCCTGCGCCACGGTTCGGCTGTTCTCACCCGCCAGCATCAAGGCGGTTCCGATCACCGCTTCGTGGCCGTCTCGACTGGCGCCGCCAAGGCGCGGCGCCTGGCCCATCTCCACGGTCGCCACGTCGGCGACACGGACGACAAGCCCATTGCGATTTACGACAGGGGCTTGCGCCAGGTCGGTCACCGTCTGAGCGAGCGCATCGGTGCGTACCGTGAGCGCCTCGCCCGCGCGCTGGATGAAGCCGGCCCCCGCCTGAGTGTTGGCCCGCTCCAGGGCCTGAATCAGATCGTTCAAGCCGAGGCCATAGCTTGCCAGACGGGCCGGGTCGGGGCGGACGGCGTATTCCTTGACGTAGCCACCGTTCACATCGACGCCGGCGAGCCCTTTGGCCGAGCGCATCCGGGGCGCAATGATCCAATCCTGGACAGTGCGCAGGTAGGTGGCGCGCGCTTGCGGCGTCGTGAGGAGTTCGCCTTCAGGGGTTAGATAGGCGCCGCCTGCCTGCCACCCGGGCTGCCCTGCCGCGGCCAAGGCTTTCGGTCCAAAGGGCACATAGTCGACCGTCCACATCAGGACCTCGCCTAGCCCCGTCGTGATAGGCGACAGTTCCGGCTCGACCCCTGTCGGCAAGGTTTCCCGCGCCTGCGCCATCCGCTCGGCCACCTGCTGGCGGGCGAAATAGATGTCGGTCTGGTCGGTGAAGATGACGGTGATCTGGCTGAAGCCGTTGCGGCTGAGCGATCGTGTGCTTTGAAGGCCTGGAATGCCCGCCATGGCGGTCTCCAGGGGATAGGTGACCTGCCGCTCCATCTGCTCTGGCGCGAGCGCCGGGGCGACGGTGTTGATCTGCACCTGACGGTTGGTGATGTCGGGGACGGCGTCGATCGGCAATCTGGTGAGTTCGTAGAGGCCCAGCGCCGAGACGAGGGCGGTCGCCAGAACGATGAACCATCGGAAGCGAACGGACGCTTCAATAACTGCTTTGAACATGCGCCTGCTCCCTAGTGGCCGTGCTCAGCCTCGCCCTTGGCGAGTTCGGCCTTAAGCAGGAAGGCGTTGGTGGAGACGATCCGTTCGGCGCCGGTGAGCCCACGCACGATCTCCGTGCGACCGCCCGCCTGGCGTCCGGTCAGCACCGGCATGGCGCGGAACCCGCCGTCGATCTGCACGAACACGACGGGATTGCCCTCGACCGTTTGCACGGCTTCGCTCGGTACAGTCAGGCCGCCGCTCTCACCACCGGTCACGAGGGCTCCGGTGACGGGTGACCCCGCCGGCGGGAGGCTAGCGCCAACAGGCCGCGCGCGGATCACCGTCGCCCCACTTTCTCCCGAGCCTGCGTTCGCCGCTACACCGGTCACGACGGCGTCGAACTCTCCCGTCGGGCCGGTGATCCGCATCCGCGCTCCGGCGCGCGTCTGCGCGGCGAGTTGCGGCGGAGCATTGAAGACCAGTTCGACGCGCGCCGGGTTGGTCACTTCGGCGATGACGCCGCCTTGGGCGACGTAGCCGCCGGGCCCGACCTGCACGGCGGTTACGACACCGCCGATGGGCGACGAGACGCTCGTTCGCCCCGAGGCGTTCGGAGAGCCCGCGACAGCTACCCTAGCCCGCGCGGCGCGTGCTGTGGCCTCGGCGCTGAGCGCTTGGGCCTGGGAGCTCTCCACCTCCTGTCGCGCCACTATGCCCTGGGCGCCAAGATTGCGATCTCGCTCGTAGGCGCGCCGCGCGGCGTTCGCCGCAGCCGCCGCCGCGTCGGCGTCGGCGCGCAACGTGGCGGCGTCACCACTGACGAGGATCGCGAGGGCCTGGCCCGCCCGGATGCTTTGCCCCGGCGCAACAAGAACCCGCTCAACGCGCCCGCCGACGCTCGCCCCAACGCTGGCGCGGGCATCAACCATCGGTTCCACGCGCCCGGAAATGCGTGTTTCGGCGCCACCGCCCCGACCCACCGCGACGACGGCCAGGCCCGACGCCCGAACCTGCTCTGGCGTAAGCTTGACAACGCCCTCGGGCGTCTCGGCGGCCTCGCCCTCTTCTTGCGCCTCCCCTTCGGCATGTTCATCGGCGGCCTCGGCCGCAGGGGGAGCGTCGCGATTGATCAATGCCGACAACCCGAAGCCGCCGGCTGCGGCGACGAGGGCGATGGCGGCTACTGCGCCATAAAGACGCGCCTTATCCTGCTTCATTGGGAGTCTCCGGTCCCGGCAACGCCGCTCATCCGAGCCAGGGCTGCCTGCGCGCTTACCCGCTCACTGGCGGCGGCGATGGTTTGACCGCGCGCATCCGTGAGCGCGCGTCGTGCAACAAGAAGTTCGGCAAGACTCAGCTTCCCGCCTTCGTAGCCGATGCGTGTGAGGCGGTAGGCCTCCTGCGCGGCTCGCTCACCCTCCCGAGCGGCGGCGAGCCGCGTTTCTGCGGCGGTCGCACGGGCTGTGCTTGCGCGAACCGTCGCCTCGGCGTCGAACCGCGCCGCATTCAGACGGGCCTCCGCGGCGGTGACTTCCGCTTGGACCGCGCGGACGTTCCCCCGATTGCGATCGAAGAGTGGCAGAGGGACCGACACCCCGGCGATGAATGCTGACGCATCGGAATTCTCGAACCGTCGGAAGCCCACCGAGACATTCACGTCGGGAACGGTGCGCCGACGCTCCAAGGCGAGGCGCCGCCGTGCCGCCTCGCGCTCAGCTTGCGCCACGAGATAGCCCGGCGCGTTAGATGCGACGGGCGAGATGGCGGAACGCGGCGGCGTTCCGTCCAGCAGGCTCACGGGAATCGAGGTGATTGGCGCCGCCGATCCCGAAAGAGCCGTAAGGTTAGCGAAGGCTGTCGCTCCCGCCGCCTGAGCCTCCTCGACGGTGGCGCGGGCCGCCTGGACTGCAGCCTCCGCCTGAATACGCCGCAACTCAGGTTCGCGGCCTTGTTCGACGAAGGCGCGCGCGATGCGGGCATCCTCCTCCGCGAGCCCGAGCGCTTCTCGTGCGAGCAAAAGTCGCCGATCGCTGGCCTCGGCTTCGGCGTAGGCCACCGCAAGATCGAATCTGAAATCGACCTGGGCGCGCTGGGCGCGCTGACGGGCCGCCACCACCTCCCCCTGCGCCGCCGAAACCCGGGCCGAACGCTTGCCGCCGAGTTCCAAGGTCTGAGAAATCGACGCCGTCGTCTCAGCCTGGCTTATGCCGCTGTACGGCCCAGACCCGGAAAAATTCTCGATTTCCAGGCCCACCGTCGGATTAGGACGCACGCCCGCCTGCTGCGCCAAGCCTTCGGCTCGCGCGATGTCGGCGCGGGCTTCCGCCAAACGCGGCGCGGTCTCCTGCGCCTGTCGGAGTAGGTCAGTAAAGGCTGGGGCGGGCTCGGCCACGCCGACGCCCGCCGACAGCCCCAAGGCGACGAGCCCCGAGGCGGCCGCCAACAGCGGCCTTCGATTATGGATGAACACGGTCTTCCTTCTCGCTTGTGACGACGGAGTGCGCGCGTGCGCGCGTCGGTCGTCAGCCGCGAGGCGGTCGTTTCAGTCCGAAGTGGGGATCGGTCTTACGCACAGCGGTGCGCCCCAGGACATGCTTGGCGCTAGGCAAGTCTGCGCCAACGCCGCCCTCACCTAGGATCGGCACAAAGGGTGCAAAGTGGTGACAATGACCATGGATGCAGACATCCGCCGGTGCGCTGCCGTGATCATCCAATGGCGCGGTCACCGTTTGACCGGCTGCGGTCGTGAATTCGGCCGCCGCCGCGCCGGAATTCAGATCATTACCGCAGATGAGGGAGTCGACGCTCGGTCCTAGCGAAAGCACAGCGACGAGCAAGGCGGCTGCTAGCCACCGTAGTGCTCCGGACCATGCTGAAGGACTCGCCATCGCCCTGCCCTATACGTGTTTCGTACTGTGGCGGGAATGCGTTACATATTTACGCAAATCCGCGCTGGCCGGAGCGGCTCGGAGTTCCTTGCGCGCCTGACTGGCGATCTGCCACGCCGAGCGCAAGAAGACCGCCGCCAGCAGAACACCGACGAGAAGGTCCGGCCACCTCGACCCAGTGACGGTCACCGCAACGCCAGTGGCGGCCACCGCCAGGCACTGGATTAGGTCGTTGCGGGTGCATAGCCAGACCGACCGCACGTTGGCGTCCCCTTCACGGAAGCGCACGAGCAGCAGCGCAGCGAGCAGATTGGCCGCCGCTCCGAATAGGCCGAGCCCCGAGATGGCCCCGCCTTCGGGCGAAGCGCCCGTCACCGCGCGCCAAACCGCCAGTCCGAGAATGCCCGCCGCCATCAGCGCAAGTGACCCGCTTTTGATGAAGGCCGCGCCCGACCGGACCTGGACGCTCTTGCCGATGGCCCACAAGCTGAGCGCGTAGGTCGCTGCATCAGCCGCGAAGTCTAGGGTGTTAGCCGCCAGCGCCGCCGAGTCGGCGAGCCAACTGCCGATCGCCACGACGACAAAGCCGACGATGTTGATGACGATGACCGCGCTCAGCGCCCGGCGGTAGGCCAGCGAGGCGCCGTCGAACGCGATGGGCGCGCCGCAGCCGCAACCGCTGGCGGCCGGCTTATCGGAAGTGGAACAGCTCGACATGCCGCGACCCTGCATCCTCTAGTCGCTAGAGGATCAAGGGTCTATTTTATGGAACGAGGAGAATTCCATGACGTCGCTCACGATCGGCAAACTCGCGGCGGCCGCCGATGTGAAGGTCCCCACGATCCGCTTCTACGAACAGATCGGCCTCCTACCCGAGCCGGTGCGCACCGAAAGCGACCGTCGGGCCTACGATCCCGCCGCCGTCCGGCGTCTGGCTTTCATCAAGCACGCGCGCCAGCTCGGCTTTCCGATCGAGGCGATCCGCACCCTCCTCGATCTAGCCGACCATCCGGAGCGATCATGTGAGGACGCCAACACCCTCGCCCAGGAACAACTCACCGCCGTCGAGACGAAGATCGCCCAACTCGAGGCGTTGCAGAGCGAGCTTCGGCGCATGGTCGCCGCCGGCTGCCAGGGGATCGCGGGCGATTGCCGGGTCATCGAGGTCCTCGCTGATCATCGGTGCTGCGCGCAGGATCACCCGGCAACAGGGAGGCTAGTCTGACCTTGAGTGGGCGGCTCAGCTGCGAATCAACAGCCCACACAACTCGGGCATGTGCCCCAAAGTCGCCGCTTATCGGTTGGAAACAGATCAGCAACACGGGGGAAATGCGCGCGCTTGCCTGCTCGACTCAGGCCGCTAAGCGTGGCCGGAAGCTCGCCTCTAACGGTTGTAGCTTTGCTAGAGAAAAAGCCCTAATCGCACCTTTTTAGTCAAAAACGCCCTTGACCTCGCCTATTCCGCGACTCACGGTTGTGACGCCCGGCAAAGGCGGGCGGACGCAATCAAGGGTCAGCTGCGATGAAAAACGCCGGTTCTAGCCAAGCTCGGGGGCGCGCTTCGACCGCCCTGGCCCTCCTCGCCGGCGCGGCTGTCCTCCTCGCGGTAAGCCCGGCTTGGGCCGCTGGCGCCGGGACCGCCATGCCCTGGGAAGGCCCGCTCGACACCATCATGCAGTCGCTGTCGGGGCCGGTCGCCAAGGCCGTCGGCATCATCGCGATCGTGCTCACCGGCCTGGGCTTCGCCTTCGCGGAAGGTGGGTCGGCCCTGCGCAAAGGGATCGGCATCGTCTTCGGTCTGGCGATCGCCTTCACGGCGACGACCTTCATCTCGACCTTCTTCAACATGACCGCCGGGGCGGCGTTCTGATGGCTCGGTCCGACGTCGAGGGTTTCGAGATCGCCTTCCACAGCTCGCTATCGGAGCCGGTGACCATCGCCGGCGTGCCGCGCATGATCGCGGTGCTCAACGGCACCCTGACCGCCGTCCTGGCCTTGGGCCTGCAGGTCCCTCTGATCGGCATTCCGCTGGGCCTCGCCATACACGGCGCCTGCTACTGGCTGAACAAGCGCGACCCCTACTTCTTCGACGCGCTCGGCCGCCACATTCGCCAGAAGCCTTACCTGGACGCCTGACATGCGCGCTCGGCCTCACCCCTCCCCGCTTTTGGTCTCCTAGAGGTTCGTCGTGCTGTACCTGCGTGAGTACCGGCCCAAGGCTGATCGACTGTTCGACCACCTCCCGTGGGCGGCCCTCATCGGGCCGGGGCTGGTGCTCAACAAGGATGGCAGCTTTCAGAAGACCCTGGCCTTCCGCGGCCCGGACCTCGCCAGCGCCACGGATGCCGGCCTGGTCGCGACCCGCGCCCAGCTCAACAACGCCCTGCGGCGCCTGGGCTCACGCTGGTGCCTGCACATCGAGGCCGTCCGCGCGCCATCGCAGACCTATCCTACAAGCCAGTTTCCGGACCCCGTTTCGGACCTGGTCGATGAGGAGCGCCGCGAGGGCTTCGAAGCGCAGGAGCGTCACTTCGAGAGCCGCTATTTCCTGACCTTCACCTACCTTCCACCGGAAGAAGCGATCTCGACGGCCGAGAGCCTCCTACTCGAAAACGCCCCGTCTGGACGCGGCGCCGAGGGGATGTACCGCGCGGCGCTCAGCGACTTCCTCAGCACGGTCCACCAGATCGCCGACATCCTGACCGCGATCATGCCGGAGGTCGCAGAACTGACCGACGATGAGACCCTGACCTATCTGCACAGCTGCATCTCGACCAAGCGCCATCCGGTCGCCACGCCCGAAACGCCGGCCTACCTCGACGCCTTCCTCACCGACGATGATTTCCAGGGCGGCCTGCTGCCGCGCCTGGGGGGCCAGTACCTGCGCACCCTCTCGGTTCGGGCCTACCCGACGACCTCGTGCCCCGGCCTGCTCGACCGGCTCAATGAGCTGGGCATCAGCTATCGCTGGGTCTGCCGGTATCTGCCGCTGGACAAGGAAGACGCGCGCAAAGCGGTGACCACGGTGCGCAAGCGCTGGTTCGCCAAGCGCAAGGGCGTGATGGCGCTCCTGAAGGAGGCGATCACCCGCGAGCCGTCCCTGCTGGAGGATCCGGACGCGGCGGCGAAATCCGTCGACGCCGATGCGGCCCTGGCCATTCTCGGGGGTGACTACGCCTCGATCGGCTACTTCACCCCGACCGTCACCTTGATGGACGCGGATCCCGACCGGCTGGCCAACCGCGTCCGGGAGGTCGAAGGCGCCATCAACCGGGCGGGCTTCGTCTGCAAGGTCGAGGATGTCAACGCGGTCGAGGCCTGGATCGGCAGCCTGCCGGGCCAAGCCTATGCCGATCTGCGCCGGCCCTTGGTGTCGTCGCTGAACCTCTGCGACATGATGCCGATGTCGGCGATCTGGCCTGGCCCGACAATCAACGCCCACTTGTCGGCCGAATGCCAAAAGCGCGGCTATCCTGGCCTTCAGCCGGCTCTTTTGGTCACCCGCACCGCCGGCACCACGCCGTTCCGCTTCGACCTGCACCAGGGCGATGTCGGTCACACGATGATCGTCGGGCCGACCGGCTCGGGCAAATCGGTCCTGCTCAACACCCTGGCCATGCAGTGGCTGCGCTATCCGGAAGCTCAGGTCTTCTATTTCGATGAGGGCGCCAGCTCGCGCGCATCGACCCTCCTCGTCGGCGGCCAGTTCTATATCCTGGGCGGCGACCAGAGCGAGCTGGCCTTCCAGCCGCTGGCGCAGATCGACGCGTCCGACGACCGCGCCTGGGCCCAGGAATGGGTGCAAGACATCGTCGCCGCCGAGGGCGTGCCTATCACGCCGCCGGTCAAGGACGAGATCTGGAGCGGGTTGCGTAATCTCGCCGAGGGACCGCGCGACCAGCGCACCCTCACCCTGCTGGCCGCCACGATCCAGGACCAGGCCGTCAAGGCGGCCCTGACGCCCTACACGCTGAGCGGACCATACGGCCATCTGCTCGACGCCAACCAGAACGCCCTCAAGCCTGCCGCTTGGCAGACCTTCGAGATGGCCGAGCTGATGGCCAGCAAGTCGGCCTTGGCCCCGGTCCTCACCTACATCTTCCGCAGCCTTGAACGTCGCTTCGACGGTCGGCCGACGCTGCTGGTGCTCGATGAGGCTTGGCTCTTCCTCGACCAGGGCGCCTTCGCGGCCAAAATCCGCGAATGGCTGAAGACGCTGCGCAAATTCAACGTCGCCGTGGTTTTCGCCACCCAGAGCCTGGCGGACGTCGCCCGGTCGTCGATCGCCCCGGCGCTGATCGAGAGCTGCCCGACCCGCATCTTCCTGCCCAATCCGGACGCCCAGACCCCGCAGATCACGGCGCTCTATCAGGACTTCGGGCTGAACCCGCAGCAGGTTCGGATCATCGCCAATGCGACGCCCAAGCGCGAGTACTACTACCAGTCCACCTCCGGGAACCGGCTATTCGAGCTCGGCCTGGGCGGTGTGTCCCTGGCGGCCGTGGGCTCGTCGTCGCCCGGCGATCAGCAGCTCATCAGCCAGCTCCTCGCGGACCATGATCGTGGCGAGTTCGCCGAGCGGTTCTTCGCGGCCAAGGGCCAGGCGGATGTCGCCCGCTACCTCGGCGGCCAGCGGCGCGCCGCCTTTCCGAGGGTGGCGTGATGGGCGCGCACGACCTCACCTTCGCGCCCGCTCGGCCGCCGATGAGCCCGAGAGCCTTCGCGCGCTTGGCGTGGCTGAACCGTCACCTTCCGGGCGCGTGGACCGCCTCGCGGCGGCGTCGCCGGATCCTGTTCCTGGCGGTGGCGGCGCCCGGCTTCCTCGCGGTCTTCGGCACGACCTACCACCACAACTTCTTCGTCATGCTGGCCGGCTTTGTCCTGTTCGGCGCGGCCGTCGCCTTTCGGGCGATCTCCGAACCCCTGTTCGTACAGGCGACCGGCGACGACCTCTTCCCGGCTCCTCATCCCTCGCACTAGAAGGACACACCCCATGCGTAAGCAGCTCATGGCCGCGGCGGCGATCGTTGCGGTGTCGCTGGGTTTAGGGCCTCTGCCACCACAGACCGCGGCCGCTCAGCAGATCGTCTTCGATCCGCGCGCTGTGGCGCAAGCGGTCCAGCAGGTGCGCCAAGGTCTCTCGCAGATCCAGCAGCTGCAGACGCAGGTCACCAACCAGATGGCGATGCTGCAAAAGCTCGGCACGGACGTGACCCAGCCGTTGGCGCAGATCAACGCCCAGGCCAGCCAGCTTATGCAGCAGGCCCAGGCGATCGGCTACAACAGCCAGAACATCGCCGGTCAGTTTCAGCAGTTCTACCCCGCCAGCCTGTCCGGTCAGAGCTTCGCTCAAATCCAGCAGCGGCTGGCGAGCTGGGAGGCGAACAGTCGGCTGACCCTGCAGGACTCCATGGCCGTGCAGAACCAGCTGGTCAGGTCGCAGGGCACCACGGCCGGCGCCGTCAACGGCGCGGTGGCCGCCTCGCAAGGCGCCGCCGGACAAACGGCGGCGATCCAGGCGACCAACCAGTTGCTGGCCGCACTCAGCAGCCAGCTTCAAGGCCTTCAGACGATCCTGATCGCGCAAGCGAGGACCCAAGAGACGATCCTGGCCCAGCAGCAGGCTGGGGCGATCGCGGCCCGAGCTGAGACGGAGCGGGCTACGGCGTACACCAAGACTGGGAGCCGGCTTCCGAACATCTCGGATTTCCAGTGATGCGGTCGTTGCTTGTCATCAGCTGTCTCGTTGCCGTGGGCCTCGCGGGCTGCGGAAAGCCCGCCACAGAGCCGAGTCAAACCGACCCGCCAGCCAATGCGAAGCCGTGTCCGGACATCAACAATCGTGACCGGAACGACCCATGTTCACCGCTGTACTTCAATAAGAAGGGCAGCAGCCTTCCCGACAAAAACAGCCTCTAGGCTGGTAGTGCGCCGAGTTTGTCCATGGCCACCGCAGATCCTGCTGCCCTTGATCAATTTATCAGTGCGTTCACCGGCCAGGTGGGCAGTGGCTTCGGAGCCATTGCGGGACCCGTCCAGGGCGTACTGGCGACTCTGGTTGTCATCAGCATCACGATCTCAGCGATCCTTTGGGCGATCGACGAGACGCAGAACATCATGGCTGCACTCGTCAGGAAGATACTCCTGATCGGGTTCTTCGCTTGGCTGGTCACCAACTGGCACTCGCTGACCCTCACGGTCATCAATGGATTTGCAAAGCTAGGCTTACAGGCCAGCGGTGGCGGCTCGATTGGCGATTTCACGCGGGCGCCGACTAAGGCGGTCGAAGCGGGCCTCTCGGTCGTAATCGACCTCATCAAATACATCGGTGACCTAGCGCAGCAAAACGCTGGCTTCGGGGCGCTCATGCATATCGACATGATCATCGTCGCGGCTGTCGCCGCGATCGGCATCCTATTGGCCTTCATCATTCTGGCGATCGAGATCGCCGTCACGATCATCGAATTCTACATCGTGACCCTGATCGCCTTTGTCGTCGTGCCGTTTGGGGTCCTCTCTCAAACCTCCTTCTTGGCAGAAAAAGCTATCGGCTACGTGGTCTCCGTGGGGTTCAAGTTCATGGCGCTTGCTGTGATCGCGGGCGTCGGGATCAACATCTTCGAGACCTACACATTATCGCCTCAACCGACCGTGGCGGAGGAAGCCGGCCTGCTCTTGTCGGCGATCTTCCTGATGATGCTATCGCTCAAAGTTCCTGCGATCGCCGGCGCCATGATTTCAGGTGGCCCGCAGCTGAATACCGGTGGCGCTCTGATGGGCGCGGCGGGTGTTGCCGCTGGCGCGGCGGGCGTAGGCCTCGCCGCCCGCGCCGCTGGCGGTGCGGTCGCAAGTGGTTGGGCGGCTGGCGGCGAGAAGATCGCTGCGGCCAGGGCCGCATCAGGGAGCATCAATTCAGGTGGCCCGCGTCCCACAGGCGGCGGGTCTAGCGGTAGCGGCATGGCGGCCGACTTCGCCAGGGCGCCCGTCTCGACGACGGTCGCCGAAGGGCGAGCGGCCGGCAGCCGCCTCTTCTCTTCCCGCAATCCTAGTGAAGGCGAGACGCCCCCTCCCCCTCCGCCGGAAGCGCCCTCGTCTGAATCCTCCGTCGTTTCGCGGGCCGAGGCCCGCCGTGGCGGAGGGCTAGCAGGCGCGGCTCGAGACAACGCCGCTGCGGCCACCGCCGGCGGCGACGGAAGCGGGCCTGGCCTGAGCGCCACTCCAACCCGCCGCGATGACGAACCTGAAGAGTGACCCCAGTCGAGAGTGCGCCGATGAACCCCTTCAAACGACCGAATGACCGCTATGGCAGCTCCGCCCCCGTCGAGAGCCCATACCTGCGCGCCTCACGGGAGTGGGACATGCGGATCGGCTCAGCCGTTGTGCAGGCCAAGAACTGGCGGATGGCGGCGTTCGGCGGGTTGGGGCTCGCGGCCCTGGCGCTGGGCGGCTTCATATACGAGGCCAACAACACCAACATCGCCACCTACGTCGTCCCCATCGACCGCTACGCGCGGCCTGGCCGGATCGAGCTGGCCGGGCGGACCTATGAGCCGACCACGGCCGAGATCGGATACTTCCTCGCGGACTGGGTGCGACGGACCCGCTCGAAGAGCATCGATCCCATCGTCATTCGGGACAACTGGACCGGGGCCTACCACTTCGTGTCTGGGCCCGCGATTGGGCAGCTCAACGCCTTCGCCAAGGCCAACGACCCCTTCGCCAATGCGGGCACGCAGGCGGTCAACGTCGAGATCGTGTCGGTACTGCCGCGCAGTCCACACACCTACCAGGTCCAGTGGCGCGAGACGCAGTTCAACGCCGGGACCTCCGGCGTGACCGAAGCGTGGACAGGCCTGTTCACCACCAAGGTGGTGGCGCCGAAGAACGAGGCCGAGCTGAGGGCCAACCCACTGGGGATCTACATCACCGAGTTTCAATGGAGTCGTGAGCTATGAGCGCCTTGTCCCCCAGACGGCTTTCCATAGGCGCTGCGGCTGGGCTGCTCGTCTTGCTGGCCGGGTCGGAGAATCCGGCCGTCGCCCAAACCGCCGCGCCACGACCGGCTCCCGGCGCCGCTGCGCGGCCGGCGCCCTTGGCGCCGGTGGCCCTGGCTCAGGCGGCGACGCCGCCCCGAACAACCTCAAGGCGCCGAGCGGCGCCGCGCACCTATGCGCGCCCGCCGGCGCTGTCGACCGTGCAATCCGCCAACAGCAGTGCGCGCGACTACCCCAGCGCCGGGGCCTATGTGAACGCCGCGCTCTACTACGATTTCGAGCCGGGGCGGCTCTACACCGTCCACACCAGCCCGCGCTTCCTGACCGCGATTTCTCTGCGGCCTGGTGAAAAGCTGATCTCCAAGGCGGCGGGCGACACCGTGCGCTGGGTGCTGGGCGAGACCGTTCAGGGCTCGGGCGCGACCCAGCAGGTCATCGTGATGGTCAAGCCCATCCGTGGCGGCCTGCGCACCAACATCATCCTGACGACCGACCAGCGGACCTACCTGCTCGACGCCGTCAGCTATGAGGGCGACACCTACACCAGCGTCATCAGCTGGAACTATCCGCAGGAAGAGGCCCGCGAGCGGCAGGCCGCCCAGGCGGCCGAGACGCAAGGCGTGGCGGCTTCTGGCCTGGCGGTGGACTCGCTGCACTTCGGCTATCGCATCAAGGCCAACGGCTTCCGCGCGCCGCGCTGGCAGCCGGTCCGAGTCTTCGACGACGGTCTGAAGACCTACATCCAGTTTCCGCGCGACATGGCCACAACAGAGGCGCCGCCGCTGTTCCTCATTGGTCCTGACAAGCAGGCCCAGCTCGTCAACTACCGCTATCTCGGCGGCTACTATGTCGTGGACCGGCTGATCGACGTCGCGGAGCTGAGGCTTGGTGAAGGCAAGCAGACCGTGGTGCGGATCACCCGCACCGGCGAAGGGGGGCGCTCGTGACCCACCTTCCGCCCGATCCCCCTCTCAACCCTCACCCGCGCAAGGCCGCGCCGGAAAGCGTCTTGGCCGCGCCACGAAATCCGGTCACCCGCTGGAACCGCAAGTACCTGATCGCCGGGGCGACGGGTCTGGCTGGGATCGTGGCGCTCGGGTTCTACCTCGGCTTTGGCGGCGCGCACGCCCCGCAGGCGCGGCCTGAAGCATTTACGGACGCGGCCGATACGGGCCAGGTCCAGACCCCGGCGATCTCCACCCGGTATGCAGCGGGCTATGCCGACCCCGCACTCCAGGCTCAAACCCTGCCGGGCACAGCGGCCCTGCCGCCGCCGGAGGGCGCGCCAGGGGGTCTGCCGGCGGGCGCACCGCCTCCTCCCCCTCCGCAGGCCCAGGTTGATCCGGTCGTTCAGGCGGCGCGTGAGCAGGCCCTGGCCGCCCGGACCTCTGGTCCCTTCTTTGGCGGCCCGCCATCCGCCGCAGCCGCGGCGCCGTCCGCCGATCTGGCGGCGCTGTCTCGGCCGATCGCGGCGTCCGCTGGAGCCGCCGGCGAGTCCGCCGCCGCCGAGGTGCAGCCCGCCAACGGCCAGGCGGCCAAGCGCCAGTTCGCCGCCAACGCCCGCACTGACGATTACCTGACCAACCCGCTGCAGCCGGCGCTCAGCCCCTGGGAAGTGAAGGCCGGCAGCATCATCTCGGCCGCGCTGGTCACGGCCATCAATTCGGATCTGCCAGGCCAGGTGATCGCCCAGGTCACCGAGCCGGTCTACGACCACAGGACCGGACGAACGGTGCTGATCCCTCAGGGCTCCCGGCTCATCGGCCAGTACGACAGCCAGATCGCCTACGGCCAGAACCGAGCCCTGATCGCCTGGAACCGGATCATCATGCCCGATGGCCGCTCGATCAACATCGGGTCCATGGCCGGGGCGGACCTGTCCGGGGCGGCTGGCCTGCAGGACAAGACGGACGGTCACTTCGGCCAACTGGCGCGCGGGGTGATCCTCTCGACGCTGTTCAGCGTCGGCGCCGCCGCCGCCCAGGATGCCGGCAACCGCAGCTCCGGCGCCCTCGTCGTCAATTCGGCTGCCAGCGGGGTGTCCAATTCCGCCCAGCAGGTCGGCCAGCAGATCACCGGGCGCGATCTCAATCGCCAGCCCACCCTACGCGTCCGGGCCGGTTGGCCCGTCCGCGTGCTTGTCAGCAAGGACATGATCCTCGCCCCGTACCCGTAAGCGTGAGTGTTGCGATGACCCCATCGGCAGAAAAGCTCGGCCTCTTCCTCCCGGAAGGCCTTCACCAGGACATGCTCGACACCGCCGAGCGCCTGAACACCCGCAAGAATCCCAGGGGCTGTGTTCGGCTCATCTATGAGCGCGCCTTCCGCGAGCTGGTCGAAGCGCTCGACGGTGGTGAGGCGGTGACGTTTCCCGCCGTCCGCGGCGCCAAGGACCGGGTCTCTGTCCGGCTCTCGAAGCCGCTTTGTGTCCGGATCCGCCGCCAGACGGACGCCCTCAATCTCAAACTCACCGATTTCGCTTTCGCAGCGATCGACCGCTTCCTGCAAGCCACCCAAGGAGACGCCCATGACGCGCCCCGCCAAGACCGCCCTCGCCCTGGGCAAGATCGATCTCGAGGAGAAGACAACCGATCTGCGTTTGAAGCTGAAGGGCAAGCTCGCCGTTGATCTGGCCGACTATCAGCGCGCCTTCGCTCAAGCGAACGACCAGTCGCTGGAGCTCGACCAGCTAGTCCCTCACATCCTCGCAGCCTTCATCGACGCGGACAAAGGCTTCCAAGCCTGGCGTAAGGCGCAGCCCGCCTCATCATAGTGGTTCCGCCGCCGTCTCTCTCAACAGGTGGGGTCGGGGCGTGCGGGCGCCACAAGCCCTAGCGCGCTGAGTCGCAGCTTGGCGGACTCGTTTCCGGAAAGACGTCAACCGCCCGAATCGGCCCTTTTTGGCCAAAAGGGTACAATTCCAAGCCTTTAGGAATCGTCAGACTCACTGAACGCTGTCGTCGACTGAGTCGCGTCGCGGACCCTCCGCGCGCGCTCGGTCGCCCCAGAGGACTTCATCTTGACCTAGACGAGACCCCTAAACGGCGAGAGCCCCCCGTTGGCGCGGGAGGCTCTCGGAAATCGCAGGCGCCGTGTGGTAGCGGCTTGATTTGATCGAGTAAGCCTAAGCGGCGCTTTTTGCGTCGTCAAGGCCTCGAACAGGAGACCTATGGTCTTTTGCCTGCCGGTTTCACGACCGTGAAACGGCCTCGTCCCGTTAGGAAGGGACGACATGCGAACGGCCTTATCGGGCGACGACTGGCGACCAGGGTTCGCCAAGCGAGCCCCCAACTTTGACGCGGTCTGCGCGCAAGCCCGAGCCTGGCGCTGGCAGCCGGGCGTATCGGTGGCCCGGATCGCCGCGGCGGTGCTTAAGGGCACGCCCACGCTCACCGTGCAGCAGCGGATGACCCTGCTTCTCTATGTCGAGCACCTCAACCAGGACCGGCTCGAACAGGACGTGGCCACGGTGTGGCCCGGGACCAGTTTGATCGCCGACTATCTAGGCTGCACCGAGAGCAACGCCCGCGCCCACAGGCGTGCGCTGGAAGCGGCCGGCTTCATGGTGCGCGACTACACCCGCGCCAATCGGCCGGCGGGTGTGGAGGCCTATGACCTGGCCCCCCTCGTGGCGCGTCTGGACGAGCTCGAGGCGGCGGATCTCGCCGTCCGCGAAGCTGCTCAGGCCCGGAGGGCCGCCTATTCCGAACCCGTCGTCTTTAGTGAAAGAACTACCGCCCGGGCGCCAAGATTCACTCACCTAGAACAGTCCCATCAGAACGGCAGTTCTTCTGTACGAGGAAAGGACGCGCCTTCAGCGCGACATCAAACTGATCAGCGGCGGACTTCGCCCGCCGAGAACGGCAAAGTCCGAAAATCCTCGGGCAAACGCCAGGGCGCCGGACACGACAGCGCCATTTGCTCTCCGCAGGGAGCAAGCGGTTTCTCCAGCGCCTTTTCGGAGGGGTCCGCGCCGGCGGAAATGGTCCGCCAGGAGCTTAGGGCCGCCTTCCAGGTCTCTCCCCGCATCGCTGCGCTGGTGGGACCTGCCGCCGTGGCCGATCCGGCCAGCGTAACGCCTGCCGACCTCGCTCGGGTGGCGGCCGCCGTTGACGATCTGCTGCCCGAACGTGAGCGCAACAACGACCAGACCTTCGCCTGGGCCCTGAAGCGGCACGGGGTCCGCGCCATCGCCATGCTGGCGATTGCCATCGAGGATCCCGACGTTCGCAGCCCGTGCAAATATTTCGGCCGGATGGCCTCCTATGAGCCGAAGGGGGCGCCGGACCTGCGGCTCAACTTCGCCCGGGTCCTCAAGGCCAAGGGCGACATTCCGCCGGCTGAACCGCCGCCCGCTTTGATGGCGGCGCCGGGGGTCGATGACCCCGTCTGGCAAAAGATCGCTGAACCGTTACGCCGGCTGGTCCGCGAGGGCGCCTATGGCAGCTGGTTCGGCCGGATCGGATTCCATGGGATCGATGAGGGGGTGCTGACCTTGTCCACCCTCAGCCAGATCGCCGCCGACCGGATCAAGCGCGACTACATCGACGCGATCCTGCACGCGGCCGAGGTCGCCGAGGTCTATGTCGACCGGGTGATCATCACCCTGCGAAAGGACCGGCGATGATTCGGCGGTTGAGCCTTATGGCGCTGGCCATCGGGTTGGCGGCCGCCGCGCCGGCGCAGGTGACGGGCCCTGCCCGTGTCGTCGATGGCGACACCTTCAGCGTCGGCGCCGAGAGGGTCCGCCTTTGGGGCGTCGATGCGCCGGAAGGCCGACAGGTCTGCCAGAACGACCAGGGCAAAGCCTACGCCTGCGGCGACGTCGCGCGCGACCAGCTCGTCGGCCTGATCGGTGGGCGGGCGGTGCGCTGTGAGGTGCGCGATCGTGATCCCTATGGCCGGGCGGTTGCTCGGTGCTTGGCCGGATCGACCGATCTGGGCGAGGCGATGGTCCAGGCCGGGTGGGCGATCGACTATGTCCAATTCAGCCGCGGTGCCTACGCTTCCGCCGAGGCCGAGGCGCTCCGGGCGCGGCGCGGCCTTTGGGCCGGGCGGTTCGAGACGCCGTCGCTGTGGCGGGCGGACGCGCGCCAGGTTCACACGGCACCGGCCGGGCCGCCCGCCGCGGGCTGTGTGATCAAGGGCAACATCAGCGCCAAGGGCCGGCGGATTTTTCATGTACCCGGCCAGCAGGACTACGCTGCGACTCGCATAGACCCGACCATGGGCGAGCGCTGGTTTTGCTCGGCCGCAGAAGCCGCCGCGGCGGGCTGGACAGCGGCGGCGCGGTGATCGGGGTCGGTGCGCGGCATAGGCGTTCGTTCGGCGCGCATAGATTGTACGGAGCAAGTACTGCCGTGTTACTGTGCCGCGAATTAAGGCGAAGCCAAGGTGAAGAATGACGTTCTGGAACGGCAATGCTGCGTCACCGAACAACTTGCGCCTCTTCGTTCCGGGCGAGGGATGGAAGAACTACTCTGACCAGATGACGGGAGACGGCCAAAAGGTCGAGATCGTAGGCGCACGGCGCCTGATAGAGAGCGCGTTCCTCAATGCGCTGAACGCCACGAACGTGGTGGTGCTGACGGGCACCGGGTCGTCATTCAGCGCCCGCAATGGAGCGGGCAAGCTTTCTCCGGCCGGAATGTGGGACATCTGGAACGCGGCCAAGGCCAAAGTCGGCGACGAGGTCTTCGCCAAGGTCAACCAGTGCTTCAAGGACGCCGACGTCGACAACAATATCGAGCGCCTCCTCACACTCTGTAAGCTCCATCTCGAACTTCATGCCAAGGCGACAGACGAAACTACCAAACTGATCAGGGCCTTCGTGAAGGACGCAGAGAGCGCAATCCTCGAGCGGGTCGCTTTCGTCGACACTGAGACCGACCTGTCCGCCCACGCCGTTCTGCTGCAGAAACTCGGCCGGCGCGGGGTGCGCAAATCACGCAGCAAAATCTTCACTACAAACTATGACCTGTGCTTCGAGGAGGCCGGGGCGCGTCACCGCTTCACCTTCATCGACGGCTTCTCCCATTCCCTGAGGCAGGTCTACGACCGCATGTTCTTCGACTACGACGTGGTCCGACGTGAGAACGGAGGCAACGGATCACCCGACTACATCGAGAACGTGGTGCAGTTCTACAAGCTTCATGGCTCGATCGACTGGCGGCGCAAGGGCGGCGATATCGTGCGGTCTGAGGGCGAAGAGGGCGAGCCGGTCTTGATTTATCCGCGGTCGAGCAAGTACCAGGAGAGCTTCGAGGCCCCCTATCTCGACATGATCGGGGCCTTCCAGGCGGCCCTGCGCGAGCCTGACACGGCCGTCATCGTCTCCGGCTTCGGCTTCAACGATGATCACATCGGCCGACCGATCCTCTCGGCGGTCGAGAGCAACATGTCGTTGCGCCTCATCGTCTGTGATCCAGTCTTCCTTGATGCCGCCGCGCTCCCAGGTTCCGCGCACACCCATCCCGAGGCTAAGCCGACAGAGAATCGGTTTCTCAAAAGCTTCATGGCACTCGCGGCCGGAGGCGACGCCCGCCTTCACCTCATCAACGGCCGCTTCGAGGATATGGCGGTCGTCCTGCCCGACCTCATGGGTGAGACTGATCGCGAACGCCACGTCCAGCGCATCCGCAGCATCCGCGAGGAAACGGGAGCCCAGACGGGATGATTGTCCTCAGCCCGATCGACCCGGACCGCTACATCGGTACCGTTACCCAAGCGACAGCCTCTCAGGTGATCGTCAACCTGCCGAACGCTACTGCCCGACCGGAGCGGCGCGGGCTCGCCAAGGGCGCGGTCGGCGACTTCGTTTTCATTGACTGCGAAAGGGTGAAGCTCCTCGGCCGCATCATCGAGACGCGCATCCCAGATTCCGAAAGGCTCCGAGTCGAACCGCGGCTTGGTGAACCAGTCGAACCCGATCCGATCGGGCGGGTGCAGCTGCTGGCGGGGGTGGAGCAGGGGTCGAACAAGCTTGTGCGCGGCCTCCCCGAGTTTCCGCGAATCGGCGACGGGGTGTTCTTGGCGCAGCCCTCTCTTCTGGCGCGACTGATCCGCAACGCCGTCGCTGGTGACGGGGAGCTGGTGTTGAGCATCGGCCGCATCGATGCCGCCGACAGCGTCGATGTCTGCCTTCCCCCCGAGAAGATCTTCGGACGCCATTGCGGGGTTTTCGGCGCGACGGGCGGCGGCAAGAGCTGGACCCTCGCCACTCTCATCCAGCAGCTGAAGAAAGCCGGCGGGCGAGCCATCCTCCTCGATCCGACCGGAGAGTTCGCGGCCATGAACGGGGTCGACGACGTCTTCGTGTTCGACGGGGCCGTGGCTGGTCAGAAGGTTGTGCACTTTCCGTATCAGCAGATCACCGAGGACGACCTCTTCACCCTGTTCCGGCCGTCCGGCCAAAGTCAGGGTCCGCGGCTGCGCGAAGCGATCCGCAGCCTAAAGCTGGTCGCCGCGCTCGGGGTCAATGTGCCCCCCCAGGTCACGATCCAGAATGGCCTTCTGGAGAAGAATGGAAAGCTCAAAAACCCGATCAACCAGGCACTGACCGCCAACGCCGCCGCCCTGCACCGGCCTGGCTGCGCCTTCGACATCTCGAAGCTGGCCGACCAAATCCGACACGAATGCGTCTGGCCGACGTCACAACAGAACACCAGCGTCTACGGGGGCCCCGACCAGCAGTCTCTCGGATATTGCGAGACGCTGATCTCGCGCATCAGCGGCCTGGTCCGCTCCAAGGAGCTGGAGTGCATCTTTGAGCGTAACGGGACCTCGCTCGTTGCCGAGCTGGACGCCTTCTTCGCGGATGATACCCGAGACATCGCGGTGATTTCCTTCAAGGATGTCCGCTTCGAGCACAACACGCGCGAGATCCTGCTCAACATCATCGGCCGCTATCTGCTGGGGGCGGCGCGCGCCGGGACCTTCCGAGACGATCCGCTCGTCGTCTTCCTCGACGAAGCCCACCAGTTTCTTGGAAGGACGATCGGCGATGACTACGCCTCGGTGCGCCTGGACTCATTTGGCCTGATCGCCAAGGAAGGCCGCAAATATGGACTGACCTGTGTGCTAGCGACACAACGGCCGCGGGACGTGCCAGCCGACGTCCTCAGCCAGCTCGGTACACTTTTCGTCCACCGCCTGACAAACGACCAGGATCGGGAGACGGTGGAGAGAGCCTGTGGAGACCTAGACCGCGGCGCCGCCCAGTTTATCCCAATGCTGGCCCCGGGCGAGGCGGTCGTGATCGGCCCGGATCTTCCAGCGCCCGTGCCGATGTTCATCCATCCGCCCAGCCATCCGCCCGACTCGAAGGGGCCGGGCTTCCAGGCGTTCTGGACCAAACGGAAGGCTCACCCGCGAGCGGCTCCCGTTCGGCCCCTGGCGGCCGCGCCGGCTGTTCCGGCGCCTGCCGTGGCTCCCATACCGGCGCCTCAACCCGCCCAACCAGCGCCTTTGGACCTTGATGACGAAATCCCGTTTTGAGGCTTGTGTGGTGGAGCTAGCTAGCGGTTAGCCGACCGGCCGGTCTTCACAAACGCTATCGGCTGTTTCTCACCGGGCATGTCCGAACCTGGGCCATTAATCAGGATCGGTCATCGAGTGGTGATTGAGCCGGAGTTTGGCTGCCAGCGGGCTGCCGATCAGTTGAGAGCGTGATGGGTCCGAAGTAGCCGAAGTCATCACGGCACATTGCGATGGCGCGGGCGACGTCGCGATAGACGCGCGGTTCGTCGGACTTGAACATGGCCAGGCGGTGTTCGCCCGAGCGGCCGGCCAGGCGCAGCCAGACGCTCCATTCGCCGGTTTCCGATTCGGTGAGCCGAACTTCCTTGATCGAGCCGCCGCGTTCTAGGAACCAATTGACGTTGCGGGCACGGATCGGGAAGTCAGGGTTGGTCGCGATGACCCAGGCCTCCTCGCGTGCGTCCGTCTCTGTTTCCCGTTCAGCCATTATCTGCTGCGGCAAAGCCTGCTCCCCTTCAATCGTGCTTAACTTGGCAGAAAAGCACTGTGCTGTCGCGGGGCGGTTGGACGCTAGGCGCCAAGCCCGCCCGGTTTTGCCGGGCAGGCGTCGTAATTTTGAACGTCTTCGTTGAGACCTGTGCAGTGGGCCAACAGCAGCGTGTGTTTTTCGAGACGTGAGGTGGGGGAGCGCCCTCCCCCTGAGTCGCAAAGGCAGGCCTTGAGCGACTACCCCCTTCAGCGGGGGTGGTCCCCCGCAACGCCCCCAGAGGGCAAGGGGCCGGCCTTCGGCGGCCAAAGGTGGAGAGAGGCGCCCCCGGGGCGACCCTTGAGGGACAAAGGAGGATCGACCCATGTCCTTGCGACCCATCGTCCAGGCCCTGGGCGGCGATCTCTATGATCGCGGCCTGCGGGCGAATATTCCTGCGCCCGGCCATAGCGCCGCCGACCGTTCGGTCTCGCTGCTGCTGCAAGAAGGCCGGGTGATCGTCCATACCTTCGGCGACGGCGACTGGAAGGACGTGCTCGACTACCTGCGCGGCGAAGGCCTGGTCGATGCGCACAATGCGCCGACCAGCCTCTCGCAGTCGCGCCGGGCTCAGGCCGCCGGCGCAGCGACCGGATTGGAACGCCGCCAGGCCGCCTTGCGGATCTGGGAGGCCGGCAGGCCGTTGGGTGGGACGCTGTCGGCGCGACATTGCGCCCAGCGGAGCGTCAGCCGCCCCCTGCCCGGCCCCGACGTGCTGCGCCACGGCGGGCAGACGCCGATTTCGGCCTATATCGAGACGCGCCATCACCGTCCGGCCCTGCTGGCGGCGATCAGCGACAGGGACGGCGCGTTCACCGCTGTCGAGGTCACCTATCTGGCGCCCAACGCCCGGCGGGCGATCGATCTGCGGCTCAGCCGCAAGACCGTGGGTCCTTCGCCGGCCAACTGCGCGGTGCGCATCGATGCGGCCGCGCCACAGATGCTGGTCGGCGAAGGGCTTTTCACCACCCTGTCGGCCAGTGCGCGCTTCGGCCTGCCGGCCTGGGCGCTGATGTCGACGCGCAATCTGCGCCACTGGCGCCCGCCGCAGGGCGTGCGCGAGGTGCTGATCGCCGCCGATCGCGGCGTCGACGGCGAGGCGTCGGCCGAACAGCTGAGGGCGGGCCTGGCGGCTGCGGGCCTGAAGGCGCGTGTCGCGCTGCCGCCTGACGGCTTTGGGGATTGGAATGAGGCGGAAGCCGCGGGGCTCCTGGACCCGGTCCTGAGCTGAATTCCAAAAGGAGGGAGGAAGGGATCGGGCGGGTGCGCCCAGGGGCAGGATGTCCCTCGCCCAGGCGCGAGGAGCTAGACCCCGATGACCGATCAATCCCCCACCTCGCCGGTCGCCATGAGCCGCATCCAAGTGCGCCTCGGCGACCTTGGCCTCGCCAAGGAAAACCTTCGCTTCCAGGAGCCGGCCGATGACGGCGTGCCGCAGCTGGCCGACACCCTGCTGGCCGCCGGCGTGGTCATCCCGCCGATCGTGCGTCCGGGGCGCAAGGGCGAGGCCCTGTTTATGGCGCTCGATGGCCGTCGCCGGCGCTTTGGCCTGATCCTGCTGCGCGAGCGCGGCGAGATCGACGACGACTACCGCATCGACTGCCTGCTGGCCGAGACCCCGGCCCAGCAGGCCGCGGCCATCGTGCTGCCGAACACTGAGCATGCGCCGGTCCACATCGCCGACGTCATCACCGCCATCGGCAAGCTGCGGAAGGCGAAGATGGACACCCAGGCGATCTCGACCGCGCTCGGCTACGCCGAGCTGGAAATCAAGCGCCTGGAGGCCCTGGCCGCCGTCCATCCGACGGTGCTGAAGGCGCTGCGGCAGGGGCGACTGACATTGAAGCAGGTCCGCCTGTTCGCCCGCCTGCCCGACAAGAAGCAGCAGGCCGAGATCGCCCAGACCGCGCTCGACGGCTACTTCCAGGACTATCAGCTGCGCGCCGTCGTCGAGCATGACCGCGCGACGGTCGAGGACGACCGCTTCACCCTGGTCGGCATGGATCGCTATCTGGCCGCCGGCGGCCGGGTGGCCTCCGACCTGTTCGGCGAATACCCCGACTACCTGCTTGATCCGGAGGTCCTGCAGGGCGCCTGGCGCGAGCGCGTGCAGCCGATCGTCGACCACCTGAAGGCCGAAGGCCTGGCCGTGTATGTCGCTCGGGAGGCCGGTTACAGCGCGCCGGACGGCTTCTTCCGTCTCCCGCATGTCTGGGAGCGTGATCTGGACGAGGGCCAGAAGACGGCCCTGTCCGACGCCCGCTATCAGGTCACCCAACTCGAGAGCGCTTTGCAGGATCTTGATCCGTCTACGGAAGAGGCGCCTGCCCAGCTTGCGCCCCTGGTGAGCGCCTTCGGCGTGACGGCGGGCGCGGTGCTGACCCGCAGCAAGATCGGTGCGGTGCTGCTCACCCCGTCGGATGGGCACGGCCTGGCGGCGACCTTCTTCTCGGTCCCTCTCCCCATCGAGGATCTGCCGCAGGAAGAGGAAGCCGAGGACGACGAGGTGTCGACCGGCGGTCGGTTTGGCGGGGCCTCCAACGACGTGGAAGTTCCCCGCGCGGATGTGGAGGTCGAGGGCGCCAGTCACGTCCTGCATGAGACCCGCACTGACGTGGCCACCCGCGGTCTGATCCGTGACTTGGCCGATGATCCAAGCGCCGCGCTGACGGTCCTGGTCGCCCAGCTCTTCAAGCAGTTGGCCCTGCATTCCAGCGGGGCGCTCGATGGTTCGGCCTCGCAGATCGCCGCCACCCGCTATCAGCGCGGATCCCAGGCCCCGATCGCGGCGCTGGACGGGGAGGTGCGCGGCCGGCTGGACGCCCGACGCGAGGCCTATCGCGCCTCGGGGCTGCGGCCGATCACCTGGGTTGAGACCCTGCCCCACGGGGAGAAGATGGCCTTGCTGGCGGAGCTGACGGCGGTGTCCCTCAACATCCGCGAAGCCCGCACCAGCCTTCTTCGTCACGGCGCTCGGGCCGAGGCGGCCGAGTTCGCGGCCCTGTGCGGCGCGGACATCTCGGCCCACTGGACGCCGGACGAGGCCTATCTGGCGGTCCATTCAAAGGCCCAGCTGCTGGCGATGCTGGACGAGCTGGAGGTGGAAGACGACCGCGCCAAGACCCTCAAGAAGGACGCCCTGGTGACGTTTGTCGCCGAGGCGGCGGCCGAACGGCAGTGGGCGCCGGCGGTGCTGTCCTGGGATCGCCCGGCGGCGCTCGACGAGGCCGACGACGGGGCCCGGGCTGACGAGGACGCTGGAGACGCTGAAGTCGACAGCTTGGCTGGACCCGAGGCGGAAGGGGAAGCGGAGGCAGAGCCGCTCGCCGACGCCATCGCGGCCTGATCCACGAGAGCCCCCGTCCCATCGGCGGGGGCTCTCGCTATGCCCCGAAAGGATCAAGGCAGGGGGTGGACGGGCGAGCCCGTCGGGACTGGAGGGAGGCGCCCTCCGCCGCGGGTGAGCGGAAACCCCGTCATGAACGCCATGCTCCCCCTCTTCGCCCCGACAGCCGCCGCTGATCCGGCGTCACACAAGGCCGCCAACGTCCTGGCCGCCGCCCGGGCCCTGACCCCGCAGCTGAACCGCTCTCGGGCGCTCGACCGCCGGCTGGTGGCCAACACCATGACCATGGCCTTCGGCGGCTCCGACGCCGAAGGCGCGTGGATCTGGCGCGACGCCTATGACGCCGTCGAGGCCGCTTTGGTCCTGCAGTTGCGTCGCCTGTCGCCGCAGATCAGTCGGCTGGAAGATGCGCCGGCCGAGATCTGCGCCTTGCTGGCCAACCTCGCCGACCTGGGCCTCACCCACACGCGGCGCAGTGAAGAGCAGGTCGCGCTGGACCAGTTCTCGACGCCGCCGCAGTTGGGCGCCCTGGCGGTGCTGGCAGCCCAAATCCGGCCGGGCGACCAGGTCCTGGAGCCGTCCGCCGGCAATGGCCTTTTGGCCGTGCTGGCCGAGGCCTGCGGCGGATGCGTGACCCTGAATGAGATCGCCGATCAACGCGGCGCGATCCTGGAGGGATTGTTTCCCCTGGCGGCCCGCAGCGCCCATGACGCCCGGCATCTGAAAGACATCCTGCCCGCGTCCGGCAACTTCCACGCGGTCGTCGCCAACCCGCCCTTCCAGGTGCTGGAAGACCACCTGCATGCCGCCCTCGACACCTTGGCCGACGGCGGGCGACTCTCGGCGATCGTCCCGACGCGGCTGTTCGAGGATGCCGCAGCCATGCGCCGTCTGGCGGCGCGGGGCGCGGTCGTCCTGCGTCTGGCCTTCCCGCCCCGCGCCTACGCCAAGCACGGGACTTCCGTCGAGACCGGACTGCTGGTTGTGGACCGGGGCCAGGCTGGCGAGACCGCTCCGGTGATCGCGGCCGAGACCTTGGCCGATGCGGCCCGGGCGGCGGGCGCCGTGGCGCCGCGCCCGAGCGCCCAGCCCCGCCAGTTCCGGGCCGTCTCCAACGTCGCCATCCTGGCGCCGCGGGCCCGCGCCCTGGCGACCCCATCGAACCGCCTTGCCTTTCTGGCGACGACGGCCCCCCTCGCTTACGTGACCAAGGCGTGGTCGGGCGAGGGACACGATGTCGGCCTCTACCAAGCATACCGGCTGGGCCGCATCGGCTTCCCGGAGGGCCGTCCCCACCCCTCCCCCCTCGTGGAATCTGGCCCCATGGCCTCGGTCGCGCCGCCGGCGCCGACCTACCGGCCGATCCTGCCCGCCAAGATTACAGACCAGGGCCTGGTCTCGGACGCGCAGCTGGAGACGGTGATCTATGCCGGCGAGGCGCACGCCACCCTGCTGCCCGGCCGCTGGCGGCTCGGTGACGCGCCGCACCAGGTGATCCTGGTGGGAGAGGACACCCCGGACGCGGTCAGTTTCCGGCGCGGGTTCTTCCTTGGCGACGGCACCGGCTGCGGTAAGGGCCGTTACATGGGTCGAGCGGCGTAGGGCTTAGACTGCGCATTCGAAACCGGGCGATGCGCAGAGCAATAGCTCGGCGCAGCGCATCGAACGGTTGAGATGCACCGGGGCTCGCAGCTGCTTGTTTGCTCCGGGCGCGCCGGCAGGCGCGACCGGCACGTAGCGGCTAGAAGCCGACGACCTTCAAATGCGGGCGCGCGTATACGCCGAGCGTGAGGCAATCGTACGAGTTGAAAAACGTCTCGAATGCGAAGACGTGTCGATCACCGTTTGCGTCGATGAGGACAACCTCGTCAGTCCCCAACGGCCCCCCGCGTTGGCGGCCGCAGTAGCTCGACACTGTAGAAAAGAGCTTATCGTCCGAGACGCTCGGAAAGCGTGAGCGAAACTCCGGAGACTCGATGACGTGCTTGAATGGGCGAGCTGCGTCGAAGTTCGCCGGCAGCCGATGGGGGTGGGGCCCAATCAGACCGATCATCGGCACCTGGTTGTGAGTGCTCTCGATGAAGCGCCAAAAGGTCGTCGTGTAGGTGTTTCCGAAGTCAGTCTTGAGAGCTCGAACCGATTGCAGCGTCGGTGAAGAGTCGTTCGCTGCGGCCGCGAACCTGCCCTGCAAGAATAGCATCTGGCCCGCTGCATAGTTGGCTTCAGCCTCAACCTGCGCGTGGCAAGCCGGCGTGAGGCATTGCTCGTTGTCGCCCAGCATCGCGTCTTCATGCCATGGCAGAATGCTGTGGCCGATTTCATGAGCCTCGTTCCAGCGGAGCTTCGGCTTGGGCTGCGAGTCGTCCAGGAGGATGCGTTTGCGGTCCGGAATGTAGAGCGCCCGGAGATCAAATTTCCGCACCACGTCGAGGAGCAAGCTGGGGCGCTCGACAACCTGGGCGCCTGCAATCTTCATTCGACTGATCATTTCACGGAGAAAGCTGTCGTCGCGCGAGGAGTAATAGCCTCGGTCAAGGCGCAGCAGTTCGCGTACGTCGTCCAGCCGGAGCGGGGGCTCGGGATAGCCAAGCCCCCGGAGCACCTTTTCAACTTGGCGCTCGATATCTGCTGCCGTCGCGCGGCTCAGATGAATGTTCCGCACGACAGCCCCCTCTACTTTTGTTTGGCCAGGAAGGACACGAACTCCTCCAGAGCCTTCTTCTCCTCGCGAGAAAGACCCTGAACTGAGCCTCCCGAGCGAGCTGCGAAGCGGAGCGCTTGCTCGTGCATCGCGGAGCTTCGCGCCTTCGTGTTCCCAGAAAGCTGCAGCAGCGCTTTGTTTGGCAGGTTGAACGTTCGAGCGAGCTGGTAGACGGTTCGGACTTCCGGCTGAAAATGAGCTTCACTTTCGATCCGAACGACTTGTTCGAGATCGATCTCTGCCTCCTCAGCGAGCTTTTCCATCGTCAGCCCACGCTTCCGGCGCATGAGGCCGACAAGAGATCTGAAGGCGACGCCGGCGGCATCGTCGGTTGATTGAGCGGGCTGCGTATCCGCAGGCGGCTCGAGAGAAAGGTCCCGTGCAAGTACGCCAGCAGTGATCTCATCGTCACCTTCCAGGTTTGCTTTGCGTTCGAACCACTCCCTCGTGAATGCGAGTTTCATGGTCGGTTTCCTATTTCGAGAAGGCGGCGGCTTGATCCGGCGTCATCTCGAAGTACTTGAGGTTTTCTGATGTTCCGTCGATCCCGAGGTCGGTCATTCCGCTCCGCGCATAGAAGGGCTCGGAGCGTGGGAGCGAGTGCAGGCCAATCCTGCCCTTGAATCCCAGATCGCGGCTCGTTTCGATGGCGGCGGCGAGCATGATCGAGCCCACGCCCTTGAACCGCGGCGAGTCCACAATCTCGGACCGGTTCCAGGGGGCGGATTCAACGAAGTCGACGTAGACGAGGTCAAGGCCAGCCTGCTCGGCAATGCGGCAGCGGGCCTTAGAGTCATTGAGCTGCATCAGTCCCTGCACCTTACCTTCGCAAAGGATCGCATAGGTAGGGCAGGAGGCGAGGCCCCTGATCCGGTCCATCTTGTTGCGCCAGTTCCAGTGCCAGCTCTGCGGCCAGTCCGCGGGGGTGCGGCCCTGGTCGACAAGCTGCTTTAGGCGCGTAACCACAGCCGGCGCCCAATCGGCGTCGACCAGGTCGAGGTGAGCTTCCTCGATCGCGTCAACAAGCTCGGCTTCCACCAGCTTGTCGGCGTGCAAATCTTTCAGAAAGACCGGATGTGTCGCCAAGTTACAGCACCATGAGTTCAGCCTTCTCCTTCGTGGCGTCGTCCTCGAAGAAGATTTTTCCGCCTTGAGCGAGGCGGACGTCCACCAGTTGGTAGAGCTTCAGCGCCTGACGAAGGACGGCGGTCTTGGTGAGGTCCTTCTTGTCGGAAAGCTGCTCCAACGCTCGCATTTCTGCGTCTGTCAGATTGAGCGTCATTGTTTTCTTCATGGTCCCTCCAAGGCACGAAAAGGTACGAGAAGCTAAGGCGCCGTAGGGAAAAAGTCAACCAAAAATATATTAGCGCTAGCTATTGCATGGCCAGAAATTAGCTACTAAATGTGGAATCCACGGTGAGGGCGGTGGTCGCCGGATCCGCAATGGAGGCTCACATGAGCGACGAAACTCTGGTTCAACCGCAAGCCGGCCACCGCACGTTCGACGTGGCCATTGATGACGCGAACTACGCCTTCCGCGACCCGGTCGTGACCGGCGAGCAGCTTCTGCAGGAGGCTCGGCGCTTCCCGGCCGATGAGCACCTGATCTTCCAACTGCTCAGCAACGGCCAGCTTGAAGAAGTGCGCCTCGACGAAACGGTCGACCTGCGCGACGCGGGTCGCGAGAAGTTCGTGACCTTCCGGAGCGACCGCTCGTTCCGATTCACGCTCGACGGCCGCCGATTCGAGTGGGGCCTGCCGTTCATCACCGGCCTGGAACTCAAGCGACTGGCTGGTGTCGATCCGTCCACCTACGGCGTGTGGCTCGCCCAGCGTGTGGGCGACGACCGCCTGATCGCGAACACCGAGAAGGTCGACCTCACCGCCGAAGGCGTCGAGCGGTTCTTCACTGGCATCGACACCACCACTGAGGGGGCAGGCAGCGTCCTGCCCCCGGAAGACCGCGCCTACCTTGAAGATCAGGCGATCGCCTTCGAGGAACGTGATGAAGGTGGTCAGAAGGCCGTGGTCCTCAAGGCGAAGAGCCTGCCGGCGGGCCGGTTCGATGTCGGAGAGGCGGACATCCTGGTTCTCCTTCCGCCGGGTTATCCCGACTGCGCTCCAGACATGTTCTATCTCCTACCGTGGGTTCGTCTTTCGAACGGCGGCTACCCTCGGGCGGCAGACGTGCCCCACACGTATGCCGGACAGCGCTGGCAGCGCTGGTCGCGGCACAACAACGCCTGGCGTCCAGGCGTCGACGGCATCTGGACGATGCTCCACCGCATCGAGCGCGCTCTGGAGATCGCGGCGTGATGGACATCGACGTGACGCTGCAGGATCGCGACCTGCGTAAACTGCGTGCCGGACTTGTTCAGCCAGACGGTATCGAGCGCGCGGCCTACATCGTGTTCGGAACTTCCCGGATCTCGGCCGACCCCTTTACGCGTCAGCCGCGCTTGCGGTTGATCGTGAAGGAGGTGCTGCCGGTTGAGCCCGATGAACTGGTCTCCTCCAACGACCAGCACGTGTCATGGAAGACTGATCGGTTCGTGAGACTGATCGCCAAGGCTAATCGAGAAGATCAAGTCGTTGGCATCGCTCACAGTCACCCAGCGGGCCCGAACCACTTTTCACCCCAGGACGACGCCAACGAGGCCGACCTGATCCAACTTGCCCAGAATCGCAACGGCGATGCGGCGATGATGCGGGTCGCCACCAACCGCTACACCAAGAAGGACGGCGATCGGAAGGACTACACCACCTGGCACCAGGTGGAGATCTGGAACCAAGGCACGGTCGGCTGGCTGGAAGGCCGCCATCTTCCCAAGGGCTCCAAGGTGTTCGTCGAAGGCGAGATCCGCCACGACCGCTACACCGACCAGAGCGGCCAGGAGCGCTTCTTCTCCAAGGTGGTGGTCGCCACGCCGCAGCACGAGCTGAAGTCCCTTGATCGCCAGGAGGCGGCCGACGAGGACTAGCCGCCCTGCCCCGCCCGGTTTGCCGGGCGGGGCTTCGATGCCTTGAGGGGGCAAGGCAGGCTCTGGCCGTTGAGATAAGCGACCTTTACCCATGAATCTTTTGAAAAACGCCCGCTGCGACCAGCAGCGGGATTTCTAAATTCTAAGGATTCTAAATTCGCGCCCCGTAAGTGGCGGACATAGAACGGGTTTTAGCGGCCTTCCTGACCCGGCGGGGGATCGAGCCTGACCGGGCGGGGGATGCATCCTGACCGCGCGGGGGCCTTGTCCTGACCCGCCGGGGCTATCCTGACCGCTTGGGGGTGGGAGCCACAATCGAGATTGTATCCTGTCTTGCGATTTGATTCGAGGTCAGGAATGCTGGCGGCAAATCGGAGTATGGAGTCGCGTCCTGGCCAAAGCCGCCGACATCGCTGACGTCGAGCCTAGGGCTGAGGACGCCCCGGGGCGAGCGATGCGCGTGGCCCACGCCCTGCAGGCGCGTGACGGCGATGAGTTCGCCAAGCCAGGCACCTTGGTCGAAGTGCGGTTCGTCAAGGGCCAGTCCCTCAGCCTGACCGCGGCCCGGCTGCTGGCGCTGATGATCCTCACAGCCGGCGGCGATGCCTGGGAGCCTGTCGCGCACAGGATGCGCAAGGCTGACATCCGCCGTGGTCACAAGGGCAACGAGCGGATCTCCGAAATGCTCGAGGAGTTGCACCGCACGTTGTTCGCTGTCGATGACCTCTCCTGGCGTGGCCGCAAGGCGACGAAGCGCTTTTCGCTGATCCAGTCCTCTCGAGAGGAGATCGATGAAGAGGGGGCTGAGGCTGGCTGGATCGAGTGGGAGTTCACGCCGGACGCGCGACGGCTCATCCGCGAGTCCGAGACCTACGCCGTCCTCAATCGCCAGGC
Organism: Pseudomonadota bacterium; assembly: GCA_040752615.1. Lineage (GTDB taxonomy): Bacteria > Pseudomonadota > Alphaproteobacteria > Caulobacterales > Caulobacteraceae > Phenylobacterium. Next base: position 34,191 of record JBFMGV010000082.1, on the reverse strand, counting down.
CGTCCTCGGTTTCCGCTCCTCCTATGCTTTGCGCCTGTATGAGCTGGGCGCCCTACGGCTCCATCGGCGCCAGTCCAATTGGCGGGCCGACATGACCGCGATCCGTGCCGCCTTCGGCATAGCGCCCGAACTCTACAAGGACTTCGCTCAGCTGCGCCGAAAGGTGCTCGACAAGGCCAAGGCGGAGATCGATCACCTCGCCCATTTCACGGTGGAGTGGCGAGAGATCCGCAGGGGCCGGGCGATTACCGAGATCGAGTTCAGCTTTCATCCGAAGGCGACGCCGGGACAGCTGACCGCTACTGAGGCGGACGCACCGGAGGTCGTGACGCCGCTGCCTGCGGTCCGTTCGGTTCAGACGCCGCAGCGCCCTGCCCTGCCCGCGCCCACCCGCGCCCGGACCCCGGATACGACGAGCGGTCCCGTGCGGTTTCCCACGGGCAGCCTCCTTTATGGCGCGGAGCCCTTTGGCGAGATCGCCAAGACCCACGGCGGCGGTTGGGCGCGTGACCTCATCGCTGATGCCTACCGCGCCGAGATGGGCAATCGGCTGACGAACCTGACCGGCCCCAAGCTCGTGAAGTCCTGGACCGGTTTCTGCCAAGCCTTCGCGGCGCGCCGCGGCCGTCCCTAGGCCGAAATTGCACCGGTGCAATTCAGTCCACGCATCGCCCCGGGCCATGTGATCCGTCATTCCGACGCTATGGTCTCGTGCGATTTGACATGAGGCCCGCCAGCGATCGCGAACGCGGCCAAACCCGAAATTGCACCCGTGCAATTTGCTCCGCCGGAGGCTTACGGGAACCGAATGACTACTCTAGCAGGCCCGGACTTGGTCGCCCGTTGTCACCCCCCACCCGGACAGGATGGCTCGCAATCGAGTGTGTGTTGAAGTGTTCTTTTGAGATCCTGGCGACAGCGGTGCAATTGCACCGGTGCAATTTCCCCCTGCCTTGGCCCCCAAACGGGCAGGGGCGGCCCCCAGCCGGACAGGGTTGGGCCTAGTGGAAACGGCTGAATCGAGCTTCAACTGACGGACTTAGCGTTAACACGCCCTTAATAATGCGCTAATAGCGTCCCGGCTGCTCCACTTTCGCTTTTCAGACGGTTGGGGCTGGTTTTTCGAAACCTGCTGGAGGCTGTGAGGTCCAATGTCGAACGTCGCGGAAGCAGCTGCCCCCTCTCTCGCCGGACCAGTTTCCCAGCTGGCCCGACGGGCTTCGGCTGTCGTCGAGAACCTGCGGGATAGCGCGCGAGCAGCGCGTGCGGGGGAGCGCCGCGAGCCGTTGTTCTCGATCAGCGAGGCAGCCGAGCTTGTCGGGCGCACCCCGGCGGCGATCCGCGATGCGGAGAAGGATGGCCGCCTCCCAGAGCCGCCGCGCACCGAAACCAACCGCCGCGTCGGATACACGCTCGCCCAGGTCAATGACATGCGCGGCGTCTTCGGGACCCGACCGTGGCGCAAGCCTGAAGATCCCTGCGCGGTTATTGCGGTTCAGAACTTCAAGGGCGGCGTTGGCAAGTCGACGCTATCGGTTCACCTGGCGCAGTACATGGCGATCCAGGGCTATCGGGTCGCCCTGATCGACTGCGACAGCCAGGCCTCCAGCACGACCCTGTTTGGGTACGTGCCAGACCTCGACCTAACCGAGGATCAGACCCTCTATCCGTTCCTGCGCGAAGACGACAAACGCTCGCTCGATTACGCGCTGCTCGACACGCACTTTGACGGGCTGAAACTGATCCCGGCTAACCTGCACCTGTTCCAATCGGAATATGAACTGGCGGCGCGGATGGCGCGGGGCGGGGGGCGCCTGCTCGACCGGCTCGCTCAAGGCATCGCGTCGATCGCCGATCAGTTCGATGTGGTCATACTGGACCCGCCGCCAGCCCTGGGGGCGATCTCGCTCTCGGTACTACGCGCCGCGAACGCCTTGGTCATACCGGTACCCCCGACGGTTATGGACTTCTCATCGACCGCCGCGTTCCTGACCATGCTTGACGAAACGCTCAACCAACTGGCCTCGCGCGACCTTGCGCCGGACCTCAACTTTGTCAGGATCGTCGCGTCCAAGGTCGACGAAAACAAGTCGATGCAAAAGGAGCTGCTGGCCCTGATGCGGCAGGTCTTCGGTCTGGCGATGATCCGAACGCCTATGAAGGACTCCGCCGAGATCGACAACGTCACGGCGCGGCTCATGACCGTCTACGAAATGAACAGCCCGATGACGAGCAAGTCGGTGCGGGACCGCTGTCTGACCTACCTCAACGGCGTCAACGAGGAGATCCTTCTTGATGTGCGCCAGACCTGGCCCAGCCACGTCGAGCGCCTACGCAAGGAGGGCCACGCATGACCTGCAAGAACACAAATTGCACCGGTGCAATTTCGGCTGAAAGGGCGCGCTCATGAGCTCCAAGAACCGCTCCTTCGCCGCAGGCCTGATGGGCTCGCTGGACGACGCCGCGCCGCAGCCCGAGGCGCCGACGCGCATGCCGGTCGGGATCCTCGCGAATCGCGAAAACCGGATGGCCGAACTGGCGTCAGGCGCCGTGGTGGGCCGCGCGATCGAGCAGGTGGATCCCGCCCGCTGCCGTCTTTGGGCCGAGCACAATCGCGACTACGCCGCCCTGGACGAGACCCGTTGCGCGGACCTGATCGAGAGCTTCAAGGCCCAGGGCCGCCAAGAGGTCCCCGCCATCGTCCGCCGCGTGCGCGGCGACCCGGATATCGATTTCGAGGTCATTTGCGGCGCTCGCCGGCATTGGACCGTGTCCTGGCTGCGCGCTCACAACTACACCGACTTCCGCTTCCTCGTGGAGGTTCGCGAGCTGACGGACGAAGAGGCGTTCCGGATCTCCGACCTGGAGAACCGGGCTCGTGAGGACCTCAGCGATATCGAGCGGGCGCGGGACTATCTGAAGGCGCTTGAGCGCCACTATGGCGGCCGCCAGAAGGACATGGCTGGCCGTCTCAACGTCTCGGAGGCGTGGCTCAGCCGTTACCTCGATCTTGCGCGCCTGCCTGGTGACCTCGTGGCGGCGTTTAGCCATCCGCACGAACTGAAGATCAAGCACGTCACGCAGTTGAAGCCGCTGCTGAAGCCAGATGACCGGGCGCGTCGGGTGCTGGCCGAAGCCGGGGTGATCGCCAAGCTAAAAGGGGAGGGCGCTCCGGCGAAGCCGCAGGATGTCATACGCCGCCTCGTGATCGCTGCTGACCCCCCCAAGAAGTCAGGATCCCCCAAGCGGTCAGGATCGGCCGACGCCGTGGTCTCCGCGACCGGCGCCCCGGTGCTGCGGATCAACGGCAAGAAGGGCAGGGAGGTGAGCCTCACCCTCCTCTTGGCGGGCGGTGCTTCACGATCAGACGCTGAGACTGCGCTGGGTTCGGTTCTCGACACCTACTGGCCAAAGCCGACGACATAGGTCGCCAGCTGGTAAAGCTGGCGTCGCGGGGCCGTCGCCAGGACCGTCCGCAGCGCCGCGACTGCTCGCGCACCCGAGTTGATCTGTCGCCCTGAGATTTGAAGGTTGCCCATGGGCAACTCCGACGAAAATGGCGCCTCCTGAATAGGGGAAGTCGCTGCCCGTTGCCCACAATCGCCGGGCAAGAGCCACATCGTGGCCGCAAGCCCTGCCGAGCCTTCGGCTCGTTTTGGCTGCGCCGGTCCCACCTGATGTTTCTCACTCCTACAGCCCCGCGTTGGACGCCGTTGGCCTGCGTCCTGGGCGGCGGGGCCGCGCTCATCAGCGCACTGTCGATGGCCACGGCCGGGGGCGCTCGTCCGCTGCTCTTGTGGAACCGAACGGCCAGTGAGCCGGAGGGGCTTTATCTGCGGCAGGCCGAGCCGGTGAGGGTCGGCGCGCTTGTCGCCTTTCCCGCGCCGGCGGCCGCTTTTCCCTACGCAGACGGGCATATGAACTACCTGCGCCGGGTCCCGGTTCTGAAGTCCGTCGCCGCCGTGTCCGGCGACCAGGTCTGCACGGGCGATGGCCGGTTGGTGATCAATGGACAGGTGCGCGCTCCGATCCTGAACAAGGACCGGCGAGGCGCTGTTTTGCCGCGTTGGAACGGCTGCCGCCGGCTTCACGACGGCGAAGTGTTCGTCTTCTCCGACCGCATCCCCAACAGCTTCGACAGCCGATACTTCGGCCCGGTGAACCGCGCCGAAATCGTCGGTGTGTTCCGGCCGGTGGCCCTGTCGCTTTCCCACCCTGGAGACCGTTGATGGACCCGGCTGCCCTGGCGGGACTGTGCCTGCTGCTCGCGCGCGGACAGAGCGCCCAACCCTTGCCCGCGGGCGTCAATTGCCCGCCTCCCGCGCCCGCCTCGGCGGTGATGGCGCCGCCTTTGACGCGGAGCGGTCTTGCTCCCCTCGTGGCCGGCCCGGACGCGCGCGAAGCGATCACCCGGGCCGCCTTCGCCGAGGCCGGCAATCAGGGCGACAGCGGCCTTGCCGCCGTCGTCTACACGATCCTCAACCGGGTCCAGGATGGGCGATGGGGCGCCACGGTCGAGGCCGTGGTCAATGCCCGAGGCCAGTTCGAGCCGGTGATGCGGGTCGGCGGCGACTGGCGTCGCCTGCCGGCCTCCACAGTCGCGCAGCGGGCGCGGATCGAGACCATTCTCAATCTCGCTCTTGAGGGTCGCCTACCTGATCTCACCAACGGGGCGCGCTTCTTCCAGAACCCGAAAATCGTGGCGGACCGGGCGACCCGCGGCGAGGTCTCCGAGGGCCTCGTAAACTTCGGCGGAACGGGGCCTTCGGCCGTGATCGGCGCCCATAGCTTCTATGTCGATGTGCGCTCGGCCGGGGGGAGGGGCACGCGTTCCGGCAAGCCCTCGTCCACCCCTCGTGGATCTTCCTCAGCAGCGGCCTGGCAGTCCGCCGGCGGGGCGATCTTCGTCGGCGACAATCGCGCTGCGCAAGACCCGGGCGCAGTCTCCAGCCCAGCCCCGGAAGGGGCAGGGAAGGGGGCTATGCGCGCGACGAAAGTCGCCGACCCCGGCCGTTCGATCTTCGTGGACGGCCCGGGCCTGGCGGCCGGAGAAGACCGATGATCAGGCGGCCCGCCAAGCCGGGTCGAGGTCGGCGTAATCCGGGTCGACTTCGCTCGGCAGCAGCTCTCCGCCGGCGTCCTGAGCGAGCGCAGATTCGGCCATCAGGTCGAAGTCCGGCAGGGGCTCCCCGGCGGCCTGGAGCGCTGACTGCGCGTCTTCATTCAGGTCGCCGCCAGGCCGCAAGGGCAGGGGCACATCGCCCAGAAGTTCGCGCACGGTCAGGCGGTCGCGAACCCGTTCTACACGCCGGTCGAGGATATCGACCAGGCGCGCCAGAAGCTCGTCGTCGCCTGCGAAATGCGCGTCGCCTGCCTCGGCCAGCAGGGCGCCGCCAATGATGATTTTGCCACGTGTTTCGCGTCTGCGTTTGTTGATCGACCAGAGCGCTTCAAGCCGTTCGACGCGCGCCTTGAGCACGTGGAAACGCTTGGCGTCATCTTCGATATCTTCAAGCGGGGTGACGTGCCGCTGCTTATGGATTCCGTCCTGGCCCGCCTCTCGCAGCGCCGTCTCCAGTTCCGCCAACCGCTCGATGAGGGCGGCTTCCTCATCGGTCCGTTTGGCCCGTTCGCGGTCGTTTGAGCGGGCCGCCCAGAGTTCGCGTTTGCGGGCCAGCTGGGCGGGGGAGCGGGGCTTGTACTTGGACGGACGGGCGTTCCGCCGGCGCTTGTCGACCTTGGCCATGGTGCGGCCTTTCGATGATGAAAAAGCACGAAATGGCGTAATGCTGCCACCAAAGTGCAAATCGGTCTATGCCGTGGTTTCTCGTATTTCGTCACAAGGGCGCAGTTACGGGTTGGATGTGCTGCGCCCACCAACCCTGCGGTCAGGCCTCGCCCGACACCCTCAAGGCCCTTCCTCGCTTCGATCGATGCGAGGCCTTGAGCCAAGGGCGCGGCCCTTAGCGATCCCGGCAGGGGCCCAGGTGACGGCGCAGCCAGGGGAGGGCGCATGGCCCAGTACCGACTAGAGGTTCAGACCATTCAGCGGTCGGCCGGACGCTCCGCCGTCGCGGCCGCCGCCTATCGCTCCGGCGACCGGCTCATCGACGAGCGCCTGGCGATGGAGTTCGACTTCGGATCGAAGGGCGACATCGAGTTCGCGGCGATCATGGCGCCGGCCGGTGCGCCGGCGGCGTTCGGTGATCGGCAGACCCTATGGAACGCCGCTGAGGACGCCGAGAAACGCAAGGACGCCGTGCCCGCGAGGGAGCTCTTGGTGTCGCTGCCGCATGAGCTGGATTTCGCCCAGCGCCGGGCTCTGGTTGAGGCCTTTGTCTCAGAGGGGCTGGTGGCGCGCGGGATGGTCGCCGACGTGGCGATGCACCGTCCCGGAAAGGAAGGTGATGAGCGTAATTTTCACGCCCACATCCTGGTCACCACGCGCTCGGTTGGGCCGGCCGGTTTCGGCAAAAAGCCGGCGGAGTGGTGGAGCCCAAAAGCGGTGCGGGAATGGCGCTCGGCTTGGGCGGAAATCCAGAACGAACACCTGCGCCGGCACCTTGGTCCGGACGCTCCGCAGGTGTCGCACCTGTCGCTCTCGGAGCAGGGTTCGGATCGCGAACCCGGGGTGCATCTGGGGCCGACGGCGAGCGCGCTGGAACGCAAGGACGTCGCCTCGGAACGCGGTCAACAGAACCGCGACACCAACGCCCACAACGCCAAGCGCAAGGAGCTCCGGAGCGACTTCCAGGCGACCGCCGACCGGCTGGTGAGAGAGGCGCCGGTGATCGCGGTCCCGGTGGCCAAACTGACGACCGAGGCCGAGCAGATGCGCGCGCGGATGGTCACTGAGCGGGACCGGTGGGCCGAAGAACGCGCGGCGCTCACCCTGCCCAAGATCGACAGCGCGCGGGGTCTGGAGCGCGAACTTCTACAGCCGGCCCGCGCCGACCTGGCGGCCGCGAAACTTCGGCTTCGGCAGACCGAAGAGCGGGTCACAAAGGTGCGGCAGAAAAGGCTCGCGCTGGTGCAGTGGATCCGCAATCCGGCGCGGATGATCTGGGCCAAACACGCCGAGCTGAACGCCATCGCGCGGGCGCGGAAGGCGATGAAACGGGCCGAGGTCGCAGTGCAGGTGCGGGCCGCGTGGATCGCCTCTCCGGCCGGCCAGACCTATGTGGCCAGCCGGCGCGGCCCGCAGCTGGAACGAGCCGCTGACGTGGCCCGCCAGCGGCGCACGCTGGAGCGCAAGATCAAGCGGATCGACAAGCGCATCGACGGGGCCACACGCGCCTATAACGACCTGCGGGTTGCTCAGGCGCTCGGCCAGAAGGAGCTGCGGGTTCCGTCCCGCCTGCCGGACGAGACGCGGTTCATCCGCGAGGTGGGCGGCCCGGCGCGCGCCGCCTTGATGCGCTACCCGGCGCAGGCCCGGGCTCTGGCTGTCGAGCGCGTCAACCGTTCCCTGGGCCAGACCCTCGGCCGCGGCATCCTTCCGGGTCGGTGAGGTCCCCATGAGCACATCCCAACGCCTCGCCCTGGTGCTGCCGATCGCACTGTTGGGGATCCTGCTTGGCCTGGGTTGGGCGACCCAACAGACGGCGCATGGCCTGCACTATGCCGCCGCGCTGGGGCCGGGCTGGGCCGATATCGGTCCGTTACGCCTCTATCGGCCGTGGGCCTTCGCACAGTGGTATCTGACCCTGCAGCCGCGCTATCCGCGACTGTTCGACGGGGCGGGCCTGGCGGGCCTCGCCGTTGCTTTGGCGCCGATCCTTTTGGTGGCGCTTGCGACGCGCGGTTCGTCGCGCGCCCCCAAGGCGTTTGGCCGCGACGCCTGGGCGGATCTGGCGGACGTCGCGCGGGCCAAACTGTTCGGGCATGGCGGGCAAATCCGGGGCCGGGTGCTGGGACGGTTCAAGGGCCGCTACCTGACCTATGGCGGCCCGGAGCACGCGATCATCGTCGGCGCCTCGCGGAGCGGGAAGGGGGCCGGTCATGTCGTCCCGACCCTCGTGGCCTGGCCGGAGAGCGCCTTCGTTTATGACCGCAAGGGTGAGCTTTGGCACATCACCGCCGATCACCGGAAGACGTTCAGCCACGTCTTCTACTTCGCCCCGACCGATCCCAACACGGTGCGGTGGAATCCGCTGTTCGAGGTCCGCAAAGGACCGATGGAGATCGCCGACATCCAGAACGTGGTCGGCATCCTTGTCGACCCACTGGGCCGCAAGGCCGGCGACCTGAACTTCTGGGACCAGAGCGCCACTGACTTCTTCACGGCGGTGATCCTGCACGTCCTCTACAGCGAGCCCGACGAGCTCAAGAACCTCGCCCAGGTTCGACGGCTGTTGATCGACATCGAGCCGACCCTGCACGCCATGCTGCATACCCATCACCGACATCGGCCGGACTATCACGCGGCCGATGGCCTGGCGCGTGACGAGGACGGCGCCCCGATCCCGGAGATCCATCCCGAGGTGAAACTGGGGGCGACGGCGCTCGCCGGCATGGACGAGCGGGTGAAGTCCAATGTTCTGGCCACCTGCCGCGCGTCGCTGTCGCTGTGGGCCGATCCCTTGGTGGAGTACGCCACCAGCTGGTCCGACTTCTCGATCGGCGACCTGGTCTGCGCCGAGGCGCCGATGACCTTCTACCTGATCACACCCCAGGCCCATGCCGACCGCCTGGCCTTCCTGGTGCGGGTGTTCATCCGCCAGAGCGTGAACAGCCTGATGGAACACGAGCACTATGACAGCCGGCGGCGGCGCAAGCGCCATCGGCTGCTGCTGTTGCTCGACGAATTTCCCAAGCTCGGCAGTCTGCCGTTCCTGGAGAACGCCATGGGCGAAATGGCCGGCTACGGGATCACCGCCCATCTGGTCTGCCAGAGCTTCAACGACGTGTTCTCCAAGTACGGTGACAAAACACCGTTATTCGACAACATGCACATCACCGCGACCTTCGCGACGTCGGAGCCGACGAGCATCGAGAAGGTCACGCGCCGCGCCGGCAAGGCGCTGGAAATGCGGGAGAGCTACAGCGACCCGCGCAGCCTGTTCGGGCGGGCGCATCGGTCCACCTCGCAGTCGGAACAGCAGCGCTACATCCTATCGGAAGAGGATGTTCGCGGCCTCGATGACCGCAAGCAGTTCCTGTTCGTCAACAACACCAAGCCGATCCTGGCCGACAAGATCCGCTACTACGAAGAGCCGTTCTTCAAGGCGCGCACCGGCGACTACTTCCACGGCGTGCCGGCCGCGTATGAGCAGCGGCCCGGGGCCGCGGACCTGCCGGGGCCCGCCAGCATCGATTGGCGGGGCGTCAGGGCCGTCTGCGCGCCGCCTGAGCCCTTCGCCGGCGTCCGCGTGCCCAGGCCCCGCTACAGCGGCGCTGAGGGGCCTGCAGAGGCCCCAGGCGCGCCCGAGGCGGTGCTGGCCGCCGACTACCTGACCATGGCCCCTGTCGTGGCTCTACGGGCCGATGACGACGATGGCAGCCTTTGACCCCTCCGTTTGCGTGAGCGCCCCATGACCGAACGCCATCCTGTTGTTCTCGACCGCAAGGTCGCCGCCCTGCGCCAGGCCATGGGCCCGGTGATCGCGCAGGCCCTGGCCGACCGCCTGGTGGTCGAGGTGATGGTCAATCCCGACGGCAAGATCTGGATTGATCGGATCGGGGAGGGGCGTTCGTGGACGGGCGAGCTGCTGGCGGCCGCCGACGCCGACCGGATCCTGCGGCTGCTCGCCGACCACGCGGGCGAAGTGGTCACCCGCGACCGGCCCCGGGTTAGCGCAACCCTGCCGGAGACCGGGGAGCGGTTCCAGGGCGCCTTCATGCCGGTCGTGGCGCGACCGGCCTTTGCGATCCGCAAGCGGCCGGAAGTGGTGTTCACGCTGGGCGACTATGTCGAGGGCGGCATGATGACCGCCGCCCAGGCCGAGATCATCCGGACCGCGGCTGAGGCGCGCGAGAATCTGCTGATCGTCGGCGGCACGGGGTCGGGCAAGACCACGCTGGCCAACGCCATCCTGGCGGAGCCGGCCTTTGCCGCAGACCGGGTGGTGCTGATCGAGGATACGGCCGAGCTGCAATGCTCGGCGGCCGACCAGATCCAGATGCTGACCAAGCGGACCGAGCCGGCGGTGACCATGACCGACCTGGTTCGGGACACCCTGCGCCTGCGACCCGACCGCATCGTCATCGGCGAGGTCCGGGACGGCTCGGCGCTGGATCTGCTGAAGGCCTGGAATACCGGTCACCCTGGGGGGCTAGCCACGCTGCACGCCAACAGCGCGGCGGAGGGGCTCAGCCGACTGGAGGACCTGATCGGGGAGGTGACCCAGCGCATCCCGCACCGGGCGATTGGTCAGGCGATCGATCTGGTGATTCACATCGCCCGCACACCGGGCGGGCGGCGGGTGTCGGAAATCATGCGGGTCACGGGCTGGGGAGAGGGGAGCTACGACTTGCGGGCCGCTTGAGGCTCCATCCCTGGACCATCGGTAGGCCAGCCTGGGCGCAGGACGTGAACCCTGCCTCTCTTAGCGGGTTAGCGATCTTAGGACCGGAGGATGGCTCGATGGAACAGCAACAACATAAGATGCAGATGGGCTGGGGTCGGTTCGCCGCCATGATCGTCGTGTCGACGATCATCATGTTCTTCCTGATGTATCAGCTGGTCTATAGCGTCGAGCACGCGCTCTTCAGCCTGACACGACTGGTCTCATCCTTGGTGATGGGTTCCGTGATGACGGCGGTGATGCTGGCCTTCATGTGGAAGATGTACCAGCCCAACGCCGCCAAGATGGCCGTGCTTGTCGGCGCCGTCATCGGCGGGATCGTCCTGCTCGCCGTCAATCGGAGTCAGGCGCTGATCGGCGACGAGGATTTCATGAAGGCGATGATCCCGCACCATTCGATCGCCATCAACAATTCCCGCAAGGCCGATATCCGTGATCCACGGGTGCGCTACCTCGCCGACCGCATCACGCGCGATCAGGTAAAGGAGATCGCCGAGATGAAGATGCTGCTGGCGGACATCGACAAGAACGGCCGCCGCGCCAACGCGCCGCTGGCCGCAGGGCCCGATACGCTCGATCCGAAGAGCGCGCAGGAGGCCAAGGATCTCGTCAGCGGCAAGCTGCTGACGGATAAGCCTCTCTGACCGGTTCGACGCCAGCGGCACGAGCGGGCTGTCGGTCCTGTCCCGTCGGTTGAAACTCTTTTGGCCGGAGCTCGCCAAGACGGTCGTTGTTGAGCTTTCAGGCGACCAGAAAGCCAGGATACCGGCCTCAAAGCCGCGCCGTACAAAGACCATTTGAAGCGTTGGCCTACCCGCTTGCTCCGCCAGCGTCCGACGTCGGCGCAGAGAGGCCGTCGCCTTTGGCCTGCGCACTGACCTTGGTCAGATATTCGACGATCGCTCTGATGTCCTTTTCCGCGATCGCCGCCTTGTACGTGTCGCGCATCTTCTCGACGGTCGAGGTCCACTGCGCCTTCGACAACGCGGGCTGGGTCAGGGCCATGCTGGCCGAATGACATGCGGTGCAGTTGCCGTTCATCAGGTCAGCGCCCGGCCCGGCAGGGTAGGGCGGATCGTCGTCGGGCAAGGCGATGCTTGTCGAGGTCAGCGTGAAGCCGCCCCCTGACACTGCGGATGGCGGCGCCGCGGCTGGAGCCGGCGGTGCGGGCGGCGGCTTCAGACTTTCCACGAAGGCATGGTGGCCAAGGGAGATCGCAATGACGAAGCCTCCCGCCATGGCGCCAAGTTGCAGCAGCGCGCGGCCGTAGGACGGCGTCTTCTGCCGGTCGCTCATGACAGCACCACGTGGGTCGTCTCGACACAGGCGCGCATGAAGCCGCCTGGATTCCAGTTCGGCGTCAGGGCCTGGCTGACGCCGGCTGTATTCGTGCACCGGGCCATTAGAGCGACGGGGCCCCTTCCGGCGACGGCGACCATCCCGTCGAAGCGGCGGAAGCTGTACTTGCCCTCGTCGGGGCCCAGGCGAGCGGGCGCCCAAGAGCGGCCGCCGTCGCTGGAAAGATCGACCCTGGCGACCCCAGCGTCGCCGCCCATGGCGATGCCGCCGACCGGGAGGTGGGGTTGGTAGGCGACGCTGGCGCCGTCAGCAAGGCTGGTGATCCAGGACCGCGGGACCATCCGGTTGATCGGAACGGTCGGGAAGTCCTTGGCGCCCGGCGCCACATTGGCCAATGGCGTGTCCGGGATCTTGTAGGCCTTGGCCATCCAGTAACTGTCGTCCGGGGCGCCGAGCACCTCGATGTCGCTGAGCATCTTGACCCAGTAGGTCGAGAACCACCCCGGGACGATCAGTCGGATCGGGAAGCCGTTGAGCAGCGGCAACTGCGCGCCGTTCATCGCGAAGGCGATCATCACCTCGCCGTCGCGGGCATGGTCTATCGAGAGCGATTTCGAGAAGTCCGGGGCGCCATCGACGACCGGCTGGTCAAGGCCGTTGAAGCGCACCGCGACCGCGCCGGGCTGGACGCCGGCCAGGTCGAGGACACGCCGCAAGCTTACGCCCAGCCACTTGGCGTTGCCCATGGCGCCGTGCGCCCACTGGGCGCCGGGAACCCGGGGCTGGAACAGACCGCGGGAATTGCCTGAGCACTGGTTGACCGCGGCCATCTGCACGCGCGGCATGGCCAGGATGTCGGCGAGGGAGAGCGACAAGGGGCGCCCGACCCGGCCGCGAACGTTCAGTTTGAACGTTGTGGCATCGATCTCGGTCGGCACGTTTGCCCAGTGCCAGCGTACGAAGAACTGGTCGTTGGGGGTGAACACGCCCTGGTCGAAGACGCTCATCGGCGTCTCTAGCAGCGGAGGCCGGGTACGCTGCAGAATCATGCCGCGCTTGCCGGGGAAGGCGTCGGTGAGCGGCCGGGTCGATGGACCGCCGGGTAAGCGCAGATCAGCGCCCGCCTGGGCCCAACTCCGGGGCGCGAAGGCCGTGGCCGCCAGTAGGCCAGCGCCGGCCAGGAACAGGCGGCGATGGGTTACTGAGTCGCTGAGGGTCTGGGCCATTAGGGCCTCCGCGTTGAGAGGGGTGACAGGCGAGGTCATTGGCCGCTCTTGAGGCAAGGGGCGACGAAGAGGTCGCCGCGCCAGGCCCCGCGCACGGTGCGGGCGCCGACCACAAGCCACATGATCGCCAGCAGGATCACCAGGCCACCGCCGATGATGGCGAAGGCGGCAAGCGGCAGGAGGGTGGAGAGCTTGAGAGTGGCCACCGCATAGACGCCGATGGGGAAGGTGTAGCCCCACCAGCCGAGATTGAACGGCAGGCCTTCACGCAGGTAGCGTGCGGTGATCAGGGCCGCCATCGCCGCCCACCAGAAGCCGTAGCCCCAGAGCAGCACGCCGCCGATCAGGCCGATGCCGCGGGCCGCGGCGCCATAGTCGCCCAGTCCGTTGGCGGCGAAGATCGCCGGCGCCGCGCCGCCCATGACCAGCAGGCCAAGCGCGCCGGTGCCGATGGGGCCAAGCGCCAGCCAACTGGAGGCGGCCATGCTCGCATGTGGCAGCTTGTGCACCGCCATGCGCAGCACCAGGATGACCAGGATGCTCATCGCCAACGGCACTGAGCAGGCCCACAGCGCGTAGCTGGTGATCAGCACGGTCAGTTGGTGATGTGTGTCGGCCAGATGGGGCGCCAGCAGGCCGCCACTGACGGCCGCCACCTCGGCGGCGACGACGGGCAGCAGCCAGACCGCCGTCATCTGATCGATTGTGTGGGTCTGCCGGGTGAACATCATGAAGGGAATGGCGATGCCGCAGGCCAGCGCCATGGCCGCATCGGCCCACCACAGGACCTGAGCGATCTGAACCGCGCTCTCTCCCCAGTGCGGGACGCCAAACGCCAGGAAGCCATTGATGATGGTGGCCAGGCCCATCGGGATGCAGCCGAAGAACATCGACACCACCGAATGGCCGAAGATCTGGCGGGCGCCGTCAAAGTAGAAGATCCAGCGCGCGGCGTAGAGCAGGGTGAACAGGCTGAAGAGCCCGATATTGAACCACCACAGTCCCTCCGCAACGGGATGCAGGCCGGGGATGCGGGCCGGAAACTGGGCGAGCGCCAGCGCCAGGATGCCCGTGCCCATGGTGGCGGCGAACCAGTTGGGGGTGAACTGGCGGACCACCTCACGGGGACTGGCCAGGGTCGCCAGGGGCTTGAGGCCGAAGGCGACGGCGCGGATATGGGCGATGTCGGTCATGGGGTGGGCTTTCGAAGCGGAGCAGTAGGGAAAGGCGTAGGAAGGCCGGGCGTTGCGTCAGCCGGCGGTGAGGCGCCAGATCGCGCCGAAGACAACGGCTCCGGCCAGCAGCGCCAGGGGCAGGACGATGATCTGGGCGAACGCCTCACGCCCCGAGATCCAACCCGTGGCGATGGAGACGTGGCCGTTCAGGAACTCGCCAAAATCGCGGCCGCGCTCGCCTTTGGGAATGCTGTCGGAGAGGAGAATGCCGCCTCCTAGCAGACCGAAGAACATGACGCCCAGAACGGTGATGATGCCCAGGGTAAGGGCCGTCTCCGGCCCGCCGAAGAAGGCCCAGAAGGTCAACAGAAGCACGCCATAGACGCCGATCAGGGCTTTGACGGCCGTTGGATGGACGCCATTGACCCCAAGGTCCGGCGCGTCGCGGCGCAGGTTTTCGAACTCACGGTCAGCGCTTGCAACCATTTGCGCCGGTGGGCGGCTGGCCCGAGTGGTGTCGCGGAACACGGGGTAGGGGGCCAAGGCGGTCAAGGTGGTCATTAGGGTCACTCCGTTGGAGTGGAGGCCGATTGGCGGCGCGCTCCTTGACCGACACCCTGGGCTGTCAGACCATTCTTATCCAACGAGACGTTTGTGTATGTTCGTTCGATAGTTTTGAACGATCTTGCCCTACGGCTTCGCCATCTCCAGGAAGGCGTCTCCCGCGCGGCTGCGATAGCGCTGCTTGTGCCGCAATAGGTAGAACTGCCGAGGCGGCAGATCGAACGCGATCTCAACCAGGGCTTTGCGCGCGACGCCCAGTCGCGCGACGGTCTGAGACATCACTCCGGCGCCCGCCCCCGCTTCGACGGCCGAGCGGACAGCCTCATTGCCCGGCAGGACCATGGCGATCTTCAGGTCGGATAGAGACAGGTGGCGAGCGGCCAGCATGTGCTCGAACGCCGCACGGGTGCCGGAGCCGGGTTCCCGTAAAACCCAAGCCGTTTTGGTCAGGTCATGATCGGCGCTCGTGTGGGCGGAAGCCCAGGGATGCAATGGGGCGACGACAAGGCTCAGTTGCTCTTCATCGATCACTGAACGGCTCAGCACCGGATCGTCCACCTCGCCTTCGACCAAGCCAATCTCAGCGTCCCCCTCCGCGACCGCGCGGGCGACCTGGGCGGTGTTGCCGATCGCCACGTCGATCTCGATGCCGGGATGTGCGGCGTGGAAGAGCGTTAAGCGCGGCGGCAGCCAGTAGCTGGCGATGGTTTGGCTGGCGTGGATAGACAGGCGTCCGCGTTCCAGCCCACTGAGGTCTGCCAGGGCCGCCTCGGCGGCCTGCGCCTGGGCCAGGACCTTGCGGGCCTCCGCCAGGAACACCTCACCGGCGCGATTGAGCACGATGCTGCGGCCGACCCGGTCGAACAGCGCGACGCCGTGGCGCCCCTCGAGGGTGGTGATGGCGCTGCTGACCGCCGACTGGGTCAGGTTCAAGGCTTCGGCCGCCCGAGTGACATGCTGGCGCTCTGCGACGGCGAGGAAGATGCGGAGCTGTTCGAGGGTCACGAGCTGATCCTGGTTTTCATGATCATAACGCCAGGATCGTTCGGTCGTTTCGAACATTCTTAGTCGACGATCCCGTTAGACCGCATGAGTTGGCGCGTCGAAGGTGCGATCGCGTTTTTGAGGAACCACCCATGCAACCGCCTGCGCTGTCTAGTCGCCGCTCACCTCGTGTCTGGATGGGTCTTGCGGCCTTCGTGGCGGTCGCGGGCGCTTCCAGCGCTATCGCGGCGGCTGACGGGTTCGATGCCCGGATGGCCGAGGCCATGACGCGAATGCATCACGCGATGATGCTGCCGCCGTTCGGCGATCCTGACCGCGATTTCGCCGCCATGATGATCCCGCACCACCAGGGGGCCATCGATATGGCCAAGGTCCAGCTGCAGTACGGCAAGGATCCCCGCCTGCGTCGCCTGGCCCAGGGCATCATCGTCGAACAGGCCCAGGAGATCGCCGTGATGCAGCAGATTCTGGACGAGGCCCCCGCCACCCATCCGCAAGGACACCCGCAATGACCCGCAGTCTCGCCCTCATCCTGCTGCTCGCCAGCGCCGCGCCGGCTTTCGCCGGGCAAGCGCCTGGACCTGCGAGTGCGCCCGACATCGCGGTGAGCAACCGCGACCGCTTCTATACGTCGGACCAGTTCTCAAACACCGTCTCGGTGATCGACCCGGCCGCTAACAAGCTGCTCGGCGTCATCAAGCTAGGCGACCAGACGCCTATGAATTTGAGCCCGCTCTACAAGGGCCAGTTACTGGTCCATGGCATGGGGTTCTCGCCGGACCACAAGACCCTGGCGGTGATCTCCATCGGCTCCAATTCG
Organism: Pseudomonadota bacterium; assembly: GCA_040752615.1. GTDB lineage: Bacteria > Pseudomonadota > Alphaproteobacteria > Caulobacterales > Caulobacteraceae > Phenylobacterium. The sequence goes on along the minus strand of JBFMGV010000082.1, from coordinate 17,576 downwards.
GTGACCTTCATCGACACGGCGACCAACGCGGTGAAGCACACGGCCTATGTCGGCCGCTCGCCGCACGAGGCCTTCTTCACCCCCGACGGCAAGGAAGTCTGGGTCGCGGTGCGCGGCGAGGACTATCTGCAGGTGCTCGACGGCGCGACCTACAAGGAGACAGCGCGGATCAAAGTGCCCAACGGCCCGGGCATGACTATCTTCGCCCCCGATGGCCGGTATGCCTACGTGTGCTCGAGCTTCACCCCGGAGACCGTGGTGATCGACACCAAGACCAAGGCGATCGTCGGTTTCGTGAAGCAGGAAAGCCCGTTCTGCCCGGACATCGCCGCCACGCCGGACGGCAAGCAGGTCTGGTTGACGCTAAAGGACATCGGCAAGGTGATGGTGTTCGACGCCAAGCCGCCGTTCGCGGTTCTGAAGACGCTCGACACCGGCCCGATCACCAACCACGTCAACATCGTGCGCAATGGCGCCGGCCAGTTCGCCTATGTCACCGTCGGCACGCAGAACGCGGTGAAAGTGTTCCGGACGGACAGCTTCGCCCAGGTGTCCGAGATCAAGGTCGGCGCGCTGCCGCATGGCCTATGGCCGTCCGGTGACGGCTCGCGCGTCTATGTCGGCCTGGAGAATGGCGACGCGGTGGCGGCCATCGATACGGCGACCAACACCGTGATCGCCACCATCCCGATCGGCCAGGCGCCTCAGGGCGTGGCCTATGTCCCCAACGCTGTTCCCACTGGCCCGGGTACGGCCAACCTCCAGCCGCTCGGCTTGGCCGCTAAATCCGATAGCCTGACTCTCGCCGGCGCCGCGGGCGGACCACCCACCCAGGTGACATTGTTCGACCAAGGCCAAGTGCAGATCCTGCAGGCGGCGGCCGTGGGTCTAAAGCCGAAGGCGGCCTATGTGCTGGCGATCGCCGACAATCCCAAGGGTGAGGGAAAGCTGCAGCCCCTGGCCGGCTTCATGACCAGCCCGTCTGGGTCGGCCGTGGTCAACGCGGTGGGACCATTGCGCAATGTGGTCAGCGCCGACACGCCCGCGCCGCGCCGCTATCTGGTGATCGCCGAAGGCAAGCCCGATGAACTCGGGATGGTGGTGCAGACCCAGCGCTAGCGGCCTGTCACTCAGCTAGATCGAAGGCGTCGCCAGGTTTAGCCAGCCGCACGAATTCTATGCCGGCTTCACGGAAGAAGGGCTCGTAGGTGTCGTAGCGCTGCTCCACGAAGAAATCGCGGGCATGGCCGTCGTGGAGGGGCAGGGCGAACTTGGGTCGCATGGCCTTAGCGAAGGCCATCACCTTCAGCTCCGTCAGGTATGGGGCCATGACGGGCAGGGCGAGCGCCTCGACGCCGGCATGGGGGAGCAGCGCATCGTCGAAGGAGTCGCCGCAATTGAGCACGCGGCCGTTGACCAGGAAGGCGGTTACCCGCGGCGTATCCTTGGCCAGGATGGGTTCGTGAGGGACAGGGATGGCGCGCAACTCGAAGGCCCCGAACCGGCGGACACCTTCGTCGAACACCTCGACCGCGAGGCCTTCGCCGGCCAGCTTATCGCGAACCTCAGCGTTTCCGACGACCTGTCCGCCGCCGGCCAGGATGGTCTTGAGGGCCGCCGGATCGAGGTGATCCGGGTGAGCGTGGGTGATCACCACGACGTTGGCGCCCGCCAGTGTCTTGGGATCGACCCGGCCGTCGATGAACCCAAACTTGCCCGGGTCGAAGAGCAGGGCGTCTGCACCGACGGTCAGCCGCAGGCAGGAGTGGACGAACTTTTCAATGTGCATGGCGTGGTTCCTGGAGGCCGAGACTCAAGGCGCCCACGCCCCTGCAGTTCCTCGACTAATCTCTTGGGCGGGTGCGGCTTGCGCCCAGCGACGATCGCCTACGGGATTGTCAATGGCACCTTGAGAAAGGTCGGTCCCGATTGGGAAGGCGCGGGAAGTCAGCCGGCTCGGATATTGACCTGCAGCGAAAGCAAGATGAGCGAAGGCGGTGCGAGGGCGCGAATTTTAAGAAATGGCGGCTCCATGAGCGGTACCCGGCCAGCGAGATTGACTCTATTTCCGACAATGCATGTAGCCCGCTGCGCGCTTGAGCGCAGCGTTAGATGAGAGTCACCGCCTCAATGTCGCCGGCGCCGATGAACAGCTGACAATCGCCAGCATCGACGTCGCGGCGGACCGTCTGGCGACCATGGCGTCGCTCAAGGCCTTGGTCCTCGGCGAAGCGATGGTCCCTGCCTGATGGTAGCTGGAGGCTATTGACTTACAGCTTGGGCGCCCACTTAGCGATTTCGGCCAGGATCTCGTCAAAGGCTGGTTGGCCGCGGAAGTAGAGCGCGCTCGAGGCGGCGTAGGCCTTCTGCAGCGTGGCTCGTGTCTCGGCGTCGCTGAGCATGAAGGCCTCGTTCTCGGCGATCACCGGGTTGTCGGCCTTCGGGAACCGCTTGGCCTTGTGGTCGAGATACCCTTGCGTGCCGACAAACGCCTGCACGGTCGGGTCCTGGAGCAGCGAATAGACGTCGTAGTAGTGGCGCATGAAATTGGGCGGGAACGCGCCGGTCTCCTGCTGCTGGCGGAACTTGGTGGAGATCGCCTGCAGCTTTTCGACCAACGTATGGCCCGGATGGTAGCAGGCGACTCCCAGGGCGCGGTTGTCGATGATCTCGACCTGGCTGGCGGCGAAGTCATAGGCCCACGAGCTGATATCGCGGGCCTCGTTGGGCGCGACATCGTCGAAGCCGACTTCCAGCAGCACGCCGTCTTTCAGGCCTTCTACCGATCCATTGATGCTGGCGTAGGTCAGGCGAATGCCGGCGCTGCGATATTGGCGAGGGTCATCAAACGCCGTGTCGCGCTCGACCGAGGTGATGCCGTCGATGACGATGGTCTGCGCCAGCCGATCATAGAAGTCCTTGCGGCCTTGGACGTGAGCCGCCTTGTCGTGGTTACGGCCGATCATCACCGGCGGATCGGCCGGCGGCTCGATGCGGATGTCGATGTCTTCCGAGAAACGACTGATCAGTCCGTAGCCCTTGGAGAGCGATGTGCCGCCCTTCAGCTCGAAGGTCAGGCCCAGCTGCTGCAGGCCGTAGAGGCTCTGCATGATCCAGTAGTCCTTCTCGACCAGGGCCGGCGCGATGCCCTGGTCGTCGGCGACGATCCGGATCAGATCGGCAAACTGACGATGGTTGTGCAGGAAATCACGCCGCATCCTGGGTTCCAACCTCGGCCCCAACCTCGGCAAGCGCGCGGGCGAAGAACTTCTTGGCCCGCTCGGAGCCGTAGGACTGGGCGGCCTTTTTCACGCGCGCCCGGTCACTGGCGGCCAGCCGCGCCTTGACGCGCTCGAGCACGTCTTCGGCGCTTTCGCCGAGCTGATCCAGGTTGTTGACCAGGTCGACCATCAGAAACTCAGCCGTGAGCTTCTTCGGGAAGGCGGGCTTCATCCGAAAGTCGTAGGTGCGGCCGCCGAGCGCGAATTTGCCGTGGCGCTTGTGGTTATAGACCACGGTCTTGTTGTGCAGCTGGGTCGTGCCGACCCCAAGGGCATTGTAGGCGTTGGGCGAGGCCAGGAGGAACGGGCCGCCCTTGAGGAAGGTCGACACCAGGGTATCGTCCTCGGGCGGGGCCTTCCCGAACACCGTCTGTTTGGGCGCATAGTAGAGGCCGCCGGCCAGCTTGGTCAGCACGCCGGCCTGCACCGCCTCCTTGAGGTGACGATCGACCGCCGTCGACCATTGGGCCAGCTCCGCCCGGCGATAGGTCTGCCCCGGGCGGAGCTTGGCCTTGAACTGGTCGAACTTGCTCATGGCTCCAACTTAGGCCTCCGCAGTCAGTTTGCAAGGAATGTCATTAAAAATCCATGCAAACAAAGCGCCTGGACGGTCCAACGCGAGGGGAGGGGCCTCTCTTGGCGCCTCCAGCCCTTTGGCGTTTAATGACCGCATGATCCAGTCGACAACTCGTCTTAGCCGGGGCGCGCGCCTTCGGCGCCCCCGGCCTGCGTGGATCTACGGCGTGATCGTTCTGGCTGGTGTTGTGCTGGTAGGCTTGGGGCTTCTGGTCTTCAGACACTAGGGCGATTGGGGAAAGCCTTCCCCTGCGGCCGAGTCTTTGCGTCTCGGCCGACTCCTTCTGCGGGGACACCCCGCAACGCCCGGGACAAGGAGAGCGGCCGGCGGGCGTGCTCGGTCCCGCCGCGTGCCGCGGCTCCTGCGGGTCCGCCCCTGACGGGCGCCTTCAGGCGCCGCCGGCCGCTCGACGGCGCGTCCCGCCGTGGCCTGCGGCCAGGCTCCTTGCGGCCTTCACTCTGATGCAGCCGGCTGGGCCGCCGGTAAGAGCCGCTCGGCAGTCGCTAGCTGTCGCCCCAGTTTTTCAGGACACCGTTCAGCATCGGCTCGCCGAGCAGATTAACCCACGCCGATCGCTCAGGATCCCAGCTGACCGCGATCAGCTGGGCGCCGCCGTCGAACCTGAACCATGCGCGGATCACACGGCCGTCCTTGGGTGCGGTTTCGGCGGGGTAGGGCGCGATCATCTTTCAGGACGCCGGGTCTAGGCGCTCAGACCTCTTCACCCTCGGCCTCCACAGCGACCGAGGCCGCGCCGCCAAGGGCTTCGTAGCGTCTAGCGGAGAGCCACTGCAGACGCTTCGCTTGGGTCAGCAGGACTCGGCGCAAGCCGCCCTGAACCTTGCGCTCGGAAATCACCTGGGCGAGCCGCGAGAGGATCAGGGCGCGCCGGGCAATCCTGAAATCAGGGTGCGAGCGCAGCTCGTGGACTCGCTCTGAGACGATGCGGCCACGGAAGGACGGAGGCGGCTCGACCGCGAGGTCGCCGGGCGGCGGGTCTTTCTCGTTCAAGATGGCCTTGAACTGGGACCCCTGGACGGCGCGGTCGGTGATCAGCCGCTCGAGCGCGTCGAGGTGCTGGCGGGCGGCCATGTCGCTGCGGTTGGATTCCTGGAACTGGGGCAGGGGCCAGACCTCGATCTCGAAGACTTCGAAGGGATCGAGGACCGACATGGCCACGGCGTCGGTGCGCTGGTTGGTCAGGTGGCGCCGGATCCGGGTGCGCAGGCGTTCGTTGGTCTGGCCGACATAGATCGGCTCGCCGTCATAGTCGAAGAAGGCGTAGACGCCCCATTTGTAGTTGCCCACGAAGGGGCGGGCGCCGGAGGGATCGTCGAACGGGGAGTCCAGGAACACCGTCAGGTTCTGACGCAGATCCTCGGTCTCAAACGGCGGGAAATTGACGGCGTCGGGGTCGCGTCTGATCAGGTCGGTCACGCCACCTCACGCGCCTCGACCGCCTCGGCCAGCAAGGGCTCCAGGATGTGCTGGGCCAGGTGGCGGACAACGTCGACGACCACGCCATCGCCGGTCAGGTGGTAGGCCTCGTTGTAGTTCTTCGGCAGCTTGTAGTCGTCCGGCAGGCCCATCAGACGGGCGGTCTCGCGGGCCGAGATCAGGCGCGAGCGAATCTTCTTGCCGTCGATGACGAGGATCACCTGGCGGCTAGAACCGCCGCCGGGGGTCCGCAGGCAGCCCGACACGTCGTCAAATCTCACCTCGGCGCGCTGGACTTTCACGCCGCGCTCATCGAGGCGGGTACGATTGTAGACGCCGCCGACCATGCGGCGACCGGCGCGCACAGCCGCGGCGACCTTTGCCTTGTTGACCGGCGACATCTTGGCCAGCAGGCGCTCGGTCTCGGCCGGCGTTTGCCAGGTGACGCTCGTCGGGTGCTCTTCGATCTCGTCGGCCAGGGTGCGCATCCGGTGACCCGGCGTTGGGACATTCCACCAGAGCATGTTGGCGCGCACGGCCTTAGGCAGAGCATCGACCGCGCGGCGGATCGCACGGGTGTGGAAGGGGTCGAGCGGCTCGGGCGATAGCAGGGCCGGGTCGATCGCCACGTCCTCGCGGACGCCGATGACGAACAACCGCGGCCGCGACTGTGGGACGAACAGGTCAGCGTTGATGACCAGAGCGCCGCAGGGGTAACCGGCCTCGGCGAAGGTCCGGCAGATCGCCTCGAAATCCTGGCCGCTGTGTGAGGTCAGGGTGCCGCAGACGTTTTCGAGGGCGATGAGCTTGGGGGCCCGGCCTTCGGCCTTCAGCGCCCTAACCACGTCCCAGAACGGATAGAATGTGCCGGACCGCTCGCCCTTGAGACCGGCGCCGACACCGGCCAGGGACAGGTCCTGACAGGGGAAGGAGCCCCACATCAGGTCGGCCACGCCCGGCAGGTCAGCCGGCCTGATAGCCCGGATGTCAGCGACCTTCAGCGCGTCGGCGCCGAAGTTGGCTTGGTAGGTCAGGGCCTTCTTGAAATCGAAATCGTTGGCGAACAGGCAGGTCCACTTCGGGCCGAGCCCTTTGCGCGCCATGCCGCCGCCGGCGAAGAACTCGTAGAAACTACCCATGGGCGCGGCGCTCGGGGCTCTGCGTTGCCGCTTGCGGCTCGCGGGCCAGTTTTTCCTGCACCGCCTCGGCAATCCAGGTGTTGCGCGAGACGTTGCCGGGCCGGATGGCGCAGGCCGCGTCAATGCTGGCGAAGGTCTCGGCGGCCAGCCTCAGGTTGATGCGGTCGAGGCTGCGGACAGTGGCGGTCTTCGAATCGGAATCCATGGAGCCACGTTGGCGCCTGCGTGGCGCCACGTCGAGCAGTGTTTCTTGTTTTGTTCCGCGACGGTGTTAGGTGTGGCTGATGACCGGCGATCCCGTCCGTAAGATCATCCACGTCGACATGGACGCCTTCTATGCGTCGGTTGAACAGCGGGATGATCCCAGCCTAAAGGGCAGACCGGTGGCCGTGGGCTATCCGGAGAGGCGCGGGGTCGTCGCGGCCGCCAACTATGAGGCGCGGGAGTTCGGGGTCCGCTCGGCGTTGCCGTCGACTACGGCGCTACGAAAATGTCCGGAGCTGATCTTCAAGCCGCCGCGGTTCGAAGTTTACAAGGCGGTGTCGCGCCAGATCCACGCGATCTTCGCTGACTACACGCCGCTGATCGAGCCGCTGTCGCTGGACGAGGCCTATCTCGACGTGACTGACAATCTGCGGGGCATCCCAACCGCGTCGGCGACAGCCAAGGAAATCAGGGCGCGCATCCTCGAGGAGACCGGCCTGACGGCCTCGGCCGGCATCTCCTACTGTAAATTCATCGCCAAGCTGGCGTCGGATTTCAGAAAACCCAACGGCCAGTATGTGGTCCCGCCGGATAAGGGCGCGGCGTTCGTAGAGGCCCTCCCGGTCACCAAGTTCTACGGCGTGGGTCCGGTGACGGCCGCCAAGATGCATAAGCTGGGCATCCAGACTGGCGCCGACCTGCGCGCCCAGACCTTGGACTTCCTTCAACGTCATTTCGGCAAGTCCGGCCCCTGGTACTACGAGATCGCCCGCGGCCGCGACGAGCGGCCGGTGCGCCCCGATCGGGAGCGCAAGTCGTCCGGGTCGGAGACGACCTTCAGCGAGGACCTGGTTGATGCGGAGAAGATTGAGGCCGGCGTGCTCGCGATGGCCGACGACGTCTGGGCCTGGTGCGAGAAGACCGGCCGGTTGGCGCGCACGGTGACCGTGAAGATCAAGTGGACGGATTTCCAGCAGTCGACCCGCAGCCAGTCCTTCCCCTGGCTGATCGACAGCCGGGCGAAAATCCACGAGGCGAGTCTGGGGCTGATCCGCTCGGTGTTTCCTCTGCACAAGGGTGTGCGGCTGGTGGGGGTGACCCTGTCGAATTTCGTGCCTGAGGCGGCTAATCTGGCCGGCGAACCTTCGCTGCTGGACGAGTCGGACGCCGCTTGATCAACGCCACGCCCACGACCGAGACCTCCGAGGATCTTGAAGTCATGGCTCAGGACCTCGAACGGTCTGGCGGCTACCGGGTGCTGCGGCGCCTGGCGCCCTTGGCCCGGCGCGAGCCGCCCGCCGGCGTCCAGACCCGACTGGGCCTTTTCGTCGACACCGAGACCACAGGCCTCGACGCCGCGCGCGACGAAATCATCGAGCTGGCGATGATCCCCTTCACCTATGGGGTAGACGGCGAAATCTACGATGTTGGCGAGGCGTTTCAGCAACTGCGCCAGCCCTCGAAGCCGATCCCGCCAGAGATCACGGCCATCACCGGCATCGACGACGCCATGGTGGAGGGCCAGGCCATCGACCCACAGGCGGTTGCGACGTTCGCGGCGCCGGCGGCCCTGGTGGTCGCCCACAACGCCGCCTTCGACCGCAAATTCCTCGAGCGCTACAGCGACGTGTTCAACACCAAGCCATGGGCCTGCTCGATGAGCGAGGTGGACTGGGCAGGGGAGGGGTACGAAGGCGCCAAGCTGGCCTACCTCGCGTCCAGCGCGGGCTTCTTCTACGACCGCCATCGCGCGACACACGACTGCCTGGCGGCGCTGGAGCTGCTGGCCCGGGTCCATCCGATCAGCGGCCGAACGGGGTTGGCGCAACTGCTCGAACGGGCCCGAACGCCGACTTGGCGGATTTGGGCGGAGAACTCGCCCTTCGACCTCAAGGACCAGTTGAAGGCCCGTGGCTACCGCTGGAATGCGGAAGCAGGTGGCGGTCCACGCGCCTGGTACATCGATGTCGCCGAGGCGGCTAAGGACTCGGAAGTCGCCTTCCTGCAGGCGGAGATCTACCGCGGCGAGGTCGATCTTCTGACGCGGCGGATTGATGCTTATGACCGGTTCTCCGACCGGTGTTGAACGGCGGGCCCCCATGACGCCCGGCCTTCATGCCACTTCGTTCAACCAGCCAAAGGACTGGCAGGGCTTCGAGCGGCTCGTCCGAGACCTCGCCGCTAGGCAGTTCGAAGACCCGAACGCCGATCTGCATGGCCGATCCGGCCAAAGCCAGAATGGGGTGGATATCTTCTGCCGCACCCCGAGCGGCGAGGCCGTGGGCATCCAATGCAAGCACCTTCGCGATGGCGCCAACGTCGGACGAATGGCTGCGATGTTGGAGGCCGAGATTGAGAAGGCCAAGACCTTCGAGCCGCCGCTGCGGCGGTTCATCCTGGTCACCAATTCGGTCAACGACGTGGAGCTGCAGGCGGCGGCGCGAACGGCGACCGAGGACCATGCCGCGCAGGGCCTCTTCCAGGTCCATGTCCACGGTTGGGACTGGATCGAGAGCTTGCTCAGCCGTTGGCCTGACATCGCCGGCCAGTATGCGCTGATCTCGCAGCCGTCATCACCAGCGAGCGTCAGCAGCGTCGCCGGCACCATCGGCGCGCGGTTCGCTCGCGTCATCGAGCTGATCAATGCCGGGCGGGCCGAGGATGACAAAATCGGCGTGACCGACATCGCCCGGGCGCTCTCCAACTCGGATTGGCGTGAGATCGAAGCCTTGGTGCAGGGCCAATACTCTGGGGGGCTCGACCAGTTGGAGCGCTTAGCGGAGGGATTGGGCGTGTGTTCTGAGTGGTTGATCCACGGACGCGCCGCGCCCTTCCAGATGGACCTAGGGCCAGGTGACGCCAAGGAGCAGTGCGATGCCATTCTGGCTCTGAAGCCGCAGCGCGTAGTTGTCTTCCGCAGCCGGTCGGAGCCCTTCAACGCTGCCATCGCGCTGCGGGACACTGACCTGCGTTGGACGGTTTTCGACTCCCATCCGTGCGGTCCTGAAGTCGGGGGGACGGGGCGCCACCAGCTCTTCGAGTTCGCCTGTCTCCTGCGGCGCCTCTTCAAGGTGTTGTTCCGGCGAGACGTCGAGTTTGTTGGACGACAGCTCGATGGCGACGCCTTCCAGGCGCTTGTGGACGGCGAGGCGTATCCCGGCAGCGTGCTGCGCAATCTGTATAACGATGCGTGGTGGCAGGACTTCTGCCAATTCGACGCCGCGCGAGTGGAGGGCGATCAGCCCGAAGCCGTCGCGCTACGGGACGCGATCACCATCGCTGAAGGCGTTCTGGCCGAATATTGGAGCGCGGCCGGCAAGACCGCCTGGAAACGCGAGCGTCTAATCGAGGCAGGCCTCCCCGTGGAGAAGCCCGCCGAGGCGGGCCCGCTCCTTGTTGACCTTGACCTTGAGAAGAAAGCGCCAGAGGCGGCGCGGCGCGCGACGTCATGGCCGCGCATCGCCGCGCTCAAGCTCGACGACGTCCGGTTCACCTTCTCCGCCAGCTCGGATCGCGTTTTGCTCAGCGGCGAATGCCACATCGATGTCCGCAGCACGGCCAAGGTGGCCCTGGCGTCTTGCGGCGTGTTTATCGTGGCGGTCGAGAATGGTCACGAGCGGGCGGAGGTTGGGGTCAACCTGCGATCGGCGCGGCAAGGCGCCGACGCAGGGGGATTTACCCTCGGGGCTGGGCAGATGAAGCGTCTAAATCTTTGCACGCGCGACCTGAAGGACATCATCAGCCGGCCGCCTTGGCTGGTTCGCCTGGAGGGCCAGGATTGGCCGCTCTTCGACGGGGACAGGTGGTTCATCGACCTGGAGCTTCGCTCCAACTATGAGCACCCGACCAAGGTTCGGCTGGCGCTGGATATCGATCAGGGAAACGCAGTCGCCGTCGAGATTGTGGAACAGACCGTCTAGCGGTCTATATTGCTGCCGTAGTCCTGCTTAACGCCTCCGCTTTTAAGTAAGGACAGCGGCCACCCTTCGACCGCGGCGACAACACGCCTAGTTCGGGGAGTCCAAAGGTGGGTCTCGCCGGTCGGGGGCGGTTGGTCCGTCGCTCGGACTAGATTTTCTTCCAGGTCCGGTCCCACTCAGTGACCGTCTTACCCGATAGGCTGGTTCGGGCTGGCGAGAAATGGCGCTTGTAGGTGGCGCCGTTACGCTCGACCTCATCGTTGTGACGCGCGTTCGGCGCTATCCGGTCGAGCTCGGCGCACAGCACTTCATGCTCGGTCAGGGGTAGATCGCCCTGGGCTTTCAGGACCCGTGCGATGGACGCCACACGGCTACGGGCGGCATCGCGCTGGGCGACGAATTTGTTGGGATTGTTGCCGCTGTAGTTTTCCCAGCGGTCCTCGATCCGTTGAAGCTCGGCCTTGGCCGCCTCCAGGTCTTCTAGCGAGACGGTCGGTTCGGGTGGCATGCTACGTCGTGGCTCCAACAACTTCGGGCGCGTCGACCTCGGCCGGTCGGCGATGGTGGGTCTCGGTCACGAAGTCGATGAACGCAACCGCAGACGCGACCGCGAGCCTGGCATGGCGGGGCTCCAGGCCCCTGTGCTGACCGTCTCGGCCGTGGCCGCTTCCGTAGAGCCCGCGCAGCTCCGCTAGATAATGGGTGATGGCCGACAGGTTGCGCAGGATGTGCTTGACCGCTTCGGAGCCGCGGGCCTGTTCGGAGACGCCTTCGGGCACCAGCTTCAGCTCCTTGGCCAAGAGCTTTGTGAGGTCCGGCAGGCCGGCCGACGTCGTGAAGGCGACGCCGCGCTTGATCAGGATCGACTTGCAGCAGCTTTCCACCAGGTCCTTGGCCGTGCCAATCGCCAGCGCGGGATCGCGTTCGACCGCGTTTTCGAGGCGCTCGATCTCCTTTTGCATCCATCCGGCGTCCAGGGCGTCGGCGACGCTCCGGGCCCGAGACACCGATCGGCCGCCCGTCATCCCCAGGGCCCTGGGCACATAACGGGACCGACCGGCGATCTTCTCCTGCTCGACCAGGCCCCAACCGTCCTGGCGAAGCTGGTCGTTGAACTGCTGGACGAGCTTGAGCGCTTCGTTGCGATCGGGCCGGACGACCGGGTGGACGACCTCGCAGAGGAATCGGAGGAAGGCGTCAGAAGGCCCCCCGATAAGGTTGAAGCGGCTGTCGGCGTAGATCCAGTCGTCCGGCCAGTCCTCGGGGTTGTTGACCCGGTGCTGCCAGATATCGCCGGCCGCGTCCTGGAAGCGAGGGTCCTGTGAGGGAAGCTTGCGCAGGTCGTAAATCCGTTCGAGGAACTCGACGTCCTCCAGGCGGCCCGCCCAGGCGACGTTTTCGAGCTTCAGGCCGTCGATGATGTTGCGTCGGACAACCTGCGAAAGATCACCCTTGGTTTCGCGCCAATCGGGCCGCGGCGAGACCTTCGGCACGATTGAGACGGTGTACCAGTTGGCGCTGTAGGACTCGACGACCGCCTTCAGGCGGACGCCGATCTGCTCCTCGATGACCGCGCGGCCGTCGCCAAGTTGGGCGAAGGTGGCCGGATCGACTTCCAGGAACACGGTGAAGGTGTAGGTCCCGCCGTTCCAGTTGTCGTAGCCGGTCTCACCGGTGCGGATGGTGGCCGCCTTCAAAAGGTCTGCCGCCGAGGTCATGCCCTCGGCGATCAGCATCTCAGCGGCCGTCGCCAGGAACGGCTCTATGTCTTCGGCGGGCTCCGCCATGGGAAACGGCCTCAAATCCAAAAGCGGTCGCCCAAAGCTCCGCGCCGTGGGATCATAAGGTGAACGCGAGAGTCGGTCATGTCATTCGGTGATCGGGCCGGCCAGATTCGCACTCGTCTTTAGTGCAGGCCAAACCGTCAGGGCCGCGATGTCCAGGAACCGACGATGACCCGCCTGCTGGATCGCTACGAGGAGCTGGTCCACTCCGAGATCAAGGGTGTGGCGGACCGCTTCGACCTGTCGGTGTTTCCGAAGGTGCGCGTCGCCGACGTACTCAAGCCCGAAACACTGGGTGTGACGGGCGCGCTGAAGTCCTACGCCTTGGCCTCGCACTTCGACTTCGTGGTCTGCCGCAACAAGTTCGACACAGCCTATGCGATCGAGTTCGATGGGGCGTCCCATGCCGATCCCAAGCAGATCGAGCGCGACGCCAAGAAGAACCGACTCTGCGAGATCGGCGATTTCCCGCTGCTGCGGATCGACAGCCAGCACCTGTCCAAGCGCTTTGGACCGATGAGCCTCCTGGCCTGGCTGATGGAGGTCCACGAACTGGAGCTGGCGTTCGACGAAGCCCAGGCTCTCGGTGAGATCGCGTGGGACGAGGGGTTCGATCCCTTCTGGCTGATGAGCATGGAGCCCGGCGAAGCCAGCTTCCCCTACAGTTTCGGCGCCAAGGCCCGGCACAGGCTCCAGGTGCTGCAGAAGCACAGCAAGATCATCGATGGCCATGCGTCGGGGTTCGTCGGCCGGGAGGCCAACGGCGTCCTGCGGGGCTTCAACTTCGTGCGCGTCACCGCCGAGACGGCCATCACGGTCAAGGGGAGCATGCGGGCGCATCGCTTTCCGGCGCCGCTGATGGAGCTGCTGGACGAGATCCTGGCCGTCCAGCTCACCGAACAGGTCGATCTCTACCTGGCTGGTCAGATTGGCGCCTTACCGGTGACCGAGGTGGTGCGGCTGTGGACGTCGCTGTGGCCGGGCCTTACGCCGGGTATGTCGCACACGGCCGGGTTCGAGGGGTTTCCCCCTTATGAGGTGCGGCGGTGAGCAAGCAGTTTCGGGCCAAGACCTGCGTCTACTGCGCAGGGGAGGGGGCGTCCTCGACGGGCGATCATGTGTTCGCCCGCGAGTTCTTCCCCGTCGATCGTCGCGGCGACCTGCCCAAGGTGGCGGCCTGCGCGCCTTGCAACAACGCCAAATCAAAGCTGGAACACTATCTGACGACGGTGCTGCCGTTCGGCGGCCAGCTCGCGGTGTCGAGCCAGATCCTGAACGAGATGGTGCCGCGGCGGTTGGCAAAGAACGCCAAACTGCACCAGGCCTTGGCGGCGAACCAAGGGACCCTGCTCATCAATCGCCGCGGCGTCGTCGAGCGGGCGATGGCCTTGCCCATCGAGTCGGACCAGCTGCAGGCGCTTTTCCGATACGTCACGCGCGGCCTGATCGCCCATCACTGGGAGACGGTCGTGCCGGCGAGTTATTGGGTCGGTGCCGGTCTCCTGACGGGGGCCGGCGAGGAGATCGTCGGACCGATGTTGCATAGAAACGGGCGAGCCCGGGTGAACGGCTCGGTCGGTGGCGGTGTCTTCGACTACACCGGCCTGCAGGCGGTGGATGATCCCGCGCTGACGGTGTGGTGTTTTACGGTTTACGGCGGCGTCACCCTCGGCGGGGATCCGGAGGCCAGCCTGGAGGCGACGCCTCGGATTTGGGCGATCTCGGCGCGAAACGCTTTGCCGGGAATCTTCGGCGACGACGAAGCGCCCGAGCTAGTCGCAGATGAGGCTTAGTCCAGGAAGGGGAGAAGGCCTTCCCCTACGCTCGAGCCGAGCGTCTCGATCGACCCCTTCGAGCGGGGAGTGCCCCGCAACGCCCCAAGACGGAGAGCGGCCGGCGGTCGTGCTCGGTCCCGCCGCGTGCCGCGGCTCCTACGTGTCCGACCCTAGCGCGCGCCTTAGGCGCCGGCGGCCGCCCGACGGCGCGTCCCGCCAGCAGCGCCTCCGGCGCACAGGCTCCTTGCAACCTTTATGGTGGGTCGCCTGCGCGACCCTGGTCACTTTACGGGCACGCACCCTGCCGGCAACGCCAGATCGTCAAGATCGCCAAAGATGCGGCGAAGCTTGTTCTGCTGCCACTCGGGCGTCCGTTGCTGGTCCTTGGCGAGGTCGAGCGCCTTGAGGAGATTCCACCAGTTGCCGCAGAGCGCCTCGAAGGTGTTGACCGCTAAGCCGCCGCCCTGGCCGTTCCCGTTGAGATGATGGAGCATGTAGCCAGGCGGACAATCCTCGTCGCCTTCTTCCCATTCCAGGCGCACCTCGCCGCCGGGCCAGTCGCCGTCCCGATGGCGAGCATGCTTGGCGGTGTTCGCGATCGCTTCGCAAAGGGCCTGCTCCGGGACGGCCGCATACATGGCCGCCAGGTGGGCCTTCTCATCGAATTTCAGGCCGCCCGCCCTGGCCTGACGGGCGACCTCGCTCGCGACCCAGTCCCGAAGGCTCGTGGCGGCGATGCAGACGTTGATGGCGGCATAGGCGAGCGGCTGGTTTTCGTTTGGATAGCCGACCTGGACATCGCGATAGACGTCGGCGTCCCAAGCGAGCTTCGACCACATGTCGCCGGCATCACGGATGATCGCGGTGTGGACGGTGGGGGGCAGGGCGGATTGGGGTGACGGCCTGGGCATCCGTCGAACATAGCGCCATTGCAGGGCGCCGGTTACAAGACTCCGCCCGGCGACGAATGAGCAGCGGCGAAGGGCTGGCGACTTCGGGAGGCGGTTTCTGTGTCGATCAAAGAGCAAGGCTTCCTTTCACCGGACGTCGGCCGCTTCATTGAGAAGTATCGGCAGGACAACAGGTCGGCGTTTGACCTCGCGGGTGCGCTGAACAAGACCGCGCAGCGCCTAATGCTCGGCGCCGAGGTCAGGATGGAGGGCGCATCGTTCAGCGAGAAGAATCTGGCTCAGCTTCTCTTCGTCCGTGCGCTCTCGAATTTCCAAGGCGTGATCTTGATGGCCGAGCGTGGCGCCGTGGTCGAAGCCCGCACCCTGGCTCGCACGTGCCTGGAGACGACCTTCGCGCTGGTCGCCGCGGTGAAGATGGACTCCGCCTTTATCGACCGGATGGTGGCCAACGACATGGGGTCCAAGGCGAAGGGCGCCAACTGGCTCCTCAACCGCGCCGACCATGCGGATTTCTTGCAGCCTGAATCCAAGGCTGACCTGGAGGCTTTCGTCGGCCGACTGAAAACCGAGAACGAGCCGACCGGTGCGTTCGCGACCGAGGAGATGGCGCGGCGCGGCGGCCTTGATGGGCTCTATATCTACTTTCGCCAGTTTTCCTCGGATGCCGCGCATCCGATGCTGGAGGCCCTTAACCGCTACGTCGACAACGGTAGAGGCGATGTCGGTCCCGAGATCATTTGGGGTCCACATTGCGGCGCCGGCGAGATCGCCGAGACGATCTTGCTGACTTGCTCCTTCCTGCTCACTGCCGCGGTCGGCCTGAATGAGATCACCAGCGTCGCCGGCGTTGGCGACGAGCTGGGCGACCACTATGATGTCTACAAGACGCTCATCGCGGCCCTGACCCCGACTATGACTCCGGCTGGCGCAGGCAGCTCTGTCGGGTAGGCGCCGCTGGCCGCCCGGTCGTGCTTTCCCGGCTTTTCAACGGATCCAAGAAGGGGATCTGGCGACACCGAATGCCGGCCCTGGCGCCCTGGTCAACTTTCAGGCGTAACTCGGACCTAGACGGTTCCGCTCGGAAGGGATGATGATGGCTGCGGCGACCAAACCCCCCGAGCGCGTCTACAAGTATCGCGCATTCAGCCACCTCAGCCTGGAAATGCTGGTCGAGGACCGGCTGTATTTCGCCGATCCCAGCACCTTTAACGATCCTCTGGACACCAAGCCCAGGCTGGACCCGGACATCGACGCCCCTGCGCTGGAAAGAATCCTTGAGCAGCTGTTCGTTCAACGGGTTGAGGCGGAGCTGAAGGCGGCGGCCAACACCATCCGCTACAAGGGCCCCAAGACCATCGATCACATCGCGCGCCAGAGCCAGTCGGCCTTCAAACGGCGCCTCGATGACCTCCGCTACCACGCAACCAATCCTGACATCGAGCACGAGGATCCACTGCGGCTTCTGCTCGGGCACGAAGTAGAATCCGAGCTCCTCCGACGCTATGAAAAGGGCATTGTCTCGTTTGGCGAGCGCGCCGATTGCCCGCTTATGTGGAGCCACTATGGCGACCAGCACCATGGGATCTGCATCGGCTATTCGATTCCTGACGACGCCAAGGCCCATGAGGTGACCTACGGCGGGGAGCCGGTTGTGAAGGCAAGCATGGTTCAGGCGATGTTAAGCGGTGTCGCCGGCGCCCAGGACCAGGTTGATGAAGCCGTCCTGCTGCGCAAGGCGCCCGATTGGAAATACGAGCGCGAATGGCGCCTGTTCGGCGATCGCGGCGCTCAGAATAGCCCGCTCGAACTGACCGAGGTCGTGTTTGGCCTTCGATGCCCGGTCGCGGTCCAGTTCACGGTGTTCCGCGCCCTGGAGAAGCGCCAGCAGGGCTTGGAGTTCAACACCATTCACCGCCGCCCCGGGACGTTCGACTTGGTCAAATCGCCGTTGGAAACCGACGAGCTGTGTGTGTCGCTGCCGCGAAGGTCGCGCGACGTCCAGGATTGGTTTGCGGACATCTCGGTCGGGGAGCCGCGAAGCGCGTCCGACACCACGGTCTGACGCGCGGCGACAATTCTATTTGCCAGCCACGAGCATTTTGCTCCTAATATATCATTCCGGCATAAAACACTAATGATAACAGTGCTTTAGATTGTCCACGCCGGTTAGAGATGTCGCGGAGTCTGCCAGATAGAGATGTCGTGGCGGGGCGATTGAAGTCGGAGGGCGGGCGGGCGCGGAGCCCTCACCGCGCGCAGAGCCCGACCGCCTGACGTCGCTACGATCAGTTCAGCTGAACATCCTTCGAGCACGCCGGCAGGCGTGCGAGCACGTAGAGCCTCCATGCCGACAAGCGGACCTTCCGAACGTCAGCGGGGGGTGGTTTGCAGACCTAGCCGCACACGGGCGGATCGCTTAGCTGTAGGGACGCGCAATAGTGAACGGCTCGACGCGAGATTCATGACGCCTTTCGACGCACATTAGCTGAGACGTTCGCCGCTCCGGGGCGCACATTGTGTGAGACTGAGATCACAATGATTGAGACCG
>JBFMGV010000081.1:0-12005 GCA_040752615.1 Pseudomonadota bacterium | reverse complement strand
TCGACCCGCAGGCGTCAGACGGGCATTCTTATGGACGTTCATCCGGGGCCTCCCGGTTAGAGGTTGGAGCTTCGCAACCCCACTCTCTCAACCCGACCCCGGGTGAACAACCTTCGTAGCTTCGACACCTAGCCGGCCTTGCGCTGGCGTTTGGCGTCGAACATGGCCGCGTCGGCCGAGGCCAGCAGCGTCTCGGCGTCGGCTCCAGGGCCGATCTCGCGCACGCCCCACGAACAGCCGAGGCCATGCGGCGGCGCGCCGATCGCCTGGGCCAGGTTCGCCGCCTTGGCGCGGGCGGTGGCGCCGTCGGTGTGCATCAGGATCACGGCGAACTCGTCGCCGCCCATGCGGGCCGCGACGTCGGTCTCGCGGGTGTTGGCCTTCAGCTTCTCGGCCACGGCCTTCAGCGCCTCGTCGCCGGCCGCGTGGCCGTCCCGATCGTTGACCTGCTTGAAGCCGTCGAGGTCGAAGTAGACGAGGCTGGCGGGCATGCCGTAGCGCTCGCCCATGGCCGTGATGCGACCCAGCTCGCGCACGAAGGCCCGGCGGTTCAGCAGCGGGGTCAGGGCGTCGCGGTCGGCCAGGTCCTCGGCGCGGGACAGCCGGCCCTTGAGCTGGGCGACCTCATTGCGCAAGGCGTCCATCTCGCTGAGCAGGGTCTCGATGGCCGCCTGGACGGCGGGCGTCATCTCGGCGCGGGAGATTCCCAGGAACGCCGCGCTGTCCACCCGCGCCACCGCCGCGGCGGCCGACGCGCCGCCAGCCGAGCCGGCCGTGGGCCGTCGGCGGGTAGCGGAAAGCGGTTCTGTACGAGCGCCGGTGACCTTCATGGGCTTCCTGCAAAGGTTAACTTATTCGACGCCACCTCGGTTAAGAGAATCTAACCGTCCCGAGTTGTACCAGCAAAGCCGGCGCCTATACTCCGCGCCCTTCCGGAACCAGCCAGGAAACCCGCACGCATGAGCGCGCCCGTCGCCATCATCATGGGCAGTCGATCCGACTGGCCGGTCATGCGTCACGCCGCCGAGGCGCTCGACGCGCTGGGCGTCGCCTATGAGGCCAAGGTGGTCTCGGCGCACCGGACGCCCGAGCGGATGTACGAATTCGCCAAGGGCGCGCGCGCAGCGGGGTTCAAGGTTATCATCGCCGGCGCGGGCGGGGCCGCCCACCTGCCAGGCATGACGGCCTCGCTCACCGATCTCCCCGTGCTGGGGGTGCCGGTGGAATCCAAGGCGTTGAAGGGCATGGACAGCCTGCTCTCCATCGTCCAGATGCCCGGCGGCATCCCGGTCGGGACGCTCGCCATCGGGGAGGCGGGCGCGAAGAACGCCGGCCTGCTCGCCGCTCGCATCCTGTCGATCTCGGACGCGGGCCTCGCCGAGCGGGTCGCGGTCTTCGTGGCGCAACAGACCGCCAGCGTCTCCGAGGCGGTCGAATAGGTTCGACAGGTCATGTCCAAGCTTCCGCTTCCGCCCGGCTCCACCATCGGCATTCTGGGGGGCGGTCAGCTCGGCCGCATGTTGGCCCTGGCCGCCGGCCGCCTGGGCTTCGACGTGGCGGTGCTGGAGCGTGACGCCGACTCTCCGGCAGGCCGGGTGGCGGCCAAGACGATCGTCGCGCCCTATGACGACGAGGCGGCGCTGGCCGAGCTGGCCGCCGTCGCCCAGGTCGTGACCTTCGAGTTCGAGAACGTGCCCGCGGCGTCGGTGCTGAAGCTGCAGGCGCTGGGCGTCGAGGTGGCGCCGGGGGCTGAGGCCCTGTCGGTGGCCCAGGACCGCGTGGCCGAGAAACAGTTCCTCAACGCCAGCGGCGCGCCGACGGTGGCCTTCGCCGCCGCCGACACGGCCGAGGCGGCGCTGGCCGCCGCGCAGGAAATGGGCGCGCCCCTGCTGATGAAGACCCGCCGCGAGGGCTATGACGGCAAGGGCCAGCGCTGGGTCGAACACGCGGCCGACGCGGCGGCGGTGTTCGAGGCTCTGGGCGGCGCGCCGGTGATCCTGGAGGCGCCAGCCGAGTTCGTGCGCGAACTGTCGGTGATCGCCGCGCGCGGTCGGGACGGGGCCACGGCGGTCTATCCGCTGGCCGAGAACCATCACGAGCACGGCATCCTGCGGCGCAGCCTGGCTCCGGCCGTGGCCTCGGAGGAGACCGCGCTGCAGGCCGAGAAGATCGCCCTGCGGGTGCTGGACGGCCTGAACTACGTGGGCGTCATCGGCATCGAGCTGTTCGAGCTGAAGGACGGCCGGCTGCTGGTGAACGAGATCGCGCCGCGGGTGCACAACAGCGGCCACTGGACCCAGGACGGCTGCGAGGTCGACCAGTTCGAACAGCACATCCGCGCCGTCGCCGGCTGGCCGCTTGGCCCCACGGCGCCTCACGCGCGGGTCGAGATGCTGAACCTGCTGGGCGAGGAGGCCGACGCCTGGGCCAAGCTGGCCCACGAGCCCGAAACCCGCATCCACCTCTACGGCAAGCGCGAGGCCAAGGCCGGCCGCAAGATGGGCCACGTCAACAAGGTCAAGGCGCTCTAGCTGAATGTAAGGTTGACCTTACATGGCTCGAATGTCAGGTTATCCTTACATCGAGGAGAGCCTGCATGTTGCCGTCCGACCCCGCCCAGCGGCGCTACGTCATCCGCACCTGGGCGTTCATGCTGCCGTATGTCCTCGTCAACGTGGCGGCGATCAGCGGCGCGTTCGACGGCCGGTCCGCGCCGGGGTCCTACCTGCTGGGGCTGGTGGTGGCCGCGCCGATCGCCGGACAGATCTGGGCGACCCTGGCGCTGATGCGAGACTCCGACGAGTTCGTCCGCGCCCTGACGGCCAAGCGCTTCATCATCGCCTCGGGCGTCGCGATGGCGGTGTTCAGCGCATGGGGGTTCGTCGAGAGCTACGCCGACGCACCGCACGCACCTGGCTGGTTCATCTACATCCTGTTCTGGGCCGCCTTCGGTGTGACCGCGCCCTTCGTGCGGACCAGCCGGTGAAGAACCGGCTGAAGGACCTGCGCGCCGCTCGTGGCTGGACCCAGGCCGATCTCGGCGAACGGCTCGGCGTGTCGCGCCAGGCGATCATCGCGCTGGAAAGCGACAAGCATGATCCGTCACTGGATCTCGCCTACCGGATCGCGGCGCTGTTCGGCGAGCCGGTGGAGACGATCTTCGAGAACCCCCACGCCTGACGCGTGGTCCGGCGCTCAGCGGCCGTATCGCGCCTGTCCCATCCGCGCCGCGGCGGCCATCAGCCAGTCGCCCGGCCTGAAGCCGTTCGTCGCCTTCCACTTCTCGAAGGCCATGACGTTGTCGATCCGCCGATCCACGAACGCCAGCGCCGCCTCGCGGCCCGAGGCGATGCGGACCGCCGTGGCGGCCTGCAGGATGCCGCCGAGGATCAGGCGCTTGGAGTAGTGGTTCTCGTCGGTGGCGACATCACCGGCCCAACGCCAAAGGAGGTCGGCGCTCTCCCAGGCCAGGCGCGCGCCCAGGCCCAGGTTCTGGGGCAGGGCCAGGTGGCCGGCCCAGCGGCGGGTCGCGGGCTCATCGGCCGCCGCCGCGTCCAGCCGCGCCTCCACCGCGCGGCGGATCCGCTCGCGGATTTTCAGGTTCGAGGCGTGGACCTCGGCCAGCGCGGCCATCGCCCGGGCGTCGTGGCGGCGCGAGAGCAGGGCGGCCAGATCGGCCGGACCGTGCGGGATCAGGAGTTCGGTCTCGCCGGCGGAATAGCCCAGCGCCTGGCCCGCGAGCTTCGCCGTCCGAGAGGTCCAGCCGTGCACGGGCGCCAGCTTGAGCGCCTCGTCCAGGAGCTGCTGCTCGGCCGCTTCGGCCCATTCCTGCGCAGGCGTGGTCATGGCCGCCAGCTTACCGGGTGACGCAGGCTTGCAACAATCCCGTTTCCAGCGACGCGTAACGGGCCTATATTGAATCCCTCACCGCCCGGCCGAAAGGCCGGGCGCCTTCGTTTCCGGGACGATGAATATGACCGAGATCCTGATGCCCAAGGCGACCGCCGTCTGGCTGGTCGACAACACCTCGCTCACCTTCGACCAGATCGCCGACTTCTGCGGTCTGCACCCGCTCGAGGTGAAGGGCATCGCCGACGGCGAAGTGGCGCGCGACATCCGCGGCGCCGACCCGATCGCCAACGGCCAGCTCAGCCGCGAGGAACTCGACGCGGCCGAGAAGAGCGACAAGTACCGGATGAAGGCCCAGAAGAGCCGTCACGCCGAGCTGCTGAAGCCGGTGAAGAAGGGGCCGCGCTACACCCCGGTGTCGCGTCGTCAGGACCGTCCGGACGCCATCGCCTGGTTCCTGCGCAACCACCCGGAAGTGCCGGACAGCCAGGTCGCGCGCCTGCTGGGCACCACCAAGGCCACCATCGACCAGGTGCGCAATCGCCAGCACTGGAACTCGGCCAATATCAAGCCGGTCGACCCGGTGACGCTGGGTCTCGCCAGCCAGCTCGAGCTGGACGCGGTGGTGAGGAAAGCGGCCGACAAGAAGGCCAAGGACGACGCGCGCCGCGGCGTGGTCGACCCCGAAGGCGCGACCCTGCGTCCGGCGTCCGAAACCGGCGCGTTCGACGCGTCGGCCGCGGCGAACACCGCCGACGCCGAGCCGGATGAACCGGCCTACGCCGAGGAATTCGCCGACGACGGCGACGAAGACTGAATGAGAAACGCCCTCCCCGTGCGGGGAGGGCGTGTCCTCAGTGCATTCGGTCTCGAAGGGCTTCGATCTCTTCCTTGAGCCTCAGCTTCTGTCGCTTGAGCTCCTTGAGCTTGAGGTCGTCGGAGTAGGGCCTGCGCATTTCGTCCTGGATCGCCTGTTCCAGGGACTGGTGTCGGGATCCGAGTTCGCGGATCCGGGCATCTAGCGCCATGCTGAGGGCCTCCTTCTCGGTTGGAAGACATTTGAGTGAACACCCGCTTTCCGCGGCTGTCAGATCACATATGTTTGCATCTGCGCCGTCGAACCGGGCGGCCGCGGGGTTTGTTGGGGGCGTCTGATGGCAGGAGACAGACCGCGACTGGTGGTCGGCGTCTCGGGCGCGTCGGGGATCGTCTACGGTCTGCGCGCGCTCGACGCCTGCCGTGAGCTGGGGGTGGAGAGCCACCTCGTCATGAGCCGGGCCTCGGCCCTGACCCTTTCCCAGGAGACCGCGCTCTCGATCACCGACGTCCAGGCGCGCGCGGACGTGGTCCACAAGGTGGGCGACGTGGGCGCCGCCATCTCGTCGGGCTCGTTCCAGACCCTGGGCATGATCATCGCCCCCTGTTCCGTGCGCTCGATGAGCGAGATCGCCACAGGCGTGACCTCGTCGCTGCTCACCCGCGCGGCCGACGTGACGCTCAAGGAGCGCCGCCCGCTGGTGCTGATGGTCCGCGAGAGCCCGCTGCACCTCGGCCACCTGCGGACCATGGTCCGCCTCGCCGAGATGGGCGCGATCCTGGCGCCGCCGATGCCGGCCTTCTACGCGCGGCCGCAGAACCTGGATGAAATGGTCGACCAGTCCGTCGGCCGGGCCCTGGACCTCTTCGGTCTGTCATGGGCGCCTGTTAAGCGATGGGGCGAGGATCTCGCGCCGTTGAAGGACGAAGGCTGACCGTGGCGATCTGGGAATGGGCGCTGGAGGCATACGCGCGGCCGGGCGTGCCAGAGGCGTGCCTGACGCTGCAGGACGCGCACGGCCAGAACACCTCGCTCCTGCTGTGGGCGGTTCATGCCGAGACCACCGATCCCGCCCTGCTGGCGCGGGCCGCCGAGGCGGCGCGGGCGTGGGACCGCACGGTCCTGGTTCCGCTCCGCGAGGCGCGCCGGGCCCTGAAGCCTCCGCTGCCGCCCTTCGACGATCATGCGCGCCAGGCGCTTCGCGAGGAGGTGAAGGCGCTGGAACTGGCCACCGAGCGCGTCCTGCTGGAAACACTGGAACGGCTTGTCGAAGGTCAAGGCGGCGCGCCGGCGCTGATGGCGTTGAAGGCGGCGTCCGCCGCCTGGGGAAATCCCGCGCCGGACAATGTGCTGGCTGAACTGGCGTCCGCGCTCGGGTAGGATCACAGGACTGATGATCGACTATTCCAACTTCTCCGAAGACGCGCTGGAGTCGCGCCTCGCAGATCTGCGCCAGGATCACGCCGACCTCGACGCGGCGATCCAGGCGCTGACCAACACCACCGTGCCCGACCTGATCATCATCGGCCGCCTCAAGCGCAAGAAGCTGGCGCTGAAGGACGAGATGGCCCGGGTCGAGGAGTTCCTGAACCCCGACATCATCGCCTGAACCGCCTTCGACCGCGCGGGCGCGGCGACGGTTGGGTCAATATATTCCGCTTGAGATATATAATAATTCGGCGATATTTGGCGCATGAGCCCCTTCGAAGCCGTCGCCGAGCCGAACCGCCGCCGTATCCTCGACCTGCTGCGCGAGGGCGAGCGGCCGGCGGGCGACCTCGTCGAACTGCTGTCGATCAGCCAGCCGGGCGTCTCCAAGCACCTGCGCCTGCTGCGCGAGGCGGGATTGGTCAGCGCCCGCGCGGACGGCCAGCGCCGGGTCTATCGCCTGGAGCCCCGGGGGCTCGTCGAGCTGGAGGCCTGGCTCGCCCCTTACCGCCGTTTCTGGGCCGGCCGGCTGGCCGCCCTCGACGATCACCTGGAGCGTGAACAATGAGCGCCGCCGACACCGACCTCGGCGAGGTCACCCGCGACGGCGAGACCGTCACCCTCGTCTTCCGCCGCCGGTACGCCCGGCCGATCGAGAAGGTCTGGGCGGCCCTGACCGTGCCCGAGCGCCTCACGGACTGGTTCGCGCAGGCCAGCGTCGACCGCCTCGAGGTCGGCGGGACGATCCAGCTCTACTTCACCGGCGCCGACTACCGCAGCATCGCGCGGATCACCGTCTTCGAGCCGCTGCGCGCGATCGCCTGGACCTGGTCCGAAACCGACGGATCGAAGGCGTCAAACGTCCGCTTCGACCTGGAGCCGGACGGCGACGGCTGTCGCCTGACCCTCACCCACTCGGATCTGCCGGCCGCCGAGTCCAAGGGCGTGCTGTCGGGCTGGCACGCCCACCTGGAGGCGGTGGAGGACGCCGCGGACGGCGTCTTCACGACCTGGGACACGCTGATCGCGCGCGAGAAGCGGGCCTCGCCTCGCTATGCGGCGCGCGGCGACGCCTAGGCTTCCCGCGCCGCGCGGATGGCGGCCCAGACCGTGAGCGCCTGCGTCGTCTCGGCCACGTCGTGGACGCGGACGGCGGCGACGCCGGCTTCGGCTCCGGCCAGGGCGGCGGCGATCGATCCGCCCAGTCGGTGGTCGGGCGCCGCGCCGCCGCTCAACGCGCCGATGAAACTCTTGCGGCTGGCGCCCAGCAGCACCGGGAAGCCGAGGGCGACGATGCGATCCAGCGCGCCCATCAGCGGCACGTTGTGGCGGATCATGTGTTTGCCAAAGCCGATCCCCGGATCCAGGCAGATCCGTTCGCGCGCCACGCCCGCCGCCATCGCGGCCTCGGCCCGCGCCAGGAGGAAGTCGGCCACCTCGCCCACGACGTCGTCGTAGTGCGGCTCGTGCTGCATGGTGCGGGGTTCGCCCTGCATGTGCATCAGGATCACCTCGCAGCCCAGTTCCGCCGCCGTGGCGGGGGCGTCAGGCGCGTGGCGCAACGCGGCGACGTCGTTCCAGATGTCGGCCCCCGCCGCCACGGCGGCTCGCGCGACCTCGGGCTTCATGGTGTCGACCGAGATCGTCACGCCGCTCTCGGCCCGGATGGCCCCGATCAGCGGAACCAGGCGCGCGATCTCCTCCTCGGCGGGGACGGGGTCAGACCCCGGCCGGGTGGACTCCGCGCCGAGGTCCAGGATGTCGGCGCCCTCGGCGATCAGGCGTCGGGCGTGGGCCAGGGCCGCGTCGGGGGCCAGGAAGCGGCCGCCGTCGGAGAAGCTGTCGGGCGTCGCGTTGACGATGCCCATCACGCGGGGCGGAATGATCTGCGGTTGGGAACTCATGGGGGCTCAACCACGTCATAGTCTCATCCGTAGCTTCGCTGAAGCCGCGAGGATGGAGGGCGCGCCGATGGCCGACGTTCTGGGAACCAGCGCGCAGGATACCCTGAACGGGACGGCAGGCGCCGATGTCCTGTCGGGCGGCGACAGTTCCGACCGGGTGTTCGGCGGCGCCGGCAACGACACCATCTACGGCCACTCGTCGGCCGATACCGATCCGGGGAGCCACCTGATCGACGCGGTGCGGGTGGCCTCCGGCCTCTCCGGGCCGCTGTTCGCCGCCTCGCCCCCGGGCGATCCCAACCGGCTCTTCATCGTCGAGCAGCACACAGGCCGCATCCGCATTCTCGACCTGGCCACGGGAGAGCTGAAGTCCGACGCGTTCCTTGATCTGCCGGACGCCAGCCTGGCGGGCGGTGGGGAGCAGGGTCTGCTGGGACTGGCCTTCCATCCGGACTACGCCACGAACGGCCTGTTCTACGTCAACCTGACCAACGCGCAGGGCGACACAGAGGTGCGGGAGTACCGCCGCGCGGACGCGGATCACGCGAGCCTGAGTTCGGGGCGCCAGATCCTCGGGTTCGACCAGCCCTTCGACAACCACAACGGCGGCTGGATGGGCTTCGGCCCCGACGGCTTTCTCTACATCGCCTCGGGCGACGGCGGCTCGGGCGGTGATCCGCAGAACAACGCGCAGAACCTCGACAATCTTCTGGGCAAGATCCTGCGTATCGACGTCAACGCCGACGCCTTCCCCAACGATCCGGCGCGCAACTACGCCGTCCCGAACGACAACCCCTTCGCCGGTGGCGCGGCGGGCGCCGACGAGATCTGGCTGTACGGGCTGCGCAATCCGTGGCGGGCCAGCTTCGATATCGCGACGGGCAATCTCTGGATCGCCGACGTGGGCCAGGGCGCGCGCGAGGAGGTCAATGTGATCCCGGCCGGGCGCGGCGGCCTCAACCTGGGCTGGAAGATCAAGGAGGGCTTCACGACCTTCTCGCCCGGCTCGCAGACCGGGCTGACCGACCCGATTCTCGACTATGGCCGCACAACGCCGCTCTACAGTGGGGTCTCGGTCACGGGTGGCTACGTCTACCACGGCCCCGGCGGCGCTAACGGCCTCTATGTCTTCGGCGACTTCGGCAGCGGCAATGTGTGGACCGTCGGCTACGCCGGCGGGGCGGCCCAGGACTTCCTGAACCGCAATGGCCAGCTCGTCCTCTCCGGCGGTGGCGACATCGACCAGATCGCCTCCTTCGCGGTGGACGGCACGGGGCGGCTCTATCTGATCGGCCTGGATGGCGACATCCATCGTCTGACGCCGCGCGCCACGGCGGGCGACGGGCTGGACTATCTGCGGGGTGAGGACGGCGACGACGTCATCTACGGCGGCTTCGGCTTCGACGACCTGCACGGCAACCAGGGCAACGACACCGTCTTCGGGGGGCAGGGTCACGACTGGGTGGTCGGCGGCAAGGATCAGGACCGGCTGAGCGGCGACGAAGGCGACGACCTCGTCTACGGAAATCTCGGAGACGATACCTGCGATGGTGGGGCGGGCGCCGACATCGTGCGTGGCGGACAGGGCGCCGACATCCTGCGAGGCGGAGACGGGAACGACTTCCTGTCGGGCGACCTTGGCGACGACACGATCACCGGCGGGGCTGGCGCGGACATCTTCAGCAGCTTCGGCGCCGCCGGGATCGACCGTGTCACCGACTTCAACCGGGCGGAAGGCGACCGCGTGCGCCTGGATCCCGGCAGCGTCTACGCCACCGCCCAGCAGGGCGCCGACACGGTGATCTCGATCACCGGCGGCGCCACCGTGGTGCTGGTGGGCGTGCAACTCTCCGCCCTGACGGGCGACTGGATCTTCGTGGGCTAGCGGGCCGCCAGCGCCGCGGCGATCGTGGTGGCGAACGGCGTGGTCGGCCGCCCGATCAGACGCGAGAGCTCGCCGCCGTCGTCATGCAGAGCGCCGTCCGCCGCCGCGGCGTCGGAGTCGGCCAGCAGGGCCGCGAACGGCGCGGGCAGGCCGGCCTGCAGCAGGGCCGCCTCGAAGTCGGCCGGGGTGAGGTCGGCGTAGGGGATCTGGCGGCCGGCCTGACGCGACAGCTCCGCGGCGAAGTCGGCGAGGGTAAAGGCCGCATCGCCCGCCAACTCGTGGATCACGCGCGTGGCGCCTGTCTGGGCCAGCAACGCGACGGCCGCGGCCTCGGCATAGTCGGCCCGCGCGGCGCCCGAGATCTTCCCCTCGCGCGCGGCGCCGATAAACGCGCCGTGCTGCAGGGCGCCGGGAATCGAGGCCGCGTAGTTCTCGGTGTACCAGCCGTTGCGGAGCAGGGTGTGGGCGAGGCCGCTGTCGGCGATCAGGGCTTCGGTCTGGCGATGCTCGTCCGCGAGACCCAGCTTCGAGCGATCGGCATGCAGGACGCTGGTGTAGAGCAACCGGCCCACCCCGGCGCGCTGGGCGGCCTCGATGGCGTTGCGATGCTGTGGCAGGCGCGCCCCGACCGCGTTCGACGAGATCAGCAGCACCTGGTCAGTCCCGGCGAACGCAGCGTCGAGGGTTTCGGGCCGATCATAGTCGGCCTCGCGGATCACCACGCCAGCGGGGAGAAGGGTCGCGGCGCGCGCCGGGTCGCGGACGGCGGCGACGATGGAGGCGGGATCGGTGCGGCGCGCGAGGGCGGCGACGACCAGCTGGCCGAGCTGGCCGTTGGCGCCGGTGACGACAAGGCGAGGTTGGTTGGGCATGAGTAGGGTTCCGGTCTCAAAAGTTGACATGGTCTCAAGTGGAGACCAATAGGTCGGACCGTAAGACGGCACGCCGCCGTCACCTGGTTACGCGGGAGGAACCCATGGATCCGCACGTGGCGTTGGGCGCCAAGTTCGCCGGCTGGGCGGACCTCGGCTTCGACGATGCGCGCTGTCCGGTGCGCAACCTGCTGGACCGGATCGGCGACCGTTGGTCGACCCTGCTGATCGCCGCCCTGGCGGGTGGGCCCAAGCGGTTCAGCGCCTTGGCGCGCGCGGTGCCGGACATCTCCAAGCGGATGCTGACCCAGACGCTGCGCACCCTGGAGACGGATGGCTTCGTCCACCGCGACGTCCAGCCGACGGTTCCGCCCAGCGTGACCTATTCGCTGACGCCCCTGGGCCAGAGTTTCGCTGGGCCGCTGCTGAACCTCGTCGAATGGGCGGAGGCCAATTTCGAGGACGTGCTGGAAGCACGCTCGAGGATGGCGGACGCGGCTTAGGGCGCGTCTCAGCCGGCCTTCTTGAAGGTCACCGGCAGCACCGCGCCGGACTGCCGCCATTCGCCGGTGAGGGTGGCGCCGTCGGTGGAGAGCTTGCCGGCGAACTCGGCGATGCCACGCAACTCGAAGCCCACATCCTCACCGCTGCGCCTCAGGTGCGCGATCAGGGGCAGGGGGCTCTGGTCGGGGCTCTTGAAGGTCGCGAGGGTGCCGCGAGCGTCGGTGGTCACCGAGAGCTCCAGGCGCAGCTCGCCCTGGGGCGCCGCCACCTTGCCAGACCACGATCCGTCCAGTCCCGTCACAACGGGGCGGGGCGGCGGAACCCCACGCGTGAGCGTCAGCGGCATCACCGCACCGCCCTGGGTCAACGCGCCGACCCAGGCCTTAGCCGCCGGGTCCCACGCGCCGGCGTAGCGGGCCCGCACCAGCGGAAGGGAGAAGTCGAGGGTCTCGGAGGTGGCCAGCAGTTCCGCCATCGCCAGGGTCATGGGCGATTGATCGGGGCTTTCCGCATAGCCCTCCAGCTTGCCGTCGGCGGCCTTGCGGAAGTGGGCGGCCAGGCTGAGTTCGACGCCGCTCGGCGTTTTCACCTGGCCGATCCAATCGCCCACCGCATCCTCGGCGAAGGCCGGAGCGGAGGCCGCCAGGGCGGCCAGGGACAGGATCGCGAGGCGGGCGGTCGTCATGCGGTGAAGGTACGCCCGGGCGAAAGGCGCGGCCAACGAAAAGGGCGGCCGCATCGCTGCG
>JBFMGV010000080.1:0-23272 GCA_040752615.1 Pseudomonadota bacterium | reverse complement strand
GGCCTAGTCCAGCCACGGAACGAGCAGCGGCTTGGCCGTACCCGCCCAGATGTTCTTGCCGCCGCCGGCGTTGGTCTCGGCGACCAGCGTCTGCAGGGCGTCGCCCTCCAGGCTAGGGCCGTGCACCAGCAGCGTGCCGCGGATGCCGAGGGGGCGGCCGGTGTCGTCCTTCAGGCCGCCCATTGCAGAGCGGGCCGCCTTGTAGCCGGCAGGGTTGAGGTCCTGCTTCGACATGTAGGCCATCTGCCAGAAGCCGTAGCCGGCGTTGCAGCGGCCCGTGGTGCCGTAGACGAACTCGTTCTTGAAGAAGACGGTCGGGTCGTTCGGGTTGTCCAGGGCGACGAAGTCGAACGCCTCGCGGTCCTGGAAGATCAGCGGCTTCAGGGCGCGACTGGTGTCCAGAAGGAACCAGGCGGGTCCGGCGCCGCCGCCATGGTTCGAGGCGGTGCCGCCGGCGACCGGGTGGTCGGTGTCGAAGAAGTACTGACCGTCGTAGCACTTGGTCGCGGCGCCGGCGGCGAGCATCGCGAAGACCAGTTCATCCGGGAACGCGGCCGTGGCCCGACCCTGCTCTTCGAACATCGGACCGTAGATGCCCAACTGGTCGTCGCGCATGTCGTCACCGTTGACCTTCACGGTGCCTTCGAAGCGCTTGTTGGTGATCGAGTACTCGTGACCCATCAGCTCGTTAACGACGCGGTCGCCGAGCCATTCGCGGATGCGCGGCCAGGCCCCGAGCCAGGAGTACTTCTCGGTGCGGGCGTTGGAGGGGACGCGGGTGGCGACTTCAGCCCATTGGGGCGTGACCCCGGCGAAGCCGCCCCGGAAGGACGTCTTGAAGCCGGTGTTGATGTCGCTGATCCGCTGGGCGGTAAGGGGGGCTCCGGTCAAGTCGGGCGCTCCTAGAAGGTGACTTCGACCAGGCCGGAGACCGCGCCGGCGCCATTGAAGGCGGCGGCGGGGACGACCTGGATGCGGGAACCGACGGCCACCACGGTGGTGGCGTCGCCGGCGGTGGGGGTGTCGGTGACGATCGCGCCCTTGGCCGCGCCGTCGGCGACGGTGCAGGCGAGGCCCGCGACGGCGGTGACCCCGACGGCGGCGGTCACGTCGCCCCCGGTGGTCACGGCCTTCTGGACCTCGGTCTGCAGTTGGGTGATCGCGCCCACGACGGGCGACACGAGCTCGGCGGAGGTGCCGGCCAGGGTGTCGACCTCGCTGATCGCGAACGGCAGGTAGAGCCGGCGTGGCTCCCGGGCGAACCTGAAGTCGACCCAGACGCCATTGCCGTCCACGTCGACCACCTTGCCGGCGATCGGGCGGACGCCGCCGCCCGTGGTCTTGCCGACCGTCTGGTCGTCGATCGCGAAGCAGAGGTCGCCGACGTCGGCCACGGTCAGGGCGTCACCGCCAGCGCCGTTGGCCAGGCAGTAGACGTCGGCTCGCTCGATCTCGACCCGGACGTCGCCGTCCGCGCCGCCGCCCAGCGCGCTATCCACCGCCAGGCCGACGACCAGGATGGTGTCCAACTCGGCGCGCGAGACCGCGGCCCTGGCGGCGACGGCGACGCCGGCCAGCGCCATGACCATGCACCCGCGGAAGATCTGCGCGTTCGCCTTCACCGCCAGGTTCAGGTGATCGCCGCTGCGCGCCTTGCGCAGCCGTTCAGCGATAGCCGCCGCCATCTACTTGGCCTCCGCGAGCGTGGCCGCGAAGGCCTTTTGATCGACGCCCATCTGCGCGCAGAGGGCGACCTGGGAGGGCGTCAGCCCGTGCTCGTTGGCGGTGGGATCACCCTCGACCTTCTTGTCGGTAGGGGTCACCTTTCCGGCGAGCGTGGGCATCGACGCGATGGCGGCGGCGAACCCTTCAGGGCTGGCCTGGGCGACGGAGACCCAGTGGTCCTTCGAGGCCGGCGGGATCTTGCCGTCCTTGATGGCGGTCTCGACCGACGCCAGGGCGACGGCGTCTTTGGCGGCCTGCGCCTGGTTCGCCAGCTCCGTCTGGGCCGCCGCGAGGGCGGTCTGGGCGGCGGCCAGGTCGGCGGCGGGCACGAACTTGGTGGGGTCTTTCAGGTCACGGGCGGCCGTCGCGTTGGCGGTCAGCACGCTCATGACTTCGGCCTCGGTCGCGGACGACGCGAGACCCGCGACCCCGATGAGGGTCGCGAGGGCGATCTGGGTCATTGAACCTTCCGGTGGGTGGGTGGACTTCCCCCGTCCATCGCCGGCGAGCGCCGGCATCCGGAGGGCGGGACGGGTGACCAGCGCCGCCGAGCTGAGGCCGGTGATGTTCCCGGCGGCGTCGTACAGCATGGCTGGTGATAGGTAGCGGTAGTGGCGCGCCAGGACGGCGGCCTGGCCGTCGGCGTTCCAGTCCGGGCGGCCCCAGACTGTGCGGTCGGCGCGGACCTCGATCTCCTTGATCCAGGCCTGGGCCGGGGCGGGCTCGCCCTTCGGGGCCTTCAGCTCGCTGGCGTGCTCCAGGTCGATCGGCAGGTCCGCGCCGTGCTGGCGGAAGTGCTCCAACACCACGCCGGGGTCGCGCAGGGTCCACTTCCGTCCGTCGCGGGCCACGACCTGATGACTTGCGTCCGGGGCCGGCAGCAACTGCACCCACTCGGGCGCAGCCGGCGACTGGCCGTCCTGGCTGCGCGCCAGGGCGATCTCCATCGCCGGGCCGCTGGCGAACTCATCCGCGGCCTGGGCGCTTGCCAGGGCGACGACATAGGTGAGGCCGCACTGCCTGGACTTCGCCAGGACCAGGACGTCGCGGATTTGCGTTGCGGGCTTCGACATGCCGGGCGAGTATCGAGTCGTCGACCCGGCGTTTCGCCCCTGACAACTGTCAGCCCCGAAGGTCCCCGGCCGCCTTGCCCAGCCCCAGACTGAAGCTCCCGAAAGGCGTCCCAACGGTCCTTGCCGGCTGTACCGGCTTCAGCATCTTGCTCGTGATAGGGGCCCCTGAGATTGGCTGGAACTTCTTCGCCGAGCTGGTCGGGGTGTTGCTGACCGTCCTGGTGATCGACCGGCTGATGCGCGAGGCGGGCGAGGCTCAACTGAAGCCGGTCCGGCATATGGCCTATTCGGAAGCCGAGGCGATTGCTCGGCAATGCCGCCAGCTACTGCGGGAGGCTATCGAGTGCACCGTATCGGCCAGCGATCTCGATCAACTTGAAGCGGGTTGGGACGTTGATGCAGCAGCGACCCTCATGCAGCGGCTCAACTTCGATGCGTCCTCTCCAACGATGGTGCCGGTTAACGGAAACCTTGTGTGGCTGCCGTGGAGAAAGTCTCTCCACTTTACCTTCTCCGACTCGTTGCGGCGCGTGGCGCAGTTCATTCCGCGCTACGTAGCCTTCGTCGACCCAGGGATAGTGACCGCCCTGCGCGCGATCGAAATCAACCCGATTATCCGGACCATCGGCGGGAGCGCGAACGTCTTCCAATGGCTGCAGGCAAGCCACTGGACTCTCATCATCCGCGACGTTGAACGGCTTGAAGACGAGTTGGAGGCGATGAGCCGGCGCTACAAGCTTGATCTCGCCTATGAGCGCCGGCCGCTCATCGACACTGCGCTTTTCGAGCAGGTGCGCGCGGGACATCTTCCTCACCCCACAGCCCAACAGACAATCCCACTCGGCTTGCCCAACGGGTTTGGACCCGCCCGTCGAACGCCTTCAAACGGCGCCACAGGCCCGTAGGCCGCCTGAAGCTACCTTCGGACCGCCCCGCACCCTTCAACGGCCCGTCAGCGGCCGTTTACGGGGTGCCTGAAGCCCGTTTGAATTCCGGGCTCGCCGGGCGCATATTGGCGGAGGCGGCCGCGTCAATTCGCGAAGCCGGCTGGCGGGGCGACCCGCCGGACCGATGGGGAAGGTAGCGTACCCCCGGCCGCCACTCTCACCTTCAGCTCAGAGCAGGCCGCGCCGGACCGGGCGCAGGCGCGAGCGCGCCTTGTCGCGCCGGCGGGGCGAGGTCTCGTGGAGGGTGCGGACGCGCCAAGCCCCGGCCACGGCCTTCAGCGCCAGCATCCACGTCCGCGCGCGGCCGCCCTCTTCGAAGGTCCCGAACAGGGTCAGCACGCCGGCCTCGTCCCGGAAGGCCTCGCCGCGCTCCAGCAACTGCTGCACGCGCCGCCAGTCGGCCGCCTCGGTCGGGTGCAGGTTGGCCGAGTGGCCGATCGCCGAGGCGTTGACCACCACCAGGCCGCCGGCGTCGGGCGCCAGGGCGCGGATCTCGGCCGGCGCCACGCCCACGGGCCAACTGTCGGCCGGGAACACGCCGGCGGCCTCGGCCGCATCCTGGGCCGCCTGATGGATCTCGTCGCGCCGCGCCGAGCCGCCGGCGAGCTGGGCGGCGACCTTGGCCCGGGCGGCTGCGCGGCTCTGGCCGATCCGCACGGCGTCGTCGACCAGGTCGGCGAAGGCCGGGAAGTTGACCAGGTCGGCTGAGGCCGCCCGGGCCATGTCCGGATCGAGGCCGGCGATCCGCCGTTCCAGCAGCTCGCCCAGGTTCCGCCTGCGCTCCATGCCCGGGTTGTAGGCGAAGCCCGGGGTCACGCCGTCGGGCGCCACGTCGGTCCGCCCCGTCAGCGTGTGGCGGTATTCGCTCCAGAACCTGCGGTCGGCCGTGTAGCCCGTGCCCCGCAGTTGGTCGTCCGAGGTCATCTTCACCGCGCCGCTGGCTAGCTCGTCCACGCTGACCTGGATGGTGAAGCATTTGCAGTACCAGCCGTTGGGCGGGAAGTTCGTCGACCAGAACGGGTGCGTCACCGGCAGGACGATCTTATCCCAGGCCAAGTGGTTCAGCCGCGGGTGCTGCTGCGGGGTGTGGTGGTACTGCAGCGCCGGGAAGTCGGCGGCGGTATCGACGATCCCCTGCCACTCGGCGGCCGCGTAGGCCTGCCGCACGTTGGTGTCGTAGATCACCTTTGTCCGCCACGGCGCCGTCAGGTCCACCTTGCGCGGGCCCTCTGCGAACTCCTCCACCAGTTGGGGGCCGGCGAACCCCAGGCTCTGCAGCTTGGGCCCGAGCGCCGCCCGGAACTGCTCCAGCGTCTGGCCCTCGGCGATCGCCTGGGTGACCAGCGCTTTCGTCTCGGCCAGCACGTCCAGCCGATGCACGCCGGCCAGGGTGAAGGCGTAGGCGTGCTCGGTCTGCCACATGGACGGCCAGCGCCAGGACCGCTTGAGGCCCTTGCCTTCCAGGAAGGCCACGGCCCGGGCGTCCGGGACGGGTTCAAAGTTGAAGCGGTCGTCGGCCACCTAGGCCTCCCGACCTTGCCCGTCCCCGATCACGGCGGCCTCGAACATCGCCCGCGCCAGCGCCCGGGCCGACGCCGGCGCGGCGAGGTCGCCGGCCATCCGGTCCAGGCCGGCCAGGATGTCCTCCATGCTCCCGGCCGCGCGGACCAGGTCCATCACCGCCTTCGCCTCGAGGCCGAACGTCGGCTCCCACTGCTCGAGCGCGGCGAGCTGCACATCGTCGAGCTGGCGATCGGCGGCTTCACGGCCGGCGCGCTGTCCGGCGAGGCCGCTCCGGGCCAGGGCCGGTTGCGGGTTGGCGGGCGCGGCCTCCGGGTCGTTGGCCGGATCGGGCGCGCGCTCCGGCCGCGCCGGATCGCCCGAGGCCGGCGGCGGCGCGGCGGCGCGGGCCGGCGGCGAAAGCAGCTCCTCGTCGTCGGTCGGATCGGAGATCTTCAGGCGCTTGCGGATGCCGGCCTGGCCGACCTTCAGGCCCAGCGGCACCAGGCGCTCCAGGGCCTTGGTCAGACCCTCGACGTCCTCCGGCTCCTCCACCACGAACTCGGCGCGCGGGACCGGGGCGTCCTGGCCCCAGTTGAAGCCGACGAACGGGCGGAACACGTCCCGGCGAACGGTGCCGCCGATGCCCCGGGCGTCGGCCTGGGTGAGGTCGCCGCGCACGCCGTCCAGCACCTTGGCCTGGGCGTACCCGCCGCCCGACTGCATGTCCGTGGTGCCGGTCTGTCCCAGCACGGCCTTGCTGACCTGGTTGTCGCAGAACCGGACCAGGTTCTCGAACAGCTCGGCCCCGCCGGTGGCGGCGCCCAGGTCCGGGAACTCGATCGTCATGGACTCCGGGATGACGGCCGCCGCGTCCGCCCCCAGGCCGAACACCGCGCGCTTCAGCACCGACACGTCCTCGGGCGTGGCCCCCGGCCCGTACTTCCCCAGGCGCAGCGGGATGCCGAAGATCTCGGCGTACGCCATCCAGTCCTTCAGGCCGTACAGCTTGCAGACGAAGCTGAAGGCCACCACCCGTACCAGGCCGCGCCGCGCGATCAGGCCGGACTTGTTGGCGGCGAGCTGGATCGCGAAGCTGAAGGGCGGCAGCTCCACGCCGTCGATCGCGCCGGCCTCGCGCAGCCGCAGCTCGCTGCCCGTGGCCCGGTCGAGCTGGAACCAGCGAGGGTCGCGGAACTTGTAGGCCTCCGGCTCCCAGCGCGGCGACTTGGTGTTCCAGACGGTCTCGACCACGGCGTACGGCTTGGACACGCTGTCCATCAGGTCCAGGACCAGGCCGTCCATCTCGGGCGCTTCCAGCAGCTTCTGGCAGGCGCGCTGAATCTCCTCCGCGCGCGGATCGGCGTCGTCGCCCTCGTCCCAGGTGACCTTCCGCTCCAGGCCGATCACCGCCAGCTTCCGGGTCTGCAGGACCGAGGCGTAGTGCGGGTCGCGCTCCTCCATCTCCTGCGCCAGGCGCAGCAGCGCATCCAGGTCGCCCTGGTCGGCTTGGCGCAGCATGGCGGCCAGGCGGTCCGGCGTCAGCCCGGCGACGGCCGAGGCGGCGTCCCACACCTGGCGCAGGCCGCCGACGGTGGGGCTGGCGACCTCACGGGTGAGGTCGGCCTTGCGGGCCGTCATCGGCCGGCCGAAGCGATCAACGAGTTGGACCATGGTTCACCACCTGAAGCCGCGGAAGCCGCCGCCCAGGCCGCCTCCGCCGTGTTCGTTCTCGTAGCGCCGCCGGGCCAGGGCGCTCTGGTCGGCCAGCTCGCGCCCCTGGACGGGGTGATAGGCGTATTCCTGGCGAGGCATCGCCGCGCCCAGTGAGGCCAGGGCGCCGGCCCAGAACTCGTCGGCGTGGACGTCACCTTCGTTGACCAGGCTGATCGAACCGCCGATGCCGCCCTTCTTCTTGATGGCCCGCAGGTCGACGCGGATCTCGGGCCTGGGCGGGATGCGGATCAGGCCCCGATCGAACCTGTCCTTGAACTCGATCGCCATCTCCAGCCGGTTCGGGCCGGTCAGGAGCACGCCGGTGCAGCGCGAAGTCCCGTACTTCCGCTGTTCGTCCTCGACGACCTTCTCGCCCATGCCGGTCTGATCGATCAGGTACTTGAGCATCCGCCGATGCGCGATCAGCTCCGCCGCCGCGTCGTCCTGCTCCGCGAAGGTCGAGCCCGGCTTGATCCAGCGGTCCCGCAGCCAGAGGACGTCGCCCACGGCTTCCAACCCCCAGATGACAGGGTTGTCGCGTCGGCGGGCCACGTCCCTCCCCATGAAGTAGTGCCCGCCGGCATAGAGCTCCGGCCGGCCGGCGTCGGGATGTTCGCAGGCGGCTATGCTCTCCGGCGATAGCCACGACCCGGAGCCGGCCTTGGGGATGCAGTCGAGCTCTTCCTCGGCGTCGTCGCCGTAGGTGTCGCGGATGTCCGCGATCCAAGCCTCCTTCGCCAGGATTGCCCGGCCCTTGAGGTCGGCCGTCAGCTTCACCCGTTCGTAGAGGCCGGCGTCGATGGCGTCGTTGAACGTAATGGTGATCGTCCCGCCCTTCCTGCGCCCAGCGCGGACGTCGTCCAGGAGCAGGTTGAACGGGTTCGCGACGCCGTCGTGGGTCGAGACGACCACGACCTGGCCGCCCCACATGAGCAGCGCGATCGCGGCCTTCAGCACCTCGGCCAGGTCCTTGTGGAACGCCGCCTCGTCGA
Organism: Pseudomonadota bacterium; assembly: GCA_040752615.1. Classification (GTDB taxonomy): domain Bacteria; phylum Pseudomonadota; class Alphaproteobacteria; order Caulobacterales; family Caulobacteraceae; genus Phenylobacterium. The sequence continues at coordinate 15,319 of JBFMGV010000080.1, read as the reverse complement.
TGATCACCAGGCCCTGCTTGCCGCGCAGGGCGCGCGGCACGGACGGCAGCGCGACGATCTTGAAGCCCGAGGCGAAGCGGATGCGGAAGGCCTGCACCTCGCCCTCGTCCAGCATCTCCTCGTCGACGGCTTCGGTCGCGATCCCGAAGGCCCTGGCCCACATGGCGCAGGTGTCGATGAACTCCCGCGCCATCTCCATGTCGTAGCCCATGTACCAGGCGTTCATGCCGCCCGCGGCGGGCTGGGCCGCGGCCTTCAGGACGGCGTAGGCCGCCAAGCCCCAAGTCAGGCCGATACGCCGGCTCTTCTCGATGACCAGCAGCGAGACGCCGTCGAACAGGGTGCGAAGGGTTCGAGCCTGGTAGCCGAGCAGCAGGTCGCCCATCGGCATGGCGGCCGGCGCGGCGCTGGCGCCGCCGAGGTGCGCGAACGCCGCCTCTGCGGCGGCGCGGTCCTCGGCTGGGCTAGGGCGCAAGACCACGGCTAGCCGGTCCCCAGCACCGCGTGGCGGACCAGTTGGATGGTGTCGGCGCTCATGCCCTGCTGCTTCATGGCCTTCTCGGCCGCAGCCGCAGCCGTCTTGGCGAACTCGGCCTTCAGCCGCAGCTCACGGTCCGCGTCCATGCGCTGGGCGCTCACCAGGCGCTGCAGGCTGAGCGACAGTTCCTTGGCCTCGGCCGGCGACAGGGTGACGGGCTGGCCGTCATCGTCGACCCGATCTTCGGTCAGGATCTCCAGCAGGGCGCCCTGAAGGATGCGCATGTTGGCCCGCGCCAGGCGGTCGTCCGACTCCTCGCCGAACCGATCGACCACGAACTTGGCCATGGTCTCGGACCGCCGGATCTGGTCGCCGATCTCGGCCAGACTCTTCACGTGCCGGCCCAGAGCTGATCGGCTGACCGTGACGTCCAACTGCTCTAGGTGGTCACGGATCTCGTCGATCGTGCGGCCATTGCGGCGCAGCGCCGCGATCTGGCTACGCAGTTCCTCCGGCAGGCGGTCGATCGAGGAAGGCTTGTTGGCCACCCTAGAGGCCCCGCGGCGTCGAGACGCCTTCGACTTCGGTCAGGCCTTGCGCCACGCGACGCCCGACCGGGGTCACTTGCGCGATCATGTAGCCCTTCGGGCCGACGTCGGTCCGCACGCACTGCACGTTCTGCAGATGCAGCAGGTCGTCCTGGATCAACTCGCGCGACAGCTTGGCCCGGAACCCCCACATGGCGAGGCCCTTCTCGATCGAGCTCTCACCCAGCTCGCCGCCGACTTGGGGGTCGGCCAGCATGCGCAGGATGGAAAGCCGGCGATCTGCGGCGACCGTCTTGGCAAACTCTTCGGCAAAGTCCCGCATCAGGTGCGCTCCATGCCCCGGGTCATCAGCATTTGCTCAAGGCGCTGAATCCCGTTCGCCGCCGCCGTGGCCTCCCGGTGCGCGCCCTTCACCTCGCCCATCACCCGCTCCAGGTCGGCCTTGGTGGGCATCTTCTCGACGTCGGCTTCCAGGTCGGTGACGTGGACCTCCGCCTTCGTCATCCGGGTCTGAAGGTCGCGGATGTCCGCCTTCATGGGGTCGGCGGTGTCGTCGACGCGCTTCCTCGCGCGGTTGTCGACCCACACCACCAGCAAGATGCCGAGCACCTGGGCCAGGAAGACGATGACAGGCCAGACGGCTAGAACGGACTTCAACATGCTCACCTGACTCGAAGGCGGAGGCGGCGCTCGGCCGCCTCCTGGCAATGGAAACAGCGGCGGGCGGCCGGCAGGGCTTCGCGGCGCTCCGCCTCGATCGGGTCACCACAGCCTTCGCAGAGCCCGAAGGCGCTGGGCGTCGCCAACTCGCAGACGCCGGCGCGGGCCGCGCGGAGGCCCAGCTCGCGACGGAACTCCTCGTGGCGCTGGGCGAGATCGGCGTCGTCAGCCACGGTCCCATCCCGAACCGCCGCCGAGCCAGACCGCGCGATACATCACTTCCCGGCGCCAGGGCGCGACGCCGACGACCGCCATCGCCTCGCGAAACACCGCGTCGGCCTCGGCGCGGCTGTAGGACGGCGCGGCGACGTCCTTGCGGAGCGGGCCGGTGAGGTAGCGGCCATCCTGGAACGGCCCGAGGCCATCCCAGTCGCCCTGGCCGCCGGTGGCGTAGAGGAAGTCATGGATGATCGCCGGGCGGGCGTAGATGCCGAGCGGCGGGAACAGGTTCCACAGGCCCCAAGGGACGGACGCGAAGTCCGTGACGAACCCGTGGGGCACGATGATCGTCTCGGGACTGTCGGCCGACCCGACGCGGTACTCCAGGGGCGCGCGAAGCTGCACGCACGGGCGGCCGCCCCGGCCCAACCCAGGAAGTTCCCGCACCTCGAACGCCTCGGTGATGCGCTTGGCCATCAGCGGGGATCGCGGCCCTCGGTCGAGCCGACGGCGACCGGCGAACCCGGCGCGTCGGCCCCGGCCTGGCCCAGTTGCCTTGCCCGCTCCAGGTCGGCGTTCAGGCACTCGACCTTGATGGTGCCGGTGAACTGCGCGCCCGTGATGCCGGCGCTGATCGCACCGTCGTATCGGCGGTTGCAGCTCTCCAGGTTCTCCAGGACCTTAGCGCCGGTTCCGGTGCTGCCGCACGCCGCGACGAGGAGGCCGAGCGCCAGGACGGCGGCGGCCTGAAGTACGCGCTTCAAGATGCGGTCTCCGTAGACGTTGAAGAGGGTCAGGACCGCCAGGATCGCGCAGAGGGCGACGACGCCCGGCGCGAAGCGAAGGTCGCGGCGGTAGAGGCGGAAGTACGCGGCCTGGCTAAACACGGCCCAGCTCCTGGGCGCGGCGCAGCCAGCCCTTGCGGTACTTCGCCTGGCTGGGGTCGGCGGTGATGATCGCCTCGTACCGCCGGGCCGCCTCGTCCCGGATGGCGGCCAGCAGCTCCGCGCGCTGGTGGCCGCCGATGACGTTCCAGAAGGCCCGGGTGGTCTTCGGCCCGAGCTGGCCGTCGACCCGCAGCTTGATCGTCAGGCGGCGGTTGAGGGCGCGCTGCAGGATCTTGATCGCCGCGGTCGTCCCGCCGTTCACCGCCTGGTCGAACATGGCCGCGTCGTAGGGCGGCGCCAGGGTCCAGAAGCCGGGGCCGATGTAGAAGTGGACCTGGAACAGGTCGGTGGCCAGCTCGGGCGTGAGCAGGCGGATATCCCGCCCGTCCAGGACCGTGTCCATGTTCAGGTCGAGATCGCCGACGCCGTCACCGTCGGCGTCGATCCCGCCGACCGCCTTCAGGAAGCGCAGCGACACGCCGTACTGCGTTTCGCCGCCGCGATCGGTGCGGTCGTTGCTGTGGCCGCCCTCGATGGCGAGCACGGCCTTGGCCACGGCGGCGTAGCGGACGTCGTTCATCCGCGACCAGCCGGCCGGCTTGGGAACTACGAGACGGGTCGAGAGGTTAGTCATCTGCGCCTACACGAAACCCGGCTTGCGCCGGGCCATTTGTCGTGCGCAGCTTCGCTCCGAAGCGGCTGGGCTTTCGCCCCTGACAGTTGTCAGTCCTGGGGCTCTCCAGGGAACAGCGGCAGGCCCTCCTGATGGGCCCTTCTCATCCTGGCCTTCACCCGATGAATCGACCGCTGGTGGACGTCCACCGACTTGGCCACCTGGCTGGCCGTGGCGCCCTGCGCCAGCATCTGGGCGGCGGCCGCGCGCCGCCCCTTCTCGCCGCGAAGGTGGGCCATCGGGATGGCGTACTTCACCGGGCCGAGTTCCTCCGCGATCTGCGCCGCGGCGACCGCGCCGACGATCTTCGCCAGGGCGGAGTTCGGCCGCGCCGAAAAGGTCATGGTGGTCCCGCCGGCCGCCAGCGCCAGGCGCGTGGCCGCCGACTCTCCGGCGACCTCCGCGATCTTCGCCAGGATGCCGGGGAACTGCGCCATCAGTTCAGCGCCCGCCCGCCGCGGTCGCAGAAATCGCAGGCGGTGATCAGCATCTCGCCGATCTCCGGATACCAGCCGCTGGCGATCATGCCGTCGGCCACCGCCCGGGCACCGGCCGGCGGCGCGGACAGCAACGGCAGCTCCGACACGCCCCACTCGACGGTCATGGACCCGTCGTCATGCTGGGTCACCTCCACGACGGCCTCCGCGCCCTCGGCCAGCGCGGCGCAGATGGTTTCGAACAGGTCGCGCGCCTCGCTCATGCGACACCCCGCGCCGCGCGCACCGCCGGCCCGTTCTCGGCCGCCAGCTTGTCCAGCTCGCGCTCGGTCAGGCCGGCGATCCGGAACGCGGGCTGGCCGAGCAGCTCAGCCTGGCGCTGGACCAGGCGCGCCTTCAGCGACCAGATGCGCCGCTCCGGCTTCAGGCCGGCGACGTCCTGCGACCAGCCCTCGCGCTCGGCCATCGCCTTCAGCGCCTCGATCAGCCGATAGCCCTGGCTCTGGTCGGCCCAGGCCAACCGGTCGACGCCGAGCTGCCGCCGGCCGAAGGCCTCCAGCGCGCGGGCGTCGGCGCTGCGGACGGCGCCCAGGTTCCAGAGCGAGGTCCACATGGCCTTGGCCTTGCCGGCGAACGGCGAGGCGGCGGGCCTGGGCCGGTCGCCGGCCGCCTTGGACCTGGGCGCCCAGCCCAGGCGGCGGAACTCGGTGAGCACCAGGTCGAGCTGGGCGTCGGTGCATTCGGCCGACGATCGCTTGCCGCCGGTGACCCGGGCCATGACGTCGCGACGCGCGTCATCATCCAGGCCCAGCTCCTTCGCGCCCAGGTGAACCTTGGCAAGCATGGCGCGGCGGCCGGCCGGCACGATCTTGCGGGCGGCGGCGGTCACGCGCGCCTCCGGAGGCGCATCGCCTCGTACCGGTCGACCAGCTCGCGGAGCGTGATCCGACCCGGCGGCGGGGGCTTCGGGACAGCGTCGTAGATGCCCTCGACCGAAGCCCACACGCGCAGCACCAGGTACTCCTCGTGGGTCAGCGTCGAGACGTCGAAGTTGGCCGGCGCGCTCATCGGCGCTCCCCCCGGGTGGCCGGCAGGAAGTCGGCGGGCGCGCAGCGGGGGCAGAACCAGGTCGAACCCAGCCCGTAGCAGGCCGCGCCCTGGCAACCGGCGCAGACGTGCTCGCCTTCGGTCGGGGCGCGCCAGGCGAGGCCGGCCGGCTGCGGCGCGAACAGGTCAGAGCGCATGGAGGTCTCCCACGCGGGCGACCATGCGGATCCGCGCCGTCTCGCGGGTGGCGATCCACTCGCCGTCGGCCTGCCTGCGAGCCACGACGGTCAGGACGGCGACCCCGCCGCAGGGGCGCTTGAACTCGGCGACCATCGTGAAGCGATCGCGCCGGGCGTTGAGGGTGAGACGGACGTCCTCCGGCGGCAGCCAGTCGAGCGCCACCAGGTCGAACATCTCCAGATAGGTCGGCGACCACGCCAGGATGCGGGTCGTAGGGCGGGCCTTCATCGGCCTTGCTCCGAAATGCCGAGGGCGCCCGTCGGGGCGCGCCTCTCGGCCGCGCGCAGGGCGCCCACGGCGTCCTCGATCACGGCCCACTCGCTGGACGTCACCTCGGCCGAGCGGGCGCCACGGCGGAAGCGGCTCGCCACCTCCGCCAGCAGCTCCAGCTCGAACGTCGAGATCACCGACGCGTGGAAGCCCACCAACGCGCCGGCGTCGCCCAGCAGGTTCATCTGCGCGTCGGTGAGGCGCATCAGGCGAAGGCCTTCGCGAAGGCGGCTAGCTGCGGCGCTACAGCGGCGAGGCGGGCCTTGGCGTTGCCGGCGGCGACCACGAGCGCGCGGCCGTCCTCGCCCATCCGGCGGGCACGATACGCCCGCATAGCTTGGACGCTGTCCTCAATGACGGGCCACTCATGGTCCGTGACGACGGCTGCGCGACGTTGCTCACAGAAGCGCTGGGCCACCTCGCGGACGCTGGACGCTTCGAACTCCGAGAGCGCCGCGTCAGCGTAGAAGCCGGCCAGAAGGCTTGCCTCTACGATCAGCGTGATCTGGTCGTTGGTGAGCTCCGACGCCGGTTCACGCCGGGGCCGGCCAGTGTGGACGGCCGTTGAGCAGCAGTCGCCGTGCTTTCCCCGCCCGCAGTCCGTCCCGGCGAAGCAGTCGCCACACCAGGGACCGTCGCCGAGCGCTTCGTCGCAGAAGTACGCGACGCCGGGTTTGATCTCGGCGCTGCAGGCGCAATGGCTGCGGCTATCCATCACGCAGCCCCGGCGAGCTGGACGGCGAGCGGCTCGATGACGAAGTCTTCGCCCTCGGACCCGATCTTCACGCCCGGCACCTTCCGCGCCGCGTCCGGGTCGGCGAGCATCGCCTCCTTGTCGACCTCGTCCTTCGTGCGAACGAAGCGGCCATCCATCGTGGCCTTCAGGAAGGCGATCACCGCCTCCGCGCCTCGAACCGAGACACTCGGCGGGCGCGCGCGCCATTTCACCTCGCCGGTGGCGAACAGCACGGTCTTGGTCTTGCCGCCGTTGGTCAGCTCGGTTCGGTTCGCCTCGCAGAACCGTTGCACCCGGGCCTGCAGGTCCGTCAGTTCGAGCTTCAGGCCCTTCGCGGCCTCTTCCGCCGCCGTCTTGAGCGCGGCGACCTGGTCGTTCAGCACCGTCTCCTGACGCGTCAGTTCGCGCTGGACCTCACCGATCCGCGCGACGGCCAGCTCGGCCTCCTCGCGGGTCTGCGCGGCGGGCGCCGCCATCGTCTTGATCTTGGCCTTGGCCATGTCGTCTCCGTGGGATCAGGCCCGGTCGGCGGGCCGTTGAAGGTGTTCGGGGTTCGGGCGGGTCCAGGCCGCGGCCCAGCGCGCCCGCAGGCGGTCCAGAGCGGCGCGCAGGCCGTGCCGGTGGCGGAAGACGCCCGGCCGGGCCTCCTCGATCTCGTCGAGGCGGAAGGCCGCGAGGTCCATGCGCACGCTGCTGCCGCGGCCGAGGGTCACGCCGCGCCTCCGGTCAGGGTCCACGGCCGGTGGCGCGGGCCACTGGCGGGCGGCGGCCCGGCGGCGATCGCGCCCTCCTGCTGCAGGGCCGCCAGCGTCAGGCCGACGTTGAGTTCCTTCGCGCCGAGCAGGCTGGCGAGGCTGGGCGCCGTCATGGCCCCGGCCTGCAACGTCTCGACGATCCGGTCTCGCAGAGGCCGGTCTTCCGACGACGGCGCGCTGTGGGTCAGGTGGGGAATGACCCAGGCCATCATGGCTCCGGGACGCACCTTGCTGCGGGGTTCGAGCACGCTCATGCGAAGCCCCGGTTCAGCAGGGCCAGGGCCTGTTCAGGCGTGCGCCCGACCAGCATCCACAACGCCCGGTCCACTTCGCCCGAGAGTCGGTCCAGGGCCTCGCCGATGTGAGCGAGCGGGGCGTTGGCTGCGGCCAGGACGCGCGCCGCCAGCAACCCCTCTAGGGTCCAGGGGCGGCCTACCATTGCCGGTCCGCCCACTCTTCGTAGGTCGGCTCGCGGGTGATCTCGCGCCACATGCGGCCCCAGGCGGCGGCCATTCGGCCCCACACCGACCGGGGCGCCGTGGGCTCCGGTTCGCCGCCCGGTTCGTCCAGGACCAGCGCGTCGGGCTGGGCCGGCGGCTCCTGGCTTCCGAGCATCCGGGCGAACGCGGCCTCGATCTCGTCGAGGAACCGCTCGAACGCCGGCCCGGTGAGCACGTCGTACCGTGCCTGGTAGCGCAGCTCGCGCACCGCCTGCAGGCCGGGCTGATCGGGGGCCAGCGACTGGGCGAGGCCGTTGTGGATCTTGTCCAGCAGGCGCTGGAAGCTGCGGCCGTCGAGCACGTGGGCCCGGCGCTGCTGGCGGAGCTGGCGCGCGGCGCCAGCCCCCTGGCGGACGATGTCCAAGGTGTTGTTCATGGCGGCTTCCATCAACGGATTTCGGCGAGGCCGGAGAGCTGGGCGAAGGCGCCCTGCAGGTGCTCCAGCCCGAGCGGCTCTTCATCGCCACGGGCGGCCAGGATCGCCGCCTCCATGGTCATCTCGATGTTGCGGAGGCCGCCGGGGCGCGAGGCCATCTTCTGACAGAAGGCGATTTCGCGCTCGGTCAGCTCCTCGTTGTTGAGGCGACCCCACTCACGGACGAGGTCCGCCACGTCGTTGGCGTCGGGCGCCACGAAGACGCGGCGCATGGCGATCCGCGAGGAGACCTGGGCGAACTCCACCTTGTTGCCGGTGTGGCCGACCCGGGCGGCGGCGGCTTCGTTGCCCAGCAGGGCGATGCCGATCCGCACCTCATCGTTGACCGCCCGCAGGGTCTCGATCGAGGGCGGCGTCAGGTGCTGGCACTCATCGACGATCAGCAGGCCCTTGGCCTCGCGGGCGCGCTGACAGACCCGGTCCATGAGCAGTTGGGGCGTGCCCTTGCTGTCCGTGTCGCCCATGGCCCGCAGGATCGCGAGCAGCATGGTCGGCACGCCGCCGGTCGCCGGGTTCATGGCCGCGTACCAGGTGCGCGGGTAGTCCTCCGCGAACTGGCGGGCGGTGGCGGTCTTGGAGACCCCTGGGACGCCCGTAACCTGCACCATGCGGCCCAGCTCGCGGGCGTAGCGCAACGCGCTGGTGATGGCCTTGGACGTCCGCAGCGGCAGGAAGCTGGGCGCCACCGGCAGTTGGCTGCGCAGCTCGGCCTCGGCGTCGCGCGCCTTCAGCCACTTGTTCAGCTTCGTCGCGACCTCAGTGCGACCCGGCTCGCTGGTGTAGCTCCCCGACAGGTACTGGCTGAGGGTGGACGACGGGATGTTGTCCGCCTGCCGGGCGATCTCCGCCTGGCTGAGCGACGCGCCGACCAGCGCCTTGACCTTGGCGGCCAGGGCGGCGTGCTCGGCGTCGCTGAACTCCGTCTTGCTGGCGATGATGTTCATCGGATACTCAAGCTCCTCTTCGATGCACTGCTGAGCCCGTCCGGGGTTGCCGCCCCGGGCGGGCTTTCCTCATCCGCGCCGCGAGAGCACGGCATCGACGCCGCGCTCCCACTTGTCGGTGAAGACCGGGGGTGAGGCCGCCGGCCGGCCGACCTGGTCGGGGCGGCTGGGGGCCTTGAAGTCGAGCGCCACGACCGTGCCGTCCGTCTCGATCGGCGGCGGCTCGGCGGGGGCCTGCAGTTGGGCGGCGATCTCCCGGGCCGAAATCCGGCGCAGGGCGGCGGCCTGGTCGCGGGTGGCCCGCTTGTAGGTTCGCATGTCCTTGCGATGCTCGCGGCCGTCGCTGGCCCGATCGAAGCTGCCGGCCGCCGTGCGCGGGGCGTCGCAGAGCCAGCGGTTGTCCGTCGTGTAGATGCTGGCGGCCTGTTCCATCCGCTCCGGATCGAACCGGACGATGACGCGCTGGCGCGGCAGGTTGCCCAGCTCCGGAGACCAGTAGCTGTGCCCCTCGACGGTCACCGCGCCGGTCTGCGGGTGCATGGTCACCGGCTTCGAAGCCAGCAGGCACATGCGGAGCTGCGCCTCGGACAGGCGGCGGGTCACCCGGGCCTGCAGGCCTTCGGCGAAGACCTGGTCGAACGAGCGTCCGGCCATCCCCGCGCCACGCCGCCCGAGTTGGGCGTTGTAGAAGGCGATCTCCCGGCGGACGATCGCCTCGAACTCGGCTAGCGGGATGGCCTTCTGGCCGTAGTTCTCCGGCTTCGAGACCGTGTTGTGGCCCGTGTAGGCGCCCGAGAACTCCGGCGCCTTCGCGATCTCATGGGCGAAATTGCGGAAGGCCCGCTCGATCGGCTTGGCCTTGCCCCAGTATGGGGTGACGGCGATCGCCTTGATCCCCAGCGCCTTCAGCAGGCCGTCCGGCTCCTCCTGGGGCGTCCTGCCCCAGCGGTTGCGCGCCTGTCCGCCGCTGATCGCCTGGGCGGCGTTCTCGCGGCCGTTGTCCATGAAGATGCCGTCGGGCAGTCCGTAGGTGCGGAACGTGTCTGCCAGCGCCAGGCGCACGAGGTGGCTGTTCAGGGTCAGGTCGTGGCGGATCGCCAGGATGCGGCCGCTTTTGATGTCCTGGACCACCAGGGCGTGGGGGCGCTCGATCGTCCCCTCGGGCCACTGCACCCGGACGTCCCAGGTGTGGCCGTCGAGGTTGAGGAACTGCATGACCTCGATCGAGGATCGGTCGCGCTGCAGGTGCGGGAAGGTGTGGTTCAGGGCCTCGGGGCCGTAGCGCAGCAGCGTCTGCACCGGCGGCGGGATCTCCGCCTCGATCCGGCGCTGCAGCGTCTTCGCCGACGGCAGGGTCCAGCCGTTGCTGGCGGCCAGCCGCTCCACGCGGCGATAGCAGGCCGCGTGCGCCGGCTTGGACTGGTCCAGGAACAGGGCCTTGTAGGCCTCCCAGGCGTCGTCGCTGCAGGCGGCCCGCGCGGTGCGGCCGACGTAGTCCGGGGCGAGGTAGGCCGCGCGGTCGTGCAGGGCGACGCCGCGAATCCGCTCCAGCCAGTCGTAGACCGTGCTGCAGCTCAGGCTCACCGGCTCCCCGGCCGCCTTGGCCTCCAGCAGGAAGCTGCGGACGGTCTCCTTCACGGCCCGGTCCTTCAGCAGGCCGGCGCGCTGCAGCCCCTCGATGCGCTCGACGATGATCAGCCGCCGGGCGGCCTCGTCGCGCTGGGCCTGGGGGAGCTGTTCCCACCGCTGCCAGACCTCGTCCCGGTCGGCCCGCTCGGCCGAGCGCACCGCCGTGGCGGCCAGCTTGGTCCGGGCGGCCTCCGGCAACAGGGCCGCGTGGTATTCGACCCCGCCGCCGCGGCCCTTGCGCTTCCGCGCCAGCGCGCCCCGGGTCGGATCGACCGCCGCATCCCAGGCCTCGCGGTCGGCGAGCATCTGCACGCCGCGCTTCGTGCTCGGAACGCCCGGCAGCTCCAGCGCCGCCAGCTCGGCGGCCGAGAACCACTCCTGAACCGCGATTGCAGCCCGGCTCATCGTTGCCCCCGAGGTACGCGAACGGTGGATGGCGCGGCGTTGAGGGCTTCCTTGGCCTGGGCCAGCAGCTCCTCCGCCTTCTTCTGCAGCAGGCTGGCGCGCGCCAGGTGCGCCTCCTCGCCCTCCAGGATCGTCAGCCCCTCGTCGTGGAGCAGGACGTCCCAGAGCCAGTTGCAGCCCGTCACCCGCACAAAGGCCTTGAACCGCACGAGGCTGATCGTGTGGCTCTCTCGCGCCTTGCTCGTGTAGGCGTTGAGCTGCGCGACGGTCATTTCCTTGCCGTCCTCGTAGTCGAGGAGGTCGGTCATCTCGGCGCAGATGGTCTCGCGGCTCTTGCCGCAGGCCTGGATCGCCTCGCCCATGGCCAGGGCGATCGTCCGGTTGAAATCCAGGGCGCGCATCAGCGCCTGCGGCGCCCGAACCTCGAACACCTTCTGGACCTCGAACAGGTCGCGCTGGTCGGGATGGCGGGGCGCGCGACGCTTAGCCATGCGCGCCCCCATCGTCGGCGCGGCGGGTTACCGCGCCGACGACTCGTGGTCCGCTCGGAAGTTGCAGAGACCGAGAGGACCTACCCTGTTGACCCCGGAAGACCAGACCTTGCTGGCGCTTGCCCAGTCCACAGCCGCGCTGCGGCTGTTTCAGAAGTTGGCGTTGTTCACCCACGGGCACGACCCCGCGAAGATGCGAACATTCCTAGAGACGCTGCCGTCACCGCGACCAGAGCGAACCCCAGCAGCAAGCCCCGCGCAGCAGTTCCAGGACGACGTCGCCGAGCTGGCGCACGACGTTGAAACGCAGACGATCGCGACGTTGGGGCGGCTGTTCCGGCGCGAGCGCCCGCAATGAGACGGCCTGCATCGGCGTCGGTGACCAGGTGGAGCTGCCGGCCGAGGTGGGCGGCGATGCAATCTCTGCGCCCGCACGGCGCCGCAGCGCTGGGGTAGGACCGGCCCATCATTGCGGACGACCTGTAGGACGTCGCGCTTGATCGGCTCGCCGCACGGCTGCGACGTATGCTGCCGTGGCGGCACGATGCTCCGCACCGTCTCGTGCAATGGCGGCTTGATCCCAGCGACCCGATGTGGCCGTGGGCGCCGGATAACGATCGCTAGCGCCCGGCAGCACGAACCATCGCATCTCGCGCCGCGTGCAGGGCGGCGGCGGGTCGTGTGCGTCGACCAGGTTGAGGCCCGCCAGCGCCTGCAGCGCCAGGTCCGCCGCCTCCCACGACACGCCGACGCGGTCGGCCAGGTCGCAGCACTCCGCGCCGCCGGCCTGCAGCTCGGCCAGGAGCTGGCGTTGCAGGGAGAAGCCGCTCACGAGCGCTGCTCCACCATCCAGCCCTTCGGCAGCGCGCGCCCGGCCATGTCGGCCAGGATCGCCTCGCGGGCGCTGGGCGAGGCCGCGCCCCACAGCTTGCGGAAGGCCTTCACAGCCTCGTCGGCGGGCGTTTGAACAGGCTTCACCGGCTCGTTGCCAGCCGCGATCGCCATCGCCTCCGACAGGTTCTTCGTCCGGCCGGTGAGCAGGACGTCGGCGACCTTCGCCTGCTCGTCCTTGTCGGCCATGTCCGCGAGCTGGCGGAGCAGGCCGGGGTTCGCGGCGATCTCCGTGCCTAGCAGCCGGTCCTGCAGGCTCGCGGACAACCCGCGATAGACGGCAAGATCACGTTTGATGGTAGGCAGAGAGAGGCCGGCCGCCTTGGCCGTCTCCTCAGCGAAGCCCATCCCGCACGCGTTAAATGGGTCACCGTGACCCATTTTCCCGGAAACTGCCGCGCCGTGCGGCAATTTCGCAGGCCGGCCACGCCTCACCCGAAGGGCTCCGCCTTCGTCTACTGAGACGCGCTCTGGGTGCTTCGCAGCCCACGCTTCGAGGCGCGCGTTGACCGCCTGGGCGCGCTCCAGGGCGTCGTTGGGCCGGTGGAGCAGGTTCTCGTCGGCCTGGGCGATGGTCGAGTCGAGGGCCGACTCGTTCTCGATGACGCCGTCGATCACCCGCCACCCCAGCAGGGCCGCGGTGCTCAGGCGGTGAGCGCCGCTGACCAGCTCGTAGGTGTAGGTCGCCCGTTCAGGGTCCGTGTCGGGAATCGGCCGCACGCCGATGGCGTGGCGCTGACCGATCTCTTCGAACGACACCGCCAGATTGGCGACGTGGGCTGGGTCGATCGCCCGGCGTCCGGCCGGGATGCGGATCTTGCTGACCAGCAGTTGCGTGATCGAGCGGGAGGCAAGCGCGGCCATGTCTAAACGCGCTCCGCCATTTGACGGTGCGCGGCAGGGTCAGAAGCGCTATCCACGTCCGTGGACGACGTTGCGTAGCGGTCCGGCCACAGCTCCTCGACGGGAACCCCGATGAACTTCGCGATTGCGGCTTCAGCTTTCGGACGCCGGGTGCGCAGCGCATCCCGACACGCGTCCTCCTGGAGGCGATTGAGGCGCGCGAGGCTCGTCAGGCTCTCGCCCCTCATCCTCACTTCCGCCTTGATCAACTCCGGGTGCCAAACCTTGGCCCGTTTCCGGCCGCGATGTCCCATAATCGGTCTTTCGTCCCCGTTCGTGGGAACTAGATGGCCGATTTCGGGACAACGTCAAGCGACCATCCCCGTTTGTGGGGCGCTTTTCCGTGGATGATCAGTTTCACGCGCGAATCGATTACGCGGTTCAGCGGCTTGGCGGGTCAATCAAGGCGGCGCTGGTCACCCAGATACCGAAGAGCACACTGAATAGGTGGACACAGGAGAATGGACCTGACGTCCCAAGTCAGGGTATTCGCGCCCTTGCCAATGCTGCGAAAGTTTCGATCACGTGGTTGATTACAGGCCTTGGCGAGCCCGATGCATCATCTCAGGGCTACTTCGAAGTGCCCCTGTACGACGTCAGACTTGCAGCCGGCGTCGCCAAATTCTCAGAGGCCGCGAAGATAATCGCGATGGTTCCCATAGATGGGGATCTGCTGCGCCAGATTGGTCGGACGAGCGCTGAGGGCCTGGGCTGGTGTGGGTCGGACGGCGATTCGATGACCCCAACGATCGCCGACGGATCGCGGGTGCTTCTGGATCTGCACGACACGAGGTTGCGCGAGGGGGTTTTCGGCTTCCGGCAGGAGAACGACCTGCGGGTCAAGCGCCTCAGACGGACCGAAGGGGGAATTCAGATCATCTCCGACAACCCGCGATATCCGATTGAAACCCTTGATGGCGCCAGTCTTGAAAGAGAGCAGTTCCAGATCATCGGACGGGCGAAGCTGGGGGTGACCTTCCTATGAAGGCTGCAATTTGGGCGGGGATATCGCTTCTCTTCTTGGCTTCCGGCGTATCCGCGCAGGAGGCGAACGATCTGCCGCCCGGAGTGACTCCGAGAGCTGAGCTGTCGGCAAGCGAGCAGCGCCAGGGTGTGTCGCCCCATGCTGGCGCTACGGCGCCCAGGGCCACGCCACCTGAGATTTGGAAGCCGTGGATTCAGGACTACTTCGGCCGGGTGCTGAAGGACCCGTATTCGGCGATGATCCGCCAGTCGAGCGTCCCCTGGCTCGGATCCTTCCGCACCGGCTTTGGCAGTCCGACCCCATCGTGGGCGGTTTGCTACGCGGTCAACGCGAAGAACTCATACGGCGCCTACGTCGGCGAGAGGTTCTACCTCTTCTTGCTGACCGAGAACGGAGCGGTCGTTCGCGTCGTCCCGTCGGGCGACAAGATTTCTCAGTACGCCCAGGCTGCCGACCAACAGATCGCCACCAGAGAATGCGCCACCCGGCTACCGCCGGCCCCGAGGCCGGCCAAGCCGGCCATCTGACTGACTTCCCAGTTCGCGCAGGCCTTCGACGGGCCACTGTCACGCGCGACCAACGCCTTGCTAGTTGTTTTGTTTGCACTTTCGGCGAACTGGGAAGTACGGGGCGAACTGGGAAGCCCATTTCCCAGTTCGCTTCCCGGTTCCAGGCGGTCGGACGCGCCTGTCCGACGCCCGCGCCCCGCGTCGGCCGGGCCGCGTTCGACGCCGTTCGATGTCAGTTTCCTCAATCCATTCAAAGGGCGGTCGCAGGACCGTCGAGCGCCGCTTGACGGCGCGTCGAAGGCCTGTCGAATGTCTAACCGGCGCTCCGGTTTGAACTGTCTAGATCGCGCCGACGGCCGTTTTTCGGGCCTCGGCCGCGGACAAGCCAGGGAGGCGCGCCACGAGCCGTTTCGCGGGGACGCGCCGTTGTTTTCTCTAGGTTTCAGCCCGCAGAATCCCGCGACGGCCCCGACGATCCCAGGACTCCAGGACCATGTGTCCACTCACACCTCCCCTGCGAAGCGGGGGAGGTGAAGGTCCGCCAAGGATCGATACCGTTGAAAAAGGCTGCGCCTGAGCCGGCGCCGGCGCGGGTGCGATGGCGCTCTCCGCTCCTCAGGCGGTTGCTGGCGCTGGGGGCGGGATGAGCTTGGCGAGTTTGCGCAGGTTCTGGGCG
>JBFMGV010000079.1:0-59607 GCA_040752615.1 Pseudomonadota bacterium | reverse complement strand
GACGCCAGCAAGGCCGCCGCCGACGCGAAGGCCGCGGTGACGCCGCCGGCCGAAGCGCCGAAGCACTAAGACCTCACCAGGTCTGGAAGGGCCCCGCCGGCGGAGACGTCGGCGGGGCCTTTTTCGTGGGTCGATAGTCGTCCACGAACCGCACGAGCTTCGCGGGTGAGCCGGCGGAGGCCGAGCGGGCGGCGAAGCCGTCAGAAGAAAGCCGCGGAAGACGCGGACGTACGCCGAAGGCAGGCCGCCGAACCTTCCGCGTTTTCCTGCGCTTTCCGCGGTTCGATTTCCGGACGGCTTCGCCGTCGCCGGTTCTCGATCTCGCGTCGTTCGTGGGTGATCTTCTACCGGCCCATCAGGGCGGTCATGCCGTTGGGCGAGAGGATCTCGATCCAGTAGCCGTCGGGGTCCTTGATGAAGGCCAGGCCCTTCATCATGCCGTCGTCGGGGCGCTTGATGAACTCAACGCCCATCTGCTCGAAGCGGGCGCAGGCGGCGGCGACGTCCGGGACGCTGATGCCGAGGTGACCGAAGCCGCGCGGCTCGGCGTTGCCGTTGTGGTAGCCGGCGAAGTCCGGGTCGCTCTCCGTGCCCCAGTTGTGGGTGAGTTCCAGGGTGGTCTCACGGCTGAAGACCATGCGCAGCAGGTCGGCGGGGTCGGTCGGCACGGCCTCGCCCTCGTTCAGCAGGGCCATGAAGTAGAGCGAGAACTTGCCCGGCGCGATGTCCAGCTTGTGCAGCAGGGTGAAGCCCAGGACGTCGCGGTAGAAGGCGACCGAGGCCTCCGGATCGCGGATCCGCAGCATGGTCTGGTTCAGGGTGAAACCGGCGGTGGCGGGATCGCGCATGGGAAGCTCCTGGAAGGCGGGAGGCGTCTCCCTGCCATGGTCCGCGTCGGCGCTCCAGCTTGACACCGGGGCCCGGCAAGCGCGCCATCGTCCGATGATCGAGCGGGCCATCCTGGCGACGGCGTGGCGGCGATGGGGGCCGGCCCTGGGCTTCGTCGCGGCGGCGACCGCCCTGCTGGCCATCGCCCAGGCGCCCTGGCGCGAATTGAACCGCCCCGCGCCGGCGCTCTTCGCCCGGAGTTTCGGGAGTCGGCCGCCAGCGGAGATCGATGGCGCGGGCGGCGGCGCGGCGACGTCCGGCGCGCTGACCCGCCCCGACGACGGCCAGGGCGTGGCGGTCGCCGAGATGGAGGCCCGGGCCGGCCTGCCGCTCTATGAGACCTTCCGCTGGCCGCTGGCCATCACCCGCACCGGGCGGCCCGCCGACGCGACGGCCGTGGGCCTGGCGCGCACCGACGGGACCTCGGCGGGCGTCATCGTGATCAACGGGCGGGGCGCGCTGGTGCAGTCGATCCCCGGGAGCGAGGGACCGGACGGCGCGGCGGTGGCGGCCGCGTGGCTGCGCGCCCGGGGCTGGACGCCGATGGCGCCCTGACCTGCAACCCGGCGCGCAGCGGAGCCGTTTGAGACGGAGGGGAGAACATGCTCATCGAGGAGGACCCCATGCCCATCACCGACGACCGCGAGTACGAGGCCGCGCTGGAAGAGGCCGTGATGCTGCTGGAGGCCTGCGAGGGCCGCGAGGCCGGCAACGCGCGGCTGCTGCAGCTGCTCGGCGAGATCGAAGGCTACCGGCCGATGTTTGACCTGGACGGCCCCTCGGCCGACCCGCACGCCGAGAAGGCGGAGGCGCTGATCCGCCAGGCCCAGCGGCTGAAGGAGCGGGTCCGGCGCACGGGGTTCGGCGGCCTGCCCGAGGACGGACGCGGCATGGGCCCCACCACCGGCGCCCAGCGGGCGTAACCCGCAGGTAAGCGAAACCGGCCAGCCTGGAGCGGATGGGACTGCTCCTGGGCTGGCTGGCCGTGATCAATGTGGCGACCTTCGCGGCGTTCGCCGACGACAAGCGGCGGGCGGTCCGGCGCGACCGGCGCATCCCTGAACGGACGCTGCTGGCGATGGCGGCGCTGGGCGGCAGCCCGGGCGCGCTGGCGGCCCGGCAGGTCACCCGCCACAAGTCCCGCAAGCAGCCCTTCGTGACCTGGCTCTTCCTGATCGTGGCCGCCCAGGCGGCGGCGGTCGGCTGGATGCTGCTTCGCGCCTGAGGGGAATTCCCGCAGTCATGTCGCGAAACCCCACGGCTTTGTCGCAGGTGGGGCGGACTCCCGAGGTGGGCCCGACCTAGCGGTTGCGGCGCACAACCGGAGTATCCAGCATGCGAATGAAGTTCCTCGCGCCGATCGCGGCGCTGGCCCTGGCCGCTGGCCTCGGCACGGCCGCCCAGGCGGCGACCACCGTCACGTCGACCTTCGCGACCGGCGCGGAAGGCTGGAAGTTCGGCTCGTACCAGGGCGGTTCCACCGACGTGACCTGGGACAGCGCCACCCAGACCATCGCCAAGATCAACCATGGCTTCAACGGCTGGGGCTTCCTCGCCTCGACGGCCTATCTGGGCGACAAGAGCGCCTTCCTCAACGGCTCGTTCTCGTTCGACCTGTCGGACAACCAGCCCTCGCAACAGTACGCCACGCGTCCGGCGCTCGTGCTGACGGGCGCCAACGGCAAGACGATCTTCGCCAAGGGCCTGGGCCTGCCGGGCCCGAACCTGTCCAATTTCGACATCAGCCTGAAGGCCAGCAGCTTCTACACCGGCTCGCCGACCAACCAGCTGGGCAGCGTCAGCAGCGCGGATTTCGCGGCGATCCTCGCCGACCTCGAACAGGTCCAGATCTGGGCCGACTGGACGCCGAACGTCGAAACCGTCCGCCTCGACAACGTGAAGATGGCGGTGAACACGGGCGTGCCCGAACCCGCCACCTGGGCGCTGATGATCATGGGCTTCGGCGCGGCCGGCGTTACCCTGCGCCGTCGCCGGACCGGTCTCGCGGCGGCCTGATCAGCACTCCCCGCCGCCGAGGCGCGCCGCCGGGTCCCGCACCCGGCGGCGTTTCCTATTTCGGCGGCAGGACCGGCGGCGGCTGAGGCGGCGACGTGGACGGGGGGTTCACGGCGCTGGGGGACGTGGCTCCCATCTCGGGCGTCGTGACGCCGGGGTCGGCGCCGGTGGTCGCGCCGGCGCCGGCTGGGTTCGGATCGACCGGCGCGGTGGCCGCGCCCCCAGCGCCCGTGGTGGCGCCGGGCGGAGCCGGATCGACGGCGACCGCGGCCTCGTCGGCGGATGTGGCGGGCGCCGGCTTCTGGCAGCCGGCGAGGGTGACCAGGGCGGCGACCACCACCGCGGCGGGGATCAGGGATTTCATGGACCTCTGAACGGGCTGGAGCCCGGGAGGTTCAGCGTCTCGCCCGTCGGACGGCCTTGGCGAGGGCGCCGGCGTCGAGCCCGCCCTCGATCAGATAGGGGCCGACCAGGTAGGCGGGCGTGCCGGCCAGCCCCAGCGAGAACGCCTGCATCGCGTGGCTGCGCAGCTGGGCGTCGATGGCGGCGGCGTGGGTTTCGAGATCGGCGGCCAGCCGGGACATGTCGAGCCCCGCCTCCCGGGCCGCATCGTCCAGCCGGACCACATCCAGCGGCCCGGCCAGCGCCATCAGCGCCTGGTGCAGCGGCAGGTAGCGGCCCTGGCGGTCGGCGGCCAGGGCATGGCGCGCCGCGAGGTCGGACTCCGGGCCCCGGATCGGCCAATCCTTGTAGATCACCCGCACGCCGGGATCGGCGGCGATGAGGTCCGAGAGCGCTCCGTCGGTCGCCTTGCAGATCCCGCACTGATAGTCGGTGAACACCACGACGGTCACGTCGGGCGCCTGGGCCCCGGCGTGGGGCGAGCCACGGTCGCCGAGCACCGCGCGGACCACCGGCGTCATCTCCAGCCGCCGGGCCGGCGGAGGACGGGACTGCAGCCACCAGGTGGCCGCTCCGCCCGCCGCCACCGCGCCCCCGAGGACCAGGGCGTCGCGGCGGGAGAGAGGCATCAGCCCCAGATCTCCCTGGCGTACCGCACGAAGTTGCCGCCCAGGATCTTCTCGATCCGGGCCGGCTTGTGGCCCCGCGCGGCGAGCAGGCCGTGGAGCTTGCGGAACTGGTCAGGGCCGCGCAGGTCGACCACGAAGGGGGTGGTGTCGGCCCGCTCGCCCGGGGCGGCGATGCCCTTGGCCTTGCGATCCTCGTGCTCCTTGCGCAGGGCGTCCTTGTACTTTTCGAGGTCGTCGATGGGCGTCGTGCCGCCGTCGGTGCCGATGCCGACGTGGTCCTCGCCGCAGACGTTCACCGCGTGCTCGATGTGGGCCACCACGTCCTCGGCCCTGGCGTGGCCCGAGATGTTGAGGAACGGCATGAAGTAGACGCCCACGAAGCCGCCCTTCTCGGCCACGAGGCGCAGCTCCTCATCGGTCTTGTTGCGCGGCAGGTCGGTGAGCGCGCGGCAGCCCGTGTGGTTGATCGAGATCGGCTGCTTCGAGGCGCGGGCGGCGTCGAGGCAGATCTGCCGGCCCGAGTGGCTGAGGTCGACCATGACGCGGTTGGCGTTCAGCCGGTCCACCACCTGGCGGCCCAGGTCGGTGAGGCCCCGGCCCTCGGGCGCGATGGCGCCATCGCCCAGCGGGTTGGGCAGGTTGTAGGTGAGCTGGATGATCCGCACGCCCAGGTCGGCGAAGATATCGACGCGGGCCGGGTCGGGCGTGCACTGCACCGCGTTCTGGAAGCCCAGGATGACGCCGACCTTCTTCTCGGCCTTGGCGCGGGCGACGTCGGCGGCGGTCGTCACCTTGATCAGGGCGTCGGGGCGTTCGCGGATCAGGCGCTCCCACTGGCCGACCTCGCGCACCGAGACCTCGAACGGATCACCCGGGCCGGCGACGTAGCCGATGGTGACGTTCACCGCCGTCGTGCCCGAGGCCAGGGCGTCGGCCAGGATGCGCGGGGTCAGCACCGGGCGCGGCGGCTCGGGGAAGTTCGGGTCGTGCAGGCCGCCCAGGGCGTTGATCACCGTCACGCCCTTCAGTGGGTCGGCGCCGGCGGCCAGGGCGGGGGTCGCGGCCGCGGCGGCGCCGAGGGCCAGGAGGTGGCGGCGGTTCACGGGGTTTCCTCCAGGTCGGCGGGCGCGAGCGGTTTGAAGTCGGCGCGGCGATATTCGCGGCCGCGCTTCACGGTGAGTTCCAGGGTCTTCAGGTTCTCGATGTCGGCGAGAGGGTCACGGGCGGTGACGATCAGGTTCGCCAGCTTGCCGGGCGCGACGGAGCCGAAGTCGGTCTCGTGACCGGCCGCCCGGGCGCCGTTCAGCGTCGCGGCCTTGAGGACCTCGGCGGTGGGGATGCCCAGCTTCACCAGCGCGGCCAGTTCGCCGTACAGCGTCGGCCACGGATCGCTGGCCGGGGCGACCCAGTCGGTGCCGGCCGAGACCGTCACGCCGGCCTTCCAGGCCTGGCGCACCAGGGCGTCGGACAGCTCGCCCGAGCAGAGGCCGGGCCTGGCGCGGGGCAGGTGGTAGATGCTGGTGGTCGCGTCGAGGATGACCCCGCCGGCCTTCATGTCGGCCAGCACACGGGCCACGGCCGGGTTGTCGGACTTCAGGAACGGGGCGGCGTCGATGGGCGTGCGCGACTGGTAGGTCTGGGGCGTGCCGGCCGCCTCGTGGGCCAGCGAGCAGGCGTGGGACATCACGTCCGGCCTGGCCGCGGCGACCTGCGAAGGACTGGCCGGGTAGACGGCCGTGTGAGCCCAGACCTTCAGGCCCTGGCGATGCGCCTCCTCGGTGATCCGGCGGACCGTCTCGCCGTCGAGGTTGGCGTAGATCTTGATCGCCGTCGCCGACGTGCCGCGCGCCAGGGTCACCGCCTCGGGCAGGTTGGTCGCGGCGTCGATCGCCTGCATCCACGGGACCTTGCCGGGCTTGAATCCATAGGTGGTCGCCGCAGTGCGCGGGTCGTCGAAGAACGACGGGCCGGCGAAGAGAGCGGCATAGTAGATGTCGGGCGCCGGGATATCGCCCTTCAGGCTGGCGCGGGCCAGTTCGCCGACCGCGCGCAGGTCGTCGGCCATGTCACGGACGGCGGTGACGCCGCCATAGACGTCACGGCGCAGGCTGGCCTCGGCGCGGCGGCGGTTCGGCGGGGTGGCGAGGTGCTCGTGGCTGTCGACGAGACCGGGCAGCAGGAACTTGCCCGAGAGATCGACCACCCGCGCCCCCGCCGGCGCGGCAAGACCCGCGGCGGGCCCCACCGCGACGATCCGCTCGCCCTCGACCAGCACCGACATGCCGGCGCGCGAGGGGGCGCCCGTGCCGTCGATCAGGGTGGCGTTGCGATAGAGGACAGGCTCGGCGGCCGCCGGTCCCGCGACGGCGGCGACGGCGGCGAGGCCGGCCAGGATGGATCGGATCACACGCACGCCCTCACCCCCAATACGCGCAGCCGCGCCGGCGCCGCGGGCTAGCCGCGACAGTCGCCTTCGGGCTGCAACTGGAACTCCGCCGCCGCCTTCCAGCATGCGGCCGTCTCACGCTCGGTCTGCCACATCCAGGCAAGGCCCGCGCACATCAGCCCCAGGGCGACGCTCAGCGCGGCCAGGAAGCGCACGGCCATCATGGCCTTATCGGTGCGGGAGCCCCTCGACATATGCCATCGCTTTGGCCGATGCGCCGTCCGAGAGCAAGGGCCGTGCGCGAGCGAAGAGCGGCCTCAGGCGGGACTGGCTTCGCGGGAGACGGCGCCGACCCTGCGCTCGCCCTGCCAGACGACCACCTCGACCGAGCTGCGGTGTTCGGAGAGGACACGACGCGCCGCGCCGAACGCGCCGTCGTCGTCGGCGCATTCCAGCGCCTCGAAGGCAATGGAAGAGCCGTCGGCCCTGCATGGGTAGAAGGTGAACAGAGGCATGGTCGAACTCCCTCGTCGTCAGGCGGGAGCATTGGGAAGACCCGGTCTCTCAGTCGCCGGCGCCTGGGATCCCCATGCCAGCGATGCGGCGACTATACACCCGTCCGCGCCGCGCAGTGTCGGCCATCCGACAATCGGTCAGGCGGGCCGGCTGTTCTTCCGGTCGAGGGCGGCCGAGAGCTTGGCCATCGCCCCGCCCAGTTGGACGCGCAACTCGTTGGCGGTGACCAGCACGGGAGCGGAAACACCCCAGAACACCATCACCGCGATCATCGAGCCGGGCTCGACCACCCCGTGGTGGCTGAGGAACAGGCGCGTGCCGATGATGCCTCCGCCCAGCATGACCAGGCCGCCGCAGAACGCTCCCCGCACGAGACCCGCCACGAGCACGGCGCCGACGTAGAGCATGAAGGGCGAGAGATCGCCGAGCATCGGCGTCAGGGCCGCGCGGACCCCTGTGGCGGCGGCGACGAGCACCACGGCGACCACGAGACTGATGAGCGCCTGCAGCGCATTTTCGCCCGGACGATTACGGGGATCAGCCATGACCTCAATCTGCAACTATATGATGCTGCGACGCAACACGGTTCGCCGTCTGCGCGAGTGACTGCGCGGATAGCGCCGCGCGTCCGGTTCCGGCCACCCATGACTGCCTGACGTGGAAGCGATCGCCTCGGGAGAGAGGCCTCCGCGCCAGGACTGCGCGGGTGTCATGGGTGGCCGGGCCAGGCGCCGCCGCCGCGGGGACACGGGCTGTGTGGGCCGCGACGCCTGGAGACCAGACGACGGTCAGCCGAGCGGCGCGGCGGGCGCGGCAACCGTCGGCTCGGCGGGCGGCGCGTCACAAGCCTTGCCCGAGTAGAGCCCCGACAAAAGCGCCTTGCGCGTGCCGGCCGTCTGGATATCGGCGGCCGCCTGGGCCTTGACCTGTTCGGCCCGCTGGCGCGCGGCGTTGGCGGCCTGGTTGGCGAGCTGACCGGCGCCGGGCACCCGCCCCAGCAGGCCGGTCCGCAGCATCCCCTGGACCGCCACCGTGGCGCCGAGATTGGCGCCCTGGGCCTGCCCCTCGGCCTTGCTGGCCTGGGCGTTGGCCGCGAGCACGAACTGATCCATCCGCGCCACCTCGGCGGAGATGGCGGCGCAGTCCATGGACGCATCGCCCGGATAGCTGACCTGCAGAGACTGGGCCGCGGCCGGACCGGCCGCCAGGACCATGCCGGCTAGGCCGGCGAGCAGAAGCTTTTGCATCGATACCCCCAGAAAACCCCTCAGATTTCCGAGGCTAACGCCGCGACCGCGACCAGCCCTCCCCCGATTGGGGGCGCCGCGATCAATCGGCGAGCAGGGCCACCAGGGCGTCCGGATGGGTGAACTGGGGAAGGATGCCGGCGCCCTCGATCAGGACGGTGCGGACGTCGGCGACGGGCAGCCACGGCCGGCGCACATGACGGGGCAGCTCGGAGCAGGCCGCCAAGGTCCAGGGTCGCTGGGGCAGGTCCGAAGGCGGCTCCCAGCCGGCGGCGTAGACCGCATTCTCGGCGGCGAAGCCCCGGACCGAGCGGGCGCAGAGGCCCTGGATGTCGCGGGTCAGGAAGCGGCGGATCGCCAGGTCTTCCAACGCGCGGCGGTCGGGCTCCACATCGCCGAGCCCCTTGTCGATCAGGCGCTCCAGGGTCTGGGTCGTGGTCTGGCGGCGCAGGAACTCGGCGAAGGTCGCGACAAGCTCGGGGTTGCGCAGCAGGCGTTGCTGCACGCCCGCCAGGAAGGTCGTCCGGTGCTCCAGCCGCGACATCGGCGGGTGCGGGTTGAGCATAACGGCGCGCCCCAGCAGGTGCGGCCAGTCGCGGGCGAAGGTGAGGGCCACCGGCACGCCGGTGTCGCGGGCCAGGATGTGGACGGTCCTGAGCCGCAGTCGCTCGACAACCGCCGCCATGTCGGCCGCGCCGTCGGCGAGGTAGTCGTAGGTCGAGGGGTCGGTGAGCCCGAAGCCGGGCCTCTGCAGGACCATGGGGCGCAGGCCCGCCGCGATCAGCCCCTTTCGGAAGGCTTCGGGCAGACGCCGGCCGGCGGCCGCGCCGTGGAACACCAGCACCGGCTCACCGTCGTAGGGACCGTAGTCGATCAGGGCGATGCGCCGCTGGCCATCGAGCGACGGAAGGATGCGCAGCCGCCCGCCGCCCTCCTCCTCGGACAGCATCGGCTCGGCCGCCGAGGCGACGGCCAACAGTTCGCGCGCCTCCATCAGCAGCCGCGCCAGGTCCTTGGCGCCCTTGGCCCCGGTCTTGGCCAGGATGGCCTTCATGTGGGTCTTCACGGTCTCGGGGCTGAGACCCAGCGACCGCGCGGCCTCCGGGGCGGTGGCGCCCTGGGCGATGAGGGCGGCGGCGCGCGCCTCGGCCGGCGTCAGGCCGAAGGCCGCTTCGGCGACCGCGGCCTCGTCGCCGAGTTGGTCGCCGGCGGCGCACATGATGCCGATCAGCCGGCCCACCAGCTCGGGCGTGCGACGGACGCCGGCCTTGGCGTTGATGCGGCGCAGGGCGTCGCGGGCGGTCTCGCGGCCGACCCCGATGTCCGAGGCCGCCACCTCCAGGTTGGGCGCGAAAAGCAGCGCCTCGGCCAGGCGCGCCTCGAGCGCGGTGAGGTCGAGAGCGCGCGCGGCGCCACGGGCCAGCTCGGACGAGCGCGACGGGGCGCTGACCACCACCGCCAGCCGCTCGCCGCCCGCCGTCAGCGCCGCGGCGGTCTCCGGACCCAGCGGCCAGCGCGCGGCGGCTTCGGCGTCGCCGACCCAGGCGGCGAAGGCGGCGCCGGCCGCCCCCTCCACGAGGCTGACGACCGGCCCCTCGCGCAGCGCGCGTTTCAGAAGCGGACGCAGGTCGGCCGAATCCGGGAAGAGGTCGAGATAGGCCGGATCAGCCTGGCACACCTCGCCCCGGACGGTGAGCACCGCCGCGGCCAGGGCCCGGCGGTCGGCGATGGCGCCGGCGATGTTCGGGAGCTGACCGGCGGCGGCAGAGAAGGCTTCGCGCGCGCCCCGGCTGTCGGCGGCGACCGCGTCCTCGATCTCGGCCCAGGAATCGATCAGCGCCTGCGCAGGCTCGCCCGACGCCCCGCCGGTGCGCAGCAGATCGGACAGGCGGGCGGGCGTTGAGGTCATCAATGATCTTCGAATAGGGCCCCGGGCTCGGCTTGCAAGCTCGACGAACGCAGTTTCGTGCAAGGGCCGCGCCATCGATGGGCGATGAACCGAACCTGAACCCCGGAGTTCAGTGAAGGTTCAGGGCGTCGGGCGTCATTTGGCGCCTATCGGGATGCGTTGAGTCCGAGGAGTTCGAGATGAAGAAGATTTTGTACGCCGCTGTGGCGTTGGCCACGGTCGCGGCGCCGATCACCGCGTCGGCCCAGCCGGGCCACGACCGCCGTGACGAGCGCGAAGCCCGCCGTGATCTGCGCGAGGATCGCCGCGACCTGCGTGACGACCGTCGCGACGCCCGCCGCGACGGGGTGGTGACGCAGCGCGAAGCTCGCGAGATCGAGCGCAGCCGCCGGGACGTGCGCCAGAGCGAGCGCCGCTACCAGCGCGAGCGCGCCGAGACGTGGCGCGACCGGGCGGAGTGGCGTGGCTATCGCGGCGCCCGCCAGGGCTACTGGTACGCGCCGGGCTACGGCTATCAGCCGATCAATCGCGGCTACACCTGGCGTCGCGGCGCCTATGTGCCGCGCGCTTACCGCGGCTACTACGTGCAGGACCCCTACTACTACGGCCTGCGTGAACCGCCCCGCGGCTACCGCTGGGTCTATGCGGACGGCAACTTCGTGATGATGGCCCTGGCGACGGGCCTGATCTCGGAAGTCCTGCTGAACCGCTACTAGTGGACGGTGGCGGCCGGGCCCGTCTCGGCCGCCCCTGCCCGCGGGATCGACAGCACCAGGGCCGAGCCCCGGGCGTCGGCCCGCAGGGCCACCGCCGCGCCGAGCTGTTCGGTCATGGCGCGCAGCAGATAGCCGTTGGACACCGAGACCAGCGCGCCCTCGCCGCTTTCGCCGGCTTCCGAGATCGCGACCTCGGCCTGGCGGGCCTGGGCGCCGAAGCGGATGTCGAGACCACCCTTCACTCCCGCGTCGAAGAGAGCGCCCAGGCATTCGGCCAGGGCCACGCCCAGCGACGTGGTCTCCTCCACGCCGAGCGTCAGGCTGGACGGCTGGACCGTCACCCGCTCAGGCGGTTGGTCGCGGGCGATGCAGACGGCGCGCGCCAGGGCGCTGGCGAAAGCGTCCAGATCAATCGGGCCATCGCCGTGGCCGCCCAGTTCGCGGTGCACGCGGCTGATGAGCAGCGAGCGCTCCATGGCGCGGCGCAGGCTGTCGGCGACCTGAGGCTCAGGCTCGCCCTTGGCCTGCAGGGCCAGGACACCCGCCACCAGGCGCATGTGATGGCTCATGCGCTCATTGAGCTCGCGGAAGAGGCCGGCATGGCTGTCGGCCACCGCCTGTGCCCGGCCCAGCTCGCCCGAGACCTGGCGCAGGGCGCCGGTCAGGCCGGTGATGACGACGATGGCCACCGCCGAGCTGACCAGGAAGAAGGCCGCGCCCATCAGGACCTTGGCGTCCATGTGCCAGTTGTAGGCGGGCGCCGAGAAGAACACGAAGCCCAGCAGGCCCGACGCGATGGTCGCGCCGATCGCCGGCCCACGACCGAACGCGTAGGCCGCGAGGATCACCGCCGGATAGAACGACGAGTAGGAGAGGCTGCCGCCCAGCACGCCGCTCATGGTCGAGCGGAACACGAAGGCGACGGCGACGAGGGCGGTGGTCCACACCCATGTCATGACCGGACGGTGACGGGGGGCGGTCACCAGATCGAAGAAGCGCGACATAAGTCCGGTCTAGCACAACCGCTTCTGGCGTGCTTCAGCGAACGGGCAGAGGCTGCACGCATGAACGACCGCGAAGTCTATCTGAAGCTGGCCGCCATGGCCGAGGAACTGGCTGAGCTGATCCCGACCTGCGAGAGCTTCGTGGGCAACGCGGCGCTCACCACCTGCGCCCAGACGCTCGCGGGAACGGCAAAGGCCGTCTACGAGCACGCCATGGAAGGCGAAGAGCACTAGGCGCCGCCTGCCGCAACGCTAGCTTGGCCGGCATGAGACAATTCGTCCTCGCCCTCGCCGCAGCCACCGCCCTTTCCACGCCCGCCGTGGCGCAGAACCTCTGGATATCCGGCGGGCCGATCTACACCGGCGTGGCCGAGCGGCCGACGGCCGAGGTGGTGGTCGTGCAGGACGGCCGGATCACCTTCGTGGGCGATCCCAAGCTGGTGCGGCTGAAGCTGAACCCCGGCACCGAGACCATCGACCTGAAGGGCGCGGCGCTCTTCCCCGGCTTCACCGACAGCCACGCCCACCTGCGCGGGATCGGCGAGCGCGAACTGTCGCTGAACCTGGAAGGGTCGAAGTCGGCCGCCGAGGCGGCGGGCCGGGCGAAGGCCTATCTGGCGCAGCGCAAGCCGACCGGGCCGGTCTGGGGCCGGGGCTGGATCGAGACCGGCTGGCCCGAGGGACGGTTTCTGGAACGCGGCGACCTGGACCCCATCGCACCGGACCAGCCGCTGTTGCTGGTGCGCGCCGACGGGCACGCGCTGGTGGCCAACACGGCGGCGCTGAAGGCGGCCGGCATCGACGAGAAGACCGTGGCTCCCGCCGGCGGCGAGATCCTGAAGGGCAAGGACGGCAAGCCGACCGGCGTGCTGGTCGACAACGCCATGAGCCTCGTCGGCAAGCTGCGGCGCGCGCCCACCGAGGCCGACCGGCGCGAGGCCTTCCAGGCCGCGTTCAAGGTCGAGACGGCCTATGGCTGGACCGGCGTCCATTCGATGAGCGTGAGCTGGGCGGACGTGCCGCTGCTGGAGGCCATGAACGCCGCCGGCCAGACGCCGCTGCGGGTCTACAACGCCGTGGACGTCGGCAAGGCCGAGCCGCTCTTCAAGAGCGGGCCGCGGGCGAGCCGGGACGGGCTGATCACCACCCGCGCCATCAAGCTCTATGAGGACGGCGCGCTGGGCTCGCGCGGGGCCGCCCTGTTCGCCCCCTATGCCGACGCCCCGAACACCACCGGCCTGGTGCTGACCCCGCCCGAGGCGATGAAGGCGGCGATGGACAAGGCCAAGGCGGCGGGCGTGCAGGTGGCCAGCCACGCCATCGGCGACCGTGGCAACGCCAACGTCCTGGACCTCTACCGCGATGTGGGCGTGAAGGACCTGCGCTGGCGGGTCGAGCACGCGCAGATCGTGCGGCCGGCCGACATCCCACGCTTCGCCGAGCTGGGGGTGATCGCCTCGATGCAGCCCAGCCATGCGATCGGCGACCTGCACTTCGCCCCGGCGCGGCTGGGCGAGACGCGGCTGAACGGCGCCTATGCCTGGAAGCAGATGATCGACCACAAGGTCCTGGTGGTCGGCGGCTCGGACGCGCCGGTGGAGCGGGGCGACCCGCTGATCGAGTTCTACGCCGCGGTGGCGCGCAAGGACCTGAAGGGGTTCAGCGGCCCGGGCTGGCATCCGGAACAGGCCTTGTCGCGGACCGAGGCCCTCAAGCTGTTCACCTCGTCGGCCGCCTATGCGCGGTTCGCGGAGAACGACCTGGGCACGATCGAGGCGGGCAAGATCGCCGATCTCAGCGCCTTCTCGGTGGACCTGATGACCGCGCCCGAGGCGGACATTCGCAAGGGCCACGCGGTGCTGACCGTGGTCGGCGGCAAGGTCGTCTACCGCAAGCCCTAGTCGAGCCAGATCCAGGCGCCGGCGATCAGGCCCAGCCAGATCAGGCCGCCCAGCACCCGCGCCACGATCCGGTGCAGGGGCGTGCGCTGGACCTTGCCCGTCTGGAACTCCAGCGTCCGGGGACGATAGGCCTCGTCCTTCCGGACGCGCTCCATCGCCATGAAGCTGAGTTCCTCGAGGCGCGTCGGGTTCTTGGGGATCGGCGGGTCCGTCTTGGGGATCGCGCCGACGCGGTCGCGGTAGCCGGTGAGGAAGCCGATGCCGTCGAACTCCCACGCCTTGAGCAGGCGCGCCTTGGCGGGGTTCCTGGGATCGGCCTTGATGCGGAAGGGCGCCATGGCGTCGCGGTCGGCCTTGGCGCGCCCCAGCTCGGTGTCGGCGCCCCAGTTGAACTTCAGGCCCGCGCGCAAGGCGCCCACCGCCACCCAGACCAGCGCGCCGCTTGAGATGCCGCGCTCGGGGTTGCCGCCGCCCACCGAGCCGTGGTTGCCCGGGAACCACTGCTGCTGGAAGGGCCGGTCCTCGTAGTCGACATAGGTCTCGCGCAGGCCGGGATCGTCGACCTGGCGGCCGTGGACGCTGGCCCAGGCGCGGTTCAGGGCATGGATGTTCTTGACCGGGGTGATGTCGAAGGACTTGCGGTCCTCGTCCAGCGCGCAGGCGTGGCGGATCGAGAACAGCAGCGAACTGGCGTCGGTGTCGTAGAACTGGAACCGGCGGTTCACCAGCCGGGACAGGAACGGGACGGTCGGCGGGATGCCCATCGAGCCTACCGTGTCCCAGACCCCCAGGTACATCAGCCGGTAGATGCCGAGCGGCGGCGGATTGGGCGGCAGCCAGACGTACTTCGCGTCGGTCTCCTTGGCGCCGCGCGGGCTGGTGGGCGTCTTCTCCGTGAGGGCTGCGTCCTGGGTCTGGAAGTCGACGGCGCGACGGTTCCAGACGGCCGGGTCGTCGAGGTCGGCCGCACCGGTGGCGATCGGCTGGCCGGTGCGCGGATCACGCCAGGCATGCTGGCTGCGGAAGGCGATCAGGTCCGCGTGGTCGGGCCCACGGTCGCGGTCGCGATAGAGGCGCATGGCCTCCGGGATCATGTGCAGACAGTCGCGGCGCAGGATCCCGCATTTGCGGATCAGGCCGCAGAGGCTGCGGGCGGTGTAGGCGCCCCGCGAGAAGCCGAAGACGAAGATCTCGTCGCCCGGCTCGTAGTTGAGGACGAGGAATCGGTAGGCGCTCTCGATCTTGTCGTCGAGGCCGGCGCCGATGGCGCCGCCGAGGAGGCTGACCAGCTGGTCCGCCAGGTGGGAGACGCCCGTCGCGACGCCGACGCCCGTGTCGTAGAAGACCACCTGCCGGCGGCCGTCCCACCCTCGCGGCTCCACGCACTTGGCCAGGCGCGCCACGTTGGTGAGGTTCTTCATCCGCAGGTCGTTCCACGTGCCGTCGCAGAAGACGGCCAGGCGCTTGCGGTCGTAGGCGACGTCGCGGCCGGCGGCGGTGGAGCGCTTGCGGGCGCGCGCAGGGCGTGCGGCGGTCGGCACGGCGGCCCTCCCCTATCCAGGCGGGGCACTCTCCGGTTGCCGCGTGGCGGCGTCAACCACCCTGCCGGGCGCCGGCCTGGCCGGGACAGGGACTATTTCGCCCGCCCTACTTCGTCCATTGGGCCAGCCAGTCGGCCAGGTCCTGCGGCTTCATGTGGCGGGCGTCGGCCAGGGCCGCGACCTGCGATCGGCTGACGAGCTGGCGGTTGGTCTTGGGGTCGACGATCAGGATGGCGGGCACGCCTTCCAGCTTGTCCTTCACGCCCCAGCGGGCCGGGACCTGCAGGTTCTTGTCCATCCGCCCCACGTCGACCGCGACCACTTCGTAGTGCTTGGCCAGGAATCCGCGCAGCTCGGTCTGCTCCATGGTGGCCGCCAGGATCCGGCAGTCGCCGCACCAGTTTCCGCCCATGTCCACCAGCAGCAGCTTGCCGGACGCCTTGGCCTTGGCGAACGCGCGGTCGACGGCGGCGCTGGCGTCGGCCTTCTCGTCATAGGGATAGGGCAGCGGCGTCTTGAGCTGCGCGTAGTCGGTGATCCGCAGCTTGGGCGCCGGCGCGGCGACGGCGGGCGCGGCGAGGGCCAGGGCGACAAGTGCGGCGGCGGCCAGACGGACCATCTCGATCTCCTAGTGACGGACAAGGAATTAGGGATGGAATGCGATCGGTCAAGGCCGGGAACCGCTTCGGAGACCATGTGTTGTGGCCGCGCCCAACAACACAGCACGGAAGAACGCCATGAGCCTGAGCAACGCCGAAGTCGCGGACCGCCTCTGGAAGGCGATCGACGACAACCACACCGGGATGCTGGGCGTGCCCGGCGACGGACACCACTACCAGCCGATGACCGGCTTCGTGGAGCGCGAGACGAACACGATCTGGTTCTACACCCGCAAGGAGACCGACCTGGCGCGCGAGGTAGCGGCCAGCGGCGGCGCCGAGGGGGCCTTCATCTTCCAGGACCGCAAGCTGCAGGCCTGCATCGACGGCCGGCTGACCCTCAGCCACGACCGCGAACGGATCGACCGCTACTGGAACGCCCACGTGGCGGCCTGGTACCCCCAGGGAAAGGACGATCCGGCCCTGACGCTGCTGCGACTCGACGTCGCGGAGGCCGCGGTGTGGATCACCGAGGGCGGCCTGCTGAAGTACGCGCTCGAAGTCGTGAAGGCCAATGCCGGCAAGTCGACGCCCGACGTCGGCGAACGACGCGATCTCAATTTCCACTAGAAGCGACGAAGAACGCGCGCGGCAGACTGACGTTCTGCCGCGCCTGTTCTCGCGAGTGAAGCCGACTAGCTGATTCCGCTCGCCAAAACCGTTTCAGCTATTTCAAGGTCGACTTCCCGACACACTTGAACTCTTCCATCCCCATCATTTGCAAAAGCTCGCCATGAGGATTTCATCAGAGTTGGCAGTGCACGCCCCGCGAGTGTCGAGTTCTCGACAGTGAAAATTATTGCGTCTCTATAACTTGAAACCTAAGCCGTAGAACGGCGTTTCAAGTCCCCGATGCAGAGGCCAGTCCCCGCGTTGCAGAATAGCCTGCTCGAAGCGTTACCGCCTGCCGAACTGGCGCGGTTCGCCCATCATCTCGTGCAGGTCGAGCTCGAACGCGGGCGGCTGCTCTATGACCCGGGCGATCAGATCGATCACATCTACTTCCCCCACGACGGCGTGATCTCGCTGATGACGCTGATGGAGAACGGCCAGGCGATCGAGAGCACGACGATCGGACCGGAGGGCGCCCTGGGCCTGATGGCCGCCGTGGCGCCGCGCCAGTCGCTGTCGCGCGCCATCGTCCAGACGCCGCTGCGCGCCGCGCGGATCAGCGCCGAGCGCCTGCGCGAGGCCTGGGACGACTGCCCCTCGCTGCGCGACCTGGTCGACCGGCACACCGAGGCGCTCTACGGCCACGCGATCCAGTCGGTGGCGTGCAACGCGCTGCATTCGGTGGAGGCCCGGTTCTGCCGCTGGCTGCTCACCTGCCACGACCGGATCTCCACCGACACCGTGGCGCTGACCCAGGAGTTCCTGGCCGACATGCTGGGGGTTCAGCGCACCACCGTTACCGCCGTCGCCCGCTCGCTGCAGGCCAAGGGGATGATCCGCTATCGCCGGGGCGTGGTGGACATCATCGACCGCCCGGCGCTCGAGGCCCTGGCCTGCGAGTGCTACGGCGTGATCCGCGACACCTATCGCCGCCTGCTCGGCCCGGCTTCCGGCTCATTGAACGGCGGTCGCGGAGATCGGGCCCAAGGGGGCTGATTTTCCACGTTTTCGTCGACGGCGGCTCTGCGTTCGACGACGGATCGGGCCGGGCGGTTGCGCCCGGACGCATTTGGTCCTTTGGTTCGCCCCTTCCGCGGGTTTTCGACCGGAAACCCCGCCAAGAGTGTCGAGAAGAGACCCATGATCCACCAAACGCGCAAGTTCATGCTCATGGCCGGTACGGCCGCCGCGCTGTCCCTTGCCGCCGGAAACGCCCTGTCGCACGAGCCCCACGCCTGCGCGAACGACGCCTGCGAGACCGAACTGCTGTTCGCCGCCGAAACACCGACCGCCGGCGCCGCGCCGGCCTCGCTCGCCTCGCCCAAGTACGGGACCTGGGGCTTCGACCGGTCGGGCATGGATACCAGCGTCAAGCCGGGCGACGACTTCTTCAAGTTCGCCAACGGCAAGTGGCTGGAGCGGACCGAGATCCCCGCCGACCGCACGAACTACGGCAACTTCGCCATGCTGCGCGAGCTGTCCGAGGCCCGCGTGCATGCGATCCTCGAAGAGGCCGCCGCCGGCAAGCTGAACGACCGCGACGCTAAGAAGATCGGCGCCGCCTACGGCGCCTACATGGATGAAGCGCTGGCCGATAAGCTGGACGCCAAGCCGATCGCCGGCGCGCTGTCGCAGGTGCGCAAGGTCAAGACGAAGGACCAGTTCACGGCGCTGATGGGCCGGGCCAACAGCGACAGCTTCACCTCGCTGCTGCCGGTCGGCATCAGCATCGACGCCAAGGCGCCGACCAAGTACGTGGTGATGACCGGCACGGGCGGCCTGGGCCTGCCCGACCGGGACTATTACCTGCAGGCCAGCTTCGCGGAGAAGAAGGCGAAGTATCAGGCCTACGTCGAGCAGATGCTGACCCTGGCCGGCTGGGAGAAGCCCGCCGAGAACGCCAAGGCCGTGGTCGAGTTCGAGACCCGGATCGCCGAGGCCAGCTGGAGCCGCATCGAGCGGCGCGACCGCGACAAGACCTACAACCCGATGTCGCCGGCGGAACTGAACGCCTACACGCCGGGCTTCGACTGGAACCGCTACCTCGCGGCGACCGGCCTGTCGAAGGTGGAGCGCGTGATCGTGACCACCAACACCGCCTTCCCGAAGGTGGCGAAGGTCTACGCCGAGACCCCGCTGGAGACGCTCAAGGCCTGGCAGGCGTTCCACGTGACCGACGACGCCTCGCCCTTCCTGTCGAAGCGGTTCGTCGATGCCCGCTTCGCCTTCCGCGACAAGGAACTGGGCGGCCAGCCCGAACAGCGCGCCCGCTGGAAGCGGGCCGCCGCCTTCCTGGACGGCGCGATCGGCGAGTCGGTCGGCCGCGTCTACGTGGCCCGTTACTTCCCGCCGGAATCCAAGGCCCGGATGGACGAGCTGGTGGTCAACATCCGCACCGCCCTGAACGCGCGCATCGAGAAACTGGAGTGGATGGGTCCTGAGACGCGCACCCGCGCGGCCGAGAAGCTCAGCAAGTTCACGGTGAAGATCGGCTATCCCACCGAATGGCGGAACTACGCCGGCCTCGAGTTCAAGCGCAACGACGCCTACGGCAACGCCCTCAAGGCCAGCGCCTGGAACTGGAAGCGCCAGGTCGCGCGGCTGAACAAGCCGGTCGACAAGAAAGAGTGGGGCATGACCCCGCAGACGGTGAACGCCTACTACAACTTCGCCAACAACGAGATCGTCTTCCCGGCCGCGATCCTGCAGGCGCCGTTCTTCGATCCCGACGCCGACCCGGCCATCAACTATGGCGGCATCGGCGGGGTGATCGGCCATGAGATCAGCCACGGCTTCGACGACCAGGGCCGCAAGAGCGACGGCGACGGCGTGCTGCGCGACTGGTGGACCGCCGAGGACACCGCCAAGTTCAAGGTTCAGTCCGATCGCCTGGGCGCCCAGTACTCGTCGTTCGAGCCGCTGCCGGGCGTGAAGGTGCAGGGCGGCCTGACGATGGGCGAGAACATCGGCGACATGGGCGGCCTGTCGCTGGCGCTCGACGCCTACCGCACGTCGCTGAAGGGCCAGCCCGCGCCGACCATCGAGGGCCTGACCGGCGACCAGCGGGTCTTCCTCGGCTGGGCCCAGGTATGGCGCCAGAAGATGCGCGACGAGGCCCTGCGCCAACAGGTGACCACCGATCCGCACTCGCCGGCCTACTACCGGGTGAACGGCACGATCCGGAACGTTCCCGGCTGGTACGACGCCTGGGGCGTGCAGCCCGGCGACAAGCTGTACGTCGCGCCGGAAGAGCGGGTCCGGATCTGGTAGGCGGCTGACCTGGTCACCCCTCCCCTTCGGGGGAGGGGCTCACCTCACGCGACGAGCGTCGCCGCGCCGAGGGCCAGGCCACAGAGCAGCGCCGTCTGGCAGGCCAGGGCCGCGAGGGGGCGCCAGCCCATGGAGCGGATGCCGGCCAGGGATGTCTTGGCGCCCACGGCGACCACGCCCGCGCCGATCAGGAAGTTCGAGGCGAAGGTCGCCGCCGGCAGCACCGCCTCGGGCACCATTCCCGTCGACCGGACGGCCGCGAGGGCGAAGAAGGCGATCACGAAGCCGGGCAGCAGCAGCGCACGGCCCGGCCCCTTGGCCTGGCTGTCCTTCACCGCGCCGGCCAGCGAGAAGGCCACGGCCGCGACCACCAGGGCCAGCAGCGAGACCCGCACCAGCTTCACCGTCACCGCCAGGTCACCGACCTGGGGAGAGACCGAGTAGCCGGCGCCCGCCACCTGGGCCACGTCATGGATCGAGGCGCCCAGGAACAGCGCCGCGGCCTGGGGCGGCAGGCCGGTGAGGTGGGCGATCGCCGGATAGGCCAGCATGGCGACGGTCGAGAGCGTGGCGACGACGGCCACGACGTATACCGTCTGGCGCTCGGTCTCCTGGCACTTGGGCAGGACCTGCGACACGGCCATGGCCGCCGAGGCGCCGCAGATCGCCGTGGCGCTGGCCGACAGCATCGAGAACCCCTTCGGCAGGCCGAAGAGGCGCGCCAGGCCCGAGCCCAACGCCAGGGTCAGGGCCACGCAGCCCAGCACCAGCAGCAGGGTCTCCACGCCGAGGCCGGCGATGTCGCCGAGCGCGATGCGCAGGCCCAGCAAGGCGACCCCGGCCCGCAACAACGGCCGCTCGGCCACCTTGAGACCCGGAGCCAGATTCATCCGCCCGGCCAGCGGCGCGCCGACCAGGAAGCCGGCCGCCAGGGCGAACGGTGCGACCGGCGCGTGCAGCACCTGGGCCAGCAGGGTGGCGGCGAGCGTCAGCAGCACCGCCAGCGCCAGGCCCGGCAGCCAGGCCGGGGCCTTCGCATGGCTCTTCGGCGCGGTGCGATGGGTGACCATCCGTTCGTGCAGTTCGCGGATGCGGCGGCTGCCCGAGGTCTGGAACGCGAAGGGGAAGAGGCCGTGCAACGCGCAGCCCAGCGCGCCGAGGGCCATCGTCGCGGCAAAGCCCCAGGCCGAGCACAGGTGCTCGAAATAGCTTTCGCCGACCGTCTCTGGATGGTGCGTGAACGCCTTGAGCATGGTCCCCAAACCCGGCCCTGTGGATCAGGCGACAAGGATGGGCGCTCGGGGAAGAATATCATCGCCATTCTCAGGGGGCTGGCGCGGGCCCGGTAGAAGCTGGTTCTCGATACGGGCGGGTGCGGAGAACCGTATCCTGCCGCCCGGTCAGTTGTCCTACCCGGACGTTAACCTTTCGACTCGCGCATCCGTCACGCGCCGGGGGCCGTAAAGCTCAGCTCGGGTAACCATGCGAGCGAGTGTTCTTTCCAGATATGCGTACGACCCTGATGTGTGCGGCGAGCTTCGCCGCGATGTTCCTGGCGGGATCCGCCAACGCCACCGTGCTGGTCTTCGACGACTTCGAAGGCTATGGCGCGCAGGCGAACTTCACCGGCTTCTCGAACCTGAACGTCACCGACGGCGCGGTGGACGTGCTGCAGGACGCCGGCATCCTGTCGACGCCCTACGGCTCGGGCTTCGTCGACCTGGACGGGACGGCCGCGCAGGGCGGCTTCCTGCGCAGCGACTTCTACAGCTTCCAGGCCGGCGACCGGGTGACCTTCAGCTTCGACTACGCCGGCAACCGCCAGGGCACGTTCGACACACTGAACTACGGCTTCAAGGCGACGGCCCTCTTCACCTTCAAGGACGCGGTGATCCAGAACGGCGCGGTCACCAACACGACGTCGAACCTGATCAGCAACAGCTTCGGCGGCTCGGTGGCGAACCTGGGCCCGACCGCGCCGTGGACGCGGCTGACCTTCAGCTTCACCGCCGGCAGCGCGGGTTCGCTGCAGGCCTTCGTCGGCACGCGCAGCCAGGACGCCAAGGGTCCGCTGATCGACAACTTCAGCCTGAGCGTGGACGGGCCCGGCGGCGTGCCCGAGCCTTCGAGCTGGGCGCTGATGATCCTGGGCTTCGGCGGCGCTGGCGCCATGCTGCGCCGGCGGACGCAGGCCTACGCGGCGTAGACGATCCGGCCGCCGATCAGGGTCGACCGGACGCGTTCGCGGGATGGCGCCGCCAGGACGTCAGCAAGCGGCGCATCCAACAGGCAGAGGTCGGCGGCCTCCCCCACCGTCACGCGCCTCGGGCGTCGCCCGGCGGCGGCGGGATGGTCCAGGTGAAGCGCGAGGGCGCGGTCCGGCGCCACCGCCTCGCCTGCGGCCAGGACCCGGCCTGAGGCGGTGCGGCGTGTGACGGCCGCCGTGATCCCCAGCCACGGATCGGCGCCGCCATAGGGCGCATCGGAGCTGGCGGCTACCGCCACGCCGGCCGCCAGCAGGCTGGCGCAGCGCCAGAGGTCGCCCTGCTCGGCCGGATCCACCTCGGACAGGTAGCGATCGCCCCGCGCGGCCACGAAGACCGGCTGGGTGACGACCGCGAGGTCGAGGCGCCGGAGCGCGGTGATGGCGTCCGGCGGGATCACGCCGCCATGCTCGATCCGGTCGCCCGCACGCGGGCCCGCCGCCTCGAACACCGCCAGGGTGAGGGCCAGTTCCGCCGCGGTGACGCAGTGGACCGCGACCGCGCGGCCCTGTTCGCGCGCGGCGGCGATGCGGACCAGGAAGTCGTCGAAGTCCGGCAGGGCGTGATCGTCGAGCAGCACCTTCACCGGGCCGACCACGAAGGCCGCGTCAGCAGGCGCCGAGAGCGGCCCGCCGCTCATCAGGGTCAGGCGCTGGGGCAGGTCGCCGCTTCGGTGGGCGGCCGCCAGCAGCGCGGCGGCCGAGGCGTCGGTCGTCACGCTGGCGTCGGTGAGATGGGTGATCCCACAGGCGGCCAGCTCGGCGCCGAGCGGCGCCAGATCGGGCGGATCAGAAGGGAGACGCGCGCGGAGCCAGGCATCCTCGCGCAGCAGGTGGCCGAGCTGGTGATCGAGCCCGGGCGGGTCGTCGCCCTCGCCCAGCGCGGCCAGGGCCGCGCTGTTCAGCACCCAGAGCGCGCCGGTCTGATGCTGCACGCGCAGCGGATGGCGGGGCGCGATCCGGTCGAGGCCCGCGCGGGTCAGGGGCCCCGTCAGAGCTTCGTGCCAGCCCAGGGCCCGCACCCAGGCCCCGGCGGGGCGGCGCGCGCAGGCGGCCGCGACGCGAGCCGCGAGATCGTCGGCGCCGCGAGCTTCCGACAGATCGACCGAGGCGCGCCGGGCGGCGAGCGCCAGCAGGTGGATGTGGTGGTCGGCCAGGCCGGGGATCAGCGCCCCGCCTCCGCCATCGATCACGTCGCCGTCCACGGCCAGGTCCCGTCCGACGGCGGCGATGCGGCCGGCCTCGATGCGCACATCCTGCCCGGGCCGCCCTTCGACCTCGACGTGGCGGAGGACGAGGGTCATGCGACCGGGACCGGCGCCCGGTGCGCCGCCCACGCCGCGGCAGGCGCCATGCCGGCGTCGACGATCACACCGCCCCCGGCCTGCAGCGCGACCAGGGCCGAGGCGGCGGCGGCCAGCCCCGTGATCGGATCGGCCATGGCGTCACCCAGGAAGCCTGGCGCGCCGCCGGTCCATTGGACGAGCCCTCCCGCCGCGGCCGCATCGTCGCCGAAGGCGGCGCGGTCGGGGCCGGTCCAGCCGTACCCGCTGATCGCGACCCAGACGAGGCCCGGGACGGCCCGGACCAGCGCCCCTGGATCCAGGCCCAGCGACGCGAGGCCCCGTCGACGGGCGCTGGTGATCACCATGTCTGCCCCTCGGATCAGGTCTGTCAGCCGCGTGCGATCGGCGGCGGCGGAAAGATCCAGGGTGAGCGCCGTCTTCGCGCCGTTGAGGCGGTGGAAGAACGCCGGGGTCGAGTCGCGGCTGGGGTCGGGACGGCGACGGCTCTCCACGCGCAGCACCTCGGCGCCGATGGCGGCGAGGATCGCGCCGCAGAGCGGGCCGGCCCAGAGCGCCGAGAGATCGACGACCTTGAGGCGCGACCGCGATGTGCGCCGGGCGGCGCCCGCCACGGGCAGGATCGGGGCGGCAGCGGGGTCGGCCTCGCCCAGGCGCGCCGCGGGCAGGCCCAGCAGCTCGGCGCGAGCGACGAGTTCCGCGCAGGAGCGCTCTCCCGCATGGCGGTCGACCAGCGTCCAGGCCTCGCCGACGTCGCGCTCCAGCCAGGCGGGAACGAGGGCCGCGTCCTCGGGCCGCGCGAGGTTCAAGGCCATCCAGCCATCAGCGGCGCGGAAGAGCCGACAGGCCCCGTTCGGAGAGACGAAGCTCCCCGGCGCTTCGAGCGGCAGCTCTCCGTTCCGGTCGGTGACGCCCAACGCAGCGACGTCGATCGGCGTGCCGAACCGTGCGGAGCGGTCGGCGATCTCGACGCGGAGCCGGGCGATCGCCGCCTGCGCCGGGTTCACGTGGCGACCTCGTCCACCAGCCCCCAGGCCAGGGCCTTGGCCAGATCCAGCTCGGCCCCGGTGATGGCCAGCCAGGTCGCACGGCGGCGGCCGATCCGCCGGGGAATGCTGGCTGTGCCGCCCGCGCCGGGGATCAGGCCCATGCCGACCTCCGGCAAGCGGAAATGGGCGCCGGGCCTCGCCACCACCCGCGCGGCGGCGGCCGGAACCTCGATGCCCGCGCCAATGCAGGCGCCGTGGAGATGGGCGGTGATCCGCTCGCCCAGCTCGTGGACCAGCAGCGCGGGCGAGCGCAGCGTCCGGACCAGATGCGCCTCCCCGCCGTCCGCCGCCTGGCCGAACTCGTCGAGGTCGCCTCCGGCGCTGAAGCACGGGCCCTCGCCGGCCAGATTCACCGGCGGGGCGTCGGGATGACCCACGGCGAAGGCCAGGGTCTCGCACAGCTCGTCGCGCATCCGGGCGTCGAAGGCGTTGCGGCGCGTCGGTCGCGCCAGGCGGATCCACAGCTCGGGCCCGCCCGCGTCGATGCGCACGCGCGCCACGGGAGTGTCGTCGCGGTCGCGAACCGGGTTGGCCTCGCGCCAGCGCCGGAACCCGCCCGAAGCCAGCAGCGCGGAATAGGCCAGTGACTCCAGCGCCAGCGCGTCCTCGAACGGCAGGCGCTGGGTCATGCGCATGACCTGGGCCGCCACGGCGACCGCGGCGGGTTGAGCCTCGGCGCGGCTCTCAAGGTCCACGATGGCGGCGTCGAGGCCGGCGGGGCCAAGCCCCACCCACGGTCGCGGCGCGGAGGGGTCGGCGCTGAGCAGGACGTCGTAGACGTCGAGCGGTCCGTCCGGCAGCGGCCCCCGGCGATGCACGCCGACCCGGACCACCCCGGCGCCTTCGGCCGGACGGCCGCCCGAGCCAAACTCGACGATCGAGAGGCCCGCGCCGCCCAGGGCGACCAGATCGGCGATCAGGGCCACCGCGTCCTCAGTCCGAGGACGGCAGCTTCTTCGCCTCGACCGCGCCGATCGCGCGGCCGTCCACCGACAGCGAGCCGGCGCCGGCCTTCGAGCACAGCGCTTCCAGCCCGGTCTCGGCGTCGGTGTAGCGTTTGCCGGCCTGACTGCCGCCGGCGTGATCGGGCGACGGCGCGGCGGCCGGGTCCCGCATCTCGGCGTGCGCGATCACGGGCTGGCCGCCGCATTCCAGGCTGGCGGGGCTCTTCGGCGGACGGACCACCACGAACTCACCGTCGCAGACGGCGCTCCGCCAGCGCGATCCGGGTTTCAGGTCCATCGTCGTTTCTCCCCTTCTGATTGGCCGCGAGTATCGGCCATCCGGGCGAGCCCTGTCGACGGCGGATCAGGCGATGCCGCCGTCGCAGCGGATCACCGAACCGGTGGTGAAGCTGGACGACGGGCTGGCCAGGTAGAGCGCGGCGGTGACGATCTCTTCCGGGCGCCCCGGCCGACGCAGGGCGTTGTTGGAGCGCTCGCGCGCCTCGGGCGTCCAGGCCTTGGCGATGTCGGTGAGGAAGGGCCCGGCCATGATGCCGTTCACCCGCACCTTGGGCGCGTACTCCTTGGAGAAGCCCTCGGTCATCGCGTTCAGCGCCGCCTTGGCGCCCGCATAGGGAATGTAGGCCGGGTCGGGGCGGATGGCGCCGACCGACGAGATGTTGACCACGGCCCCACCGTCGCCCTGGGCCATGCGCGAGCCGACCAGCGCGGTCAGGCGGAACGGCCCCTTGAAGTTCACGTCGATCACCTTGTCGAACAGCGCCTCGGTGACCTCGGCCGACGACGGCGCCAGTGGCGACATGCCGGCGTTGTTGATCAGGACGTCGACCTTGCCGAACGCGGCGTAGGCGGCGTCCGCCAGCCCTTCCAGCGCGTTCCAGTCCCCCACGTGGCAGGCATAGGGCAACGCCTTGCGGCCCAGCGCGCGCACCTCGGCGGCGGCTTCCTCGCAGGCCTCGGCCTTGCGGCTGGCGATCACCACGTCGGCGCCGCGCGCCGCCAGAGCCTTGGCCATTTCCAGTCCCAGCCCGCGGCTGCCGCCGGTGATCAGGGCCACCTTGCCCGCGAAGTCGAAAAGCTGGTCGGCCATGCGCGTCACTCCCGTTCTTTTCACGCAGCATAGGGCCGGCTTCGGCTTCCGATGCGTCAGGCTCGTGCGCGCGCCTTGGAGCGCCGGCTTTCGATGAACCGGGCATGGTCTGCGACGAACGAGGGCGCCCAGCCCTCACCCGGGCGAAACCGGCCGCCTATGCTCGCGACATGTCGACCAAGCTCACCGTCAACGGCCGCGCCGTGACCACCCGATCCGCCCCTGACACGCCCCTGCTCTGGGTGTTGCGCGACGAACTCGGCCTGATGGGCACGAAGTACGGCTGCGGGGTCGGCGCCTGCGGCGCCTGCACCGTCCATGTGGGCGGCGAGCCGGTGCGCAGCTGCAGCATGCCCGTCGGCGGACTGGACGATGCGCAGGTCACCACCATCGAGGGCCTTGCCGGAGGATCGCGGCCGCACGCCCTGCAGACCGCCTGGCTCGAGGCGGCCGTGCCCCAGTGCGGCTATTGCCAGTCGGGCATGCTGATGGCGGCCGCGGCGCTGTTGAAGCGCACGCCGCGCCCCAGCGACGCCGACATCGACGCGGCCATGACCAACCTCTGCCGCTGCGGATCCTACCCCCGCGTCCGCAAGGCGATCCACGCCGCCGCGGCGCGCCTGGCGAAGGCGAGCTGATGGGCATGCGGCTTTCCCGACGCGGCGTGCTGGCCGGCATCGGTGGCGCGGGTCTGGCCCTGGGCCTCGGCCAGGATGGCGCCCTGGCCGCGGCCGGCGAGACCGTGACCTTGAGCGACTGGGTGCGGATCGCTCCCGATGGGCAGGTGACGCTCTACACCTCGGTCCAGGAAATGGGTCAGGGCGCCTGGGACGTCCACGCCCGCATCATCGCCGAGGAGCTCGGAGTGGACTGGGCGCGGGTGCGCGTGGAGCAGTCGCCGCCCACCGCGACCTTCGGGATCTTCTCGCCCGGCTACGGCACCGGCGGCAGTTCCTCGGTTCGCGAGATGTGGGGCAAGCTGCGCAAGGTGGGCGCCGCCGCGCGCGTCATGCTGATCGAGACGGCGGCCGATCGTTGGGCGGTCCCCGCGCATGCCTGCGACGCCCAGGGCGGCCAGGTGATCCACGGCGACAGCGGTCGCAAGCTCGGCTTCGGCGAACTGGCGCAGGCGGCGGCGAAGCGACCCGTGCCGCAGGACCCGCCGCTGAAGCCACGCGAGGCCTGGGCCGTCGTCGGTCGTGACCTGCCGCGCAAGGACCTGCCCGGAAAGGTCGACGGCACGGCGGTCTACGCGCCCGACGTGACCTGTCCCGGGATGCTGACCGCCACGATCCGGCAGGCGCCGCAGTTCGGCGCCAGGCTCGCCTCGGTCGACCCGGCCCCTGCGCTTGCGATTCCCGGCGTGAAGCGGGTGCTGGAGATGCGCGGCGTCTCGATCACCGTGCCCGGCTGGGCCCAGCCGGTGGAGATGCCCGACGCGGTGATCGTGGTGGCCGACGGGTTCTGGCCGGCGAAGAAGGGGCTGGAGGCGCTGGCGCCCAAG
Source organism: Pseudomonadota bacterium (assembly GCA_040752615.1). Classification (GTDB taxonomy): domain Bacteria; phylum Pseudomonadota; class Alphaproteobacteria; order Caulobacterales; family Caulobacteraceae; genus Phenylobacterium. The sequence goes on along the minus strand of JBFMGV010000079.1, from coordinate 31,736 downwards.
TGGGCCGAGGTCGACGGCGCGCCCGACACCGCCGGCCTGCTGGCGCAGCTCAAGACCGCCGCTCTGACGAAGGCCGAGGTGGCGACGCCGCGCGGGACCTACGCCGAGGGCGAACGCGAGGCGCTGGCCAAGCGGCTGGCGGCGGCCACCGAGACGGCCCTGGCCGCCGCGGACCGGACAGTCGAGCGCGACTACGTCGCCCCGCTCCTGGCTCACGCGCCGATGGAGCCTCTGAGCGCCGCCGCGCGCATGACGCCGGACGGCGGCGTCGAGACCTGGGGCGGCTTCCAGAACACCAGCGGCCTGCGCCGCTCGGCGGCCGCGATGCTGGGCGTTCCCATCGAGAAGGTGAAGGCCCACACCCTGTTCAGCGGCGGTTCTTTCGGCCGACGCTACAAGAACGACTTCGGCCTGCAGGCGATCTGGGCCGCACGGGCGGCGGGCGCGCCGGTCAAGCTGATCTGGACGCGCGAGGAGGACATCCGACAGGACTGGTACCGGCCGGCCGGCTTCCAACGCCTGACCGCCGGGCTGGACAAGGCCGGACGGGTCTCCGGGTTCAGGGTGGTCGGCGCCAACAACAACGCCAACTACACGCGCGACATGATCGCCGGGCCGCCGCACGACCTCTTCCAGTACGACGCACCAGGCCTGTCAATGGCCGGGGCGTTCGTGGCCTCGCCCGTCCCAGGCGGGCCGTGGCGGTCGGTTCTGCACACCGGTAACGCCTTCGCGGTCGAGAGCTTCATCGACGAACTGGCCCACGAGACGGGCGCCGACCCTCTGGCCTTCCGCAGGCCGCTGTTGGCCAAGGCGCCGCGCGCCGTGCGGGTGATGGAACACGCGGCGAAGGCCGCCGGCTGGGGCCGCGAGCTGCCGAAGGGCCAAGGCCTGGGCCTCGCGGTCTGGACGTCGTTCCAGAGTGCCTGCGCCCAGGTGGTCAAGGTCCGGGCGGACGGCGACAAGCTGCGGGTCGAGCAGGTGTGGTGCGCCTTCGACTGCGGACTGGCGGTCAACCCCGACGGGGTGAAGGCGCAAGGCGAGAGTTCGATCCTGCTGGCGCTGAGCTCGGCGGCGACGGGCGAGATCAATCTGGAGAACGGGCGCGTCGTGGAGAGCAACTTCCATGACTACCCGCATATCCAGCTCGGCCAAGCGCCGAAGATCGTCATCGATCTGCTCGAGACCGCCGACGTTTCGCCTGGCGGCGCGGGGGAACCCATGACTCCGCCATTGATGCCGGCCCTGGGCAACGCGATCTTCGCCGCCACCGGAAGGCGACTGCGCGCGCTGCCGCTGACCAAGGCGGGACTGACCCTGGTCTGACCCGGCGGGCTCGCGACGAGCCTGTCCCGGCGTCAGGGAAAGGGCGTGCTAGGGCTCGCGGGAAAGAACACCGGGAGATCCCTCATGAAACTCGACAGCTCCGTTTCCGCGATCATCACCGGCGGCGCGTCCGGCCTGGGCGCGGCCACCGCCGAGGCGCTGGTCGCCCTGGGCGTCAAGGTCGCGCTCTTCGACAAGAACCCCGAGACCGGCGAAGCCAAGGCCAAGGAGATCGGCGCCCTCTTCTGCGAGGTCGACGTGATGGACGAGGCCTCGGTGGACGCCGCCTTCGCCAAGGCGCGCGCGGCCCACGGGCAGGAGCGCATCCTGGTGAACTGCGCCGGCGGCGGCCGCGGCGGCAAGACCGTCGCCCGCAACAAGGAGACGGGCGAGATCATCCCGTTCAAGGCGTCCGACTTCGAGTGGGTGCTGGCCCTGAACACCGTCGGCACCTTCCGTTGCATCGTGAAGAGCGCGGCGGGCATGGCGACCCTGGAGCCGGACGCGACCGGCGAGCGCGGCGCCATCGTCAACACCGGCTCGGTGGCGGCGGAGGAAGGCCAGATCGGCCAGGTGGCCTATGCCGCGGCCAAGGCGGCGATCAAGGGTATGACCATCGTCATCGCCCGCGACCTCTCCAGCGAAGGGATCCGCATCAACACCATCCTCCCGGGGATCATGGACACCCCGATGCTCGGCGGCCTGAAGACCCGCGCGCCCCAGGTCTATCAAGGCCTGGCCGCTTCGGTGACTTTCCCCAAGCGCCTCGGCAACGCCACCGAGTACGCCGACCTGGCGGTGACGATGCTGCGCAACGGCTACCTGAACGGCGAGACGGTCCGCCTGGACGGCGCCATCCGCATGGCCCCGCGCTGATCGGGCTCGGCTGTGGACGGCGCTCCGGCGCCGTCCTAGGCTCGCGGTGGTTCCAGGAGGAGAGACCCATGCGGATCATCACCGGACTTGCGGCGGGCCTGGCCCTGGCGGCGGCGACGCCGGCCCTGGCGCTCACCGTCACCGCCACGCCCAACCTCGAACAGGCCCAGCGCCTGCAGGCGCAGCGCGGCGGCGGGGGCGGCCCGGCCCTCAGCGACACCTACGTGGGCAGCGGCCGTCCGATGGACGCCGCCGGCTTCTCCAGCGGGAACGCGCCTTCATACGGCCGGACCACGACCTACGGCTTCGGTGACGTCACCACCACGATCCGCACGGACGACAGCGGCGTCTACCGCCGCCCGGCCTTCGACGACCGACGCTCCGGCTCGCCCTATCAACTGACGCCGGACCTGCCGCACCGCCGGCGCTAGACGCGCGGGGGAACTCAGCGCCAGCCGAGGGCCGGCGCGACATGCGTGAGGATGCTCTCCAGGGCATGGGCGTTGTAGTCGACGCCCAGCTGGTTCGGCACGGTCAGCAGCAGGGTGTCCGCCTCGGCGATCGCCTCGTCTTCCCGAAGCTGCTCGATCAGCTTGTCGGGCTCGGCCGCGTACGAGCGGCCGAACACGGCGCGGAACCGGTCGATCATCCCGATCTGGTCGCGGCTGTCCTCGCCGCCGAAGTAGGCGCGGTCCTGGTCGTTCACCAGGGCGAAGATCGAGCGTGACACCGAGACCCGAGGCTCGCGCGCGTGTCCGGCCTCCTTCCACGCCTCGCGGTAGGCGCGGATCTGCTTCGCCTGCTGGATATGGAACGGCTCGCCGCTCTCGTCCGCCTTCAGGGTCGAGCTCTGCAGGTTCATGCCCTTCCTCGCCGCCCACACGGCCGTGGCGTTGGAGCCCGAGCCCCACCAGATCCGTTCGGACAGCCCCTCGGAATGCGGCTCCAGGCGCAGCGGGCCGGGCGGATTGGGGAACATCGGCTGCGGATTGGGCTCGGCGAAACCCTGGCCCTTCAGCAGCTCGAGGAAGATCTCGGCGTGCTGGCGGCCCATGTCGGCGTCACTCTGGCCGTCCTTGGGCCCGTAGCCGAAGTAGCGCCAGCCATCGATGACCTGCTCGGGAGAGCCGCGGCTGATCCCCAGTTGCAGGCGTCCACCGCTGATCAGATCGGCCGCGCCGGCGTTCTCGATCATGTAGAGCGGGTTCTCGTAGCGCATGTCGATGACGCCCGTGCCGATCTCGATGCGCCGGGTGCGGGCGCCCACCGCGGCCAGCAGCGGGAACGGCGAGCCGAGCTGCCGGGCGAAGTGGTGGACCCGGAAGTAGGCGCCGTCGGCCCCCAGTTCCTCGGCGGCGACCGCCAGGTCGACCGACTGCAGCAGAACGTCCTGCGCGGTGCGGGTCTGTGAGTAGGGCGCGTCCGACCAGTGGCCGAAGGAGAGGAAGCCGATCCGTTTCATCCGGCCTATGTAGGGGGTCGGCGGGCTGTTTCCGAGCGTCGCAGCCGCGCTTCCCGCGCCCTGTTCCGCTCAGCCGCCACGCCCGCAAAGCAAAACCCCCGCGAGGCTATCGCGGGGGTTTTGAGAACTTGGGTGCGGGGACGCGCAGCCGGCGATACCTCACAGCGATTCCAGTCGTCTTCGCCGCATAAGCTTGGCTTGCACGAGGAGGAGACATTGATTTCGTTGCCGAAGCGAACGTTCGATCAGGACCCCTTCCGATAGGCTATTGGTCGGTCCAGCTTCTGCGTCGCTCCGGCGTGGCGTCGCGAGGCGCCGGTCATGGTCCGGCGGACCAAGGATCGGCGGGCGAGCTGCGCGCCACGTCGGATCAGCGGGTGCTCACGCCGCGCCGAGCCCGCCGCCGGCTCAGTTCGATCCACACCGGCGCGTGGTCGCTCGCGCCCTCCTTCCCTCTGACCGCGCGATCGACACCGCCGTCGTTCAGCGACTCCGCGAGGTCCGGGCTCAACAGCAGATGGTCGAGCCTCAACCCCTTGTCGTTGGGCCAGCGGTTCCGGAGATAGGCCCAGAAGGTCCAGAGCGGTCCGGTCGGATGAACCGCGCGAAGCGCATCGGTCCAGCCCTGGGACAGGAGACGCTCGTACGCCTTCCGGGCTTCCACGGACACAAGCGCATCGCCGGCCCAGCCGTGCGGCTGATAGATGTCCGCCTCCGTCGGCGCGACGTTGTAGTCGCCGGCCAGCACCACCGGCACGCCTGTCGCCCGCAGATTTTCGGCGTGTGCGATCAGGCGCTCGAACCAGGCCAGCTTGTAGTCGAACTTCACCCCCGGCCTCGGATTGCCATTCGGCAGATAGATGGATGCGAACAGCACGCCGTCCACGGCGGCTTCGACGTAGCGCGCCTGCCGGTCGCCGCGATCGCCGGGCAAGGCCGTCCGAACGAGGACCGGATCTGCGTTGCGGGCGAGGATCGCGACGCCGTTCCAAGTGCGCTGACCGACCCAGACGGCGCCATAGCCTGCATCCGCGATCGCGCCTTCTGGGAACGCGGCCTGTTCAGCCTTGAGCTCCTGAAGGCAGACGACATCGGGCTGCGCCGATGCGAGCCAGGCGAGCAGGTTGTCGAGGCGTCGGTTGACGTTGTTGATATTGAAGGTCGCGATCTTCATCGCCTGCTCCAACGCGCCGGACCGGACCAGGTCCCGACGAGCGCAGTTGCCGTAATGCAAAGCGGGCCGCGCACTTTCGTCGGGGTCGCCTGGGCGACGGACATGAGATCGCGGCTTGGCTATCAGCGATACTCAACTCCTCCAGGCCCCTCATGCTCAGCCTCGCCTACTTCAGCTCCGCCGTGGGGCCACTCACGCCTGACGCGCTTGGGCAACTGCTCACCGCAGCGCAGGACAACAACCGCCGCCTGGAGGTCACCGGCCTGCTCTGCCACTACGACGGCAGCTTTCTGCAGTTCCTCGAGGGACCAGACGAGGCGGTCCTGTCCCTCTACGAGCGCATCGCGCGCGACGCGCGCCATAGGGACCTGCTGGTCGTTCGCCGCGCGCCCATCACGCGTCGCGCGTTCCCCGACTGGACGATGGCTCTGGTCAGTCCTCGCGAGGTGACAGACGCTCAGCGGGCCTTCGCCCGAGGCCTGCGCGACCTTGAGATCGATGCGGATGCCGAGGACCGCGCGGCGCTGCGCGGTCTTCTCGACGCCTTCCGCGCCTGGCTGCGGTGACCACACGGCGGGGCCGGCACGGGCGAAGGTGTGACCCTCCAGCCCCCGCCGTCAAAATCTGCACATACGCCGAGACCTTTCCGGCGTCGCGGCGTTGCAGGCGCAGGTTGAACCCTAGCGCCAGGACCCCGACATGCCGAAAGCCAAGCCCCAAGCCCAACCAACCTCCCAGGGCGCCGGCGGCGAGACCCACCAGACCGCGTCATCGCCCGACGCGCGGCTGACGACGAACCACGGCGTTCCGCTCGGCGACAATCAGAACTCGTTGAAGGCTGGCGGGCGCGGGCCGACCCTGCTGGAGGACTTCATCCTGCGGGAGAAGATCCAGCACTTCGACCACGAGCGCATTCCCGAGCGCATCGTCCACGCCAGGGGCTCGGCGGCGCATGGCTACTTCGAGCTCACCAAGTCGCTGTCCAAACACACGCGCGCCAAGGTGCTGACCGAGGTCGGCGAGAAGACCGAGGTGTTCGTGCGCTTCTCCACCGTGGCCGGCGGGGCCGGCTCGGTGGACACGCCGCGCGACGTGCGAGGGTTCGCCACCAAGTTCTACACGAAGGAGGGCAACTGGGACCTCGTCGGCAACAACATCCCGGTCTTCTTCATCCAGGACGCCATCAAGTTCCCGGACCTCGTCCACGCCGTGAAGATGGAGGCCGACCGCGGCTATCCGCAGGCCGCCAGCGCGCACGACACCTTCTGGGACTTCATCGGCCTGATGCCGGAAAGCACCCACATGATCATGTGGGCCATGTCGGACCGGACCATCCCGCGAAGCCTGCGGATGATGGAGGGTTTCGGGGTCAACACCTTCCGGCTGCTGAACGACAAGGACGAGCCCACCTTCGTCAAATTCCACTGGCGGCCGAAGCTGGGAACCCAGTCGACCTGCTGGGACGAGGCCGTGAAGATCGCCGGCGCCGACCCGGACTACCATCGCCGCGACCTCTACGAGGCCATCGCGGCGGGCGACTTCCCCGAGTGGGAGTTCGGGGTGCAGCTGCTGAGCCAGGCTGAGGCCGACGCCCTGCCCTTCGACATCCTGGACGCCACCAAGGTGATCCCCGAGGAGCTGGTGCCGATCCAGATCGTCGGGCGCATGGTGCTTGACCGCAACCCGGACAACTTCTTCGCCGAGACCGAGCAGGCCGCCTTCCTCCCCACCAACATCCCGCCCGGGATCGACGTCTCCGAAGACCCACTGCTGCAGGGCCGGCTGTTCTCGTACCAGGACACCCAGCTATCACGGCTGGGCGGCGTGAACTTCCACCAGCTGCCGATCAACCAGGCCAAGGGCTGCCCCTTCCAGAACATGCAGCGCGACGGCCACATGCAGATGCAGGTCCACAAGGGCCGCGCCAACTACGAGCCCAACAGCCTGGCCGAGGCCGGCGAGGATGGCGGCCCGCGCGAGGATCCCAAGCGCGGCTTCCGCAGCGCGGCGGTCGGCTTCGACGGGCCCAAGGCCCGGCTGCGCGCCGAGACCTTCGCCGACCACTACAGCCACGCGCGGCTGTTCTACCGGTCGCAGACCGAGATCGAGCAGGCGCACATGGCCAGCGCCCTGGTCTTCGAGCTTTCGAAATGCGCCCTGGAGCACGTCCGAAATCGCATCCTCGGCAACCTGCAGAACGTCGACACCGACCTCGCCGCACGCGTGGCGGAGGGGCTGGGGATGGACCTGCCGCCCGCGAACCCTACCGTGGTCGCAGCCCAGGACATGAAGGCCTCGCCCGCGCTCCGCATCGTCGGCAAGTATCCCGACAGCCTCCAGGGTCGGGCGATCGCCATCCTGGTCACCGACGGCGCCGACGGGACGCTGGTGGAGGCCGTGCGCGCCGCCGCGACGAAAGCCGGCGCCAGCGTGAAGATCGTCGCGCCCAAGATCGGCGGGGTGAAGCTGAAGGGCGGCAAGCGCCTCGCCGCCGACGCCCAGCTCGCGGGCGCGCCCTCGGTGCTGTTCGACGCGGTGGCCCTCGTCGTCTCGGCCGACGGCTGCGCCGCGTTGCTGCGCGAGAGCGCGGCCATCGACTTCGTGGCGGACGCCTTCGTCCACCTGAAGGCCGTGGGTTTCACGGCCGAGGCTCAACCTCTCCTGGACAAGGCGAACGTGGTCGCTGACGCCGGAGTCGTCGCATTGTCCGGCGACGCTGGTGCGTTCCTGACGCCCGCGGCGACCCGCCAGTGGGACAGGGAGCCGAAGGTGAGAACCCTTGCCTGATCGAGGCCGCGCGGCCCGCTCCAGGCTGAGGGCGGGCGCACGCCGCTGACTTACTTTTGTGAGAGTCTGGAACAGCGGCTTCGCCCCATGGTTCTGCGGGCGGAGCCGGATTTTGACGCCGTGCTCGGCGACAGGCGCCAGCGAAGGCGCTCATTCCTGGTCGTGAGTAAAGTGGCGTGGGGGACAGGCGATGACAGCGATCGAGATCCTGCCGATCGACGGCGGGTGGATGCTGCGTAGCGACGCGGTGGCTGGCGCGCTGGTCTTCCGAAGCGGCGCCTCGGCGGAGAGCGCCGCAATCCGATTGGCGCAAGGCTTCGCAGGCGCCGGCACAGACGCCAGCATCTCCATCTACATCCGCGACGGTTCGCTGGCCCAGCGTTTGACCGTTCCCGCACTCGGGTTCACGCGCCTTCGTGAACCGGCGCGGGAACTGGCTTGATCGGAGCCCTCCCGCTCATCTCCCCGGACGCACCGGTCTGGCTTAACGGGCTGGCCTTCGTGGCCGCCGCCGCCGCGGTCTGGATCGCCGGCACGCGCCTCACTCACGCACTCGACGCGATCGCCAAGAAGACGGGTCTCGGCGAAGCCTTCGTCGGTATGCTGCTGCTCGGCGGCATCACCTCGCTGCCAGAGGTCGCCAACGTCGTCGCCGCGTCGAGCGGCGGCGCGCCTCAGCTCGCCGTGAACAATCTGCTGGGCAGCGCGGCGATCAACGTCGTCCTGCTGGCGCTGGTGGATGCGGTGGTCGGCCGCGACGCCCTGACCTCGGTGGTCGCCAAGCCCGCGACGCTGATGATGGCGGCGCTCTGCATGCTCGTGCTCGCGTTCGTCGCAGCCGCCGTTCTGGTCGGCGACACGGCGATAGCCGGCGTCGGGGTTTGGTCGGTGTCGATATGCGTGTTCAGCATCTTCGCCTTCGGTCTCTCGGCGGGGTACGGCCGCCGCGCGCCCTGGACGGTGAAGGACCACGAGGGCTCACCAGCTTCGTCCGACGAGACGCCCAGGACGGGGTTGCGGCGATTGATCGTCACCGCCGCGGCGTGCGCCGCCGTGATCTTCGCGGCCGGCTATGCGCTGTCCGAGATCGGCGAGACGCTCGCCGACCAGACTGGACTGGGCGATGGCCTGGTGGGCTTCCTGCTCATCGGAACCGCAACCTCGATGCCCGAGCTCAGCTCGATCCGCGCCGCGCTTGGCTTGCGTCGATACGAGATGGCGTTCGGTCAGGTACTGGGGACCAACTTCGTGAACCTGTCCCTGATCCTCCTGGCTGACGCGGTCTTCGCCGGCGGGCCGGTGTTCAATGCGCTGGGCGCGTTCGAAGCCGTGCTCGCCTTGCTGGGGCTGATCCTGATCGGCGTCTTCCAAGTCGGCCTGCTTGAGCGGCGCAACAGCGTCCTCCTGCGGGCAGGCTATGACTCGCTGGTGGTCATGATCCTGTTCGTCGGCGGCGCCGCGCTGCTCTTCGGGATGCGCTGAGCGGGACCGCCGTCGCGATAGAACACGGAAAGGCTTCAGTAGCCGCCGATAATCGGCAGGATCTCTCCGGTGATGTAGCTGGAGGTTTGTGGCGACGCGAGGAACACGAACGCCGGCGCGATCTCCTCTGGCTGGGCGGGCCGCCCCATTGGGGTTTTCGCGCCGAACTGTTCCAGCTCTTCGCCGCGCTTGTCCGCGGGGTTCAGCGGCGTCCACACGGGGCCCGGCGCCACGGCATTGACCCGGATCCCCTTCTTCAGCACCGATCCCGCCAGGGATCGCGTGAAAGCGTGAATGCCGCCCTTGGTTAGCGAATAGTCGAGCAGCGACTTGCTACCCTCCAGTCCGGTGACCGAGCCGGTGTTGATGATCGATGATCCCGGCTTCATGTGAGGGATCGCCGCCTTGGACATGTTGAAGAGCCCGTAGAGATTGGTCTTCAAGGTCCGATCAAAATGCTCGTCGGTCAGATCCTCGATCGCGTCGGTATGTTCCTGGAAGGCGGCGTTGTTCACCAGCACGTCCAGCGCGCCCAGCGCCTCCACGGTGCGCGCCACCGCCGACTTGGCGTAGGCCGGATCGGCAATATCGCCCGGGATCAGAATGGCGCGGCGGCCCTCCTTCTCGACGGCGGCCTGGGTGGTCTTGGCGTCCTCGTCCTCGGAGAGATAGGCGATCGCCACATCGGCTCCCTCACGCGCGAACAGCACCGCCACCGAGCGGCCGATACCGGAGTCCGCGCCGGTGACCAGGGCGACCTTGCCCTCCAGCTTGCCCGAGCCCCGGTAGAACGGTGCGTCCCACATGGGCTGCAGATCGAGATCCGCCTCGACGCCGGGCTTCTTCAGCGCCTGGCTGGGCATCGGCGGAACGGGATAGGCCCGTGCCCCGGTCTGCGGAGGCGCTTGGTCGTCGTCCTTCGCGAACGACCGCGCCTCCCGGCCCTCGACCTGCTGCTGGATGCGCCGTTCGTCCTTGGCAACGCGGTCGCCTTTCGCGGCGAAGGGCTGGGGATCTTCCGACATGTTGTCCTCCAAGACGCAGTCTCAGTCCCGCAGCGAAGCGGGGACCTGCCCGCCGTTCTCGGCCAGCTTCTTCCAGACGGCCTTCGAGAGGGCGATGTTCTGTTCCGCGCTGCCCGGCGCGCCGGCGTTTACGCCGAGCTCCGTGGCCAGCTCCTTGCGGGCGTCCAGGCTGGAGTCCAGATCGAGAAGCTTCAGCAGATCGACGATGGAGGTGCGCCAGTTGCCGCCGCCGCCCTTGGTCGCCGCCAGCCCCTCAAGCACCGCCTCGACATCGACGGGAGCGCTGGTCGGGGCTGACGTCGATGCAGGCGAGGCTTGAGGCTGAGTGGCCTGCGGGGCGGGCGTGGGCCTCGTGACCGGCGGAGCGGCCTGAGCAGCCGGCGTCTTATGTCCCCGGATCTTGTCCCAGATCGCGCTGAACAGTCCCATCTCGGCCTCCGCCATTTCCATCTTCGAGAGCTGCTCAAACGGCGCGGGCGCCGGCCTGTTCCGGTCCGACACAAACGATGGAAACGAAGGTTGCGGCGGCCCTAACCGCCGAACGGCTGGGCCTTCAACAGCATGGCGAGATGCGCGGCGTTGGCGGCCACCATGCCGGCGGTCTTGCTCACCATCCGCGGCGTCGCCTTCAGGTCCTTGAAGTCCTTGTCGCCCATGGCCTCGCCGACCCAGTAGCAGCAGCCGATCGCCGGGATCGTCCAGCCGACGTCGTTGAGCGCCTGGAATACCTCGGCAGATACATGGTGCGCGCCGTCCTCGTTGCCGACCACCGCCACCACCGCCACCTTCGAGTACGACGGCATCCGACCCTGGTCGTCCATCTCGTCCAGGAAGGCGTCCATGCGTTCCAGCACGCGCTTACAGACGCTGCTCGGCTGGCCCATCCAGATCGGCGTGCCCAGAATCAGGATGTCGGCGGCCAGGATCTTCGTGCGGATTCCAGGCCAGTCGTCGCCCGCGCCTTCGTCGGACGAGACCCCAGGCAGGACATTGTGCGCGGCGATGCGGATCGTCTCGGCGATCTCGACGCTCTGCTTGCCGAAGGCCTCCGCCAGGAGGCCCAGCATCGCATCGGTGGAGCTATCGCCCTTGGATTTGAGCGTGCAGTTGATCGGTTGGGCGACAAGCGACATGCGAAGTTTCTCCTCGGGACCCCGACAAGACGCGTCATGCGGCGGCCCGTTCCGGGCGATCCGATGAGCCTCACGCCGAGGCTCGACCTGCGCGGCGGCCGCGACTGCTGGCGCGACGACGCGACGCCGCAGATCCTCGCCGACGCCCCGCCAGCCACGCCCGTCGACGTGGCGATCATCGGCGCTGGGGTGACCGGCGCGATCCTCGCCGACCGCCTCGTCGCTTCAGGCCGCTCAGTCGTCCTGATCGACAGACGCCCCCCGGCCACCGGCAGCACCGCCGCATCGACCGCCCTGGTGCTCTGGGCGCCGGACGTTCCGCTCGTGGACCACATCGCCCGGTTCGGGACGCAGGGCGCTGGGGCCCGCTGGCGCGCGGTCTACCAGGCGGTGGCGCATCTCGACGCCCGGGTCCGCGCGCTCGGCCTCGACTGCGGCTGGGTCGCCCGGCCCGACCTCTATCTGCCCGGCGACGTCCTCGACGCCCAGGGGCTGCGCCGGGAGGCCGACGCCCGGCAGGCCGCAGGCCTGCCCAGCGCCTGGATGGACGGCGGCGACGTCAGCAGAACCTTCGGCCTCAGCGCCCCGGCGGCGATCCTTTCGGAAGGCGCCTGGTCGGTCGATCCGGTGGCGCTGACGCGCGGGCTCCTGCGCCAGGTCCAGGCCGCCGGCGCGCGCGTGCTGTTTCCCGTCGATGTCACTGCGCTGCACGAAGACGAAGACGGGGTCAGCCTCGAGGTCGCGGGGGTCGGCTCGTTGCGCGCGGCCCAGGTGATCGTCGCCACCGGCTACGAAGCCGGGGCCGACCTGGGGCCAGGGTTCACGCTGGGCTCCAGCTTCGCCATCGCCAGCCCGCCCGGACAGGCCGAGGCCTGGCGCGAGCACGCCATGATCTGGGAAGCCGGCGATCCCTACCTCTACTTCCGCACCACCCCGGACGGCAGGTTGGTGGTGGGCGGGGAGGACGAAGACTTCGCCGATCCTGTTCGGCGCGATGCGATGATCCCTCAGAAGGCGCGCCGCCTGGCGGAGAAGGCCCGTGCCCGCCTCACCCTTCCCAGCTTCGACATCGACCGCGCCTGGGCCGCCACCTTCGGCAGTTCCGGTGACGGGCTGCCAGCCATCGGTCCGCGCCCCGGCTCCCGGCGGACGTTCCTCGCCCACAGCTTCGGCGGCAACGGCATCGCCTTCGCCTCGCTCGCCGCCGGCTTGCTCCAGCAGGCGTTGTCCGGCGCGCCCCACCCGCTGGCCGCAGCCTTCGCGCCCGACCGCTTCACCCCTATGACCGGCAGCGGAACCGCAGGTGCGGGCCACGGTTCTCAGACCTCGCCAGAAGAGGATGCCCCATGACCACCGCGATCTCCGAGGCCGCCTTCCGACCCGAGGAGATGTTCGTCGGCGCCTTCGAGGGGTGGGGCGTTATGGAGACCCCGCTCGGCACGCTGCAGAAGCGATATGTCGTCGAGGCGAAGGGGCATCTGATGGCCGACGGCGCGATCAGCTTCTCGGAGACGTGGCGCTTCGACGATGGCCATGTCGACCAATTGACGTGGACGATCCGGCGGACGGACGCCGGCGACTACGAAGGTTCCGAACCTCGGGTCGACGGCACGGCGGAGGGTCAGGTGGACGGCTTCGGCTTTCGCTGGCGGTACGCGCGCGACACGCCGCAGCCCGACGGCAAGTCGCTCAAGCTCAACTTCGACGACTGGTTTTGGCGGATCGACGGGCGCGTGATGATCGCCCGCGGCACGGCCGGTCGCCTTGGTCTGCCCTTCGCGGTCGCGCACGTCACCTATCACCGCCTCGATTGAGCGGCGTCAGAGATCGCGGAGCAGGTCACCGACACGAACACATCCGGACGAGACGACCCTCGCCGTGATGCCGCCGCGCCCGCGGACCGCATTGTAACCGCCAGGCCCGAAGGTCTCCTCCATCCGCGAGCAAGGATGACATTCCCCGGAATGCTCCAGGATCGTGTCCCCCAGCCGGAAGCGCCGCCCCTTGAGCGCCAGCAGATTCACCCCCGCGGTGACGATGTTGCGCCGCAGGTCCGTGGGCGAGACGTCGCGGCCGAGATAGCTCGCGATCGCCGCGAGGTCCTCGGCCTGGATCAGGGTGATCTGACGGCCGCCGTCCTTGCGCGAGTACCGATCGCCGACCGCGCCGCGACCTTCGACGAGGTCTGCGGCCTCGACCGGAACCATGGGTTCGCGTCGCGCGGGACGCAGGCCGATCCAGGTCACGCGGCCCAACCGGAACGGGGCCGCCATCATCTGGCCGAGACGTGACGTGGGATCAGGGAGCATCCCGCTCAGATGGACGTCGCGGGCGAAGGGTCAAGGCGGCGTAGCGCGACCGTTCGCCACCACCCGGGTCGCCGAGCCGACATAGGAACGGTCTTCGTCGAGCAGGGTTTGCGGCAGGCCTCATCCGAGGCGAACAAGGAGACGCACATGGGCCAGAACCCCAACCAGAACGACCAAGGCCGCCGTCCGCAGCAGCAGGACAACCAGGGCCAGCAGCAGCAGCCCAACCAGCAGAACCAGCAAGGCGACCGCCAGGACAATCAAACCGGCCAAGATGGGCAGCGGGTCGACACCGACGGTGATGGCCGCACGCGCGATCCGAACGACACCCGCCCCACCGACGACGGCGGTCGCGGCGCGCCGGTTCAGCGCTGAGCACAACGCGTGCGCCGCCCCAAAGGCGGCGCACGTCGCCCTGACCTTGGGTCGGCAAGGCGCGCAAGCCTTTGCCGGCCTTAGCGCATGGGGCGATCACCCACGGGTGTTGCGCCGCCCTTGAGCTAGCGTCGAGCTGATAAGGCAACGATCGCAGCGCCGGCCGCCACGACGAGCATATCCTCCACGAACCCACTTCGGGTCTGTCCGACCGACGCCATGGCCCGCTTTCGGCCCGCCAGGGTGAGGTAGGCCAGCGGCACGGCGGTCGCGACGGCGACCGCCGCCCCGGCCCGTTCACGGCCGCGCGGCGCCAGCGCAGCGCCTGCAATACCGGCGCTCATCACCCGCGCCAGGAGCCCCAGGAAGACCGTTCGGTCCGGCGCGGACTTCATCTTGTCCCCGACCAGCTCTCCCGCCCCCATCGCCAGGGCGCCGAACTTGAAGAGCGGGTAGTCGAGCAGGAACAATTTTCCGTCGGTATGGCGTCCGGCGAGCCGGGCGGTCGCAAGCGCCGCTATCGGCGTCATCGAGCGGGCGCTGGCGACAGCGCCGATGAGCGCCTAGGGGAGAAGGGCGGGGTTTCTCATCCCGCTTGAACACACGAGATGACCCGCGGTTCAGGCGCGATCTTCCCCAACCCCGCTGAAGTGTGATCGCCGGGCCGGGGAACCTCCGGCGCCCTCACCTGTTCGACGGCAAAGCTGTCGGCGGAGGCGGGAATGCGGCTGAGCGGAGTGGGCGCAGCGCTGGTGCGCGGGTTGGGCGTTGTGCTCGCCCTCATCGGTCTCGTCCTGGCGATCGGCGGCGGCTGGCTGCTGGTCCTGGGTGGTTCTCCCTACTACCTCGTCGCCGGCCTGGCGCTGCTGGCCTCCGGCGCGCTGCTGTTTCGGCTGAATCCGCTCGGAGGATGGCTGTACGTCCTGACTGTCCTGGCGACTCTCGTCTGGGCCGTGACCGAGGTGGGCCTGGACGGCTGGGGCCTGGTCCCCAGGATCGTCGCGCCTATCGTCCTCCTCCTGCCCGTGACGCTGGCGCTTTCCGCCCTGCACGGGCGCGGCGCCCGCGCTACGTTCGCGACGGTCGGCGGCTTCGCCGGCCTGCTGCTGATCATCGGCGGCGTGATCGCCGTGGCCAACCGCGCGCCTGCCGCCGGCGCGTTCGGACCGCCGCTGACGGGCATGACGGAAGTCAGCCTTCGCGACACCGGCGCCGACTGGCCGGCCTATGGCGGGACCTATAGCGCCCGCCGCTACTCCCCGCTGACGCAGCTCACCCCCGACAACGTCGGCAAGCTGGAGCGCGCCTGGACCTATCGCACCCGAGACCTGCCGGACGAGAAGTGGGGCGCGGAGACCACCCCGCTGAAGATCGGCGACCGCCTCTACCTCTGCACCGCCCGCAGCCAGGCGCTGGCGATCGACGCCCAGACGGGCAAGGAGATCTGGCGCTTCGACCCCAAGGTCTCGGACAAGGCGATCCCGTACACCGCTGCCTGCCGGGGCGTGTCCTACTACGAGGTCCCCGGCGCGGCGCCGACCACGCAGTGCGCCGCCCGCATCATCTACGGCACGCTGGACGGCCGACTGATCGCGGTGGACGCCCAGACCGGCCGCGCCTGCGCCGACTTCGGCCAGGGCGGCCAGGCCGACATCAAGACCGGCATGGGCGAGGTGATCCCAGGCATGGTTTCGATCACCTCGGCGCCCACCATCGTCCGCGGGGTGGTCGTCACCGGACACCAGGTGCTGGACGGGCAATACCGCCGGGCGCCGTCGGGCGTGATCAAGGGCTTCGACGCGGTGACCGGCCAGCTCCGCTGGGCCTGGGACATGACCCGGCCCGACATCACCGCCTATCCGGCGCCCGGCGACAGCTACACCCGCGGCACGCCCAACATGTGGACCACCGCCACCGGCGACGAACAGCTGGGTCTCGTCTATCTGCCGATGGGCAATTCGGCGGTCGACTATCTCTCGTCCAGCCGCAGCGCCGCCGAGAACGCCTACTCCACTTCGCTGGTGGCGCTGGACGTGACCACCGGCCGGCCGCGCTGGTCGTTCCAGACGGTGCGGAAGGACGTCTGGGACTACGACCTGGGCTCGCAGGCCTCGCTGATCGACTTCCCGACCGCCGCCGGGCGCGTCCCGGCGCTGGTGCTGCCCAGCAAGCAAGGCGACATGTACATCCTGGACCGCCGCACCGGCGCGCCGCTGACGCCCGTGCAGGAGATCAAGGTCCCCGGCGGCGGCGTCGAGCCCGCCCAGCGCGCGCCGACCCAGCGCATCTCGCGCTATCACACCCTGCGCAAGGCCGACCTCACCGAGCGCGACATGTGGGGCATGTCGCCGATCGACCAGATGATCTGCCGAATCGGTTTCAAGCGGGCCAGCTACCAGGGCTTCTACACCCCGCCGACCACCAAGACCCACTCGATCGAGTACCCCGGCTACAACGGCGGCTCGGACTGGGGCGGGGTCGCGGTCGATCCCCGTCGCGGCCTGATCATCGCCAACTACAACGACATGCCCAACCACAACCGGCTGGTCCCTCGCGCCGAGGCCGACAAGCGCGGCTGGTTCCCCCGCGGCGATCCGCGCGAGAAGTCCAGCGCCGGCGGCGCGGAAGGCGCCGGCGATCCGCAGACCGGCGCGCCCTATGCGGTGGACGTCAACGCGGGCTGGCGGATGAAGGGCACGGGCCTGCTCTGCAAGCGCCCGCCCTACGGCGGCATCCGCGCCATCGACCTGGCCACCGGCCGCACCATCTGGGACCGGCCGTTCGGTACGGCGCGCAACAACGGGCCGTTCGGCATTCCCTCGCACCTGCCGCTCGACATCGGCACGCCCAACAACGGCGGCTCGGTGGTCACCGCCGGCGGGCTGATCTTCATCGCTGCGGCCACCGACGACCTGATCCGCGCCATCGACATCCGCACCGGCAAGACCGTCTGGTCCGACGTCCTGCCGGCCGGCGGTCAGGCCAACCCGATCGTCTACGAACAGAACGGCCGCCAGTACCTGGTGATCATGGCCGGCGGGCATCACTTCATGGAGACCCGCAAGGGGGACTGGGTGATCGCCTACGCCCTGCCGCCGCGATGAACGCGCCCGCCATCTGGACGCCCTATTGCGGGGTCGGCGCAACGCCCGTCGACCTCGCTCTGCGCTGGAACCTCGACCCTGTGCTGCTGGCCGCATTCGCGGTCGCCGGGGTCGTGCTCTGGCGCCGTCGGTCCGGCATCGCGGGCTGGGCGGCGCTGGCGCTGGCGGCGGTGATCTTCGTCTCGCCGCTCTGCGCGCTATCCTCGGCGCTGTTCGCCGCGCGCACTGTCCATCATGTTCTGCTGGTCGCCGCCGTAGCGCCGCTGGCGGCCTGGGCTTTACCGCGAGGCCGACCGGGCGGCCTGCTCGCTTCCACCCTGCTTGCCACGGTTGTCTTCTGGGCCTGGCACGCGCCGGGCGCCTACGCTTGGGCGCTGTCGAGCGATGCGGCCTATTGGCTGATGCAGATCAGCCTGGGCGGCGCGGCCTTCGCGTTCTGGATGGCCGTCCTGGCAGCGCGGATGTTGCCGGCCGTCGCGGCGCTGCTGGTCTCGACCGTCCAGATGGGGCTGTTGGGCGCGATCCTCACCGTGGCCGACCGGCCGTTCTATGCGCCGCACGCCACGACGACTTTCGCCTGGGGGCTCACTCCGCTGGCCGATCAGCAACTGGCCGGACTGATCATGTGGGCGCCGGCAGCGTCCATCTACCTCGGCGTCGCGCTCTGGATGACCTGGCGCGCCCTGGGCCGGACGGAGGCGCCGTCCGCCGCCGCATGATCGACCGTCTCCTCCTCAACCTGCTGGAATGGGCGGCCGGCCACGCCGACGAGGGTCGCTACTCGCCGGTCGCCATCGTCTTCCATTGGACCATGGCGGCGCTGGTGCTGGTCCAGCTCGGTTGGGGCTGGTGGATGGGTCGCATGCCCGTGGGCGGGGCGAAGGTCGTGGCCTACGATCTGCACTACCTCATCGGCGTCCTGATGCTGGTGCTGATCCTGGGCCGTGGCGCCTGGCGGGCCTTCGCGCCCGAGCCGATCAACGACGCCGACAAGCCCGGCTGGGAGAGCACGGCCGCCCACATCACGCACTACGTCTTCTACGCCTGCCTGTTCGGCCTGCCGGTCAGCGGTTGGCTGATGGTGTCGAGCACCGCGCGCGACGCCCAACTCACCCTGCTGAATGTCGTCCCCTGGCCGCTGCTGCCGCTGCACGAGCTTGGCAACAGCCGCCTCTGGGCGATCGAAGCGGCGGCCGAGTGGATGCACTGGGGCCTGGTCGTCACCCTGCTGCTGCTCGTACCCATTCACGTGGGCGGGGCGCTCAAGCACCAGTTCGTGGATCGGGACGACGTCCTGCACGGGATGCTGCCGGTGCTTCCGAAGCCTCGTCGGCGGCCGACCCGCTGGCGGCGACGCTGGCGGGCCGTGGAGAAGCGGACTGCCCGGCTAGCCAGACGGCTAGTCCCGCGATCTCCGCGTCAGAGAGCGTCCGGACGGCGATCCGCATGACCCCTCGCGGATCGTTGCGGCGTTCCGCCCGCCGCCAGCGGTCGAGTTGCTCAGCGACGTAGGCGGCAGGCTGCCCGGCGATGGCCGGACCACCGCCCCCGACGCCCTCCCCCGACGGTCCATGACAATCCACGCAGCCCGCGTAGGCGAGCGGGGCGGGTCGGTCGGAGACCGCTGTCACCGGCGGAGCAAGCCCGGCGTAGTACTCCGCCACACGCACCCGCGCGGCCGGGCTGAGCCGGGCGGCGATGGGCTTCATAGTGTCGTCCTGGCGCAGGGCCGCCGCGTAGTCCTCGAGCTGCTTCAGCAGGTAGCCGGCGTCGAGGCCGGCCAGCCGGGGCGCGGCGTCGCCGTCGCCCTCGCCGTTCAGGCCATGGCACGCCATGCAGGCGTTGGCCGCGCCGCCGTCGCCGCCGCTCAGCGCCACGAGCCGGCCGTCGGCGCTCAGGGCCGCATCGGTCTGGCTGGGCGCTCCACGGCAACCGGCGAGCGCGAGACCGAGGACGAGGACGAGGGCGCGGCGCATCCCCAGCAAACCCCGCGTCACGGCGGCGGTTCCGGGAACTGCCAAGCTGGCCACGGGTTAGCGACCCGACGGAGGGCGAACCGGATGGGGCGATGCACGCTGGAACATGCGCTAAGGCGGGCGTCTTGACCCTGATCCTGCTGACGGCGGCGGCCTGCGCCGACAAGTCCGGCGGTCCGCGGCAGCTCGCCGGCGCCGACGCCGAGCGCGGCCGTCAAACAGCGGAGCGTCTGGCTTGCGCCGCGTGCCACGAAATTCCCGGCGTCGCCTGGCCGCAGGGTCGGGTCGGCGGCTCCCTGACCGGGTTCGCCGGCCGTCCTCTGATCGCTGGACGGTTCCGCAACCAGCCCGATGTCCTGGTCCGCTGGCTCAGCGACGCGCCGTCGCTGGATCCCTCCACCGGCATGCCGCCGCTGCCGATCACCGCCGCCGAGGCGCGTGACGTCGCCGCCTACCTCTACACGCTCAAATGAGCGGCCTCGGCGAGATCTTCGGCGGCTGGCCGCCACCCGTGCTCGACCCCGCCGGACCGTTCGCGGGGCCGGTCACCGCCCTCGCCTGGGTGCTGCTGATCAGCGGCGGGCTTGTCCTGGCGATGGTGCTCGGTGTGACGAGCGTGGCGCTCTTCGGTCCCCGTCGCTGGCGCGCGAAGCTCGGCCACGAGCGCCTGGTCTGGATCGGCGGCCTCGCCTTCCCAGTCGTCGTACTGACCGCCCTGCTGCTGCACGGCCTGTCGCTGACCCGGGACCTCTCCGCGCCGCCGCAGCCGGGCGAGACGCGCATCCGCGTCACCGGCGAGATGTGGTGGTGGCGGGTGGCCTATCTCGATACGGCCGGCCGGGAGGCCGTCCAGGACGCCAACGAGATCCACATCCCGGTCGGTCGCCCGGTGACCCTGGAGCTGGAAGCCGCCGACGTGATTCACAGCCTCTGGATCCCGCGGCTGGCCGGCAAGGTCGACATGATCCCCGGCCGCCGCAACCTGATGCGGATCAACGCTGACCGCCCCGGGACCTACGCCGCTCAATGCGCCGAGTTCTGCGGCGGTCCCCATGCGCTGATGGGGCTGGTGGTCGTGGCCCATGCGCCGGCCGAGTGGGACGCTTGGCGCACCCGGACCGCTGCACCTCCGACGCCCACGCCCGGCCGAGGGGCCGAACTCTTCCTCAGCGCCGGCTGCGGCGCCTGCCACACGGTGCGCGGCACACCCGCCAACGGCCTGGCCGGGCCGGACCTGACCCACGTCGGGTCGCGCCGCACCCTGGGCGCCGGCATCCTGCCGAACCACCAGGGCACGCTGGCCGCCTGGATCGCCGACAGCCAGGCGATCAAGCCGGGCAACCGCATGCCGGCCTATCCGGTGCTCAGCGGCCCCGACATCCGCGCCCTCGCCGCCTGGCTCGGATCGCTGAAGTGAGTTCCGAGACCGGCTTCGACACGCGCCTCTATGGGCGTTTCCCCACCAAGGGCCCGCGGCCCGACGGCGAACTGGAGGCGCTGGAAGACGCCTGGTGCGGCCCGCGCGGCTGGCAGTGGATCACCGCGATCAACAACAACTTCATCGGCGTCTACTACCTGGGCGCGGCGCTGCTCTTCTTCCTGCTGGCGGGCGCGCTCAGCCTGGTGATGCGCGCCCAGCTCGCGGCGCCCATGAGCGAACTGGTCGACCAGGAGCTCTACAACCAGCTCTTCACCGTGCACGGCACGACGATGATGTTCCTGTTCGCGGTGCCGGCCGTGGAGGCGCTGGGCGTCCTCCTGCTGCCGCAGATGCTGGGCGCGCGGGACCTGCCCTTCCCCCGCCTGTCGGCCTTCGCCTTCTGGGCCTATCTGATCGGCGGGCTGGCCTTCTTCGGCTCGATCTTCGTCGGCCTCGCTCCCAACGGCGGCTGGTTCATGTACCCGCCGCTCACCGGGATGACCCACTCCCCCGGGATCAATGCCGACTTCTGGCTCCTCGGCATCGGCTTCATCGAGATCTCCGCGATTGCCGGCGCCATAGAGATCATCGTCGGCGTCCTCAGGACCCGCGCGCCGGGCATGACCCTGGACCGGATGCCGATTTTCGCCTGGGCAATGCTGGTCTTCGCCGGGATGATCATCATCGCCTTCCCGTCGGTGATCCTGGCGACCCTACTGCTGGAGCTGGAGCGCGCCTTCGGCTGGCCGTTCTTCGATCCGGTGAAGGGGGGCGATCCCCTGCTCTGGCAGCACCTCTTCTGGTTCTTCGGCCACCCCGAGGTCTACATCATCTTCCTGCCGGCGGCGGGCGCGATGTCGACCATCATCCCGGCCGTCGCGCGCACCGAACTGGTCGGCCACCGGCTGATCGTCATGGCCTTCCTCGCCAGCGGCTTCATCTCGTTCGGGGTCTGGGCCCACCACATGTTCACCGTGGGCCTGCCGACCCTGTCGGTGAACGTCTTCTCCGCCGCCTCCATGGCCGTCAGCGTGCCGGCGGGCGTTCAGGTCTTCGCCTGGATCGCCACGCTGGCCGCCGGAAAGATGCGCTTCAACACGCCCGGCCTGTTCGCGGTCGGCGGCCTCGTGATCTTCGTCGCCGGCGGCCTCAGCGGCGTGATGGTCGCCATGGTCCCCTTCGACTGGCAGGCGCACGACAGCTACTTCATCGTCGCCCACCTGCACTATGTGCTGATCGGCGGGATGGTCTTCCCGCTGTTCGCGGCGGTCTACTACTGGACCCCGCTGGTCAGCACCCGCGCGCTCAGCGAGCGGCTGGGGCGCTGGGTGTTCTGGCTGATGTTCGCCGGCATGCACCTGACCTTCCTGCCCATGCACCTGACGGGACTGATGGGCATGCCCCGGCGGGTCTACACCTACCTGCCGGACCGCGGCTGGGACCTGCCGAACCTGGTCTCGACTATCGGCGCCTTCGTCTTCGCCTTGGGCGCCCTGGTCTGGATCGTCGACATGGTGCGCAATTTCCGCCCCTTCGGCGCCAGCAACGCCGGCAACGTCTACGGCGGATCCGGCCTGGAGTGGCTGCCGAACGACCTCTACTCGGTCCGCTCCATCCCCGTGGTCACCAGCCTCTACCCGCTCTGGGATCAGAAGGCGCTGTCGCGCGACGTGGAGGCCGGCCGCTACTTCCTGCCCGGCGTGGCCGTCGGGGGCCGCGAGACCATCGTCACCAGCGTGATGAACGCCGAGCCACAGCTGCTGCTGCGGATGCCCAAGCCCTCGGGCTGGCACGTCTGGGCCGCCGTCTTCACCGCCGCCTTCTTCCTGCTGCTGACGGTGCAGGCCTATGTGGCCTCGGCGATCTTCGGCCTGCTCGCGATCTACACCATGGTCCAGTGGTGCTGGCTGATGGACAAGCCGATGGACCAACCCCTGGCTGACATCGGCGCCGGCATCCTCGCGCCGTCCTACGCCAAGGGGATGACCAGCCCCGGCTGGTGGGCCATGGCCATCACCCTGATCGTCTCCGGCATGGTCGTGCTGCTGACCGGCTTCTCCTACATCTTCCTCTGGAGCCAGCGGCCCGACCTCTGGGCGCCGCCGGCTGGTGACCTGGCGGGGATCCTCGCCCTGCTGGCGGCCGGCGCCGGCGCCGCCTGGATCTCGGTTCGCGCCCTGGAGCATGACGGCCCACGCAGTCCCTGGGTGGCGACGTTGTTCATGGCGCTCAGCGCGGGCCTGGTCACCGGCGGTTGGGTCCTCGACGCCACGGGCTGGCTGGGCGCCGGTCTGAAGTTCGATGGCGGGCCACAGGGAGCCACCATCGCCGCCCTGCTCTCCTGGCAGGGCGTCTTCGTCGCCACGGGCCTCCTGATGGGCGTCTACGCCGTCTTCCGCCTGATGTTCGGCTATGTCCGCGCCAGCCAGCCCACGACGTTCCAGGTGATCGGGCTCTTCCTCGGCTACGCCGCCGCACAGGGCGCGTTCGCCGCCGCCCTGTCCCGCCTCTTCCCGGGGGTCTGAGCGTGCGCGGCTGGCTCTATATCCTAGGCGGCCTGCTCATCTGGACACTGCACTTCCTGGGCGTCTACGCCTTCGTCAGCCTCGCCGCCCAGACGCGCGCGGCGGACACCGCCGAGTGGCAGGCGGCGTCTCTGGCGCTCAGCGTCATCTGCGGCCTGGGCGCGGGCGCCCTCTTCCTGGTCGCCAGCCGACGCGCCCGCCGCACCTCCAGCGCAAGCCTCGCCGACCACGTTGCGGCGCTGTCGGCGATGGTGGGGGGCGTCGGGATCCTCTGGCAGGCGTTCGCGCCAGCTTTCGCGACCGGCTGACACCGGGCCTGACGGGCGACCCGCGAACCGCACCCCTGCTCGCCGCGGATCGCCCATACCCACACCGATCAAGGCCGCAGGTTCAGATCAAACAGCCAAGCTCGATTTGGGTTCCGCCTGTTGGGTGAATGCCGGTCCGCCACCGGGAACCAAGCTCGGCCGTTCGCCGTTCGCGGCCCGATGGCATCGTCTTCCCCCAAAGCCGCGACGGCCGAGGAGAGCTACGAGCGCGGGCTCGCCCGCGCCGCGGCGGGCGCGCTGCTCTTCAGCTTCCCACTGCTGATGACCATGGAGATGTGGGCGTTCGGCGCCCACATGGATCGGCTGCGCCTCGGCCTCTTCACGGCCGTGATCGCCGCCATCGTCCTGGGGCTCGCGCGCTTCGCCGGCTTCCGCCAGACCCTGACCTTCGCGGACGACGCCCTCGACGCGCTGGCCGCGCTTCTGGTGGGTTTCCTGGTCGCCGGCGGGCTGCTCGTTGTCCTGGGCCTCCTCACGCCCGACATGCCGCCGCGCGAGTGGATCGGTATGGTCACCGTCCAGGCCGCGCCCGCGAGCATCGGCGCGGTCCTCGCCAACAAGCAACTCCAGGCCAAGGCCCCGCGCGGCGACGACGCCGACGGCGCGGGCTACCTAGGCCAGCTCTTCCTGATGGCGAGCGGCGCCCTCTTCATCGCCTTCAACGTCGCCCCCACCGAGGAGATGATCCTCATCGGCTTCAAGATGAGCCCCTGGCACGGCCTCGTCCTGATCCTCGTCTCGCTGCTGATCCTGCACACCCTGGTCTATTCGGTCGGCTTCGCGGGTCAGCGCGCGCACGAGGGCCACCTGCTCGCGTTCCTGCATTACACCCTCGCCGGATATGGGATCGCGCTGCTGGTCAGCCTCTACATCCTCTGGACCTTCGGACGCCTCGACGCCGGCCTCAGCGAGGCCGTCCGCTCGACCATCGTCCTGGGCTTCCCCGCCGCCATAGGCGCGGCCGCCGCACGCCTGGTGATCTGAGATGGCCCGAAAGCCCAAGCCCGACCTGAAGAGCCGCACGCCGCTCGCCGAGTGGATCGCCGCAGGCTGCGGCCTCGCCCTGACGCTCGGCGCCATCGGCGTCACGCTCTGGGAAGGCGTCACGGCCGGCGACGAGCCGCCCGCCCTGAGTGTCGTCGCGGAGGCGCCCGTGCGGACGCCCGACGGCTTCGTGGTCCCGCTAGTGGTCCACAACAGATCGGCCGCAACGGCGGCGGAGGTGGAAGTCACCGGCGTCCTCGCCACGCCCGACGCACCAAGTCAGACCCGGCACGCCCGGTTCGCCTACGTCCCGGGACGCGGCGAGGCGCGCGGCGGGCTCATCTTCTCCACAGACCCCGGCGCGTCAGGCGTCACGGTCGCGATCGAGGGCTACGCCGATCCTTGAGCCGCGGCGCCGCACGGAAGATCGGAATGCCCTCCTCCAGCGGCTTCTCGGGACGCCACCGGCCGTGAGAGCTGCGCGTCATCGATCGGCGACGGCGCTGTAGGCATATGGCGGAGTTCCTCTCAACCGACGCTCAGTGCGCCCCGGAGGCCCCTGGCAAATGTGTCTTGTCGTGCCGCCCCACCCTCTCGACCAACGCGCGCTCGGCTTCGGTCATTCCGGTGACGAACACCTCGGCGCCCTGGCGGCGGTAGCGGAACACCACCTTGTCTACCGCGGCGACGCCCGTCAGGTCCCACAGATGAGCACCGGAGAGATCAATCTCGACGCGTTGCGGACGCCCATGGTGCTCGAAGCCCGCCGCGAACACATCGGCCGAGGCGAAGAAGAGCTGACCGGTGACGCGGTATCGCAGTTCGTCTTCCGGGGCCTCCACCTCCTGCACACGAACCGTCTTGCCGACCTTGCGCATGAAGAAGATGGCGCTGAGCACGACGCCGAGAACGACGCCCTTTGACAGGTCATGTGTGAGCACGACGGTGACCGTGGTGGCGACCATGACGATCGACGACTGCGGCGGCGTCGACGGCAGCCGGCGGATCGCGCCCCAGTCGAAGGTGCCGACAGAGACCATGATCATCACCGCCACGAGGGCAGCCATCGGGATCTGCGCCACCCAGTCCTGCAACACCAGGATCAGGAACAGCAGGAAGACGCCGGCCCAGAGCGTGGACAGCCGGCCGCGAGCGCCCGACGTCACATTGATGATCGACTGGCCGATCATCGCGCAGCCGGCCATGCCCCCGAACAGCGGCGACAGCACGTTGGCGATACCCTGGCCGCGGGTCTCGCGGTCCTTGTCGGACGGGGTGTCGGTGATGTCGTCCAGCAGGTTGGCGGTGAGCAGGCTCTCCAGCAGGCCGACGAAGGCCAGGGTGAAGGAGACCGGCGCGATGATCGTCAGCGTCTCCCACGTCAGCGGAACCTGCGGCAGACCGAAGGGCGGGAATGTCCTGGGCATCTCGCCCATGTCGCCGACGGTGCGGACGTCGAGGCCGGTGAGGATCGCGAAGGCGCTGAGCACGACGATGGCCACGAGTGGCGCCGGAACCGCGCGGGTGATCCGCGGGAAGCCGTAGATCACGACAAGGCCGGCCGCGACCATGGCCCAGTCTGCCAGCCTCTGCCGATCAACTCAGGCATCTGGGCCAGGAAGATCAGGATCGCGAGCGAGTTCACGAAGCCGGTCATCACCGACCGCGACACGAACTTCACATAACGGCCCAGCCGCAGCATCCCGACCACGATCTGGATCACGCCGCACAACAGCGAGGCGGCGAACAGATACTGGAGGCCGTGCTCCTTCACGAGCCCGGACATCAAGAGCGCCATGGCGCCGGTGGCGGCCGAGATCATGGCGGGCCGGCCGCCTGTGAAGGCCAGGGTCACGGCGATGACGAAGCTGGCGTAGAGCCCGACGGCGGGATCGACGCCGGCGATGATCGAGAAGGCGATGGCCTCCGGGATTAGGGCCAGGGCGACGACGGTCCCCGCGAGCAGGTCGCGGCGGGGGTTCGCGAGCCATTGCTGACGCACAGACTGGGCGATGGACATGGGATTTCGACATCAAGGTCGCCGGGACGTCTGACGTCTCGTCGGCGAAGTTTCCCGGCGGATCGGCGGCCGGGATAGCCACCCGCCGTGGCGGCGGGTCCGTGGTGAGCGGAGCTCAGATGCACTGAGAGCCACCTGATCGCAAGCTGGAGCCACGCTCGCGCCAAGACGAGACATTGGGATCTGTGCGGGAACCAGACGCTCGCAGACGAGCGCCGGAGTTCGGATTTCCCTGACACTCGTCATCCTCTCCCCCGACCGCTCGATGACCCCCGTTCCCGTGCCCTGGCTCCAGCGGCCTGTCGAGAAAGAGTAGACACGCAACTTATTACGGCTGTAGCAATCTAATATTACGTCCGTAGCACTGATCGCTGTGATGACCCCTCGCCCGCCAATGCGCAGCTCCTACATGATCGCCTCAGTCGCTGGGATCGCGTTGAGCGTGGTCACAGCACGGCCAGTCGATGCCCAGAGCGTGATGCGCCCAGTTCCCGCGACATCGGAGGAACGGATGC
This sequence comes from Pseudomonadota bacterium, assembly GCA_040752615.1. GTDB lineage: Bacteria > Pseudomonadota > Alphaproteobacteria > Caulobacterales > Caulobacteraceae > Phenylobacterium. Next base: position 4,914 of record JBFMGV010000079.1, on the reverse strand, counting down.
GGCCGCCGACGGAAGCTGAAGACACGCGGGGCAGTACAATAAATGAGGTGACTGTCGTCGGCCTTGCGCCGTCGGTCCGCGCCGAAGTCGATCGAACAAGCTACAGCGTGTCGAACGATCTCCAGGCTGCTACAGGCGCCCTGACGGACACGCTGCGGAACGTGCCATCGGTTGACGTCGATGTGCGCGGCAATGTCAGCCTTCGCGGCGAGCGGCGGCGGCCTATGCGCGTCTGGCCGCCCGGCTTTGCGACGCGATGGAAGGGGATGAGGGTGAGGCTGTACGCACCGCTTTGCGGGCGCTGATCGATCACGTGGACTTCGAGCCGCAGGACGGGCTCGGAAAGTTTAGCCTGAATATCCACGGAAAGCTTGCGGCCCTGCTCGGGGTTTCCGAGAGGGCCGCTGCGGCTCACGACTGTGAGGTATTCTTGGGTGCGGGGACAGGATTTGAACCTGTGACCTTCAGGTTATGAGCCTGACGAGCTACCGGGCTGCTCCACCCCGCGGCAAACTTTTGGTTCGTCCCGTGGATATGGGAGCGAAGTCCTGCGAGGCGCGCTTGGCGCGAAGCAGGATGAATTGAAGGGTGATGGATCTGATCAGCTTTGTAGACCTGGCGGCGACCTACTCTCCCGCGCCTTAAGACGAAGTACCATCGGCTCTGAGAAGCTTAACGACCGAGTTCGGGATGGGATCGGGTGGGGACTTCTCGACATAGCCACCAGGTCAACGAAGCTGATCAAGTTGAGAAGACATCGGAGCGAATACGAAGCGCTCATGAGTTTTGATAAGAACGATCAAGCCGATCGAGCGATTAGTACCAGTAAGCTCCATGCGTCGCCGCACTTCCACACCTGGCCTATCAACGTGGTGGTCTACCACGGCTCTCGGCGAAGCCTTGTTTTGAGGTTAGTTTCCCGCTTAGATGCTTTCAGCGGTTATCTATTCCACACTTAGCTACCCTGCTGCGCGGCTGGCGCCACGACAGGTCCACCAGAGGTGTGTCCATCCCGGTCCTCTCGTACTAGGGACAGATCCTCTCAAGCTTCGTACACCCACGGCAGATAGGGACCAAACTGTCTCACGACGTTCTGAACCCAGCTCACGTACCACTTTAATCGGCGAACAGCCGAACCCTTGGGACCTGCTCCAGCCCCAGGATGTGATGAGCCGACATCGAGGTGCCAAACTTTGCCGTCGATATGGACTCTTGGGCAAAATCAGCCTGTTATCCCTAGAGTACCTTTTATTCGTTGAGCGATGGCCCTTCCACGCAGGACCACCGGATCACTATGGCCGACTTTCGTCTCTGCTCGACTTGTCAGTCTCGCAGTCAGGCGGGCTTATGCCATTGCACTCGACGACCGATTTCCGACCGGTCTGAGCCCACCATCGCGCGCCTCCGTTACACTTTGGGAGGCGACCGCCCCAGTCAAACTGCCCGCCACGCCATGTCCCGGACCCGGATAACGGGCCGCGGTTAGACGTCAGCAACAATAAGGGTGGTATTTCAAGGATGGCTCCGCCGGAACTGGCGCCCCGGTTTCATAGCCTCCCACCTATCCTACACATGTTGCTGCTAACGCCAAGGCGAAGCTGCAGTAAAGGTTCATAGGGTCTTTCCGTCTGACCGCGGGAACCCCGCATCTTCACGGGGAATTCAATTTCGCTGAGCCTATGCTGGAGACAGTGGGGAAGTCGTTACGCCATTCGTGCAGGTCGGAACTTACCCGACAAGGAATTTCGCTACCTTAGGACCGTTATAGTTACGGCCGCCGTTTACCGGGGCTTCAATTCGGAGCTTGCACCCCTCCTTTTAACCTTCCGGCACCGGGCAGGCGTCAGACCCTATACTTCACCTTACGGTTTAGCAGAGCCCTGTGTTTTTGATAAACAGTCGCTACCCCCTGGCCTGTGCCACTCAGTTCTGCTTGCGCAGAGTGAGTCACGCTTATCCCGAAGTTACGCGTGCAATTTGCCGAGTTCCTTCAGCATAGTTCTCTCAAGCGCCTTGGTATGCTCTACCAGTCCACCTGTGTCGGTTTCGGGTACGGTCTCTGTTGGAGTTATTTCCAGGAACACCTTCACTGCCGGGAGCAATCCAATAAGCCCCGACAATATACGGCATTCGTCACTTCCAACTGGCCCAGGAATATTCACCTGGTTCCCATCGACTACGCCTTTCGGCCTCGCCTTAGGGGCCGGCTAACCCTGCGCAGATTAACTTTACGCAGGAACCCTTGGACTTTCGGCGAGAGTGTCTCTCACACTCTTTGTCGCTACTCATGTCAGCATTCTCACTTCCGATACCTCCAGCCGGCCTCACGACCGACCTTCACAGGCTTACGGAACGCTCCGCTACCGCGTGCTTACGCACACCCATACCTTCGGCGAACGGCTTGAGCCCCGTTACATTTTCCGCGCAGGATCGCTTGACCAGTGAGCTGTTACGCTTTCTTTAAATGATGGCTGCTTCTAAGCCAACATCCTGGTTGTCAAAGCAATCCCACATCGTTTCCCACTTAGCCGTTACTTGGGGGCCTTAGATGATGGTTAGGGTTGTTTCCCTTTTCACGACGGACGTTAGCACCCGCCGTGTGTCTGCCCGATAGTTCTCTTGGGTATTCGGAGTTTGGTTAGAATTGGTAGATCTCGCGACCCCCGCATCCATCCAGTGCTCTACCCCCCAAGGAATTCATCGAACGCACTACCTAAATAGTTTTCGCGGAGAACCAGCTATGTCCAGGTTTGATTGGCCTTTCACCCCTATCCACAAGTCATCCCAGACCTTTTCAACGGGCACGGGTTCGGTCCTCCAGCTGGTGTTACCCAGCCTTCAACCTGCTCATGGATAGATCACCTGGTTTCGGGTCGTCATGCGACGTACTTATTCGCCCTATTCAGACTCGCTTTCGCTGCGCCTACACCTAACGGCTTAAGCTTGCACGGCACATGAAGTCGCTGACCCATTATACAAAAGGTACGCCGTCACCACGCGAGGTGGCTCCGACTGCTTGTAGGCTTCCGATTTCAGGTTCTATTTCACTCCCCTTGTCGGGGTGCTTTTCACCTTTCCCTCACGGTACTTGTTCACTATCGGTCACTGAGGAGTACTTAGGCTTGGAGGATGGTCCCCCCATGTTCAGACAGGATTTCACGTGTCCCGCCCTACTCGAGTCTGTCGCTAATTGACGCCTACGGGGCTATCACCCGCTATGGCCGACCTTTCCAAGTCGTTCGGCTTTATGTCACGACAGCACTGGCCTGGTCCCGGTTCGCTCGCCACTACTACGGGAGTCTCGGTTGATGTCCTTTCCTCCGGGTACTGAGATGTTTCAGTTCCCCGGGTTTGCTCAATGAACCCTATGTATTCAGGTCATTGTACCTTTGAACGACCTACGAACCAGAACCCTAGCCGAAGCTAAGGTTCACATTCGCAGACCGTAAAGGTGGGTTTCCCCATTCGGAAATAGCCGGATCAAAGGGTGCTCGCGCCTCCCCGGCTCTTATCGCAGCGTGCCACGTCCTTCATCGCCTCTCAGTGCCAAGGCATCCGTCAGAAGCCCTTATGCGCTTGATCGTTCTCAGCAAAACTCATGCGTGGGGACAGATGCCGCCGAGGTACGAAACCCGGACAGCGCCCACACATGCGCTTTGTATTCAGACAATGATGTCTTCTCGGATCCATCCTCCAACTCCAGGGGGGAGCGGATGAACCCTTCAATTCACGATGTCAGATGCCACCACCTGGCCAGCTGAGCTGTAACCAGAGGCGGAAACCTCGTTTGCTTGCGATCGCCACGAACCAGGATGGTGGAGCCAGACGGGATCGAACCGACGACCTGATGCTTGCAAAGCACCCGCTCTACCAACTGAGCTATGGCCCCCTCTTCCAAGAAGGCCGGCTCAGCGAGAGCCTCAGATCTTTCGGATTTGATCCGTCGGCCCGCCCGGGGTGTCACACGAAGTGTGGTGGGCCCAGGCAGACTCGAACTGCCGACCTCACGCTTATCAGGCGTGTGCTCTAACCAACTGAGCTACAGGCCCTAAAGCGGTCCGCTCGACGACAGGGCGATCCTCAGGGCCTTGGGCCCGGATCTGCCCGCGTCGAATGCGCGATCGCACCGTCTGCCTAGCGGCAGCGGTGTCAGCGGAAAGAGAAACGAAGACGGCGACGTCTCGCACCTGATTAGGTGTCTTTGGAAGACCAATAGAGAACGTGAGCTCTCTGGAGGTCCATCCTTAGAAAGGAGGTGATCCAGCCGCAGGTTCCCCTACGGCTACCTTGTTACGACTTCACCCCAGTCGCTGACCCTACCGTGGTCGACTGCCTCCTTGCGGTTAGCGCATCGCCTTCGGGTAAAACCAACTCCCATGGTGTGACGGGCGGTGTGTACAAGGCCCGGGAACGTATTCACCGCGGCATGCTGATCCGCGATTACTAGCGATTCCGACTTCATGCACTCGAGTTGCAGAGTGCAATCCGAACTGAGACGACTTTTAGGGATTAGCTCACCTTCGCAGGGTTGCAACCCTCTGTAGTCGCCATTGTAGCACGTGTGTAGCCCACCCCGTAAGGGCCATGAGGACTTGACGTCATCCCCACCTTCCTCCGGCTTACCACCGGCGGTCCCACTAGAGTGCCCAACTTAATGCTGGCAACTAATGGCGAGGGTTGCGCTCGTTGCGGGACTTAACCCAACATCTCACGACACGAGCTGACGACAGCCATGCAGCACCTGTGTCCCTGTCCCCGAAGGGAAAACTGGATCTCTCCAGCGATCAGGGCATGTCAAAAGGTGGTAAGGTTCTGCGCGTTGCTTCGAATTAAACCACATGCTCCACCGCTTGTGCGGGCCCCCGTCAATTCCTTTGAGTTTTAATCTTGCGACCGTACTCCCCAGGCGGAGTG
>JBFMGV010000078.1:0-5204 GCA_040752615.1 Pseudomonadota bacterium | reverse complement strand
CCGTCGCCTCCGGCGACACCTCCCCCGATGGGGAGGAACTCACGCGCCTTTCGTCCAGGCGCGCGCGTGTGTATTCACGCCCCTCACGCAGAAGACCCGCCATGCTCGACAAGAATTTCGATCCCAAGACCGCCGAACCGCGTCTCTACGCCGCCTGGGAGGCCTCCGGCGGCTTCGCGCCGACCGACGATCCGGCCGCAGAGCCGTTCTCGATCGTGATCCCGCCGCCGAACGTGACGGGCTCGCTGCACATCGGCCACGCGCTGAACAACACCCTGCAGGACGTGCTGATCCGCTTCGAGCGCATGCGCGGCAAGGCGGCCCTGTGGCTGCCCGGCACCGATCACGCCGGCATCGCCACCCAGATGGTCGTCGAGCGCAAGCTGGCCGCCGAGGGCAACCAGAGCCGCCGCGACATGGGCCGCGACGAGTTCGTCGCCAAGGTCTGGGAATGGAAGGCCGAGTCCGGCGGGACCATCGTCAACCAGCTGCGCCGCCTGGGCGCCTCCTGCGACTGGAGCCGCGAGCGTTTCACCCTGGACGAGGGCCTCAGCGCCGCCGTCCGCAAGGTGTTCGTCCAGCTCTACAAGGAAAAGCTCATCTACCGCGACAAGCGGCTGGTGAACTGGGACCCGCATTTCCAGACCGCCATCTCCGACCTCGAGGTCGAGCAGAAGGAGGTCGACGGCCACTACTGGCACTTCGCCTATCCGCTGGAGGACGGCTCGGGTGAGATCGTCGTCGCCACGACGCGTCCCGAGACCATGCTGGGCGACACCGCCGTCGCCGTTCATCCGTCCGACGAGCGCTACAAGCACCTGGTCGGCAAGGCCGTCCGCCTGCCGATCGTGAACCGTCCGATCCCGATCATCGCCGACGAGTATCCCGATCCCGAGAAGGGCTCGGGCGCGGTGAAGATCACCCCGGCGCACGACTTCAACGACTTCATGGTCGGCAAGCGCCACAACCTGCCGATGATCAACGTCTTCGACGACTTCGCGCGGATCAACGACAACGCCCCGGCCGAGTATCGCGGCCTGGACCGCTTCGCCGCCCGCAAGAAGATCATCGAGCAGTTCGAGGCCCTGGGCCTGCTGCGCGAGATCGAGAAGACCAGGCACACCGTTCCGCACGGCGATCGCTCGGGCGTCGTGGTCGAGCCCTATCTGACCGATCAGTGGTACGTCGCCGCCGACGTCCTGGCCAAGCCGGCCATCGAGGCGGTCGAGAAGGGCGACACCGTCTTCGTCCCCAGGAACTGGGAGAAGACCTACTTCGAGTGGATGCGGAACATCCAGCCGTGGTGCGTCTCGCGCCAGCTCTGGTGGGGCCACCGCATCCCGGCCTGGTACGGCCCGGACGGCAAGCCGTTCGTCGCCGAGACGGTGGAAGAGGCCGCCCGACAGGCCGAGGAACACTACGGCCGTCCCACAGAGCTGAAGCAGGACGAGGACGTCCTCGACACCTGGTTCTCCTCGGGCCTCTGGCCCTTCTCGACCATGGGCTGGCCCGAGAAGAGCAGCGACCTCGCGCGCTTCTACCCCACCCACACCCTGATCACCGGCTTCGACATCATCTTCTTCTGGGTCGCCCGGATGATGATGCAGGGCATCCACTTCACGGGCGAGGTCCCGTTCAAGCGGGTGTTCATCAACGCCCTGGTCCGCGACGCCAGCGGCGCCAAGATGTCGAAGTCCAAGGGCAACGTCATGGACCCGCTGGAGCTGGTCGACGACTACGGCGCCGACGCGCTGCGTTTCACCCTGACCGCCATGTCGGGCCAGGCGCGCGACATCAAGCTCAGCCGCCAGCGCATCGAGGGCTACCGCAACTTCGGCACCAAGCTGTGGAACGCCACGCGCTTCTGCCAGATGAACGGCTGCGCCCGCGCCGAGGGCTTCGATCCGTCCTCGGTGAAGCTCACCCTCAACCGCTGGATCGTCGGCGAGACCACCCGCACGGCCCAGGCCGTCACCGCCGCCCTGGCCGACTGCGGCTTCGGGGAGGGGACCGAACAGCTCTACCGCTTCATCTGGAACCAGTTCTGCGACTGGTACGTCGAGCTGGCCAAGCCGCTGCTGACGGGTGACGACGCCGCCGCCAAGGCAGAGACCCAGGCCACGGCCGCCTGGGTGCTGGACGTCATCCTCACCCTGCTGCACCCGGTCATGCCCTTCATCACCGAGGAGCTGTGGGCCCAGACCCAGGACCTGGGCGCCCCGCGCGCCCACGACGGCTTCCTGATGAACGCCCGCTGGCCCGACCTGCCGGCCGGCCTGATCGATCCGGCCGCCGATGCCGAGATCGGCCTCGTCATCGACGCCATCTCCGAGGGCCGCTCGGTCCGGTCCGGCCTGAACGTGCCGCTGTCGGCCAAGCCCCCGCTGCTGGTGATCGAGGCCTCGGACGCCCAACGCGCCACCCTGGCCGCCAACGCCGCCCAGATCGCCCAGCTCCTGCGGGTCTCCGGCGTCGAGACGGTGGACGCCGCCCCGGCGGGCTCGATCCCCTTCGTGGTGGCCGGCGCGACCTTCGCCCTGCCGGTGGCCGAGTTCATCGACCTCGCCGCCGAGCGCGCGCGCCTCACCAAGGAGGTCGGCGGGTTGACCGGCGAGATCGCCAAGATCTCGGGCAAGCTGGGCAACGCCGACTTCGTCGCCCGGGCCCCCGAGGAGGTGGTCGAGGAGAACCGTGAACGCCTGGCCGAGGCCGAGACCGCCAAGGCCAAGCTGGAAAGCGCGCTCTCCCGCCTCACCGCGGCGGGGTGAGGGCAGGGGCGACCTGCAAGGGGCCTGACGATGGCGCAGCCTAAGCAAGCGGAATTCGCGATCTCGGTCGACGGCGAGGCGTACGTGTGGCGCCTCCAGCGAAAGCCGCGCTGGTCCAACAAGCCCAGCGAGCGCAGCGGCATGGCCATCGCCGTGCGCCACGCCGAGGGGGTCCGCGAGGCCGTGGTGGAGTTCCCGCCCGGCGAACAGCCCCAGTTCGGCGGCGGCCAGCTCAGGCCCGAACAGATCGACCTGCGCCTGGTGACCAACGCCATCGCCTCGGCCGTGGCCGCCGGCTGGGATCCCTATTCGCGCGGTCGGGTGGTCAACATCGTCGTCGACGCCCAGGGCAACTGACGCCGTGACCCCCGCCGATCGCCTGCAGGCCGCGCTCGAACTGATCCACGATCTGGAGGGCGACCCGCGTCCGGCCGACGCCGTGGTCTCGGCCTGGTTCCGCGCGCGCAAGCACATCCCCGACCGCGCGCGGGGCGAGATTGCGGGCCTCACCTATGCCGTCCTGCGCGCCCACGCCCGGACCGACTGGTGGCTGGCCAGGCTCAAGCGGCCGGCGACGCCGCGCACCCGCATGCTGGTCTGGCTGGCCCTGGGCCGCGCCAGGTCCCGCGAGCAGATCCAGCGCCTGTTCACCGGCGCGCGTTTCGCGCCCGCGCCGCTCACCGAGGACGAACGCATCCTGCTGGGCAAGCTGCAGGGCGGCTCGCTCGACCATCCCGACATGCCCGAGGACGTGCGGGCCGAGTGCCCCGACTGGGCGCTGGAGCCGCTGCGCGCCCGGTTTGGCGCGGCGTTCGCGCGCGAGATGGCGGCCATGCTGGTCACGCCGCCGCTGGACCTGCGCGTCAATCCGCTGAAGACCACCCGCGAGGCCGTCCTCGCCGCCCTCCGGCGCCTGGACCTCGCCGCCGAGCCGTGCCGCATGGCGTCGCACGGCGTTCGCATCGCCGAGCGGCCCTCGCTGTCCCGCCTGCCGATGCTCAAGACCGGCGAGGCCGAGATCCAGGACGAGGGCTCCCAGCTCATCGCCATGCTGGTTGACGCCCGGCCGGGCGAGCGCGTGGTCGACTTCTGCGCCGGGGCCGGGGGCAAGACCCTGGCGATCGCGACCCAGATGCAGAACAAGGGCGTCGTCATCGCCTGCGACGTCGCCGAGGGGCGCCTGAAACGCGCCGCCGAGCGCTTCCGTCACGCCGGCCTGCACAACATCCAGACCCGCCTGCTGGCGGGCGAGCGCGACAAGTGGGTCAAGCGCCACAAGGGCGGCTTCGACCGTGTGCTCGTCGACGCCCCGTGCAGCGGAACCGGCGCCTGGCGGCGCAACCCCGACGGCCGCTGGCGCGAGCAGGAGGAGGGCGGTCTCGAAGCCCTCCAGGCCCTCCAGGCCAACATCCTCGACAGCGCCGCGCGCCTGGTGAAGCCGGGTGGTCGCCTCGTCTACGCCACCTGTTCGCTGCTGCCCGCCGAGAACGAGGCCCAGGTCGAGGCCTTCCTCGCCACGCACCCGGATTTCCAGGTCACGCCCCTCCGCGAGTGCGCGCCCGACATCACCACCTCGGCCCACCCCGACCACCTGTCCCTCACCCCCGCGCGCCACGACACCGACGGCTTCTTCGCCGCGGTCCTGACCCGCACCGCCTGACCCCGCCTCCGGCCGCCCGGCGGCGGGCAGGGCGCCGACGCGGACGTTTCACCTCCCGCCGCTGCGCGGGGGAGATGAAGACAGCCTCCGACCCGTTGCGGACGTTGATGACCTCCTCTCCCCCCGAGCGGAGCGAAGAGAGGGGAGAGGGTAGGGAGAGGGGCGACGCAGTTGTGCAACCGGGATGAAGGTTTACAGGTCAGACCGGGATGAAGGTTTACAGTTGGCAGTGAGGTTGGTGTTCCGGCGCGTAGCGGAGCCTATGGCGGCGCGGAGCGAAGCGCCGGAACTGTCCGTTGGGTTGGAGCACGCCGAGGGGGACGTGGAAGAAGCGGACGAGGTGTGAGCCGTCCTCACGCTCGATGAGGCCGAGGCGCTCGCCGTTGAGCACCTCGCTGATGAAGACGAAGTCGCCGTTCCACTTGATCTCACCGTTGGTGCGGACGCGGCGCAGCTGGTGGTCGCCGTCATGCGAAAGCTTATCGAAGCCGCAAACCTCGTCCTCTCTCGCGGACAACCCTGGCTCAAACTCCACTCAACCTGAAACATGGTTGCTCCCCCGGTAGGGAGGTGAAGACAGCTTCCGACCCTTAGCGGACATTCCCATCAGCCCATGCCACGCCGCAGACGTCGGGCGCCTGATGGAAGTGTGCAATTGCCCTCGGGTCCCATCCGCTCGGGTCAGGCATTTCGCTCACGGGCAGCCTGCGGAGCCTCACTCGTACGCCAACCTCTCTGACGAGTGGCTCGCAAGTTACGAGACGGCCGCCGAACAC
>JBFMGV010000077.1:0-53501 GCA_040752615.1 Pseudomonadota bacterium | reverse complement strand
GAGGAAGTCGGCGGTGGCGGTGGTCTGGCCGAAGCTGGGGGACAGGATATAGGCGCCGGCGGCGTCGTCGCCGGGGCCGAATAGCCATTCGTCGAGGACCACCTGACCGTTGTTGTCGCGGGCGGTCCACAGCTTGCCGTCGGGCGCGAACTGGAAGCCGAGGAAGTCGGCGGTATCGGTGGCCTGGCCGAAGCTGGGGGACAGGATATAGGCGCCGGCGGCGGCGTCGCCGGGGCCGAACAGCCATTCGTCGAGGACCACCTGGCCGTCGCTGTTCCTCCCGGTCCACAGCGTGGCGCCGGCCTCGGCGGGCGCCGCCGCCGCGAGGGTAAGGGAAAGCCCGGCCGCTGCCGCGCAGACTACCGAAAACACAAACTTCAGCATGTACGACGCACCCCTGCGCAGCGATCCGGACTTTCCCGGGAAGCGCGGGCGCTGATGGCTTCGCCCGTCCTTCCGGCCGTGCTTCAATATCTATCCGGGTAGCGGTGATCTCGGCGGTTGAGGAACTGATCCTCGGCGATTTGCGCACCAGCCGCCTGGACGTGACGCATGGCCGGGGGCTGGGCCGGGGGGCTGGGCCGAGGGAGCTTGGCTAGGGGGAATGGCGCTGGAGGTCCTGACGCTCAGCACGGACGACTTTCCCGACGGCGATCGGGACGAGGTCATCCGCGAACACTATGGGAAGATCGGTCAGCGTCTCGAGATCATTCCGGACGAGGATGTCCCGTTCCATCTCGACGTGCGCGCCACGCTGCTGCCCGGCGTCATGTTCGGCGGGGGCACGGCCAGTCGGATGGAGGCCAGCCGCAGCTCGGCCATGCGGGCCGACGGGAATTCCGACATCATGCTGTCCTTCCAGCCGGGCGGTTCGGTGGTGCGGGACGGCAACCACGACGCGGTCATAGGGCAGGGGGACGGCGTCCTGACCGCTCTCGATCGGCCCGTCACGCTCTATTCGGTGGGCAGAACCAACAGCTTCATGACCGTGCAGATGTCCCGTGCGTCCCTGGGGGCGCTGGCGCCGGATCTCGATGGCCTGGTCACGCGCGCCATCTCGATCGAACAGCCGGGCATGCGACTGCTGAAGGCATTCGCGAACAGCCTACGGTCCGACGCGCTGACGGGTCCGCAGGAGCGCGAGCTCACCGCGCGGCACCTCCTGGAGATGGCGGCGCTGGTCATCGGGGCCTCTGCGGAGGGCCGTGAACAGGCCGCGATGGGCGGCCTCAAGGCCGCGCGCCTCGCCGCCGCCCGGACCATGATCCTGCGTCAGCTGGACTCACCGACGCTCTCCGCGGCGACGATCGCGGGGGCCCTGGGTGTTTCCACCCGCTATCTGCACAAGTTGTTCGAGACCCAGCCCCTCAGCTTCGCGCAGTTCGTGGCCGAGCGCCGGCTGGCGCGGGCCATGCGTTTGCTCTCCGATCCCGCTCAGCGCCACCAGCGCGTGCTCGATATCGCGCTGCAGGCGGGGTTCGGCGACGTCACCACCTTCAACCGCGCCTTCCGCAGGCGCTACGGCAAGTCGCCTTCGGACTGCCGCGCGGACGCGCCCGGCCGGCCCGGTTGATCCTTGCCGGCTATCGGGCGCTCAACCCGCGCCGACCTCGCTCCAGACCGCCAGTTCGTTGCCGGCAGGGTCGGTGAAGTGGAAGCGGCAGCCGCCCGGGAAGCTGAAGATGGGCCTCGTGATCGCGCCGCCGGCGGCCCGCACCCTGGCTTCCATGGCCTCCAGGTCGTGGGCGTAGAGGATCACCAGCGGCTTGGCCGGCGTCTCGTCGCCATCGGCCTGGAAGCCGCCGTCGACACCCTCCTCGAAGGCGGCGTAGGTCGGGCCGTAGTCGGTGAAGCGCCAGCCGAACGCCTGGGCGTAGAAGCCCTTCACGCCGGCCAGGTCGCCGCCGCCCGGCAGCTCCACATAGTCGATCTTGCCGTCTTCGCGCATGTGTCGCTCGTCTTTATGTTCACAATTTGTTCGCATATGACATGGCCGGCGCCCGAGAGTCCAGGGGGCTCAGGGCAGGGTCCAGACCGAGGTCTTCTTGACCTCCATGTCCTCGAGCTCACGGGTGGTCGGCACCTGGTACTCGGCCAGCTTCACCAGCCCTTCTCGGGGGAAGTAGCTGCGACCGGGGTCGCCGATCAGCACGGTCTTGCCTGCCGCCCGCGCGGCTCCCAGCCAGGCCATCACCCGGTCCGCGAGCGGCTTCTCGTAGCAGATGTCTCCGGCGAGGAAGACGTCGGCCCAGGCCGGCGGCGGGCCGTGCAGCAGGTCGTCGCCAGTGAAATCGCAGGTCACCGCATTGGCCGCCGCGTTGATCGCCAGCGCCTCGCCGCAGAAGACGTCGATGTCTGCGGCCAGCACACGCGTCGCACCGGCCTTCGCCGCGGCGATCGCCACGATTCCCGAGCCCGAGGCGAAGTCGACCACGCCCTTGCCGGCGACGATCCCGGGGTTGTCGAGGATGTAGCGCGACAGCGCCTGGCCGCCGGCCCAGGCGAAGGCCCAGAAGGGGGGAGGCAGGCCGATCTCCTGCAGGGCTTCCTCGGTCATCCGCCAGATCGGGGTGATCTCGTCGGCGAGGCGCAGGGTCAGTTCCGGGGTATGCGGCGGCTGCTGCAGGCGGGTGTTCTCGAGGATGAAGGCCCTGCGGCCGGCCGGTGTCGGGTCGATCATGTGCGACCCCTCGCCGCAGATCCGCGCGGTTTGCAAGCTCCGTCGCGCGAATTCGTGATCGGTTAAGCTTCGGCCGACCACGGTTCGACCACGCTCAAGTCGGGAAGGGGCGATTGATGCGGGTCATCCGCGGGGCCAACGCTACGCTTGCGGGCGAGCGCGGGCTCGAAGCACGAATTGTGGGTGTGGCGTTGCTGTCGACGGTGGCCGCGCTGATGGCCGTCTTCGCGGTCTATCAGTGGCGCAACTGGTCGGCGGATCGTGACGACCTCGCCGCCGAGTCCATGAAGCTGGCGCAGGCCGTGGCCGCCGCCGCCCATGCGCAGCTCACCAATCGGGAACTCTCGGCCGGCGAAACCGTCCGCGGTCTGGTGTCGTCGAGCGAGCACGCGGTCGCCGTGGCCTATGCCACCGTCGATGGCGCCGAGACACGGCTGGCGTCGGCCGACATGAAGCTGGGCGACCTGCACGCCCGCCATGTCTCCCGGCCCGAAGCCTACTATCGCGGCATGGACCTGGAGGTTCATGCCCCGCACATCGTCGACGGTCGCCACGTAGGCACCGTCACCCTGCTGGTAGACGGCCGCGAACTGGTGACCGCACGGCTGGTGAACATCGCTATCGCCATGGGCCTGTCCGTGCTGGCGCTGATCGGCGCCGCCGGCATGGCCCGCAGCCTCACCCGCAAGGCGCTGGAGCCGCTGCGCAACCTGGCCGACGCCATGGACGCCGCCGCCCAGTCGCGTGACTTCAGCATCCGCGTGCCCATCCAGCGCGGCGACGAGGTGGGCCGCCTGACCCACCGGTTCAACCGCCTGCTCACCGCGCTCCAGGACTACGACGGAAACCTGCAGGGCGCCCTGCGCGAGGTCACCGCCGCCCGGGATGCGGCCCAGGACGCCAACGAGATGAAGGCCCGGTTCCTGGCCAACATGGGGCACGAGCTTCGCACGCCGCTGAACGGGGTGCTGGGCATGAGCCAGGCCCTGCTGCGTGAGCCGATGGCCCACGGCCAGCGCGAGCGGGTGCAGGTGATCATGGAGTCGGGCGACGCCCTGCTGATGGTGCTGAACGACCTGCTGGACCTGTCGGACCTCGAAAAGGGATCGATGCGGCTGGAGCGCCAGCCGTTCGATGTCGCCGGCGTGATCGAGAAGGCCTGCAACACCGCGGTCCTGATGGCCGAGGACAAGGGCGTTTCTCTGGAGGTGGATGTCGCCGCCACCGCAGCGGGCGGCTGGATGGGCGACGCGAACCGCCTGCGCCAGTTGCTCTACAATCTCATCTCCAACGCGCTGAAGTTCACGCCGTCCGGCCATGTCCGCGTGCGGGCAGAGTCGCAGGGCGACGAACTGGTCCTGTCGGTGGCCGACACCGGCGTGGGCATCGCGGCGGAGGCGCTGCCCCGGCTGTTCGACAGCTTCACCCAGGCCGACGGCGCGGCGACGCGGGCGTTCGGCGGGGCAGGGGTGGGCCTGTCCATCTGCAGCCGACTGGTCGAGCTGATGGGCGGCCAGATCGCCGTGGAGAGCGCGCCAGGCCGGGGCAGCGTCTTCTCCGTCACCCTGCCTCTGGCGCGCGCCGAGGTGGCCAACGAGGACGCGGCGGTCCACGCCGACCGCATCCTGGGCCTGAAGGTCCTGGTGGCCGAGGACAACGAGACGAACCAGCGCGTGGTGCGCACGGTGCTGAACGCCCTGGGCGTCGATCCGGTGATCGTCGCCGACGGCAAGGCGGCGGTGGAGGCCTGGAGCGCCGGCGCCTGGGATCTGGTGTTGATGGACATTCAGATGCCGGTCCGCGACGGCGTCGACGCCACCCGCGAGATCCGCCGCCTGGAGGCCGAGCGCGGCCTGCCGCCGACCCGCATCGTGGCGCTGACCGCCAATGCCATGCCGCATCAGGTCGAGACCTACATGGCCGTCGGGATGAACGGCGTGGTGGCGAAGCCCATCATGATCGACGACCTGCATGCGGCGCTGGTGAGCGCGCGGGCCGCTTAGGACCCGGCGATCCGTTCAGGTCGCCGGCTCCGGCGGGTTGCGCGAGGCCAGCGCCCGCCGCTGCCAGCCGGACGCCCGCGTCAGCAACTGATGTCGACGAACCTCGTCGTCGGTGGCCGCGGCCCGCTTCACCAGGTTCAACGCCCGCCGCTGGTAGATGGCTTCGGCCCGCATTGGCTCCCACGGCGACGGCTGCGCGGCCGCCGAATGTCCGGCGCCGCTTGATCGTGCAGCGCTGAACACCGCAGGCGCGAGCGGGTTCAAGGCGCCTGCGCCGAGCCACGCCTGTCCCGCCCCGCCGGCGACGGCGAGCAGGGCGGCGACGGTGAGGCGCAGACTGGTCATGGCGCGTGTCCCTTCGGTCCTGCGCGTCAGGCGGCGAGGCCGAGGGTGCGCAGGTGGGCGAAGTCCTCCGGCGGCAGGGCCGGGCGGGCGGCCAGGTCGATGACCGCGGCGTAGGCCTCCGGCGGCGCGCCGGACTTCATGGCGCTCAGCAGGGCGGTCCGCTCCACGGGATTCATCGCCGGCAGCATCAACCGCATGAAGGCGATGTTGTCCGCCTCGCTGAGGCTGGAGATGATCGTCATCTCCAGCGCCGCGATCTGTTCGTCGTCGAACAGGCCGCAGAGCAGGGGCCAGGTCTCGGTCTCCTCGCGCGCCATATGCTCGAGGTCCTCGGCGACGAAGGCGGTGAAGGCGAGGTAGAGCGCGCGGCCCAGGGCCGGACGGTCGGCGGCGCCCGCGTGCTCCACGGCGCGGATGGCGCTCTCCAGCATCGCGAACCGGGCCTGATGATGGGCATGATCCGAGTCCAGCCGCGTCGCGGCGCCGGGCGCGCGCGCCTCCAGCGCCGGGTGGATCACGCTCTCCTCGTGGGCCAGGTGCTTGGCGGCGAGCTCGAGATGGGCGCGCAGGTCGGCCAGCAACGTGGCCTGGACGCCGGCCTCGAAGTCGGCGCGGCCCAGACGGCGCAGCAGCTCGGCGTGCGCCAGGCGAAGGCCCTTGTGGATCGGGCCGTAAATGTCCCAGCGGCTGTTCGCGGCGGTGGAGATGAAATCGGGCGTCGGCATCTGTGGCCCCCTGCTGTGCATCGAGGGCCCGCTGACTAGGCGCCCCGGCCGGGCGGCTCATCCTAAAACCTTCCTAAGCGCGACCGCCGTTCCTAAAAGGCCGCTAACAGGGTGGAGTGCGTGACGTGATCGACCCCGAACTTGCGCGGTTCCTGGAAGGACCGGTGATGATGCTGGTGGCCGCGCGCGGGGCGGACGGCGGGCCCGTGCTGGGGCGTGGCCTGGGGTGCGCCGTCGAAGGTCCTCGCGAGCTGCGCTTCAACGTGGGCGCGCGCCAGTGGGCCGACGTGCTGGCCGGCCTCGCGAGCGGCGACGTCGTGGCCCTGACCTTCGTGCGGCCTTCCGACTATCGCGCCGTGCAGATCAAGGGGCCGCTGCTGGCGCTCACCGACGGCGACGCCCAGGACGACGCGCGGGCGGCGGCCTATCGCGACTCTGTCATCGCGGGTCTGGGCGCCCAGGGGGTGCCGCAGGCGCAACTGGACCAATGGGTGGGGCTGGAGCCTGTCGCGGTGCTGCGCGTGCGGGCCGAGGCGATCTTCGAGCAGACACCGGGCGAACGCGCCGGCCAGCCGCTGGGCGAGCCGGGAGCCATGGCGTGAGCGCGCGCCTCTCCGACCTGGAGGCCTGCTTCGAGGGCGTGATCCCCTCGGCGGTCGCCACCCTCGACGCCGACGGAACGCCGAACGTCTCGTACCTCTCGCAGGTCTACCGGCTGGACGACGACCACGTGGCGCTGTCCAACCAGTTCTTTTCCAAGACCGCCGCCAACGTCCAGGCCACCGGACGCGCCACGGTTATGCTGGTCAACGGGCGGTCGGGCGAGCAGCACATGCTGGACCTCGTCTACGTGGGCTCGCTGGCGCAGGGCGACGTCTACGAGCGGATGAGCGCCCAGCTCGCGGCGATCAGCACCCAGCACGGTCTGGCCGAGGCGATGCTGCTAAGGAGCGCCGAGGTCTATCGCGTCACCGGCCGCCGGGACGTGGTCGCGCCGACACCGCCTGTCGCCATGCCCTCGGGCGCGACGCCGGGCGTTCGCCTGCCCCAGGCCGCCCGACTGACGGCGCGGATCGCCACCGGGGCCAGCGCCGACGAGATGCTGGACACCGCGCTCGACGGGCTGGTCCGCGACATGCGCTTCGCCGCCGTCATGGCCCTCGTCTACGACCCCGCCACGGACCGGCTGAGCGCCCTGGGCAGTCGGGGTTACCCCCGCGAAGGGGCGGGCGCCGAGGTCGCGCTGGGCGAGGGGGCGATCGGGATCGCCGGCAGCCACCGGCTGGCGATCCGTTTCAACGACATGAGCCGGGGGCGCCGCTACGCCGCGGCCGTCCGGCAGGAGGCGGAAGCCGAGGCCGAGCGGGTCATTCCGCTGCCGGGCCTGCCCGACGCGCAGAGTCAGCTCGCCGCCCCCATGGTCGCGCGCGGCGAGCTGTTCGGCGTGCTGTTCGCTGAGTCCGAGGAGCGGTTCGCCTTCACCCCCGAGGACGAGGACGCCCTCAGCCTCGTGGGCGCCCAGCTCGCCGCCAGCCTGCGCCTGGCCGAGCTGCAGTCGCATGAACCGCAGGCCGCCCCGCCGCCGCCCGCGGGCGAGGCCGACGCGGCGCCCTTCCGCGTGCGCTATCACCTGCACGACGACAGCCTGTTCATCGACGACGCCTATCTCATCAAGGGCGTGCCGGGGCGGTTGTTGTTCCACTTCCTCTCGGTTCACGCCGAGACGGGTCGCCGCGACTTCACGAACCGCGAGATCCGCCTGGACGCGGCCCTGCGCCTGCCGGGACTGAAGGACAACCTGGAGACCCGCCTGATCCTGCTGCGCCGCCGGCTGGACGAGCGCGAGGCCCCGGTACGACTGGGACGTCCGGCGCGGGGCGCCATCCGGCTCGAGCTCGCGGGCCGTCCTGACCTGGAGGTCGTGCGCGGCTGAAGACCTGCGCCCCATTATGGGTAGTGGAGGCTACCATAACGTCGTTCAGATTGTCGCAGCCGGCGCAAATTTAGCGCCGGCTTAAGCGTAGTTGGCCGAACGCGTTCTCAAGCCCGCGCATGAGCGGCAGACGGTGGAACGCACAGGATGATGGGACTTCTGAAAGTCGGCGGCGCGGGCCCGTCGCAGGCGCTGGACGCCCTGGATCGCTCGCTCGCCATGATCGAGTTCGACCTCTCAGGAACCATCCTCTCCGCCAACGAGAACTTCTGCCGGGCCATGGGCTACGAGCTCGGCGAGATCCGTGGCCGCCATCACAGCCTGTTCGTTGATCCCGAAGAGGCCGCCAGCCCGGCCTATGTCGAGTTCTGGGCCAAGCTCGGTCGCGGCGAGTTCGACACGCGCGAGTATCGCCGCCTGGGCAAGGGCGGCCGCGAGGTCTGGATCCAGGCTTCCTACAACCCCGTGCGCGATCGCCACGGCCGCGTCGTGAAGGTGGTGAAGGTCGCCTCGGACGTCACCGCCGAGAAGCAGCGCAACCTCGACTTCGAGGCGCGGATCACCGCCCTCTCGCGGGCCCAGGCGGTGATCGAGTTCACCGTCGACGGCACGATCCTCGGCGCCAACGAGAACTTCCTGTCGGCCATGGGCTACACGCTGGCCGAGATCGTCGGGAAGCATCACCGAATGTTCGTGAAGCCGGACGAGGCCGCCGGCGCCGACTACGACGCGTTCTGGGCCCGGCTGAACCGCGGCGAGTTCGTGGCCGAGGAGTTCAAACGCATCGGCAAGGGCGGGCGCGAGGTCTGGATCCAGGCGTCGTACAATCCGATCTTCGACGCGCGAGGCCGGGTGACCAAGGTGGTGAAGTTCGCCACCGACGTGACGCCGCGCGTCCAGGCGGTGAACGAGATCGGCCACGGCCTCTCGCAACTGGCCTCCAACAATCTCACCCACACGATCGCGGCCGAGTTCGCCCCGGCGTTCGAGCCGCTGCGCCGCGACTACAACACCACGGCCAACGCGCTGCGCGTGGCGGTGACGAGCATCGCCCAGACCACCCGCGCGGTCAGCTCGGGCGCCGATGAGATCTCCCGCGCGTCAGACGACCTGTCGCGTCGCACCGAACAGCAGGCGGCGGCGCTGGAGCAGACCGCCGCGGCGCTGGATGAGATCACCGCGGCGGTGAAGCGTAGCGCCGAAGGCGCCCGGTCGGTGACCGAGGTCGCGACTGGCGCGCGAGAGGCCGCCGTGCGGTCAGGCGACGTGATGCGCGATGGCGTCCAGGCCATGGCCGAGATCTCGCAGAGCTCGCGTGAGATCACCCAGATCATCGGGGTGATCGACGAGATCGCGTTCCAGACCAACCTGCTGGCGTTGAACGCCGGGGTCGAGGCGGCCCGCGCCGGCGAGGCCGGCAAGGGCTTCGCCGTGGTGGCGTCCGAGGTCCGGGCCCTGGCCCAGCGCTCCGCAGATGCGGCCAAGGAGATCAAGGCTCTGATCAACGCCAGCACCCGCCAGGTCGAGCGCGGCGTGCGGCTGGTGGGCGAGACCGGCCAGGCGCTGGAAGGCATCGTCGGCCAAGTGGCCGAGATCGACCACCTCATCGCCGAGATCGCCCAGTCGGCCCAGGAGCAGGCCACCGGCCTCGGCGAGGTCAACACCGCCGTGAATCAGATGGACCAGGTGACCCAGCAGAACACCGCCATGGTGGAGGAGGCCACGGCCGCCGCCGGGCAGCTGCGCCGCGAGGCCGCCGATCTCGCCGATCTCGTCGGCGGCTTCCGCACGGGAGACGAGAGCGAGGCCCAGCCCGCGCGTCGGCCGGCCCGCGCGCCGGCCGCCGTTCGCGACGATGCGGCGGGTCTGCAGCGTCGCCTGAAGACGGCCGTGAACGCCTCGCCCGTCGCCGACTGGGCCGAGTTCTGACCCGCCGAGGCGGCCGTCGCCCTCAGCCGGCGTCCGCCGCCCGCCGCAGGTGGATGAGCGGATAGGGACGGCCCTGGTCGTCCCGCGGGGAGCGCCCCGTCGCCCGGAAGCCCAGCCGCTCGTAGAAGCCCACCGCCTGGGCGTTCTGTTCGTTCACGTCAGTGGTCAGGGCGCCGTGCAATCCGATCGCGTGCGCCACGAGCGCGCGGCCCACGCCCGCCCCGCGATGGGACGGGTCGATGAACAGTGCGTCCATGTGGCTGTCGGTCAGACCCATGAAGCCCAGCGCCCTGTCCCCGGCGTCCACGGCGAGCCAGAGCGCCGCCTGCGGCAGGAACGCCCGGACCTCCGCCTCGATGGCGGCGCGGTCCTCCGGCGACAGGAAGTCGTGCGTGGCGTCCACCGCCTCGCGCCAGATCTCCACCACTCGCTCGCCGTCCTGCGGCCTCGACATGCGCAAGCTGATCATGGGCGGCGGGTAGCGCGGCCCGGCCCGCGCGATCAATAGCCGGTGAGTTGGCGGTGGCCGGGTTCGGCGCGATCATCGCGCGCCAGAACGTGGAGCAGCACCTTGGCCGACCGCCACCGGATCTACGGAACCAGCTTCGCCAGCGTCTATCCGCTGTACGTGGCCAAGGCCGAGAAGAAGGGACGAACCCGGGCCGAGGTCGATCAGATCATCCTCTGGCTGACCGGTTTCAACGCCGGGGAACTCGAAGCGCAGATCGCGGCCGGATCGGACTTCGAGACGTTCTTTGCCGAGGCCCCACGTCCCAATCCCGCGCGGGCCGAGATCAAGGGCGTGGTCTGCGGCGTGCGCGTCGAGGAGGTCGCCGAGCCGCTGATGCGCGAGATCCGCTACCTGGACAAGCTGATCGACGAACTGGCCAAGGGCAAGGCGATGGAGAAGATCCTGCGGCGCTGAGTTTGGGTCAGATCGCCCGTTCGCGCCCGGCCCAGAACGGCTCGCGGAGCTTGCGCTTGAAGATCTTCCCGGAGTCCTCGCGCGGCAGGCTGTCGGCGAACTCGATACGGCGCGGCACCTTGTAGCCCGCGATGGCCCGGCGGAGGTCGCGCCGCAGATCCTCCGCATCCAGCACCGCGCCGGGCAGGGGCTGCACCACGGCCAGTACGCTCTCGCCATACTCGTCGTCGGGGATGCCGAAGACCGCGCAGTCCGCGACGCCGGGCAGCTTGTGCAGTTCCGCCTCGATCTCGGCCGGATAGATGTTGGCGCCGCCCGAGATGATCATGTCGTTCTTGCGGTCGCATAGATAGAGGAAGCCGTCGGCGTCGAAGTACCCGACATCGCCGGGCGTTATCAGGCCGTGGCGTTCCATCGAGGCGCGCTTCTCGGGGGCGTTCTGATAGGTGAAGTCGAGGCCCATCCGGCTGCGCCCGATCACTTCGCCCACTGTCCCCGGCGGAACGTCGGCGCCGGCTTCGTCGATCACGCGCAGGTCGATGCCCGGCATGACGCGGCCGACCGATCCGGGGTGCTTCAGCCACTCCGCCGAAGTGATGTTGGTGACGTTCCCCATCTCGGTGGAGCCGTAGTACTCGTTGATCACGGGGCCCCACCACTCGATCATCGCCCGCTTGACCGGCGGCGGGCAGGGCGCGGCGGCGTGGGTGACATAGACCAGGGACGAGAGGTCGAAGCGGCGCTTCACGTCCTCGGGCAGGCGCAGCAGGCGGGCGAACATGATCGGCACCATGTTGAGGTGCGTGATCCGCTCCCGCTCGATCAGCCGCAGCAGGTCCTCGGGATCGAAGCGGGGCGTGACGATGACATTCGCACCCATGCGTATCGAGAACGCCGAATGGGCGTTCGGCGCGGCATGATAGACGGGGCCGATCACCGCGGTGACGACCTTGGCCGGATCGCGCCGACCTTCCAGATAGTCGGTGTAGCCGTAGGACCATCCGAGCATGGCGCTGGCCGCCGCGGCCTGTTCCGGTGTCGCGGTCGGACGCCTGACGCCCTTGGGTCGCCCCGTCGTGCCCGAGGTGTAGATGATGGAGCTCGGCGCGGCTTCCGGCTCGCGCGCTAGCGGCGCGGCCGCATCCACGAGGTCGCCCCAGAGCGGTGCGCCGGGCGGCGGGGCCGGGTCGCCGACCGAATAGGAGGCCTGGATCTCCGGCGGGGTCGCCACGACGATCACGGGCAAGTCTTCAGGGATTGCCGATGCGACAGGCGGCAGAAGGTCGGCGTGGATCACCAACAGCTTCACCCCGCTGTTCCGCAGCAGGTAGCCCGCCTCGTCCGGGGTGTAGTGCCAGTTCACAGGCACCGGATAGACGCCCAGCATCCCCGCGCCGAAGCTGGCCTCGAAATACGCGACGTCGTTGCGCAGGTAGAGCGCGACGCCATCGCCCTTGGTCAGGTCAAAGCCCTCCAGCACGGTGGCCGCGCGGCGGCAGCGGTCGTTGAACGCCTCGGCGGTGAAGGTGCGCGCGCCGCTCCTGATCCAGCCCATGCCTGTCTCCTGCCTCGGTGAGGCGGCGAGCTTGCATGGGCTGCCCCGGCGGCAGCCGAGAGGCCAGGCCTCAGGCCGCGGCGGGCTGGTCGAACGCGCGGCCCGCCAGCAGGCGGCGTTGGGCGGCGCGGCTGCGGTAGAGGAAGTCCTTGGGCAGGCCCATCCGCACCGAGGCCTCGCAGGGCGGGGAGTTGGGGATGGGGATCCGTTCGGCCAGGTTGCCCGCCAGCTTCAGCGCGACACGGTCGGAAATCCGCAGGTCGAACTCGCGGCCCAGCTCCAGCACTTCGCGCACCTTGGGCGGCAGCAGCGAGACCGAGGCGCGGGCCAGGGCCTGGTGCAGGATTTTCGGCGTCCCCGGCGCGGCCTTGCCCGAGGCGATGATGTCGAGGAACTCGCGCACGATCGGATGCGGCTCGAAGCCGGGCAGCAGACCGTCCATCATCGCCATGAAGTCGGCGGACGAGCGGATCGGCGTCTCCACGCCGTAGAGCCGCGCGATGGCCTCGCCCTCGCGGTAGAAGGCGTCGTGCTCGGCCGGAGTCAGAGGCTGGACGAAGCGGTGGTATGCGGTGAGGAAGCCGTAGGCCGCGGTGGCGCTGACCCAGTCCAGCAGCTCGCGGTCCAGCGCCTGATAGGGACGGCCGCCGGGCGTCTCGCCGCCGACCCGGGCATGCATGTTGGTGACCCCCTGGATCACCCGGCGCGCGGCTGCCTTGGGCCCGTAGACCCCGACCATCGCCGCCATGCCGGTGCGGCGGGACCGGCCGATCGGGTCGGCCTTGTAGGTGGAATGATCCCAGACGCCCGAGCGGATGCGCGGATCGGCGAACTCGAGCAGCACCGCCGCCACGCCGCCGACCCCCAGCGCGATGGGGTTCTTGAACACCCGCCACTGCACCGAGTCCGGCGCGAGGTAGGCGGCCTCTCCCACGGGCGTCGCGAAGTCGACCTTCCAGCCCATGTAGGACGTGATCTGGCTCATGACGCGGCTCCGAGGCGGCTAAAGTGTATCAACTGATATAGACTGTATCGTCTGATAGGGTTTGTCGCAACCGGGGCTTTCCAGCAGAACGTTTCCCATGACCGCGCGCTCCGTTCAGACCGCCGTGCCGCCCGATGTGGAGGTCGCCGCCGAGATCGCCGCCTCGGGCCGGGGCGAACTGGCGCGGCGCCGCATCCTGGCCGCGGCGCTCCGCGCGTTCGGCGAGCGGGGGTTCAAGGCCGCGACGACCCGCGACATCGCCCAGGCGGCAGGCGTGAACCTGCCCGCGCTGAAGTACTACTTCGGTGGCAAGCAGGGCCTCTATCTCGCCTGCGCGGAGGAGATCGCCAGCCGCTACGAGGCGCGCATGTCGCCTTCGGTGACCGCGGCGGCCGAGGCGCTGAGCGCCCCGATGTCGCCCGAAGCGGCGCGCGCGCACCTGAAGGCGGTGATCGGCGCGCTGGCGGCGCAGCTGATGGCCGACGGGGAGGCCGCCGTCTGGACCGCTTTCGCCCTGCGCGAGATGGCCGACCAGGGGCCGGCGTTCGACATGCTTTACGGAGCGCTCTGGGCGCCGGGGATCGAGCTGACGGCGCTGCTGGTGGCGCGAGCCCGGGGCGAGGCGGCGCCGGGCGAGGCGGCGCGCATCCAGGCGCTGACCCTCATCTCGGGGCTGACCGCCTTCAGCGTCGCCCGGCCGGTGGCGCTGCGCGCCATGGGCTGGTCCGATGTCGACCCCGGCCGCTTCGCCCAGATCGTGCGGGAGCTCGAGGCCCAGGTCGACCGCATCGGCTGAGATCACGAAAAAGGGCGGGCGACCGAAGCCGCCCGCCCTCCACCCTCCTCGGGGCGTCGGCGCTTCTAGATGAAGTTCGAAGCGCTGATGTTGAACAGCGTCGTGCCCGTCAGTTGCACCGCGTCCTGGAACGCGCCGCCGCTGGCGTGGGCGAAGACCACCACGTCGCTGTTGAGCTGGACGGCGACGTATTCGAGGCCGTTGTTGCTGCCCAGGGCCGCCTCTGCCGCGGCCTTGGCCTGGGCGTAGGTGGTCACCGCCGAGTCCGACAGCTCGAAGTAGTTGAGGGCCGTGCCGGCGCTGCCGAACGACAGCTTGTCGACCGAGGTCCAGTCGGTGATCTGGTCGGCCTGGCCGCCGGCCGACGACGAGGAGCCGACGCCGAACACGAAGACATCCTCGCCGGCGCCGCCGGTCAGCACGTCCGCGCCGGCGCCGCCCACCAGGGTGTCGTTGCCGTCACCGCCGAGCAGGGTGTCGTTCCCCGCGCCGCCGACGAGCGAGTCGGTCCCGGCGCCGCCCAGCAGCAGGTCGTTGCCGCCGCCCCCGACCAGGGTGTCGTTGCCGATCCCGCCGTCCAGCTTGGCGTCGCCGCCGTGGGCGGTGATCGAGTCGTCGCCGGCGCCGCCTTCGGCGACCAGGTGATCGGCGCTGGTGGCCCCGGAGTCGTTGAAGATCACGTCGTTGCCGTCGCCGCCGTAGGCGGTGTCGTTGCCCATGCCGGCCGACAGGGTGTCGTCGCCCGCCTCGCCGTAGAGGATGTCGTTGCCGGCGCCGGCCGCGACGCTGTCGTCGCCCTCGTTGCCGTTCAGCATGTCGGCCCCGCCACCGCCGACCAGGGTGTCGTCGCCCTTGCCGCCGTACAGCTGGTCGTCGGCCGCGCCGCCGGTGATGCTGTCGTCGCCCGCGTTGCCGTTGGCGAAGCCGCCGCCGGCCGACAGGTCGATGACGTCGTTGCCGTCGCCGCCGACCGCGGTCACCGCCTGGGCGCCGCCGACGATGGTGTCGTTGCCCGCGCCGCCGTCGAGGGTGTCGCGGCCGCCGCCCCCGACCAGCGAGTCGTTGCCGCCCTCGCCCAGGATCGTCTCGGCGTCGACGCCGCCGGTGATCGTGTCGTTGCCGAGGTTGCCGTTCAGCAGGTTCGCGCCGGCGCCGCCGGTGATCACGTCATCGCCCTGGCCGCCCAGCAGGGTGTCGGCGCCGGCGCCGCCCGTGATGGTGTCGTTGCCGAGGTTGCCCTGCGCGAAGTTCGCGCCCGCGCCCGTGGAGATGACGTCGTTGCCGGCGCCGCCATAGATCACGTCGTCGCCCGTGCCGGCCGACAGGCTGTCGTTGCCCTGGTTGCCTTGCAGCAGGTTGTTGCCGTTGCCGGCGGCCAGGGTGTCGTCGCCCTCACCGCCGTAGAGGGCGTCGTTGCCCGCACCGGTGGTGACGTTGTCGTTGCCGGTCGTGCCGGCCAGCAGTTGTGAGCCGTCCGCGAACACGAAGACCTTCGTGGAGCCCGCCAGGCCCGGCCCGAAGACGACCTCGCGCGCGCCCAGGGTGACCGAGATCGTGGCCGGCTGCGTGGCCGTCGCGGCCAGGTAGCGGACGGTGGCGGCGCTGGCCGAGCCGGGCGCCAGGATGCTGTCGTTGGTGGTGACGCTCAGCGCCTCCGAAGCGGTGATGGTGTCGAAATTGTAGGTGGCCACGCGGCTCTCCAGTTGTGTGCGCCGAAGGTGCTCGCTTCGGCCAGTGATGAGTCCGCGGGCGCAGGGCTCGCCGCGCACGTCACGCGCAGGAAAGCGTTGGTCCCCCGGACCATCCGCATGGCTATATTTAAACTGGAAGGCTTCAATATAGATTCCGACTCTTCAATGTGAACAATTGTGTCGTATCGAAATTATGGATTGGTTATGCGGCGTGCATTGATATGAATATTATATAGATGAAATCCGTAACAGTATTTAACTTTTTCTTTTCGAATTGGCGGGGTATCGGTTGTTTGTCCGATATCTCTCCAGTTCGGACGGCCTTAAACTGCTCTGGGGCGGAGTCGCACACGCCCCAGAGCACCGGCCGCCGGCTCAGGCGGGGCAGAGCTCCAGCTGGTAGCCGTAGCCATAGAGCGCGGAGAGGCGGACGCCGTGCGCGCCGCCCAGCGCCAGCTTGCTGCGGACCCGCGAGGCGTGGGTGTCCAGCGTGCGGGTGGGCAGGTCGGCGCGATAGCCCCACAGCGCCTCCAGCAGGTAGGCGCGCGACAGCGGACGGCCGATGTTGTCGACCAGCAACCGCGCCAGGTCGAATTCCCGCGCCGTCAGCGGCACCGTTTCGCCGTTCAGCGTCACCGTCCGCCGGGCGGGATCGATGACATAGGGACCGATGTGGCGTGGCGTGGGCTGGGCCGGTCCGCGACGGCTGCGCATGGCCGCCTTCACCCGCGCCAGCAGCACCGGCCCGCATACCGGGCGGATCAGGTAGTCGTCCGCGCCGCGCGACAGGGCGGCCTCGACGTCCGCTTCCTCGGCCGACCCGGCCACCACGAGCACCGCCGGCGGCGTTCCTCCCGCCGCCTTCACCAGCGCCAGCACACGTCCCGCGCCTTCGGCGTCGCCGTCCAGGATCAGTACGTCCAGGGCGTCGCGCTCGGGGTCCCGCCGATGCGCCGCCGCCATCGGCAGCCAGCGGCAGGCGTAGCCGCGCGCTTCCAGCAACTGGCGCTCGGCCAGCCAGTCGGCCTCGTTCGCGCCGACGATCGCCAGGTGCGCGGGGCCCATGGCGGCGAATAGGGCTTCGTCCATCATGGACCCGCCTTACCGCGCGAACCTGATCCGAAACTGATGGGGCCTCAGGCCGCGCGCGCCTCGTCCGGCAGGTCTGCAGTCACCTGCAGCCCGCCCAGTCCGTCGGCGCGCGGCTCCAGCCGCAGGCGTCCGCCCAGGAAGTCCAGGGCGGCGACGACGATCGAGAGGCCCAGGCCCGAGCCCGCGCCGCCGCCGTCCCGCCCCCGCTGGAAACGCTGCATCACCCTGGCCCGCTCGCCGGCGTCGGGGATGCCGGGGCCGTTGTCGGTCACCACCAGCCGGCGCCCGTCGGGGGTCCGCGACAGCCGCACCTCCACCTCGCTTCGCGCCGGCGCGTGATGGATCGCGTTCTCGATCAAGTTCGCCGCCACCAGTCGCAGCAGCACCGGGTCGCCGCCGGCCAGCGCGCCAGGTCCTTCGAACGACAGCGCGACGTCCCGGCTGGCGGCCAGCGGGGCCAGGTCGGCGATGGCCGCCGCGGTCTCGGCCTGCAGATCGCCGACCTCGGTGCTCGCCGCCACGTCGCCGGCGTCCAGACGCGCCAGGGTCAGCAGGTCGTCGGTCAGGGTCGAGGCGCGGTCCACGCTGGCCAGCAGCCCGGCGATCAGCACCCGGCGCTCGGCGGCGTCCGGCTCCTGGGCGATCATCTGCGCCTGCAGCTTCACCCCGGCCAGCGGCGTTCGCAGCTGGTGCGCCGCATCGTCGAGGAAGCGGCGCTCGTGCTGCAGCGACCCGGCCACACGGTCCAG
The DNA here is from genome assembly GCA_040752615.1 of Pseudomonadota bacterium. GTDB lineage: Bacteria > Pseudomonadota > Alphaproteobacteria > Caulobacterales > Caulobacteraceae > Phenylobacterium. The sequence goes on along the minus strand of JBFMGV010000077.1, from coordinate 36,093 downwards.
CAGGCCGTTGATCGCACGGATCAGCGGATAGAGGTCGCGCGGCCATGCGCGGAAGCCCACCGGCGACAGGTCGCGTGGCGACCGCCGCCCGATCTCGTCCAGCAGGGCGCGCAGCACGTGCAGGCCATCGCGCAGGGCCGCCCAGATCAGCCAGGCCGCCAGGGCCGCCAGCAGCAGCAGCGGTCCCGCCAGCGACAACATCACCGCCGCCAGCAGGTCGCGCCGGATGCCCGACCGCTCCCCCACCTCCACGGTCAGCGCGTGCTCGGGCGCGGTCAGCACATAGATCCGCCAGTCGACGCCCGCGTGGTTGAGATCGCGGAAGCCGGCGGCGGTGGGCGGCGCGCTCTCGGGCGGTCCGATCCCGGACTGCATGGCCAGTCGCCCGCCGACCCAGACCCGGAACATGCGCCACTCGGCATAGCTGCCGAACGCCCTGCGGTCCTCCGAACTCAGCAGTGCGCGCTCGCCGGGCGGCATGGCGCGATGCTCGTGCGCGTCGGCGGCCGGCGGCGCGTGCTCGGCGGCCTTCAACTCGTCGGACATCAGGAAGCGCAGCACCCGGGCGCCGACCACGAGCTGGTCGTCGTACATCTCGTTGACGCTGTGGCGAGCCACCAGGAATGTCGCGCCCGCGATCAGCGCCACCACGGCCATGAACAGCGCGCCGATCCGCAGGAACAGCCGCGCCAGCAACGAGGGCGCGCGACGGGGCGGCATCATCGCGCCGCGCCGACCATGTAGCCCAGCCCCCGCGCCGTCAGGATGAGGTCGGCCCCCAGCTTGCGGCGCAGGCCGTAGACCGCGACCTCGATGGTGTTGCTCTCGACGCCTTCCTCGCCGTCATAGAGCGCGTCCTCGAGTTCGCCCTTGCTGACGAAGCGGCCGGGTCGGCGCATCAGCTCGGCCAGCACGCGGAACTCCTTGGCGGTCACCGCCGCCGCCTCGCCGGCCCGCTCCACCCGTCGCCCGGCCAGGTCCAGCCGCACGTCGCCGACGGCCAGGGTGTCGCTGGCCCGTCCGTCGCGTCCGCGGATCTGGGCGCGGATCCGCGCCAGCAGCTCGTCGAGGTCGAAGGGCTTGCTCACATAATCGTCGGCGCCGCCGTCCAGACCGGCCACCTTCTGGCCGGACTTGTCGTTGGCCGTCAGGATGATGACCGGCGTGGTGTCGCCGCGGTCGCGCAGGGCGCGCAGCACGTTCATCCCGCTCACTTGCGGCAGGCCCAGGTCCAGCAGGATCGCCCCATAGGTCTGGGCGCTGGCCGCCGCGAGGCCCTCATCGCCGTCTCGGGCCAGGTCGACGCTGTAGCCGGCGCGGTGCAGCGCCCGGCGCAGGCCCTCGCTCAGCGTCGCGTCGTCCTCGATCACCAGCAGTCGCATGCTGGTGATCTACCGCGCCCGCGCCGCGTCCCTGCTTATGGGATTCATATGCGGCCTCGTCAGGCGGGCCGTGGCTCCGACGCGACGGTGAGGACGGTCTTGCCCAGGCCCTGGCCCGTGAGGGCGAACTCCAGCGCCGGGGCGAAGTCCTCGAACGCGAAGCTCCGGCCCAGCGGCGGCGTGAGCCGGCCCTCCGCCACCCAGCCCAGCAACTCGTCCAGTTCGGCGGCGGCGCGCGGGCCCTCGAACAGCAGGAACTGGCGCACGTCCACGCCCATCAGGGCCGCCCCCTTCATGAGGGTCAGGTTCGACGGCAGGGACGGGATCGGCCCGCCCGCGAAGCCGACCACCAGATGCCGGCCGCCCCAGGCGAGGGAGCGGAACGCCAGCTCGAACAGCGGGCCGCAGACCGGGTCGAACACCACGTCCGGTCCCCTGCCGCCGCACAGCGCCTTCAGTCGGTCGCGCCAGCCCTCCGCGGCGGTGTCGATGGCCGCATCCGCCCCGTTGGCTAGGGCGAAGGCGCGCTTGTCCTCGGTGGAGGCGGCGGCGATCACCTGCGCGCCCAGCAGCTTGCCGACCTGGACGGCGGCCATGCCGACGCCGCCGGCCGCGCCCAGCACCAGCAGGCGCTCGCCCGGCCGGATCGCCGCGCGGTCGCGCAGGCCGTGCAGGGCGGTGAGGTAGTTGATCCGGAAGCCGGCGGCCTGGGCGAAGTCCATGCCGTCCGGGATCCTCTGCGCCCCCGCGGCCGGTCCGGCCGCGTACTCGCCGAACCCGCCGCGCACCGTCGCCATCACCCGGTCGCCGACCGCCAGTCCCGTCATGCCCTCGCCGAGGGCCGCGATCCAGCCGCCCACCTCCTGGCCGGGCGTGTGGGGCAGGGGCGGCTTCACCTGATAGCGGCCCAGTGCCACCAGGGCGTCGACGTAGCCGACCCCGCAGGCGGCCACTTGCACCACCACCTCCCCGACGCCGGGCGCCGGGATCGGGGTCTCGACCAACCGGTAGTCGACGATGGATTCCAGCGTCGCGGCTTCGACCTTGCGCATCATCCTCTCCCTAGTTCACCCGCCGCTCACGGCCGCGCCAGTAGGGCTCGCGCAGTTCGCGCCGCAGGATCTTGCCAGAGGCGTTGCGCGGCAGGGCGTCGATGAAGTCCACGCTCTTGGGGGCCTTGAATGCGGCGATGCGGCCGCGCGCGAAGGCGATGATGCCCTCGGCGTCCGGCGTCGCGCCCGGCTTCAGGGCGACCACAGCCTTCACCGCCTCGCCCCATTTCTCGTCGGGCACGCCGATCACCGCCACCTCGGCCACGTCCGGATGGCCATAGACCGCGCTCTCCACCTCGGCGGGATAGATGTTCTCGGCGCCGGAGATGATCATGTCCTTCACCCGGTCGTGGATGAAGAGATAGCCGTCCGCGTCCAGGTAGCCGGCGTCGCCGGTGCGCAGCCAGCCGTCGGCGTCGATGGTGGAGGCGGTGGCTTCGGGCAGCTTCCAGTAGCCGGGCATGTTGGCCACCGAGCGGGTGGCGACCTCGCCCACCGTGCCGGTGGGAACCTCGGCGCCGGTCTCGTCGATGATCTTCAGCTCCACGCCGGGCATCGGGATGCCGGCGGCGCGCATGCGCGGATTGCCGGCGGGGTCGTGATCCTCGGGCGGCAGGTAGACGATCGTGCCGCAGGTCTCGGTCATGCCGTACTGCTGGACGAAGCCGCAGCCGAAGACGCTCATGCACTCGCGCAGCAGGTCCAGCGGGATCGGCGAGGCGCCGTAGAGGATGTATTTCATCCGGCTGAAGTCGACGGTCTGGGCCCGGGGCTGGCGCACCACGATCTGCAGTGCGGCCGGCACCATGAACATCTTCGAGACGCGGTCGTGCTCGATGAAGTCCAGCACCTTCATGGGGTCGAACTCGCGGGCCACCACGCCCTTGGCGCCGTTCATGAGGCCGACGATGCCCCAACCGGTGCCGCCGATATGGGCGACCGGCATGGCCACCAGGCTGATGTCGTCCGGGCCCCAGGTGTTCCAGGCCAATCCGGCCTCGGCCGCCGCCTGCCGCCCGCCCAGGATGTTGCGGTGGCTCAGCATCGCGCCCTTCGGCTTGCCGGTGGTGCCCGAGGTGTAGAGCTGGACGGCCACGTCGGTCGGCTGGATGTCCGTGGATGGCGGCGTGGCCGGCGCGGCGTCGCGCCAGGCCTCATAGAGCGGGTGGCCGTGGTCGCCGGGCTCCATGGCGATCACCGGCGGCGCCTCGATCAGGGCCGCGACGGCCGGGGTCTGGCCGATCACCTCGGGGCCCACGAAGACCAGGGCAGCCTCGGCGTCCTGCACGATGTAGGCGACTTCCGCCGGCGAGAGGCGCCAGCCGATGGGCGTCATCACGGCCCCGATCTTGGCCGCCCCGAACAGCAGCTCGAAATAGTGGTCGCTGTTCTTGCCCACATAGGCGATGCGTTGTCCCTTGCGGACGCCGGCTTCGGCCAGCGCCGCCCCGGTCCGGTCGGTCAGCCGGTCGAATTGGGCGAAAGTGGTCTCGCGCCCCTCGAACGTCAGGGCCACGGCGTCCGGCCGCTCCCGGGCGTGATAGGCGGCGATGGCGCCCAGGGTGGGCATTTCGGTGAAGTCGACGACGGCGGTTTTGCTCATGGCGGCGGACGTCACCCAGCCGACGTGGCGTCAAGCAAGGCGCCCCTGCGGCATGTTCAACATTGCGAAGCTCAAATGTTCTGGGCGCCTTTTCACCAGACTGTCGTCGGCACTATGCCCAATACTGGAGAGACAGACTGTCGTGCGGGCCGTGCGCCCGGACGGATTCGGGATCGATGATGACCAGCGCTGAGCCTCTCGCCGACACGGGCCGCCCCCCGATCCGCGTCTGCTTCTTCTTCAACGCCCAGCGGCACCAGGTCCTGCACGGCATATCGACCGCCGTGGAGCTGGCGCGGCGCCCGGGCTTCGAGGCGCATGTAGTCTCTCCCAGCGAAGGCCATCTGGATTATGCCCGCGAGGTCGCCGGCCGGCTGGGCGGGGCGCCCATCGTCTTCACCCGGGCCAACCCGCTGCTGCTGTCGGCGATCGCCCAGATGACCGGCGGTGCGGTGCCGCCCAAGGTACTGACCCTGGGCCTGCTGGCCCGCGACCTGAACCGCTTCGAAGCCATCGCCGTGCCGGAACGCACCTCGATCCTGTTGCGCAAGCTGGGCGCCCGTTCCCCCCGCTACATCCACCTCGACCATGGCGCGGGCGATCGCGCCGCCGGCTTCGATCCGCGCATCCGCGAGTTCGACATGGTGCTGATGGCCGGCGAGAAGCATCGCGCCCGCATGGCCGAGGAGGGACTGATCCATCCCGGTCGTCACGCGGTGGTCGGCTATCCGAAGTTCGAGGCCGCCGACGCCATGCGCGACCCGGCCTGGCGTCCCTTCGACAACCGCCGCCCGACGGTGCTCTACAACCCGCACTTCTCGCGCCTCGGTTCGTGGGAGGCGTTCGGCGAGGCGGTGCTGCAGGCCTTCGCCGGCCAGGACCGCTACAACCTGATCGTCGCCCCGCACGTGCGGATGCTGGACGGGCATGCGCAGCAGGCGAAGTGGCGGGCGCTGGCGGAGGCCTATGCCGGCCACGCCCACATCCGCATCGACCTGGGCAGCGAGCGCTGCATCGACATGACCTACACGGCGCTGGCCGACGTCTATCTCGGCGACGTCTCCAGCCAGGTCTACGAGTTCCTCCGCACGCCCAAGCCCTGCGTGTTCCTCGACGGGCATGGCGTCGATTGGGAAGGGGACAAGAACTACGGCCATTGGCGGTTCGGCCCGGTGGAGCGCTCGCCCGCCCGGGTGCTGGAGACCGTGGACGCGGCGGTCGCCTCGCATTGGCGCTATCTCGACGTGCAGATCGACGGCTTCGCCGAGACCTTCGCCGAGCCGGGAACGACGGCGTCGGCCCGGGCCGCGGCGGCGATCGCCGACTACCTGGGCGCCACGCGGGCGGTCAGGATCGCCTCGCATCGCTCGCGTCTGCGCGACGTGGGTCGGGCCGCTGCCCTGGCGATCGCGGTCGGGGCGGGCTGGATGTCGAACGAGGCGCTGACCGGCCTGTCGGCCCGCGCCGAGGCCGAGCCGCTGTTCGTGGAGGAGGCGGTCACCTCGTACCGCACCGGCCTGATCCGGGCGGCGATGAAGTCTCAACCCGAGGTGCGCGAGTTCGACCCGGTCGAGATCCGCAAGGCCACGGGCATCGTCCTGCCGGCCGTGCCGCGCGGCGTCTCGATCACCGACGTACAGGTCTATCCGTCCGAGACGGGGCCCAGCGTGCAGGTCGCGATGCTGACCGCCAGGGGCGAGCCGGTGTCGCTGGTGGCGATCCGGGGCGAGACGCCGGCCGGTCATCGCCCCCTGCTGGAAAGTTACAAGGGGGCCAAGGTGGCCTACTGGGAGGAAGGCGACTTCGCTTATGGCGTCGTCGGCGATCTGCCGGCCAAGCGCCTGCTGCAGCTCGCGGCGGAGATGTCGCGCGAGGCTGCGTCCGACTAGGCTGTCGTCAGCCTCGGCTTCGGCGGCTTGGACGAGGCCATGCGCAGGACGTCGAGATAGCCCGGCGCGGTCAGCATCCCCTCGGTCACGCCCTTGCGCTTCAACATCCGGCTCACCCGGGGCAGGTTGTAGCAGGGCACGTGCATGAACATGTGATGCTCGCAGTGGTAGTTCACATAGTAGGGCGCCAGCAGGGCGCGCTCGAGCCAGTTGGCGCGGGTGGTGCGGGCGTGACGCAGCGGGTCGGGCTCGTCCTTCGCCACGCAGGCGTGCTCGGCGATGTTGCGCAGGCGCGTGACCATCGGCAGCCACGTCGCCTGCGGCAGCAGCCACAGGACGAACCAGGCCCACCAGAAGCCGAACGGAGCCGTCACCGCGATGGTCACGACCATCCCGATCAGGAACCGCTTCCGTGACACGACGGCATCCTTGAGGATCGGCCACAGCGGCTCGCCGGGCTTGCGCCCGGACACCCGCTTCACCAGCCCGGCCCAGCGCTGCTTGTAGTAGGTCTGGCCGGTCAGATCGCGGACGATCTTGCGCCACAGCGACTGGCGGGTGATCGGGAACGGCGCCGACAGCACCAGGTCCGGGTCCTCGGCCTGCTGGGCGAACTTGTGATGGCCCAGGTGATAAGTGCGATAGGCCACGAGCCCGCCGGGCGTCAGGTTGTCGCCGATCCAGTCGTTGACCTTGAGGTTCCCGTGCAGGGCGCCGTGGCTGGCGTCGTGCATCAGGATGGCGAGGCCGAGCTGACGCGCGCCGATGATCATCACCGCCAGCGGAATGGTGAGCGGGAAGGCCATGGCCATGGCGGCGGCGGCCAGGATCACCAGCCAGGCGTGGGCGATCAGCGCGGGGCCCTTCCAGGCCGACTTGTGAGCGATCGGCGCCCACTCCTCCGGCGTGAAATAGTCCTTCGCGGCGACACGGGCGGCGGCGGCCATCAGGCGTCTCCCTCGGCTTGTTGGATCTGTGCGGCGGGTTCCCGGTGGACGGGGGCGGTCCGCAGCAGGGCGGTCATCTCTTCGACGGCGTCGGCCACGGTGGCGTCGGTGGCGCCCTCGCGCAGGGCCACGCCCAGGGCCAGCGTCCAGAACCGGCGCGCCACGGTGGCGGTGGATTCCGGACCGCTCCAGCCACGGGCCTTGCGCACGTCGCCATAGGCCCGGTCGCCCTCGGCGTGCAGCCGCTCGAAGGTGCGCTCGACCAGGGGCGACAGGTCCTGCCGGCGGCGGGTCAGCGACAGCGCCTCGACGAACAGCGCCAGGCCGGGCGAGCCGACGACCGTCTCGACGAGGCGGCGGTTGTAGGCCGAGCCGGTGGCGGCGCCGGCCGCGGCGGCCTCGGCCTGGCGGGCCACGTACAGCACCTCGCGGCAGGCGGCCTCCACGAAGAGGGCCTCCTTGGTGCGGAAGTAGTAGGTCACCTGGCTGGGGTAGGCGCCGGCCGCCTTGGCGATCTCGGCCACCGAAACAGCGGCCAGGCCCTTGGCCTTGAACAGGGTCACGGCGGCGTCGAGCAGGCGCGAGCGCATCCGCTTGCCGGGTTCCCGCACGGCCCTCGCCTCGGCCAGGATCTTAACGTCCGCCATGTCTTGTTTGTACGCCATACAAGAACGGGCGACAAGCCGGCCCCTACGTGAAGGTCGACGTTCGGACGCCGCCTGCGCGCTTTCGCCGCTGCCTGTTCACCACGGATCGTCACCTCGCGGCCATGAACGCGGACGACACTCCGTGCGTGAGGAGATGCAACCTATGCTGTACGGACTGCTGAAGCTCTTCGGCCTGCGCCCGCGCGCCCGGAAGTCGAAGAAGATGGCCCTGCCGGGTTGGGCCGGTAAGCGTTAGAGAGCGCCCGCCACGATGGCCGCCGTCAGCAGAAGTCCGGCCGTCGAGTTCGACTTGAAGAGGCGCAGCGCCAGCGCAGGATCTCCGGTGCGCACCCGCAGCGCCTGGACGACCAGCAGCGCCGCGTAGCCGGCCGCGAGCACCCAGAAGCCGGGCCCCAGCGCCGCCAGCCAGCCGGCCGCCGCCACCAGCCACAGCGAGATCATGTAGAAGCCCAGCACCGCCTGTGGCGCCTTCGCGCCCAGCCGCCGGGCCGACGACTTCACCCCCGCCAGCGCATCGTCCTCCAGATCCTGGATCGCGTAGATCGTGTCATAGCCCAGGGTCCAGAACACCCCGGCCGTGTAGAGCAGGAGGGCGGTGGGGCTGACGCTGCCCGTCGCCGCCGCGTACCCCATCAGCGCGCCCCAGTTGAAGGTCAGGCCCAGCCAGGCCTGCGGCCACCAGGTGATCCGCTTCATGAAGGGATAGGCCGCCACCAGCGCCAGCGACGCCACGCCCAGCGCCCAGCACAGCGGCGGCAGGCTGACGAGGATCAGCAGCGAGGCGAGGCAGCAAACCAAAGTGAAGGCCCAGGCCTTCTTCACCGAGATCTGGCCCGACGCCACCGGCCGGCCGGCGGTTCGCGCCACCTTGGCGTCGATGTCGCGGTCGACGATGTCGTTGTAGGCGCAGCCCGCCGCCCGCATCAGCGCCGAGCCCAGGAAGAACAGCACCAGCAGCCGCACGTCGGGCGACAGCCCCACCTGCGCCGCCCCAAGCGAGATCCCCTGCCACCCCGGCAGCATCAGCAGCCAGATCCCCGCCGGCCGATCGAACCGCCCCAGCTTCAGCCACGGCCGCAACCCGACGGGCGCCCAACGGTCCACCCAGTTCGTCGGGGCGGCGTCGGGGAGGGGCGCGGTGGAGGTCATGACGTGGGTTGACACTGGCTCGATTAGTTAGTCAATTAACTCGCAAGTTAATTAGGAAACTATTCGATGGAGAAGGTCTTTGAGGCCCTCGCGTCCACGCCGCGACGGATGATCCTGGCCTATCTGTCGGAGGCCGAGCTCACCGCCGGCGAGATCGCCGCGCGGTTTGAGATGAGCAAACCGGCCATCTCCAAGCACCTGCAGATCCTCGAGAACGCCGGCCTCGTCACCAGCGAGAAGCGCGGCCAGTTCGTCTGGTACGCCCTGGTCCGAGAGAACCTGGTCAACACCCTCAACGGCTTCGTGCAGAACGTCTGCCCGGTCTCGGCGCCGCTCAAGCAGGAGAGCGCCCGGATCAAGCGCGACCGGGACGCGTAGGGTGGCGGACGGCTCCGCTACCACGTCCAGCCTTGAAGCGCCCACGTGGCTGAGGACCCTCCGATACGGCGTAGCGTGCGGTGCGGGCGTGATGTGCGTAGCGGTACCCATTCTGCCGGGCCTGGATCCCTTTGCGTCGGCTGTCTGGCTGCCGGCGGCGGTTGCGGCCGCGCTTCTGGTCGCATGGCCCGCCGCCGTCATCGCTCATGCAATCGGCCTCAGAGGAATAGTCGCGGCTGTTGCAGCGGGAGCTCTGCTTGGCGTTGTGCCCTTCGGGCTTCTCGCGCTCGCGTCGCCGCTCATGATTGTGCTGATGGTGGTTATGGGCGCCGTCGGCGCTTCGATCACCTGGGGGCTCCAACGGATCTTGGCCTGGCCGGATCGCTGGCTCTCTGCGGCGACGGCGCAAGTCGTGGGGACCCTCACCTTGATCCTGACTGCCGCCGCGACGTTCGAGGCGACTCATCTTGCGGTGCGCCTGATGGCGGGGCCGCGCGACGAGAGTTGTCACAACACGATGAGAGACGGTCGCAAGTCCATCGGTCCGGTCGCCAATGCGTCGCTGGACATCCCGGAAGACGAGTGGCCGAGGCTGAGATCAATGCTCGCGGCCGAAGCGCGCGGGGGAGGCTGGGCGATCCGAGACTACAGTCATGCCACGGAGCATTCGAGCCGCGTCGCGGTCAGCCTCTGTCGCGAGCCCGGAACAGTGCTCATGGTTGATGAGCTGAAGTTCCGTGATCGCCCTTCGCCCATACCGGGCGTGTCGGTGATCGTCTTCCAACCTCAGGGCGGAGACGAATGGACTGCGCTTACGCGAGGCTTCTATCGTCAGGTCTCGGCTACATGGCCGGGCAAACTGACCTTCAAAGACGGAAATGGCCGCGTCTCGCCTGCGCCCGATTGGTACTGCGCGTCCATCCGCGGCCTGCCGGAAGATTCGGTACTGTGTCGTGTGGGCCATAGCGGCTCCACTTCACGCGAGGTCGCGCCGCCCCTTCCTTGACCGTTGTTCCGGCCACGCCTAGCCTTTGGGTCTTCGAGGCGATGAGCGAGGGAGGGTCCGTTAGAATGACAGCTGTCAAACCGATGTTCTTCCGCGTGCTTCGCCCCGGGTCGCCGCCGCACCGTTAAGTCGCGGGACCTTCGGGTCCTTGGGTCGCTCCGCAACGCAGCCTCGATCGGCTGCCGGACGAGCCCATTCCGCGCGCCCGTGGCCCTCCCGCCGATCCGCCGGCTCCAGGCCCCGACAAATCCCTTCCTGTTTCCGCGCCGCCCGCGCGCGTGCTCCGCTCCCGGGCGGAGTCCCGGGCGGCGCTCCGAATTCGAGACGTGTCATGACCGACCACTACGAGGACGAAGAAGAGAACCGCGAACGCCAGCTGTCCAACGGGCAGGTTCTGGGCTTCGTGGCCGGGTACTGGAAGCGCCGGCCCTGGCTGATGACCGGCACCGTGGTGCTGACCCTGGTGGCCATCGGGTTCGACCTGATGATGCCGTGGGCGGCGGGCCGGCTGGTGGACGCGGTGACGGCGGGGCCGGCCAATCCCGACCCGGCGTGGCGGGCGTGGATGCTGTTCGTGGGCGTCTACCTGGCGTTCTCGGTGATCCGGAACACGGCCATGCGCTTCCTGATCCCGTTCTCAGCCGGGAACATGAAGGAGATGACGGACGACGGCTTCCGCCGGGTCCAGAGCTTCTCGTCCGATTGGCACGCCGACACCTTCGCGGGCGCCACGGTGCGGCGGTTGAGCCGGGCCATGTGGGGCTACGACGTGGTCACCGACGCGGTGCTGATCTGGTTCGGGCCGGCGGCGGCGGTGCTGGGCGGGCTCTGCATCATGATGGTGGTGCGCTGGCCGATGGTGGGCCTGTTCGCCTGCGCGGTGACGGCGCTCTACGTGCTGTCGAACATCTATCTGACGGCGCTGTGGGCGCGGCCGGCGAACCTGAAGTCGGTGGCGCTGGACTCGCGGATCGGCGGGGCGTTGTCGGACAGCATCTCGTCGAACGCCACCGTGAAGACCTTCGGCGCCGAGGACCGCGAAGAGGCCCGGATCGGAGGCATCACCGAGACCTGGCGCAAGGCGACGCAGAAGACCTGGGGCCGGTTCACCGACCTCTGGCTCTTGCACAACATGATCCTGGTGGCGCTGCAGGCGGGCCTGACCGGCCTGCTGCTGCTGGAGTGGACCAGGGGCCGCGCCACGCCGGGCGACATCGCCTTCGCCGTCACGGCCTTCATGCTGATGAGCGGCTATCTGCGGAACATCGGCGAGAACATCCGCACGGCGCAGAAGGGCATGGACGACATCGAGGATGTGGCCCGCTACGCCCGCACCGAGCCGCAGGTGCTGGATCCGCCGGCCGCCCCGGCGTTCCGCGCCGACCTGGGTGAGATCGTCTTCGACCGGGTGGTGTTCCTCTACAAGTCGGCCCAGGCGCCGCTCTATGACCGTTTCACCCTGCGCATCGCGCCGGGCGAGCGGGTGGCGCTGGTCGGGCCCACGGGCTCGGGCAAGTCGACCTTCGTGAAGCTGATTCAGCGGCTGTACGACATCCAGGACGGGGCCATCCTGATCGACGGCCAGGACGTGGCGAAGGTGGGGCAACAGACCCTGCGGCGCGCCATCGCCGTGGTGCCGCAGGACCCGGCGCTGTTCCACCGGACCCTGGCGGAGAACATCTCGTACGCCCGGCCCGACGCCACGCAGGAGGAGATCGTGCTGGCGGCCAGGCGGGCGCGGGCCCACGACTTCATCATGCGCCTGCCCAAGGGGTATGACACCCTGGTCGGCGAGCGCGGCGTGAAGCTGTCGGGCGGCGAGCGGCAGCGGGTGGCGATCGCCCGCGCCTTCCTGGCCGACGCGCCGATCCTGGTGCTGGACGAGGCGACCAGCTCGCTGGACGTGGAGACCGAGCGCCTGGTGCAGGCCGCGATGGAGGAGCTGATGGTGGGGCGCACCACCATCGTCATCGCCCACCGGCTGTCGACCATCCGCGGCGCGGATCGGATCCTGGTCTTCGACCACGGCCGGATCGTCGAGGAGGGGCGTCACGCCGATCTCGTGAAGCAGGGCGGCGCCTACGCCCGGCTGCACGCGGTCACCGAGGGCGCGGTCTGAACCAAGAGAGTTGGAGCGTCGGTCAGGAGTGATCTAGGACAATGGACATGCTGCGCCTGATCCTTCTGGCCGTCCTCGGCCTCGTCACCACCTTCGCCACCGTCGCGGCCGCGACCGAGGTCTACAGCCGGGTTCAGCCGCCTCGCGGGCGGATGATCGATATCGGCGGTGGCCGCCAGCTGCGCCTCGTCTGCGAGGGGCCGAAGAGCGAGCGGCCGGTGGTGTGGCTGGAGTCGGGCGCGTTCAGCGGCGCCGCCGACTGGGCCGCCATCCAGCAGAAGCTGACCGCCCAGGGCCTGCGCAGCTGCGCCTATGACCGTGCGGGAATGGGCTATTCCGACGTGGGCCCCAAGCCGCGCGACGGGAACGCCATCGTCGGCGACCTGGAGAAGCTGATCGCCGCGTCGGGCGAGGCAGGGCCGTTCGTGATGACCGGCCACTCCATGGCCGGGCTCTACGTGCGCCAGTACGCGGCCCGTAACCCTGGGCAGGTGGTGGGCGTGGTGCTGGTCGACGCGGTCACCCCGGAGATGATCGGCCTCGCGGGCGCTCAGAGCTTCGTCGATCGGATGACCCGCTTCTCCCGGATGGCCTCGATCACCGCGAGCATGGGCCTGACCAAGCCGCTCTATTTCTGGGGCGATCGCATCGGCCTGCCGCCCCAGGGCAAGGCCGAGAAGCGCCGGGGCTTCATCTCGGCGCGCCAGAGCCGGTCGGCCTATGCCGAGGTGCTGAGCTGGAAGGCGGCGGCCGAACAGACCGTCGCCGCCGGAACCTTCGACCCAGCCTGGCCGGTGGCCGTCATCACCGCCGGTCCGCCGTCTCCGCAGATGGACATGTGGAACATCGTGCGCCAGGCGCCCGCCCAGGCCGCGCGCCGGCACCTGATCGACAACATTGACGAGGCCAGCCACACGACCATGCTGGGCCTGAAGTACGGCGACCGGATCGTCGCCGGCATCGACTTCGTGCTGAAGGCGGCGAAACGGTAGTCGCCGACTCGCAGCTGCTCTGCGGACCAATGCGGAGATGCAGCGCGGCGGCCCGCCAGCACATCGCCGAGACGACCTGCTTCGCCGAGCGGGGCCTGCACATCCTGCCGCTGCCCACCGGGCAGGGCGTGTTCGTGAAGCCGGCCCGAGGCTCGGCTACATCCGCTCGGGAACGCTGACGCCCAGGAGGTCCAGCGCCAGTTCCAGCTGCTTCAGCACCGCGCCCGCCAGGGTCAGGCGCGAGGCGCGGATCGGCGGCTCGGCGATCAGGATCGGGCAGGCGGCGTAGAACTTCGAGAACGCTTGGCTCAGACGGTAGGCGTGCTCGGCCAGGGCGTTCGGCGCCTTCTTGTCGTAGGCCTCGGCCAGGGCCGCCTCGAAGGCGTCCAGGGTCAGCACCAGGTCGCGCTCGGCCTGTTCGGTCACGCTGACCGGGCCGGCGACCACGCCTTCGGCCTCGGCCTTGCGCAGCAGGCTCTTCACCCGCACCGCCTGGTAGAGCAGGTAGGGGCCCGTCTTGCCCTCGAAGCTGGTGAAGCGGTCAAGGTCGAAGATGTAGCTGGTGCCGCGGAAGTTCTGCAGGTCGGCGAACTTCAGGGCCGCCACGGCCACCTTGCCGGCGATGTCCTCGAACTCGCCCTCCGGCATGTTCTCGCCGAGGCCGGCCTCCTTGAGACGCTCGCGGGCCTTGCCGCGGGTCATCTCGATCAGGTCGTTCAGCTTCAGGACGCCGCCCTCGCGGGTCTTGAAGGGCTTGCCGTCGGGCCCGTTCATCGTGCCGAAGCCGATGTGCTCCAGCTGGCCTTCGTTGGCGTAGCCGGCCAGGTAGGCCGCGCGGAACACGATCTCGAAGTGGTCGGCCTGGCGCTGGTCCACGCAGTAGATGACCAGGTCCGGCCCGAACTGGCGCTTGCGGTCCAGGATCGTGGCGAGGTCGGTGGTCCCATACATCGCCGAGCCCTCGGACGACACGACCAGCAGCGGCGGCAGTTCGCGCTTGTCGCCGTCCCGGGCGACGCGGACGATGCGCGCGCCCTGGTCCTCGACCAGCAAGCCCAGCGAATCCAGCTCGGCCACCATCTCCGGGATCAGCGGGTCGGCGTCGCTCTCGCCCTTCCACCAGTCGAAGTCGACGCCCAGGGCGTGGAAGTCGCGCTCAAGCGCGACCTGGGTCACGGCCCGGAACTGGCGCCACAGGACATAGCAGCCCGGCTTGTGGGCCTGCAGGTCGGCGGTCAGTTTGCGGGCGCGGTCGCGGTAGGCCGTGTCGGTCTTCCCCTGCGCCGCAGCTTGCGGATACAGGCGATCCAGGTCGGCCAGGGTGACCTTCTGGAACGAGGCCGGGATCGCGCCGTCCTTGTCGGTGATGGCCTCGATCTCGGCGGCGATGTCGGGGTTCTCGTCGCAGACCGCGCCGATCAGCAGCCCCATCTGGTAGCCCCAGTCGCCGAAGTGGGCGTCGCCCACGACCGTGTCGCCCCGAAAGCGGTAGATGCGCTTGATGCTCTCGCCGATGATCGAGGCGCGCAGGTGCCCCACGTGCATCGGCTTGGCCACGTTCGGGCCACCGTAGTCGATGATCACCTTGCGCGGATCGGCCAGCACCTCGGCCCCGGCGCGGGCCTCGGCGGCGATCTGGTTCGCGCGGTCGGCCAGGGTCGCGTCGGCGACCTTGAGGTTCAGGAACCCGGGGCCGGCGATCTCCACCGACGACAGGCGCGCGTCATCCTTCAGCCGTTCGGCGACGGCGGTGGCGATCTCACGCGGGTTCTTGCCCACGCGCTTGGCGGCGGCGAGGGCGCCGTTCGATTGGAAGTCGGCCAGGTCGGGCCGGTCCGAGGGGGTGACGCGCGCGAGTTCGGCGGGCACGCCTTCGGCGGCGAAGGCGGTTTCCACCGCCTCGCCCAGGATACGCTTCAGGTCGCTCATGGGTTCGGCGTCGTGCTCGCCTGGCCGACGTTGAGGCGGAAGCGCTTGCCGTCACGGTTGAAGGCGGCCATCTGCGGCGTCACCTCGAAGCCGATCAGCACCTCGAAGTTCGATCCCGAGGTGGTCACCCCCGCGCGAGGGATGGTGATGTTGCTGATGTTCTCGGTCACGTAGACGCGATCCTCGCCCTCGGGGAAGGTGACCGGCAGGTCGAACCATTCCTTGGCCAGGACGCTGCGGTTGCGGTCGGTCACGGCCACCCAGTAGCGATAGGTCTTCTGGCGGCCCTCGGCCTGGGGCCCGCGGCCCATCTCGAACAGCACCTCGACCTGAACCTGGATCGGCTGTTCGTCCTTGTATGAGCAGCCGGCAGAGATGCCCTGGACCTCGCCGGAGTAGCCGACGGCGCCCGACGCCTCGCGGCCATCCTTGAACTCCACATAGCGGGCCGCGTCGTACAGCGACTTCACGAACGGGCAGGGGCCGGCGTTGCGCAGGGCCTGCAGCGGCGCCTGGACGTCGCCCCATTCCTGCTTCTGGCGGCGCTTCTTGGCAGCCTCTTCTTCCTGCTTGCGCTGTTCGGCCTGCGGGTCGCGGCGGCCCTGGGCCTGGGCGGCGGCCGGAACGGCGGTGATGGCCGCCAGGACGGCGGCGGCGAGGAGCAATTGGCGGCGCATGGGAAGCGTCTCGAAAGCAGGGGCCGCGGGAAGGCCGCGGAGTCAGGTGTTCACTACAGCCTCAGGAATACGGCTGCAACGCGGCCGCACGGTTGCGGCGCGCCGGCCCTAGCCGTGGGCCATGCGTGGCACTAGGTTCCGCGCCATGAGGACCCGCCGCCCGCTCTCCGTCCTGCTCGCCAGTCCGCGCGGCTTCTGCGCCGGGGTGGACCGCGCCATCCAGATCGTCGAGCGAGCCATCGAGAAGTACGGCGCGCCGGTCTATGTGCGCCACGAGATCGTCCACAATCGCCACGTGGTCGACCGGCTCAAGGCCCTGGGCGCCGTCTTCGTCGAGGAGTTGGACGAGTGTCCCGCCGACCGGCCGGTGGTGTTCTCGGCGCACGGGGTGCCCAAGTCGGTGCCGGCCGAGGCCCGCTCGCGCCAGATGCTGTACCTCGACGCCACCTGCCCGCTGGTCTCCAAGGTCCACGTGGAGGCCCAGCGCCACTACGAGGCGGGCCGCGAGATCGTGCTGATCGGCCACGCCGGCCATCCAGAGGTCGTCGGCACGATGGGCCAGCTGCCGGACGGCGCTGTCGCCCTCATCGAGACGGTGGAGGACGCCCAGGTCTTCCAGCCGCGCGACGCCATGAACGTCGCCTTCGTCACCCAGACGACGCTTTCGGTGGACGACACGGCCGAGATCGTGGCGGCCCTGCGCGCCCGCTTCCCCGGCATCTCGGCGCCTCACAAGGAAGACATCTGCTACGCGACCACCAACCGCCAGGAGGCGGTGAAGGCGATTGCCAGCCGCGCCGACGTCCTGCTGGTGATCGGCAGCGCCAACTCCTCCAACTCCGTGCGCCTGGCCGAGGTGGGCAAGCGCAGCGGCGCGGCCGCCTATCTGATCGACGATGCGGGCAGGCTGGATCTGGCCTGGGTGGCCGACGCCGCGACCGTGGGCGTCACCGCCGGCGCCTCGGCGCCCGAGGTGCTGGTCCAGGGGGTCATCGACAAACTGGCCGCCAGCTTCGATGTCACGGTCGAGGAGATCGACACGGCCCGCGAGACCGTGACCTTCAAGCTCCCGCGCGCGGTGGCCTAGACCCCCGGCCGCACCGTCCTGGACGTCAGCCATTCAGCGAGTTGATCGATCGTGACTTCGCCACGAGCTACGGCGAGCATGATCTCCGTCGCGTCTGCTGGCCGCGCTATCAGCACGATCCCGTTGTCGGCCAGGAACTGGCCGAGCGCGATGAAGGCCATGCGCTTGTTACCATCCACGAACGGGTGGTTCGAGGCGATGCTTACCGCATAGGCTGCGGCCAGGATCAACCGGTCCTCCACACCTTCGTAGAGGCGCAGGTTCATCGGCCTCGCGATGGCTGACTCCAGCAGACCTGCATCTCGCAGCCCCACGGCGCCGCCGGACGCGCCGACGACATCCTCGTACAGCGCCAGCAGCAGCGCTTTGTCCAACCAGATCGGCTCTCGCATCGCGCTATTTCGCGAGGTCCTGGAACGTCTCGTCGTAGCGCTTCAGGAAGGCGCGGCCGCGCGCCCGGCGGGCTTCAAACGACATGTCCAGAGCGCCGATCTTGAGTTGGCCATCGTCCGAGATATCGAAGCCGATATCCTGACCGGCCGTCGCCCCCAGCAGTTCTTGCGCCTCGGGGCTCAGCACGATGGCGAGCCCCTTCTCGGTCTCTTCGATCTTCAGGACGATCATGCCTAGGTCTCCAGACGCAAGCCTATCACGGTCGGCCCAGACTTCGCCAACCTACGTCCGCCCCAGGCTCCGGTTGTAGCGGCGCAGGAACGCCCGCCCCCGGGCGTGGGGATCCTCGGCCCAGGCCTCGCGGGTGAGGGCGGTGAAGGCCCCGTCGCCCGACGGCGCCAGCACCAGGGTGTCGCCGACATTGAGATGCAGCTGGGCCAGGGCCTCTTCGCTCAAGACGACCGCTGCCCGGTCGCCGATCTTCTCGACCTTCAACGCAATCATGGGTTCCTCCACGAGGCGGTCTCGACGCTAGCACAGAACTCCTGGCTTGACCGACTCCGGCGGCTCGCCCATGCGGCGGGGCATGGCGGTGTACACGGACATCACGGACGACGAACTGGGCGTCCTGCTCGCGGATTTCGACCTGGGCGCGCCGCTGGCGTTCAAGGGCATCGCCGAGGGTGTCTCGAACTCCAACTTCCTGCTGGAGACCGAGGTCGGCCGCTACATCCTGACGGTCTACGAGAGCCGCACCAACCCGGACGACCTGCCCTATTTTCTCGAGCTGATGCGCTGGCTGGCCCGGCACGGCTATCCGTCGGCCGAGCCGATGGCCGATCGCGCCGGCGAGCTGATCAAGCACGTGCGCGGCAAGCCGTGCGCGATCACCGGCTTCCTCAACGGCCTGTCCGTGCGCCGGCCCACGGCGGCGCATTGTCGGGAAGCCGGCGTCGGGCTGGCGGGACTGCATCGGGCGGGTGAGGGCTTCCCGATGACCCGCGCCAACGACCTGGGCCAAGGGGCCTGGGCCGGCATGTTCGCCGGGCTCGAAGCCGCCGCCGAGGGGCTGAAGCCCGGCCTGTCGACGACGATCCTGGCCGACCTCGCGATGCTGGACCAGCGTTGGCCCAAGGGCTTGCCCAGCGGCGTCTGTCACGCCGACTTCTTCCCGGACAACGTCTTCTTCACCGGCGGGTTGTTTTCCGGCGCGATCGACTTCTACTTCGCCTGCACCGAGGCCTTCGCCTACGACGTCGCCGTGGCGCTCAACGCCTGGTGTTTCGAGGCTGACGGCAGTTTCAACATCACCGCCGCGCGGCAGTTCCTGGCGGGCTACGAGGCCGTCCGGCCGCTCGAGTCCGCCGAGCGCGCGGCCCTGCCGGTGCTCGCCCACGGCGCCGCCATGCGCTTCTTCCTGACCCGTCTCTTCGACTGGGGTTCGACTCCGGCCGGCGCCCTGGTGAAGCCCAAGGATCCCCTGGAGTACGAGCGCAAGCTCGCGGTCCATCGCGCCTCGCCCGACCTCGTGCTGTTCGGAGCCGGCGCATGACCCCCAGCGTGACGATCTTCACCGACGGCGCCTGCTCGGGAAATCCCGGCCCGGGCGGATGGGGCGCGATCCTGATCCACAAGGAGAAGGAAATGGAGCTCTCAGGGGGCGAGGCCGGGACCACCAACAACCGCATGGAGCTGATGGCCGCCATCCAGGCGCTGGAGGCTCTGACCAAACCCTGCAAGGTCGAGCTGCACACCGACAGCCAGTACGTCCAGAAGGGCATCGGCGAGTGGATCCACGGCTGGAAGCGCAAGGGCTGGAAGACCGCCGACGGCAAGCCCGTGAAGAACGATGATCTCTGGCGCAGGCTTGACGCGGCCCGTTCGCGTCACGACGTGCAGTGGCGGTGGGTGAAGGGCCATGCGGGTCACGAGCTCAACGAGCGGGCCGATGCGCTCGCTCGCAAGGGCTTGCGGGACGCGCTCGACGGCGCTTCGGGCTGATATTTCAACATCGAACTATTTCGTTCGACGTTGAACGATAAGCTTCCCGCCAATGGGCTTGGAGGAAGCTGCACGTGGCCGGAGTCATCGAGGAACATCCCGAGGTCCAGGTCTTCGACGAGATCGCCCTCATCGAGCACGGGGTTCGCGTGGCGATCACCCGCGCCCTGCCGGTGGGTCTGACCTATCCCCAGTACGAGGTTCTGAACCTCATCGCCCGCCGGGGCGCAGAGCTGACGCCGGCCGAGATCGCGACCACCCTCAAGATGACCCCCGGCGCGATCACCAACACCCTTCAACGGCTGGAGGCCACCCGCCTGGTCACGGTCGAGACCTGCCAGCGCGACCGCCGCCGCAAGCGCGTGCGCATGACCGGCGGCGGCGCCGAGGCCTACAACCGCGCCATGGCGGCCATCCGTCCCAAGGTCGAGAAACTGCGCGAGGGCTTCACCGAAAAGGAGTTCCGTGAAGCCCTGCCTTTCCTGCGGGCCTTGCGGGTCTGGATGGCCGAACTGGCCTGAGGTCCCGGACGCGCCCGCTTACGCCGGCTGCATCTTCGGTTCGTGCTGCGCGAAGGGCGCCATCTGGTCGGCCAGGGCTTTCCGATAAGCAGGGCGGTCGAGGCAGCGAGCCAGATAGGGACCAAGCACCGGGTCGCTGGTGACGATGTCGGTGTCGCGAAGGATCAGCAGCACGGTGGCCATCATCAGGTCGCCGGCCGTGAAGCGGTCCTCCAGGTACTCGCGCCCCTTCAGCCATCGGGCCAATGAGGCCAGCTTCATCCGCACGAACTCCTCGGCGCTCGGCCGGCGCAGCTTGGCCCACGCCTCGTCGGGGTGGAACAGGTCGATGTCGACCAGATTGCCGATGTAGGGCTCGACCGAGTTCACGGCGGCGAAGATCCACTGGATCATCCGGTCGCGGCCCTTGGCGTCGGGCGGGCACAGCGCCTCGCAACCTTCGGCGATCCGCAGCACGATCGCCCCGCTCTCGAACATCGAGAAGCCGTCGTCGTCGATCACCGGAACCTGGCCCCAGGGCTGGAGGGCCCGATACTCGGCCGTGTCGCCGTCGCCCAACGCCAGCAGGCGCTCGGCGTAGGGTATGCCGGCCTCCTCCAGCGCCCAGCGAACGCGAAGGTCGCGCACAACGCCCTGGGCGAAGGGCGGGACCCATTGGAAGGCGGTGACGGTGATCATGGCGTTCCTCCTTGGCGGGCCTCGACGTAGGCCTGCTCGCGATCCAGCAACTGGCTCCAGCCGGTGACGTGGCTGTCGCGCCGCTCGACGGTCTCGAACGGGGTTTGATGGAAGGTCTGGATCGTCACCCCGTTCATCTCGGCGAAGGTGACGGTGATCAGGGTCTCGACGCCGCCCGCGGGGCCGCTGTCCCAGGCGAAGGTGAAGACGATCCGCCGGTCCCGCTCGATCTCGCGGAAGCGCCCACCATGCCAGCTGTCGCCGTACTCGGGCGACGAGATGCAGGCGCGCCAGGCGCCGCCCGGTCTGAAGTCCTGCTCCAGATGTTTGCAGACGAACCCCTTGGGGCCCCACCAGCGGGCGCGATGCTCCACATCCTCCCACATGCGGAAGACCAGTGGCAGGGGCGCATCGAGGGCCCGCACCAGCAGCAGCTCGTCGTCGGGCAGCGAGGCGCCATGCAGCGGCTCGGCCACGTCAGTTCTTGGGGGCATCGGGATCTCCCTTCGTCAGGTCGGCCAGATAGGCCTCCATCTTGTCGAAGCTGCCCTCCCAGAAGCGGCGATAGGTCTCCAGCCACTCGGCAACGTTCTTCAGCGGTTCGGGCTGCAGGCGACATGGCCGCCATTGGGCGTCGCGCCCGCGGCTGATGAGCCCGGCGCCCTCGAGGACCTTCAGGTGGCGCGAGACCGCGGGCAGGCTGATGTCGAACGGCGCAGCCAGGTCGCCGACCGTGGTCTCGCCCTGCGCCAGCCGCGCCAGGATCGCACGTCGCGTGGGATCGGCCAGGGCGGCGAGGGTCGCGCTCAGAGGGTCGGCATCCATCTGTATTTAACCAATCGTGCAATTAACAAGATCGTTAAATAATGGGCAGGCGCGGGAGCGTCAAGCCGTGCGGTGCGGCTCATGCCTGGGTCGTGCGTCCGGTGCGCGCGGTGGGGCCCTGGGCCGGCGGCGGGGGGGCGACGGTTCGGGCCGGCAGGTGCAGGTACTGACCGTCGAAGTCGCCGGCCGCCGCCAGCCCCGTCCAGTCCATGATCAGCAGCTCGCGCGCCCGGAACGCCGCCAGCCGCGCGCTGCGCAGCTGTTGCAACACGCGGTTGAGGTGCACCTGCGATAGGCCCACCGCATCGGCCAGGTGCGCCTGGGTGGCCGGGAAGCGGCACCGCTCGCCATTGGTCAAGCCGCAGGCGCGGAGGCGGATGAACATCTCGCACAGCAGATGAGCGACCCGCGCATAGGCGCTCTTGCGCCCCATGCCGACCATCCATTCCCGCTGGATCGACGCCTCCACCAGGCTCATGCGCCAGAGGGCGTGGGCCAGGCGCGGGTGCTCGATCAGCGCTTCCGTCAGCTTTGAGCCCGGGACCGCCGCGACCCGGCAGCTGGTCAGCGCGGTGACGCCGTAGTCGACGCCCAGGAAGAGGCGCTGCAGGTCCAGGACGTCGCCCGGGGTGTGGAAGCCCAGGATCTGCCTTCGGCCGTCCGGGAGGGTCTTGTGCCGGAAGGCCTGCCCGTCGAGCAGCAGCAGGCAGTCGGCCGAGGCCTCTCCGTCTCCCACGAGTTCCGCACCCGCCGGGACGAGGCGCGCCGCGCCGGCCATGGCTTCGATGGCCAGACGCTCGTCGGCCGACAACGCCCCATGGCGTTCCAGATTTTCGACGAGTCGCCCCGGCATCGAGCTTGGCAGACCACGGTCACGCCATGTTCCGGAATCAACTGCGTTAAGTTCAGTCGCAATTCTGACGCGCAGGCTGTCAGGTCGTGGCGAGAAGCCGCGCGACGCCCGCCGCCTCGCCGCGCTCCAGATGCAGGTAGTTCGGGTTGAACATGGCCAGGTCCGCCAGCGCCGGCAGGTCGTGGACCTCCAGCACCCCGCCCTTGAACGAGATCAGGCCCTCGGCTCGCAACGTCTGCAGCGTGCGGTTCACATGCACTGTCGAGATGCCCAGCGCCTCGCCCAGGTCGGCCTGGGTCAGCGGCAGGTCACAGGCCTCGCCGCGCGTCATGTCCACGGCGCGCAGGCGCATGAACAGCTCGCACAGCAGGTTGGCCATCCGCTCCAGCGCCGATCGCTGGCCGATGTTGAGGATCCATTCCCGGGCAATCGCCTCGTGCACCAGGGTGTTCCACCACAGCGCGCGAGTCAGGCGGGGAAAGCGGTCGGTCAGCGCGATGAACCGCTCGGCCGGAACCTGCGCCACCCGGGTCTGGGCGATGGCGGCGATCGAATGGTCCATGGCCTTCAGGATGAAGACACGCGCGTCGCAGAGATCGCCCGGCACGAAGAACGCCACGATCTGCCGCCGGCCGTCCTCCAGCATCTTGTAGCGGCACGCGCAGCCGTCCAGCACCAGATTGACGTAGCGCGGCGGCTCGCCCTCCAGCACCAGGTCCTCGCGCGGCGCCAGTTCGCGCACATAGTCGGTGGTCAGGTCGGACAGGGCCGCCTTCTCGGCCTCGTCCAGCGGCAGGAAATGCTCGAGTCTGCGAATGACGGGGTTGCCCACGCGATCCTCCCTTCCGGCGTCGGGAGGCTAAACGCGCGACGGCGCAGGTGGCTTCGCCTCTCGGCTAGAGGCCCTTCACCTTCGCGAGGTTCGTCCGTGGGATGGCGATGTTGAAAGCGCCGCCCATCTTGGCCTTCTCGGCGGCGGTGTCCGCCCAGGCGGCGGCGAACTGCAGGGGCGTGGGCTGAGCCGGGTCGCCCGCCGCCAGCTTCACGTTCCGCCCAGCCAGCGCGGCGGTCAGCACCTTGCGCAGGTCGGCGTCGTCGGTGATCGGCTCAGCCGGCGGCTTGACCAGGCTGTGCAGTGTCAGGGCGTCGCTCCTGGGCGCGATCACCACCAGTTCGGTGTCGGCGGCCGCGTCCTTGAGCGCCCCCAGCAGGGCGGACAGGGCCATCCGCGCGCGCGTCGTGCGCCGGTCGCCGCCGGCCCAGCCGACGACTTCCGGGCCCGAGCGCACGAACGCCCAGCCGCCGTTGCGATGCGCCGCGTCGTGCGCGGCGGCCAGCCAGATCTTCAGGGCCTCAGTCCTTCTGGTCGCCGTACAGCTTCACCAGCCGGTACAGGAACTCGCGGCTCTCCATCACCGATTGCACGCGGATGCGCTCGTTCAGCCCATGCACGCCGTTGCCGTCGGAATCGGCGAACAGGCCCGAAACGCCGTAGCTGGGGATGCCGGCCGCGTTCAGGAAGCTGGAGTCCGTGGCGCCCGCCTCCATCACCGGCACCACGGCCACGCCCGGCCACATCTGCTGGGTTACGGTCTCGATGGGGCCCAGGATCTTCGGCGTCAGGACCGGCGGCTTGGCCTCGGGGAAGAAGCGCGGGCTGGCGGTGATCTTCACGCCTGGATCGGCGATCACCTTCTCCAGTTGAGCCTTCACCTCGGCGTCGGGCACGCCCGGCAGGATCCGGCAGTTCACCGTGGCGCGGGCCCGTTGGGGCAGGGCGTTCTGCGCATGGCCGGCCTCCAGCATGGTGGCGACGCAGGTGGTGCGCAGATAGGCGTGGTAGTTCACGTCCCTGCTCAGCAGGGCGTTGGCGGCCTCGTCGTTGGGATTGGCCACGATCGCGGCCATCGCCGCGCCCGTCTCGCCGCCCACCACCTTCGACATCCGCTGGAAGAAGCCGCGATTGCCGTCGTTGAACTGCACCGGGAACTCGTAGGCCGCCACCTTCTGCAGGGCGTTGGAGAGCTGGTAGATCGCGTTGTCGGGCCGGGGGCGCGAGCTGTGGCCGCCGGGGTTCGTCACCTCGAAGGTGAAGGTCACCGGCGCCTTCTCGGCCACCAGCACGGTGTTGATGAGCCGCTTGCCGCCAGGGCCGAAACCGCCGCCGCCGCCCTCGTTCAGCGCCAGGCCGGCGTCGACCAGTTCGCGCTTGTTCTTCATCAGCCACTGGGCGCCGTTGACCTGCCCGCCGCCTTCCTCGCCGCAGGTCAGGGCCACCTTCAGGGTGCGCCGGGGCTTGTGGCCCTCCTGGCGGTAGCGGATCAGCAGGTCGGTCCAGATCGTCGCCTGGGCTTTGTCGTCGGCCACGCCGCGGCCGTAGAAGTAGCCGTCTTCCTCGACCATCACGAAGGGATCGCGCGTCCAGTCCTCGCGCTTGGCCTCGACCACGTCGATGTGCGCGAGCAGCAGGATCGCCTTGGCCTTCGGGTCCTTGCCGGGGAAGGTCGCGACGAGGCCGCCGTCCTTCGGCCGACCTTCCGGGGTGAAGACCACGAGGTCGCTGTCAGGGAAGCCGGCGGCCTTCAGGCGCGCGGCCATCCGCTCGGCGGCCAGGGTGCAGCTGCCGGCGGAGTTCGTCGTGTTGGTCTCGACCAGCTCCTTGTAGAGCGTGCGGAACGCCGCTTCCCCGGTGTCCTTCGGCGTGGCGGCCGAGGCCGAACCCGCGAGCATGGCGAAGGCGGCTGCGGCCGCGGCGGACTTGAACATTTGAACACCCTCCCGGAAGGGCGCGGACGATGCACCGCCCGCGCGCTCCGGCGCAAGGGCGTCAGGCGGCCCGCGCGGCCGCCGCGACCAGATCGCGCGAAAGCTGGCCGCTCATGCCCTCGGTCGAGGTGTTGGTCATGAGCACGAAGCTGGTCTTCGTCACCGGATCCACGAACCAGGTGTGCCCATAGACGCCGCCCCACAACCACGACCCGGACGACAGCGCCGAGCCCGAGGCGGCCGGGTCCAGCACCACGGCCCCGCCGAAACCGAATCCGAAGCCCGGGCCGTTGGTGACGATGGCCCGATCGCCGGTCTGGTTGGTCATCATCGCCTCGGCGGTATCGCGCGAGACGACCGTTCCGCCGCCCGTGCGGATGGCCTCCAGGAAGGTCAGGAAGTCGGGCGCCGAGCACACCATGCCGGCCCCGCCCGAGGGGAATGAGCCCGGGTCGAAGATGCGGTCGGGGGCGAAGCGGATGCCCGAGAGCTCGAAGAACGGCGCGGTGAACGTCTCGCCCATCGGCCGTGGCGGCGGTCCGTCGGCATAGGCCCGCGCCAGCCGCGCCCGGTCGGCCACCGCGAACCCCGAGTCGGCCATGCCCAGCTTCTTCGTCACGCGCTCGGCGACCACCTCGCCCAGCGTCCGTCCGGTGGCCTCCTCGATCGCCGCGCCCAGTACGTCCAGCCCCACCGAATAGAGCCACGCCGCGCCGGGCGGGAAGAACAGGCCGGCCTCGGTGATCCGCCCCAGGTTCTCGGCGAACGACAGGCCCGGCTGGTCCATGCCGTCCGAGACCTTCAGTTTCAGATAGGGGCCGCCCTCGGGCTGCATGAAGCCGTAGGAGAGCCCGGCCGTGTGCGTCACCAGCTGGCGCAGGGTGATGGTCGGCGCTTGTTTCTCCCACCTGGGCTGGAAGTCGGGCAGCCAGCGCGTGACCGGATCGTCCAGGCCCATCACCTCGCTTTCCACCAGTGAAAGGAAAGCCGCCGTCACGATCGGCTTGGTCAGCGACGAGGCGCGGAAGATCGCGTCGCGCCGCATGGGTTGGCCCGTTTCGAGGTCGGCGTGCCCCGCCGCCCGGGCGTAGGCCACCGCGCCGTCCCGCGCCGCCAGCACGACCGCCCCCGCCAGGCGGCCCTCGGCCAACGCCGTGTCGATGATCGGGTCCAGCCGCGCCGCCAGGGCGGAATCGGGCCTCTCTTCGAGCGCGGGCATGCTTGTCCTCCCCGTATTGTCGGCTTTGGGCGAAGGGGTAGCCTCCCGACGCCGCGTCATTCAACCCGCCGCGGCGCGCCGCGGCATCGGAGGATGTTGCCCTCCCTAGGGTCCCCGCCGGATAATGCCCGGGAACTTGAGGGGACCTGGCGTTGCGTGACGGGATCGAACAGGGCGGGTGGGAAAGCCACCGGCCGAAACTGACCTATCCGTTCGAGGCGGCGCCCGAGACCGGCGAGGCGGTGGATATCGCGCCGGGGGTCAAGTGGTTGCGGATGCCTTTGGGCGGCTCGCTGGCCTGGATCAACGTCTGGGCCATCGCCGAGGAGGGCGGCTGGGCGATCGTCGACACCGGCATCTCGGGCGTCGAGACCCGCAACGCCTGGCGCGCCGCCCTGGCCGGCCCGCTGGAGGGCAAGCCGGTGACGCGGGTGTTCGTCACCCACATGCACCCCGATCACATCGGCATGTCGGGCTATCTGACCCGCAAGTTCGACGCGCGGCTGTGGATCACCCGGCTGGAGTTCGTGACCTGCCGCTCGCTGGCCGCCGAAACCGGTCGCGAGGCGCCGGCCGACGCCACCGCCTTCTTCAAGGCCACGGGCTGGGACGAGGAGGCGCTCGAGACCTATCGCGCCCGGTTCGGCGGCTTCGGTCGCGGGCTCTACGCCCTGCCGGACAGCTTCCGCCGCATCGTCGACGGCGAGCGCATCCGCATCGGCGCCCACGACTGGGAGGTCGTCGTCGGCTCGGGCCACAGCCCCGAACACGGCAGCCTGTGGTGCCCGGACCTGCGCCTGATGATCTCGGGCGATCAGGTGCTGCCCAAGATCTCGTCCAACGTCTCGGTCTTCCCGACCGAGCCCGAGGGCGACCCGCTAACCGACTGGATGACCTCGCTGACGGCCATCAAGGGCCGTGTGCCGGACGACACCCTGGTTCTGCCGGCGCACAACGAGCCGTTCTTCGGCCTGCACGCGCGGATCGATCACCTGGTCGGCGGCCACGAGCGCGGGTTGGAGCGCCTGCACAAACTGCTGGCCGAGCCCAAGCGGGTGGTGGACGTCTTCCACGTCCTGTTCCGCCGTAAGATCGACCAGGGATTGCTTGGCCTGGCCACCGGCGAGAGCCTCGCTCACCTCAACTGCCTGATCGCCCGGGGCGAGGCCGTGCGCGAGCGGGACGAGAACGGCGTCGACTGGTATCGCGCCGCCGCTTAACTGTAGTGTCGAACCAAACGAACGTTTGAGGCTCGGGAGGGCCCGACACTCCATGACCGATCACATCCTGTCCGAACTGTCCGGCGGCATCCTCACCCTGACGATCAACCGTCCGGACAAGAAGAACGCCCTGACCCGCGCCATGTATCAGGCCCTGGGTGACGGCATCGACCGCGCCTCGGACGACCCGTCGATCCGCTGCGTCCTGATCCAGGCCAACGGCGACATCTTCACCGCCGGCAACGACCTCGGCGACTTCGCGGCGGTGAACGCCGGCGACTCGGGCGCCAACGCCGCGCGCGATGACGGCAATCCGCTGCTGAAGGCCCTGGGCCGCGCCAAGGCGCCGATCGTGGCCGCCGTTCATGGCCGCGCCGTCGGCGTGGGCGTCACCATGTTGCTGCACTGCGACCTGGTCTTCGTGGCCGAGGACGCGCTGCTGACCACGCCCTTCGTGAACCTGGCCCTGGTCCCCGAGGCGGCCTCGTCGCTCCTGCTGCCCAGCCGGATCGGCCACGCGCGCGCGTTCTCGATGTTCGCCCTCAACGAGGCTGTGGACGGAAAGACCGCCGCCGCCTGGGGCATCGCCAACGCCGCCGTGCCGGCTGGCGAACTGCGCGCCAAGGCCCGCGCCGCGGCCGAGGCGGTGGCCGCCAAGCCGCCGGCCGCCGTCCGCGCCACCAAGGCGCTGATGCGCGACCCCGCCGCCATCGCCGCGGCGATGGACGCCGAGGGCAAGGTCTTCGCCGCCCAACTCAAGTCGGCCGAGGCGAAGGAAGCCTTCGCCGCCTTCGCCGAGAAGCGCGCCCCCGACTTCTCGAAGGTGGCGTGATGAGCGAGCGCGTCACCTCGGCGTTCGGCGCGCGGTCCACCGCCCGAGAGGTGGCCGAGGGTCACGACCTGGGCGGCGTCACCGCCATCGTGACCGGCGGCGCCTCGGGCATCGGCATCGAGACCGCTCGCGCGCTCGCCGAGGCCGGGGCCGAGGTGGTGCTCGCCGTCCGCAACCTCGAAGCCGGCGAGGCCGCCGTGGCCGAGATCGAGAAGACCGCCCCCGGCCTCGTTGAGGTCGGCCGGCTGGACCTCTCGGACCTGGCCTCGGTGGCCGCCTTCCTCAGCGCCTGGAGCGACCGGCCCCTGGATCTGCTGATCAACAACGCCGGGGTCATGGCCTGTCCGCTGGACTACACGGCCCAGGACCTGGAGATGCAGGTCGGCACGAACCACTTCGGCCACTTCCTGCTGACCATGGGGCTGGCGCGGGCCCTGATGAACGGCGGCGAGGACGGGCGTTCCAGCCGTGTCGTCGCCCTTTCGTCCATCGGCCACCGCCGCAGCGGCATCCACTTCGACGACATCCACTATCGCCAGCGCCCCTACGACAAGTGGGAGGCCTACGGTCAGTCGAAGACCGCCAACTCGCTGTTCGCCGTGGGCTTCCACGAACGCTTCGCGGACCTGGGCATCTCGGCCAACGCGGTGATGCCCGGCGGCATCCGCACGCCGCTGCAACGCCACCTCACCGACGAGGAGATGCGCGCCTTCGGCTGGATCGACGAGCAGGGCCGGGTCAACGACCGCTTCAAGTCGCCCGAGCAGGGGGCGGCCACCAGCGTCTGGGCGGCGCTGGCGCCCGAACTGGAGGGCGTGGGCGGCCTCTACCTGGAAAACTGCAACCAGGCCCTGCCTTGGACCGAGCCCAACCCGTTCGAGGGCGTCATGGCCCACGCGCTGGACGCCGAGGCGGCCGACCGCCTGTGGGAGGTTTCCGAGGAGACGACGGGGGCGCGGCTTTGAGCGGGGTGAACGTCCGCGTCGCGACCCTCGCCGACGCCCCGCTGATCCTGCAGTTCATCCGCGAGCTGGCCGACTACGAACGACTGCTGCACGAGGTGGAGGCCACCGAGGCCGACATCCGTCGCGACCTCTTCGGAGAGAACCCCCGCTGCTTCTGCGACATCGCCGAGCACGACGGGACGGCCGTTGGCTTCGCGCTGTGGTTCTACAACTACTCCACCTTCGTCGGCCGGGCCGGGATCTATCTGGAGGATCTGTTCGTCCGGCCCGAGGCCCGGGGCGTCGGCGCGGGCAAGGCGCTGTTGCGCCGCCTGGCGCAGCGCTGCGTCGAGGCGGACCTCGGCCGCCTGGAGTGGGCGGTGCTCAACTGGAACACGCCGTCGATCGAGTTCTACGACTCCCTGGGCGCCAGCGCGAAGACCGAGTGGACCGTGCGCCGCCTCGACGGCGAGGCCCTGACAGCGCTGGCCTCGTCGTGAGCGCCCCGCCCAAGACGGTGATCCAGGCCTCTCCCGAGGAGGCCGCGGCGATCCGTCGGGCGGTGCGGACCGTGGACGTGGAAGGTCTGGGCATGGGGCGTGCGCGGGCCGACCTCTCGTATGTGCCCGGCCTCGTGGCGCTGCTGGCGGACGAACGGGTCTCGGGGCCGATCTACGACCTGCCGCGCCCGATCACCGCCGAGACCGTCACCCGCTGGGTGACCGAGAACCAGGCCCAGATGCTGGCCGGCGAAGCGCTGTTGCTGGTGACCCTGGACGATATCGGCCAGGTGGCGGGCTACTCGCGCATCACCGTCTGGCCCGAGCACGCATCGGCCGAGCTGGCGGGCGCGATCCGCGCCGACCTGCAGAACCAGGGGCAGGGCGGGGTCGGCATGGCCCGCACCTTCGCCTGGATCTTCGAGGTCCTCGGCGTGCGCCTGATGTGCCTGACGGCCGCCCTCGACAACCTTCGCTCTCAGAAGGGGATCGACGCCGCCGGCTTCCGTCGCATGGGCGAGCGCGAGGCCGTGCGGCCCGACGGGACGACCCGGCGCTCGGTCTACTGGGAGATGACCCGCGACGAGTGGCGGGCTCTCCACGGGGCTTGAGAACCAGCTAGGCAGAAATGTCCGGGACGTTTCTGCCGTGAAGCTCAGACTGAAATGTCGATGATCATCGCCTTGGCGGGCTCGCCCTCGGCCGCCGCGCGCTCGCTCTCGGACTTCATCGCGGCCTCCAGCATCTCGCGCATCTGGCGCACGGCCTCGTACTCCAGGCCGGCGTCGCCCTTCTTCCAGGTCGCAGGGTCGCTCTCGTCGGGACCTTTGACCCCGGCGCCCTCGCGCGCCTTGATCTCCTGCTCGATCTTTTCCTTGATCTTTTCGGCCTTTACCTCCTGCGCCCAGGCGTAGATGCCCTTGTCGCGGATGGCCGCCAGGTCGGTCTTCTGCTTCTGGGCGGCGGCCTCGGCCTTCGCCTTGGCGGCGTCGGCCACGTTCTGGATGTTCTGGTTCTTGTCCTTCGTGCCCGGGGCCGCGCCGGTCCCGGGAGCGAACATCGCGCCCGCGCCGCCAATTCCACCAAATCCGCCGACCGCCATGAACTGTACTCCTGCTTGCGTGAGGTACAGTTAAGCAAGAACTGTACCAGCTGGGTCGCGCAGGTTGCAGGCGAGGGATCCTCACCCGTTCAAGGGGAGAGAGGAGTCCGAAAAGGGCGGGAGGCTGGTGGCCCCTCTAGGCGGCCCAGGCGGCCGCGAACCGGCGCAGCAGGCTCATGGCCGCGCTGTCGGCCATGCTGGGGGCGGCGGAGAGGCGCACGAAAAGGTGGCCGCGCGGACGGCGGCCGCGCGCGGGCAGGCCTTCTTCCTCGACCCGCACCAGGCCGCGCTCGGCGGCCTTGCGGTCGATCCAGACGCTGCGGCGGCCGATCGGGGTGTCCAGGGTGATCCGGCCGCCCTTCTTCAGCAGGCCGGGGGCGACCTTGGCGGTCATCCAGAGGTCGTCGCCGCGCACCAGCACGCCGTCCTGGGCGCGGATGTAGACGCAAAGCTCGGCGCCGCCCGCGCGCACGCGGTCGCCCGAACGCAGGCCGGCGGGCAGGGTGATGCGGATGGTGCGGCCGTCGGCGAAGCTGTGGTCGACCTCGCCGCCCTCCAGGGCCAGCAGGGGGCTGATCTCCAGGTCCGGGTCGGGCGTCGCGCGTGGCCGGGCCGGGGTCTGGGTGAAGCTGGGGCTGAGCGGATCCTGCAGGCGCTGGTAGGCGTCGACCACCTGCCGAAAGACCCCCGCGTCGCCACCCGCGTCGGGGTGCGCCCGGCGCACGGCCTCGCGATAGGCGCGGCGGATTTCCGACGAGGTCGAGTCGGCGCCCACGCCCAGCACTTCGCGGGCGTCACGGAGCGACATCTCGGGAACCGGCCGAGTCATAGTCGGTCACGCTAAGGTAAACGGCGTCAACGGTCGGTTAAGGCCTGGAGCGATTGTGCGGCCCCGCGCTATAGGCGGGTCGTGAGCGACAAGACCTTCATTCCGCCGTCCCCCAGCGAGGACGAGTACGTCCGCCAGGTGGCTGCCGCCGAGCCGCCGCCGCTGCTCAGCGAGGACGACCCCTTCGCCCTGTTCGACGCCTGGCTGAAGGACGCCGTCGCCAAGGAGCCGAACGACGCCAACGCCATGGCGCTGGCCACCGTCGACGCCGACGGATTGCCCGACGTGCGCATGGTGCTGCTCAAGGACGTCGATCCCCAGGGCTTCGTCTTCTACACCAACCTCGGCAGCGCCAAGGGGCAGGAGCTGGCGGCCAATCCGAAGGCCGGCCTGCTGTTCCACTGGAAATCCCTTCGCCGCCAGGTCCGCGTCCGCGGCACGGTCAGCCGTGTCACCGACGCCGAGGCCGACGCCTACTTCGCCACGCGCGCCCGCCCGGCCCAGCTGGGCGCCTGGGCCTCGGACCAGTCGCGCACGCTGCCCGACCGCCTTGCCCTGGAGAAGAAGATCGCCGAGGTCGGCCTGAAGTTCGGCCTGGGCAAGGTCACCCGCCCGCCGCACTGGTCGGGTTTCCGCGTGGCGCCCGACAACATCGAGTTCTGGCGCGATCGCCCCTTCCGCCTGCACGAGCGGCTGGTCTTCGACCGCGCCCCCGGGGGGTGGACCACGCGCAGGCTCTATCCTTGAGCGGGCCCAAGCTCACCGCCCTCGAGGCGGAGGTGATGGCCTGGCTGGGTAAGACGGCGGACAAGCAGGTCGACACCGCCTGCGCCCACGTCTTCCTGGGCGCCGAAGCCGCCTGGAAGATCAAGCGTCACGCCGATCTCGGCTATGCGAACTTCACG
This sequence comes from Pseudomonadota bacterium, assembly GCA_040752615.1. GTDB lineage: Bacteria > Pseudomonadota > Alphaproteobacteria > Caulobacterales > Caulobacteraceae > Phenylobacterium. The sequence goes on along the minus strand of JBFMGV010000077.1, from coordinate 3,627 downwards.
ACGCTGGAGCGCCGCAAGTGGGCGCTGGACCGCGAGCTGGAGTTCAACCATGCCGCGGCGCCCGACATCTATCGGGCAGTCCGCCGGATCACCCGCGAGCCGGATGGCGGCCTCGCCATCGACGGCGCCGGCGAGACGGTCGAGCATGTGCTCGAGATGCGCCGGTTCGACGACGGCCAGGTGCTGGCCGCCCGGCCCGATGCGGTCACCGGCGAACTGGCCGAACAGCTCGGCCGCACCATCGCTGCGGTTCATGCCGAGGCGCCGCTGCGCCCGGCCGGCGGCCTGACGGCCCTGTCCTTCACCGTCGGCTCCAACGCCCAGCTCCTGCGCGAGACCTGCGCCGGCCTCGACCAGGACCGGGTCGAGACGATGATCGCGCTGACCGAGGCCGAGCTGGAACGCCAGTCGCCGCTGCTGGCCGCCCGCGCGGCCGCCGGCTTCTCGCGCCGTTGCCACGGCGACCTGCACCTGGGGAACATCCTGCTGGAGAACGGCGCGCCCGTGCTGTTCGACTGCATCGAGTTCAACGACCTGCTGTCGGACCTCGACGTCCTCTACGACCTGGCCTTCCTGCTGATGGACCTCGACTTCCGCGGCCGTCGCGACGCGGGTGTGCGGGCGCTGTCGGGCTATGTGGACGAGGCCGCGCGGCGTTTCCCGGGCGAGCTGTGGGCCGGCCTCGCCGCCTTGCCGCTGATGCTGTCGGTGCGGGCCGGCGTGCGCGCCCACGTCACGGCCCACTCGGCCGATCCGGCCACCGCCCGCGCCTATGTGGAGGCGGCGATCGCCCATCTGTCGCCGCCGGCGCCGATGCTGGCCGCCGTGGGCGGGCTCTCGGGATCGGGCAAGTCGCACTTCGCCCGCGCCGCGGCCCCGCTGCTGGGGGCGTCGCCCGGCGCCGTCGTCCTGCGCACCGATGAGGTTCGCAAGCGCCTGCTGGGCATCGCCCCCACCGCGCCCCTGGACCGCGCCGCCTACACGCCCGACTTCCAGGCTCGCGCCTACGACGAGATGTTCGCCAATGCCCGCGAGGCGTTGAACGCCGGCCGCGCGGTGGTGCTGGACGCGACCTTCCTCGACCCCGCGCTGCGCGCCCGCGCCCACGCCCTTGCGGCGGAGTGCGGCGTCGCCTTCCGGGGCGCCTGGATGCAGGCCCCGCTCGAGGTGCTGGAAGCCCGGGTCGCCAGCCGCACGGGCGACGCCTCGGACGCCACGGTCGCCGTGGTCCGCGAGCAGGCCGCCCTCATGCTGGAGCCGTCGGGCTGGCCGGAGGTCGACGCGACCGCGCCGTCGGACGCCTCGGCGCGGGCGTGGCTGGACGCCTGAAGTCCTTCCCCGCGTTGCGGAAACCCCGCGACCTGACTAAGCGTAAGCTCCAAGTAACAACTGATAACTTGGGAGACGCTCGATGCTGGGCCTGATGCAGAACTGGCCGCTGACCGTGGACAAGATCCTCGATCACGCCAACGCCTGGCACGGGGACCGCGAAGTCGTCACCCGCTCGGTGGAAGGCCCCATCGTCCGCACCACCTGGTCGCAGATCCATGACCGCGCCAAGCGCGTGTCCAATGTGCTGAAGGGGCTGGGCGTCCAGCCGGGCGACCGCGTCGCGACCCTGGCCTGGAACACCGGCCGCCACATCGAGGCTTGGTACGGCATCATGGGCATCGGGGCCGTCTGCCACACCCTGAACCCGCGGCTGTTCGCCGAGCAGCTCTGCTACATCATCAACCACGCCGAGGATAAGGTCATCTTCACCGACCTGACCTTCGTGGACCTGCTGGGCCAGAACTGGCCCAACGCCCCGTGTGTGAAGCACATCGTCGTCCTCACCGATCGGGAGGGGATGAAGGGCGTCAACCTGCCCGGCGCCCTCTGCTACGAGGACCTGCTGGAGCAGGCCTCGGCCGACTGCGAGTGGGGCGGCTTCGACGAGAACACCGCCGCGGCGCTCTGCTACACCTCGGGCACGACCGGCAATCCGAAGGGCGTGCTCTACAGCCATCGCTCCAACTTCCTGCACACCCTGGTGACCGCCGGCGTCGACGTGCTGGCGCTGTCGCAGCGCGACGTGGTGCTGCCGGTGGTGCCGATGTTCCACGCCAATGCCTGGGGCCTGGCCCTGTCGTGCCCGGCGGTCGGCGCCAAGGTGGTGATGCCCGGCCAGAAGCTGGACGGCGCCTCGGTGCATGAACTGCTGGAGACCGAGGGCGTCACCTTCTCGGCCGCCGTGCCCACGGTCTGGCAGATGCTGCTGACGCATCTGCGCGAGACCAACGGAAAACTGACCACCCTGAAGCGCGTGGTCATCGGCGGTTCGGCGGTGCCCGAAGCCATCGTTCGCGGCTTCCGCGACGAGTACGGCGTCGACGTCACCCACGCCTGGGGCATGACCGAGACGTCGCCGCTGGGCACCATCGCCAGCGCCACTGCCGACATCGCCGCCACCGACGCCGAGACCCAGCTCGGCTTCAAGCTCAAGCAGGGCCGCCTGCCGCTGGGCATGGAGATGAAGCTCACCGACGATGCGGGGAACATCCTGCCGCACAACGGGACCACCTTCGGCCGCCTCAAGGTCAAGGGCCCCTACGTCGCCGGCCAGTACTTCAAGGGCGAGGGCGGCGAGATCCTCGACGACGCCGGCTTCTTCGACACGGGCGACGTGGCCACCATCGACGGCTACGGCTACATGCAGATCACCGACCGCGCGAAGGACGTCATCAAGTCCGGCGGCGAGTGGATCAGCTCGATCGAGATCGAGAACATCGCCATGGGCCACCCGAAGGCGGCCAACGCCGCGGTCATCGGCGCCTTCCATCCCAAGTGGGACGAGCGCCCGGTGCTGCTGGTAAAGCTGCGCGAGGGGATCGAGGCCACCAAGGATGAGTTCCTGAGCTTCCTCGAAGGCAAGATCGCCAAGTGGTGGACGCCCGATGACGTCGTCTTCGTCGACGACATCCCGCTGGGCGCCACGGGCAAGATCGACAAGAAGCTGATCCGCGAGCGGATGAGGGACTACGTCCTGCCGTCGGCGCGGGAGAAGGCGTCGGCGTGATCCGACTCGCCCCGGCCCTTCCGTCCGACCACGACACCATCATCGCCCTCACCAACCGCGCCTATCGCCAGGCCGAGGGGCAGACCGACTGGAAGGTCGAGAACCTGGTCTCCGGTCAGCGGATCGACGCCTCGCTGCTGGCGGACGACCTCGCGCGGCCGGGCGCCGTGTTGCTGGTGGCCCGCGATCCTGCCGGTGAGCACGTGGGCCATGTGCGGCTCGACGCGGGGGAGGGCGGGGCCTGGTATCTCTCCATGCTCACCGTTCGTCCCGACCGTCAGGACGGCGGCCTCGGCCGCGCGGTGCTGGAGGCCGCGGAGGACTACGCCGCCGCCCACGGCGCGCGCACCATGCAGATGTCGGTGCTGCATCCCCGCGACGCGCTGATCGCCTGGTACGGGCGGCGCGGCTATGCCGCCACCGGCGAGACCAAGCCGTTCCCCTACGGCGACGACCGCTTCGGCGTCCCGACCCGCGAGGGCATGTACTTCGTGGTGCTGGAGAAGACGCTGTAGGCGCGGCGCGGCGGACGCGTCACCGCCCCCTCCACCACTTCGTGGTCCCCCTCC
>JBFMGV010000076.1:0-7454 GCA_040752615.1 Pseudomonadota bacterium | reverse complement strand
TGTAGCGGCGCGCAATAGTGAACGGCTCGACGCGAGATACAAGGCGTGTTTCGACGCATATTAGCTGAGACGTCTGTGCCTACTCGGCGCACATTGTGTGAGACTGAAACCACAATGGTTGAGACCGACGCGCGCTATTTGAGACCGACGCACGGTCGATGAGACGCTTCAGAGCGGCAGGCCCGCGGCGCGCATCTCCTCCATCAACTCCGTCGAGCGGGCGGGATCGAGCCCGCCGCGGAACAACTGCCGGATCTCTGCCGGCTTGGCGTCGAACAATTCCGCGAGAGACTTGAGATCGTAGCCGTGCCGCGTCAACTGCGGCTCTAGATCGTCGGCGCGGCGCGACAAGACGGTCTCGACGATCGCCTTGTCGATCGGCTTCACGCCAGCCTCGAAACCGGCCTCGAACACCCGCACCAGCGAACTGCTGAGCTGCAACGGCGTCTTCAGACGCACCGCAAGCAAAGTGGCGGCTTCCTCTGTGATGACGTCTTCAGGTTGGGCGTCGGAGTGGAGGGAACTCTTGAGGGTCCAGTCGAGAAAGTCACGCTGCCGTTCGCGCAACCCTCCGAACTCGAAAACAGTCGTCCGGTCGCCGACCTCTTCCATGCTGGGCCGCCGCAGGTCATTTTTGAGCTTGGGGTGGCCGACCAGAACGACGGAGAGTTGTCCGCCGCCTTCCACGACGAGTTCGATGAGACGTTTGAGCGCGGTCAGCGTCTTGGGGTGCAAGGCGTGGGCGTCGTCGATGAATAGGGCCACTGGCTTCTTGGCCTTGCGAAACAGTTCCTGAAGGTCGCGCTCACGTCGTTCACTCTGGCGGGAAATGACGACGGCCTTGTCCGACGACAGATCGTAGAACAGTGCGGAGATCAGCAGGGGAACCGTGATCTTCACCTTGTCCACCGTCAGGGACCTGGAGACGATGACCCGCCCTTCACGCTCAAGTTCGGTCCGAAGCTGACGCGATAGCACCGTCTTGCCGGACCCGATGACGGCGGTGAGCGCGATCAGCCGACCGCGCATGATCGCTGTGCGCAGGTCGCGCGAGATCTGAGCGTGGTGATCAGTCTCGAAGAATTCGACATCGACCGGCGATCGTTCGAGGCCGTAATATTCCATCACTTCGGTCAGCATCCGTAGAGCCCTCCTCGGCGCCCTTGGGGAAATCGCTCGCGTATCGCCGCCAAAATCTCCGGCCTAGCCAGCGTCCGGCGAAGCAGGTCATCGACAAAGCGGCGGTCGTCATCGGACAGCTTGGCCAGCGGGAAGCGCACTTCGTCAGCGATGGCCCGCCGGGCCGCCAGAACGCTCGGAAAGGCCAACTCGTGGAAGGGGTCGGGGTCGCGGAACGGTCTGGATGGAAGCGCGGCCGAATCCTGTTGAACGCCGATCATCACCACATCGTCTTCGCCGCTCAGCGCCGAACGCGGGAGCTTGAGCTGCGCCGCCAGCTCCCCGACCTTGTCGGCGCGAACCTCGCGACGACCCTTGCGATGTTTTCGATAGCGATGAAGGGGGATCGGGCCACCGACCGGGGTGTAGGGTCCGAAGCGCTCCTCGCCCTGTTCGACGAATAGCTCCTGATCGAAGAGGCCCCACCAGACGACAACGGTCTCGCCCGCCAGGTCAGGATCGACCTCATAGGTGACGCCGGCCACCGTGATCCGGCGGTCGATGCCGACCGCGCGTCGTTCGGGTTCACGGGCGAAGGTGCAAAACCGCTCCCAAGCGCACATCTGGCGCACGCCATCGGGCGGCAGATTGCCGAGCCAGTCATGAAGGCGGCTGTGCGGCTCGGATCGATGATCGCCGCTGTTGTAGGTGGCGCTATAGCGGGCGAGCCAGCGGTTGGCCTCTTCCTCGGTTTCGGGCTGATGGAAGTGATAAAGCGTTTCGTGGGCGTCCTTCACGGTCCTGAACGGCCGCTCGACCTTGCCCTTGGCCCGGGCTGTGGTCCGCCGGCCATCGCTACCGGCTGGCATGTGGATTATCGCCTCGATGTTGAGGCTCTCCATCACGCGCTGAAACACCCCGGATTTCGCGACCGGGCCATTGTCGAGATAGAGCGTCGTGGGGACGCCCTGGAATGGATTGGCCTCGTCCGGCTTGGCCGACATGGCGTTGAACAAGAAACGCAGCGCCGATTCAGCGTCCTCGCCATAGACACAACGATATTCCTGATAGGCGACGCCGGAGCGGTCATCGACCACGCTGAACAACATCAGCGTCGGCGCGCCGTTTCGATCAGGATCGATCCAGGGCGGGACGGCGAGTTGCTTCAGCTCCGAAGGGCTCATGTCGAAATGCCACAACGCGTTCGACTGCTCGGCTTGAAACCGCACTGCTGGCGGCGGCCGGGTCATCCGCTCGTTGTCGTAGCCGAGGCGACGCATGTGACGGTTGATGGTCGAAGCGGTCAGCTTGCCAGGTGGAAGCTTCTGCAGGCCGTCCGGGGTCTCGACCCCATGCTTCTCTAGTAATTCGAGAATGCGGACCGTTGAGAGATGTCGCCCTTTTCGGTTGGTGGTTCGCACCTTCATCGCCGCGATGATCTCGCACCAACCTTCGACTTCGGCGCCCGACAAGACCCGCGGCCGGCCACGGTCGGCGCGATGTGCATGGCGGGGATGGCCGCCCCCACGGAGCAGACGATACAGCGTAGCCCGGCTGACGCCGTAGAGCGTGCCGGTGGAGAGCAAGAGTTGCTGACGATCAGGGTGTTTGGCCGGCAAGGCGGCCAGACGCCGACGGAGCATCACCAGCGCCTCAACGGGGACGCTGGTGCTCGGCGCCATCAGCCAGCCACTTGAAGCTGGCGCGGCCGAACTGCCGCTGGCGCATCGAGTAGGGCCTGGCCCGCCGCCTTGGGCGTTCCATCGCCGTTGACGTAAACATAGAGGGTCGTGGTGGTCAGACCCAGGCGGCGGGCCACCTCCGTGGCTTTGGCCTCGCGGTCAGCCATCGCCGCCATGGCCATCATCAACGTCGCCCGGTCCATCTTGCGAGGTCGGCCGCCCATACGTCCCCTGGCCCGCGCTGCGGCCAGGCCTGCGTTGGTCCGTTCTGAGATCAGCTCGCGCTCAAACTCGGCGAAGGCCGCAAAGATGCCGAACGCCAAGCGGCCGTTGGCCGTCGTCGTATCGATCTGCGCGCCAGCTCCGGCGATGACCTTCAGGCCCACCCCGCGCGTCCGCAACTCATCGACAGTGTTGACCAGGTGGCGGAGATCTCGGCCGAGCCGGTCGAGTTTCCAGAGCACCAAGGTATTGCCAGGCTGGAGCGCCTTGAGGCAGGCCGCCAGTCCCGGCCGATCATCACGCCGGCCGGAGGCCAAATCCTCATAGATGCGGTCAGGTTCGACGCCGGCTGCGGCCATGGCGTCACGCTGCGGCGCCAACGTCTGGCTCCCGTCGGCTTTGGACACGCGAACGTAACCCACCAGCACCCGGCCGCTCCGTCAGAAAAGACAGATCGGAGGGTGCAAGCTTGCGATCATTTCCGCAACGGGTTTTCTGGTGGCGCAGGATCACTCCTGGGCCAATTGCGGCGACCGTCAGGAAACCGGCCGTTTTCCTGGGGGGTGACGCGGGCGAGCCCATTGGCGTGATTAGCGTCTCAATGACGTCTCTGGTTTCGCGCGGCGCTGAAAGGCCAGGGCAATTGTTGCTGCGATTTCGTTGAGCTGCGCGAGGAACTGTTCGCCTGGAACTCCATGGTCCTGCACGAGGTGCATTTCGAAGGCTCGGCGAACGTGGCGCGCCGGTCGCACCGCTCGCGAGCGCCATCGAACGTGACTTCGGAAGCCACGATAGCTGGGCGGCGGAGTTCGCCGGCATGGGCAAGGCGCTCGGCGGCGGTTCCGGCTGGGTTCTGCTGGCCTGGAGCGAGCGCGACCAGCGGCTTGTCCATCAGTGGGCCTCCGACCACACCCAAATCGCCGATGGCCGGCCGCTGCTTGCTTTGGACATGTACGAGCACGCCTATCACATGGACTACGGGGAGCTCACGTCGACGCCTACATGAAGGCGTTCTCCTGGGGAGGCGACAACGCGCGCTTCGCCCGCGCCGTCGCCTGATACGCATCGATGTCGAATCGTGAGCGGCTGTGGCCCTGACGGGCTGCGCGGCGCCAATTGGACGAGCAGGCCCTTCCAATCGCGCTTGCAATGCGGTAGCTATCGCCCACCGGGCCATCGCGGATCGCCCGGTTAGACGGCCCGGTCGTCCAAGATCCGCTCCTTGGAGCGTGCGCGTAAGGCGCGCGCAGGGGAGCGTGTGCCTTGGATTTCGGTTTGTGCGTCGAGCCCGCGTGGGCTTCTTTTTTCCTAGCAAGCGAACGTCACCGCGAAAGTCGGGTCGGTCCGCCTTGCTTGGGCGATTTCGCGAGCCATCCTTCAGCGCGGCCACGCAATCGCGCGTGCGATCTGAGCCACAGCGGAGTGATGGCATGACCGCGTCTGCCGAACTCGATATGGCTGCCGAGCCGCAGCCGCCGGCGCTGAGCTATCCGCAGCTGTTCTTACGCTTCCTGCGATTCGGGCTGATGGCCTGGGGCGGGCCGGTGGCCCAGATCGCGATGCTACGGAAGGAACTGGTCGAGGAGGAACGCTGGATTTCCAGCGCGCGCTTCAATCGCCTGCTCGCTGTCATGCAGGTTCTCCCTGGGCCAGAGGCCCATGAGCTCTGTGTTCACCTTGGCATGCGCGCCAAGGGCCGGCTCGGAGGCATGCTCGCGGGGCTGGCGTTCATGCTTCCCGGCTTCCTGCTGATGTTCGCCTTGTCCTGGCTCTACTTCGCGATGGACATCCAGTCGTCTGCGCTCGGCGCCGCCTTCCTCGGCGTGCAGGTGGGCGTCGTCGCCATGATCGTGCGAGCGGTGCACCGGATCGGCGAACATGTGCTGAACGACCGGTGGCTCTGGGGCCTGGCCCTCGGCGTCGGGTTGGCATCGCTCCTAGGCGCGAGCTTTTGGGTCGTGCTGCCCATCGCCGGGGTGGTCTATGCGCTTGCTGCATCGGGTCGGCAATCTCTGGCGCTCGTGTGCGCGTTCATCGGGGTCGCCCTAGCGACCGCCGTCATCTGGTGGTCGCCGGGCGTTCAACCGGGCGATGTGCAAGCCGTCGGCGCATCGGCTGGTCCGGTGGCTCTCTTCCTCTCCGGTCTCAAAGCCGGGTTGCTGACGTTCGGCGGAGCGTACACGGCCATCCCGTTTCTCCGGAACGACGCGGTGGGGCGGGGTTGGATGACCGACGGTCAGTTCCTCGACGGTCTGGCGCTCTCGGGCATCCTGCCGGCGCCGTTGATCATCTTCTCCACCTTCGTGGGCTACGTCGGCGGCGGCCCGATTGGCGCCCTAGCCATGACCGCCGGGATTTTCCTGCCCGCCTTTGCGTTCTCGCTGATCCTCTACGATCGTCTGGAAGCCGTCCTGGAGGTCAAGCAGCTGCACGCGCTCCTGGAGGGCGTCGCTGCCGGCGTGGTGGGCCTGATCGCCGCAACGACGCTGCAGCTCGGGCAGGCGATGGCGGAACGGGTCCCGGTGCTCTGGCCAGCCCTGGTCATCTTTGCTGGCGCGCTTGCCATCCTTTATCTTTGGAAGAGCAAGCTCAACATCGTGGCTGTGATCTTCGCCGCCGGGGCGGCGGGCTGGTTCGCCTATGGGTGAGCAAAGCCCCCCCGCGGGGTCAGACGCCAGTCTGGACGCCCACGTCCCCATAGCCGGCCCAACAAGTTGTTGACTGTCGAAACCGTGTTGATGAGCCGCAGCGCACGGGCGCTGCGGCGAACGAGGAGAATATCTATGAAGCGAATTACGCTGACGCTGACGCTCGTCGCCGGCGCCTTTTTTGGCCAAGCCGCGAGCGCGGCCCCTGACTGGGCCGCCGTGGGCCGCGCACTGGGCAAAGAGGGCGCTGTGCAGCCCGGCGGAGTCTATCGAGTCGGGATGCCGCGGACCGATCTCAAGGTGACCCTGGACGGGGTGCCGATCAGGCCTGCGCTGGCGCTCGGATCCTGGCTTGCGTTCCAGGACATGGGCGACCACGCCATGGTCATGGGCGACCTGGTTCTCACGCACGAGGAGGTGAACCCGGTCATGAAGGTTCTCGTCGAAAACGGCCTCGAAGTGACCGCGCTCCACAACCACCTTCTGCGGTCCTCGCCGGCCACGATGTACATGCACGTAGGTGGTCACGGAGATCCGGTGAAGCTTGCCGCGGCGCTGCAGAAGGCGATCACGCAAAGCAAGACCCCGATGGGGGCGGCATCCACGGTCGCGCCCGCTACGCCCGCTCCCGCGATCGACACGGCCGGCCTTGACCGCACGCTGGGCTACAAGGGCAAGGCCACGGGCGGCATCTACCAGTTCAGTGTTCCGCGCGCGGAGCCGGTTCGGGAAGCCGGCGCTGTGGTGCCCGAAGCCATGGGCTCGGCCACGGTCATCAACTTCCAGCCCACCGGCGGCGGCAAGGCCGCCATCACCGGTGACTTCGTCCTGACGTCCGACGAAGTGAACCCGGTGATCCGGGCGCTTCGGGCGAACGGCATAGAGGTCACCGCGCTCCACAACCACATGCTGGACGACGAGCCGCGACTGTTCTTCATGCATTTCTGGGCGAACGACGACGCGCTGATGCTCGGGCGCGGGCTTCGGTCGGCGCTGGATCACGTCAAGGCCGCCAAGCCATGAGGACCTGGGCCGGCATGGCGGCGACGGCGGTCTTGGCCGCCGCGCTCTCCAGCGGAGTGACTTGGGCCGTGGCGGGCAAGGATCGTGAGCCGACAGCGTTGCAGGGGGTAGGCCCGAACGGGCCACCGCTCACCATGACTGTGGCGGGGCTCCAGGCCGTTTGCGAGGTCAATGGCTCAGACCCTCGGAGCTGGTGCGCCGGCTACCTCATGGCCGCCGCCGACACGCTGCAGGCTTTCGGCGCAGGAGGGCACAAGGCCGGGACCTGTGCTGTCTCCTACCGGGTGGAGGATCTGGCGCCCCTCTACACGGGATGGGCGCGCCGATCCCCGCAGGCTGCGGATCTGCCGATGCTCGCCGGGGTCAGTCTGGCATTCCGCGAAGCCTGGCCCTGCCCCTAAGGCTTCACGGGGACACTCGGACAAGGCGCTAGGTCTCTTGCAAAGGCGCTCGCCCCGGCGTTTACGTGCGTTTCGAGGTGATACTCGTTCCGACCGATCCAGTTCAGATATCCGGCGCGCAGCGGTCGTCGGATTGCGGAGGATCGTCGCACACGCCATGGCGATCACCCGCAATGCCTCCCGCTCTGAGACGCGTCTCACCGACCGTGGGTCGGTCTCAAATAGTGCGCGTCGGTCTCAATCATTGTGATCTCAGTCTCACACAATGTGCGCCCCGGAGCGGCGAACGTCTCAGCTAATGTGCGTCGAAAGGCGTCATGAATCTCGCGTCGAGCCGTTCACTATTGCGCGTCCCTACA
>JBFMGV010000075.1:0-24832 GCA_040752615.1 Pseudomonadota bacterium | reverse complement strand
GGCGGCATCGCTCGCGGCCTGATTGGCGCTGGCGGCGGCGTCCTGCGCGGCGGTGGCGGCGGCGTCAGCGGCCGGGGTTTCTTCCTGCTTTTGCTGGCAGGCGGTCAGGGCCAGGGCGGCGACGCCGCACGCGGCGAGAGTGAAGAGACGCATTCCATTCCTCCGGAAAGTCGACAGGCGACCTACCCGCGCGGAACTGCGCCGGTGGCCCCGCGTCATCAACGAATTGTGAGCGGGGGAGTTCCCGGGAACGTGATCACGATCTGCGTCCTATGGCGAACGCGTGGCGTGCGTCGCGCGATGCGCTTCAGCGTCACCCCTTCCCGGCCCGGCACGCGGGTTCAAATGTCGTCGTCTTCGTCGCCGTCTGATCGCCGCGCGCGAGCGGTCCGATACAGTTTCGGCGTCACCCGGCCCCGCCAGCCCTGGATGTCGCGCATGCCGCGCTTGGCCTCCGCGAGGCTGATACCTCTCTCGAACACCTCGTACGACACCTGCTCAGCCTGGAATTCCAACCAGTCCGCGCGCCAGTCGCAGGCCTCGACAAACACCGCCCTGAAGCCGGGACAGCGCCGCAGCGCCGTGTAGACCACCTTGAACGACGGCGCGCCCGGCTCCGCCACGACCTCGCTCAGCGCGGCGCCGGCGCGGATCTCGTCCAGCATCCGGTCCAGCCGCTCGCCGGTCAGGGTGCTCCGCCGCCCGCCGGTCTGCCGCCGCCGCTGGCGCCTGCGCAGCCGTCGCCAAGCATCCCGCTCGGCCAGCCGGTTCTTCGCCAGCGCCGCCCGCACCTCGCTCACCAGGTCCCCGAACTCCGGCACGACCTGCATCCATCGATAGACGGTGCAATAGGCCGGCATCCGCGGATCGGCGGTGATCGCCTTCATCGTGTCCCCATCCGCGATCCGCTGCAGGATCAGCCGCCCCATCGCCCAGGTGAACGCCGTGTCCCGATGCCCCGACCGCTTGTCCATCGGCGGTATCGGCCATTCGCGGGCAGGGCGGGGGGCGTTGGTCATGCGCCGGAGGGTAGGAGGTGCGCACGTCAAAAACGGACGCACCCACCTCTCCCCCGAGCGCAGCGAAGAGAGGGAGAGGGTAGGGAGAGGGTCGGCTCGGCGCTTCGACCGTCACCGCCGGGACGTCGAGACCCCGCCAACTTGACGCAGACCAGTAACAATGTTCTCGATATGTTCATGTCGATCCGCGACCTCACCAAGGCCCGGGCTCTCCACCGCGCCCGCAGCCTCCGACGCGCGGAGACCCACGCCGAACGCCACCTATGGTCAGTCCTTCGAGCCTCGCGCCTCGGCGGCTGGAAGTGGAGGCGTCAGGTTCCGTTCGGCCCCTTCTTCCTCGACTTCTTCTGCGTGGAGGCGGGCCTCGTCGTGGAGGTTGACGGTGGTCAGCATGCCGACCAAGTGACCTACGATGCCCGCCGCACGGCATACCTGATGCGCCACGGGATCAAGGTGATCCGCTTCTGGAACAGCGAGGTCCTGACCAACCGCGACGGTGTCTGCCTCACCATCCTGGACGCCTGCGGCGGCGAAACTCCTCTCCCCCGCGAAGCGAGAGGGAGAGGGTAGGGAGAGGGCCGGCTCGGTGAGGCGGCTTCATCGGCGGGACGGCGAGGGCCCTTGGTGTCCCGCTGAGCTCTCGGCGAACTCGGTGCCGACCCTCTCCCTACCCTCTCCCTCTCGCTGCGCGGGGGAGAGGAAGAGAGCGCAATGCTTCTACGCAATCGCCAACCGCAGCATATGATTTGGCTTCTGCAAGGCGCTGAACGTCGGTCAGAGAAATGGACTTGCTGGCGGGAAGCCGAGTGGTCGCAACTAGATAGAATGACCACTGCTCGGGATTGCGATGGTCGGCTGTGTCGTCCGAGATCGGGTGATGAGCGAAAATGTATGCATCCGCCTGGCGTCCGGGGTCTTTCGTCCAAAGCGAGCCTTGCCATGAACCTGTGCGCTCCCGGATGTCGAAGCGAGCCGTTCGAGGACGTGGCGGTGGCTGCCAAGTTTGTCTTGCCGCGCTCTGTTTCACCTCGAGGCGAAATCCGTCGCAGTGCTCAAAGTCCCAACCCGCCCAGTCGGCGCCGCACCACGTCCACCCTGAGGTCAACTGCAGGGCCAGCATCGCTTCCACGACCATGGATCGGAGGTTGTTGGTGACCAGTGGGCTCCCAAACGCCGCGGAACTTGCCTTTGTGATCACCTGAGCGGTTAGGGCGGAAGCCACATCGTTTCCGTTGCAGTTCTGTTTGGCGTGCTCGCATGGACGGCGAGGACTGAGCCAACAAGTTTAGCCATCAGAAAGTGGCGGCCAAGTGCTCCCTCACCAAACAGAAAAACCCCGCCGGCGTCTCCGCCGGCGGGGCTTCTCTCCAGTCACCTCAGCTCAGCTGAGTTGATCTCTCAGTAGCCGTTGATCTTGGCGTACCGGTCGCGGTGGTAGGCCTGGTTGCCGAAGGCGGCTTCGCAGGCGCGGGCGCGCTTCAGGTAGAAGCCGCTGTCGTGGGCGTCGGTCATGCCGATGCCGCCGTGCATCTGCACCATCTCGTTCGAGACGAGGTGGAAGGTGTCGCCCATCTTGGCCTTGGCCAGCGAGACCAGTTCCGGCACGTCCGGGCTGTCGGCGTCGATCGCGGCCAGGGCCGCCTCGACCGCCGAGCGGCTCAGTTCCAACTCGGTGAACATCTTGGCCGCGCGGTGTTGCAGGGCCTGGAAGCTGCCGATCACCTGACCGAACTGCACGCGGGTCTTCAGGTATTCGAGCGTGGTCTCGAACGCCTGGACCGAAGCGCCCAGCATCTCGGCGGCGATGCCCGCGCGGGCGCGGTCCAGCACCTTGTTCAGCAGCTCGGCGCCGCCCGACAGCTTGTCGGCGTCGCTGACCGCCACGTTCTCGAACGTGATGTTCGCCGCGCCGCGGCTGTCGGCCAGGGCCAGCTTCTGGCGGGTCACGCCGGGGGCGTCCGACTTCACCAGGTAAAGCTCGACCTTGCCGCCTTCCTTGGCGGAGACGATCAGCAGGTTGGCGGCGATGCCTTCCAGCACGAACACCTTCTTGCCGTTCAGCTTGCCGCCGCTGACGGTGGCGTCGACCTTCTCGGGCTTGTGGTGCGGACCTTCGTCGACCGCGAGGGTCGCCACGGCCGAGCCGTCGGCGATCTTCGGCAGCCACTCGTTCTTTTGCGCGTCCGAGCCGCCCAGGATCAGGGCCGAGGCGGCGGTCAGGCCCGAGGCGATCAGCGGCGAGGCGGTGAGCGTGCGGCCCAGTTCCTCGAGCACCAGCCCCAGGGACAGGTAGCCGAAGTTCGACCCGCCGAAGTCCTCGGGGATGATCACCCCGGCCCAGCCCATTTCCGCCATTTCGTTCCAGGCGGCGGCGTCGTAGCCGATGTCCACGCCGCTATCGCGCACCTTGCGGAACGCGGTGACGGGGCTCTTTTCCTGGACCCAGCTCTTGGCCGCGTCACGCAGCATGCTCTGTTCTTCGGTCAGAACGGCCATGTTGTTGTCTATCCTCGTAAAATTCGTGCGTGGTTGTTCGGTGTCGGTCGTTCAGCGCGGGGCGCGCCCCCGGAGAGGCGCCGTCCCGACCAGCATCACTTCGCTTGCGTAAGGTCAGGCAAGCCCAGGATGCGCTTCGAGATGATGTTGCTCTGCACTTCCTGGCTGCCGCCGTAGATCGTGGTGGCCTTGCCGCCGAGCCAGCCGCGCACGGCCATCAGCTCGTCCTTGGTGAAGGTGTCGCCCTCCCAGCCCAGGCCCTGGTGGCCCATGATCTCGAGGGTCAGTTCGGCGCGCTCCTGCATCAGCCAGGTGCCGGCGTTCTTCATGATCGAGGTGGCGGCCGAGGGGCCCGAGTTGCCCTTGCTCTCGGCCATGGCCCGCATCGCCGTCTGCTGGAAGGCGCGCCAGTTCATCGCGTTGGTGACAAGGCGCATGCGCAGGTCCGTGTCGTCGATCCGGCCCTTCTCATCGACGCCGACGTACTCCTTGGCCAGGACGTCGAGCGTCTTGGCGATGCCGTACATGCCGCCGCCGCCGCCGGCGCCCGACAGGCCCGAGCGTTCGTGCTGCAGCAGGCGCTTGGCGATGGTCCAGCCGCCGTTCAGCGGGCCGACCAGGTCCTTCTTCTCGGCGCGGGCGTTGGTGAAGAACGTCTCGCAGAAAGGAGAGTTTCCGGCGATCAGCGGAATCGGGCGGACTTCGACGCCCGGCTGATGCATCGTGAAGAGAACAAACGAGATGCCTTCGTGTTTCTTTGAAGTATCCGTGCGCACGAGACAGAAGCACCAGTCGGCGTATTGGGCGCCACTTGTCCAGATTTTCTGTCCGTTGATTTCGTAGTGGTCGCCCTTGTCTTCACACTTCGTCTGAAGTGCTGCGAGGTCTGAGCCGGCGCCGGGTTCGGAGAAGCCCTGGCACCACTGCAGGTCGCCGCGCACGATCGGCGGGATGTGCTCCTGCTTCTGCGCCTCGGTGCCGTATTCCAGCAGGGTCGGGCCGAACATCATCACGCCCATGCCGCCGATCGGGTTGTAGGCGCCGGCGCGGGCGAACTCGCCCTGGATCACGCGGGCCTGGGCGCCCGACAGGCCGCCGCCGCCATAGGCCGCGGGCCACGTGGGCGTGCCCCAGCCCTTCTCGCCCACCGCCTTGCGCCAGGCTTCCTGGTCCGCCGACGGGGGATTGCCGCGCTCCTCGCGCATCATCGGATTGGGTTTGCCCTTGAGCGAGGCCGGGAAATTCGCCTCCACCCAGGACCGCACCTCGGCCCGGAAGGCCTCGAGGTCGGTTCCGCCGAAATCAGCCATTGAAATAGTCCTTCGATCAAAATTGCGCCGTGGGGCGCGGTCGTGAAAAACGCTGCAGCTTAGCTCGACGCCGTCGTGTCGGGCAGACCCAGGATCCGCTTCGACACGATGTTGTTCTGGATCTCCTGGCTGCCGCCGAAGATCGTCCAGGCCTTGCCGCCCAGCCAGCCGCGGACGGCCTCCAGTTCGGCCGCCTCGAAGTCGTCGCCCTGCCAGCCCAGGCCCTGGTGGCCCATGATCTCGATCAGCAGTTCGGCGCGCGTCTGGCCGATCCACGTCGAAGAGTTCTTCATCACCGAGGTGGTGGCGCTGGGGCTGGAGTTGCCCTTGGCCTCGGCGCGGGCGCGCTCGATGGTCAGGCCGTGGGCGCGGGCGTCCATCTGGTAGCGCGAGAGGCGGGCCCGCAGGTCGTCGTCGGCCAGCCGGCCCCGCTCGTCCGTGCCCACGTAGCGTTTGGCGAGGTCGGCCACTTCCTTGGGTCCGCCGCCGGTGAGGCGGCTGCCGCCCTGGCCGGCGCGCTCGTGCTGCAGCAGGCGCTTGCCGATGGTCCAGCCACCGTTCAGCGGCCCCAGCATGTCGTTCTTCTCGACCCGCGCGCCGTCGAAGAAGGTCTCGCAGAACGGCGAATTGCCGGCGATCAACTTGATCGGCCGCACCTCGACGCCGGGCTGATGCATGTCGATCAGCACGAAGCTGATCCCCTCGTGCTTCTTCGACGGGTCGGTGCGCACAAGGCAGAAGCACCAGTCGGCCCACTGGGCGCCGCTCGTCCACACCTTCTGGCCCGAGACGGACCAGTGGTCGCCCTTGTCCTCGGCCCGGGTCTGCAGGCTGGCGAGGTCGGAGCCCGCGCCCGGCTCGGAGTAGCCCTGGCACCAGCGCAGTTCGCCCCGGACGATCGGTGGAACGTGCCGCGCCTTCTGCTCCTCGGTGCCGTATTCCAGCAGGGTGGGGCCGAACATCGAGACGCCCATGCCCATGATCGGATTGTAGGTTCCGATCCGGTCGATCTCCTGGTTCAGCACCCGGGCCTGGGCCGCTGAGAGGCCGCCGCCGCCGTAGGCTGCCGGCCAGGTCGGAACGCCCCAGCCCTTCTCGCCCATCCGCTGCTTCCAGAGGAGGTGGTCGCCCTCCGGCTTCTCGGCCCCGGCGAACCGGTTGGCGGCCGCCGGGTCGCCTCGGATTGACCGTGGGACATTCGCCTCGAGCCAGTCGCGCGCCTCGGCGCGGAAAGCGTCCAGCTCGGCGCCGCCGAAATCGGCCATCACCATCCTCCCATTCGACTGCGGTTCTTCGTACCGCTTGTTCGAAGCTTACTTCGGATCGGGCAGTCCGAGCACCCTTTTTGAGACCACGTTGAGGTTGATCTCCGAGGTGCCCCCCTCGATCGAGTTCGCCTTGGACCGCAGCATGACGCGCATGGCCTGGGTCTCGGCCTCGCTGAAGCCGTTCCCGCCCCAGCCGACGCCCTGGTGGCCGAGAGACTCGATCAGCAGTTCGTTGCGCTCCATGGCGATCTTGGCGCCGGCGTACTTCATGATTGCGGCGGCGTTCGACGGCCCCTTGGACTTCGCCTCGTCCTGCGCCCGGCGGACGGTGAGCTGGAAGGCGCGGTTCTCCATCAGGTGCTCGGTGATCCGGCGGCGCAGGTCGCCGTCGGC
This sequence comes from Pseudomonadota bacterium, assembly GCA_040752615.1. GTDB lineage: Bacteria > Pseudomonadota > Alphaproteobacteria > Caulobacterales > Caulobacteraceae > Phenylobacterium. Next base: position 18,346 of record JBFMGV010000075.1, on the reverse strand, counting down.
CAGCCGGCCGTCCTCGCCCACGCCCACATAGGCCTTGGCCGCCTCGACCACCGTCGGCAGCGCCACGGTCTGGCCCAGGTTGCCGCCGCCCAGGCCGGCCGAGATGTTGTCGCGCTCGAACTGCAGGAGGCGCTTGGCCACCGTCCAGCCGCCGTTCAGCGGGCCGAACAGTTGGTCCTTGGGCACTTTCACGTCGGTGAAGAAGGTCTCGCAGAACGGCGAGGTGCCGTTGATCAGCAGGATTGGCCGCACCTCGACGCCCGGTGCGGTCATGTCGATCAGCAGGAAGCTGATGCCTTCGTGTTTCTTCGAAGTATCCGTGCGTACCAGGCAGAAGCAACGGTCGGCGATATTGGCGCCGCTCGTCCAGATTTTGCTTCCATTCACCAGCCAGTGGTCGCCCTTGTCTTCAGCGCGGGTCTGAAGACTGGCGAGGTCCGAGCCGGAACCCGGTTCCGAGTAGCCCTGGCACCACCGCACGTCGCCGCCGACGATCCCCGGCAGATGCTGGCGCTTCAGCTCGTCGGTCCCGTACTCGATCAGCGTCGGGCCGAACATCATCACGCCCATGCCGCCGATCGGATTGCGGGCGCCGACGGCGGCCATCTCTTCCTGAAGGACGCGGGTCTGGGCGGCGTTGAGGCCCCCGCCGCCATGCTCCTTGGGCCAGGTCGGCACGCCCCAGCCCTTGGCGCCCATCGCCTTGCGCCAGGCGCGGGCGTCGTCGCTCTCGGGCTGGCCCGACATCTGGGCCACCTGGGCCATGGGCTCCTTGGCCAGGCTCTTGGGGAAGTTGGCCGCCAGCCAGCCCCGCACCTCGGTCCGGAACGTCTCGACCTCTGCGCCGAAGTCCGCCATCGCCATCTCCTCCTTGCCGTCGTCGTCTTCATCTTGCGGGGCCGGACCCTACTTCGGATCCGGCAGGCCCAGCACCCGCTTGGCGATCACGTTCAGGTTCACCTCGCTGGTGCCGCCTTCGATCGAGTTCGCCTTGGTCCGCAGCCAGCCGCGCACGGCCACGATCTCCGGCGTGTCGTAGCCGGGGCCTTCCCAGCCCAGACCCTGGTGGCCCAGGGCCTCGATCATCAGCTCGGACCGTTCCTTGGCGGATTCCGCCGCCGCGTACTTGATGATCGAGGTGGTGGCCGAGGGGCCGTTGCCGGCCTTAGACTCCGCCGCCGAGCGCGCGATGGTCTGGCGCAGGGTCTGGAAGTTCATCTTGTTCTCGGTGATCCGCTTGCGCAGGTCCGCGTCGTCGCCCGCGCCATACTGCCTGGCGATCGCCGCCAGGTCGCCCGAGGCGCCGCCCGCCGAGCCGCCCTCGCCGAACCCGGCAGAGATGTTCTGGCGCTCGTACTGCAGCAGCCGCTTGGCGATCTCCCAGCCGCCGTTCAGCCGCCCGACCAGGTTCTCCTTGGGGATCTTCACGTCGGTGAAGAACGTCTCGCAGAACGGGCTCTCGCCGCTGATCAGCTGGATCGGCCGCGTCTCCACGCCCGGCGTCTTCATGTCGATCAGCACGAACGAAATGCCCTCGTGCTTCTTCGTCGTGTCCGTCCGCACCAGGCAGAAGCACCAGTCGGCCTTGTCGGCGTAGCTGGTCCAGATTTTCGAACCATTGATGAGCCAGTGGTCGCCCTTGTCCTCGCAGCGGGTCTGCAGGCCCGCGAGGTCGGAGCCCGCGCCCGGCTCGGAATAGCCCTGGCACCAGCGGATCTCGCCGCCGATGATCTTCGGCAGGTGCTCCTGCTTCTGGGCCTCGTTGGCGTACTCCAGTAGCACCGGGCCCAGCATCCAGATGCCGAACGAAGCCAGGGGCTGGCGGTACTTCCCGGCCGACAGCTCCTTGTCGAGCACGCGGGCCTGCGCCGGCGTCAGGCCGCCGCCGCCATACTCCTTGGGCCAGGTCGGGGCGGTCCAGCCCTTCTCGGCCATCCGCTTCATCCAGACGATCTGCGGATCGGTCGAACCGGCGAACGCGCGCCCGCCCCAAACCGCCTCGTAGTCGGTCTTGGCCTTCGGATCCTTCAGTTCCGGCGGGTACATCGCCGCCAGGTCCTTGCGCACTTCCTCCGCGAAGGCGTCCGCGCCACCGAAATCGGCCATACCGGTCTCCCAAATCTGGATCGGCCGCCAATCTACCGCCGGCCGGATCGGGAGCAAGCGAGATTAAACGCCCGTTTGAGTGCGTAACGTCTCAACCCGGTTATACAGGGTGGTGATGCGCCTGCTTCGCCACCCTGCCGTGACCGCCGCCGCCCCCTGGACTGCCGCCTTGCTCACGCTGGCGTTGGGGGTGCTGCTGTTGGCGTCGGGCGCGCGGCCGTCGATGCCGACGCGCTTCGTGCGCCTCATGGAATTCGAGCCGGCGATCCTCATCGAGATCAGCCACTTCGTCTCCAGCGTGCTGGGGCTGGTGCTGGTGATGCTGGCGTTCGGCCTGCGGGCGCGACTGGACGGCGCGTGGTGGGCGACGCTGGTGACGCTGCTGATCGCCGCGCCGCTGAGCCTGGTGAAGGGCTTCGTCTGGGAAGAAACCGCGCTGTTGCTGGCCATGGCGGTCGGATTGGCCCCCTTCCATCATGCCTTCCCGCGCAAATCGCGGCTCAGTCGGATGGAGATCACGCCGGGCTGGCTGCTATCCGCCTCCTGCCTGGTGGTCGGCGCGGGGCTGGTCGGGATCTGGTCGTTCCAGAACGCCGACTATGGCGACCTGCCGTGGTGGCGGGTCATGGCGGACGAGGACGCCGCCCGGTCGCTGCGCGCCTGGGCCGGCGCGGCGATCGCGCTGCTGGCCTTCGGGGTCTGGCGGCTGCTGGGCTCGGCCGCCACGCCGCCGATCGTCGGCGAGGAAGACCCAGAGTTCGATCGCGTGCGGAAGATCCTCGCCAAGGCCGAGCTGTCGCGTCCGACGTCCAACCTGGCGCTGCTGGGCGACAAGCGCTTCCTGTTCTCGGCCTCGGGCGAGAGCTTCCTGATGTTCGGCGTGCGCGGGCGCAGCTGGATTTCGCTGGGCTCGGTGGTCGGCCGGCGCGACGAGCGCCTGGAGTTGATGTGGCGGTTCCGCGAGCTGGCCGACTCCCACGCCGCGCGGCCGGGTTTCTACAACATCGAGCCCGACGACCTGCCCGACGTGGTCGAGCTGGGCTTCGCGATCCAGAAGATGGGCGAGGCCGCCGTAGCGCCCATCGAGGACTACACGATGGAGGGCACGCGCCGCGGCAAGATCCGGCGCGCCTGGCGCAAGGCGGGCGAGGAGGGGGCGACCTTCGAGATGATCCAGTCGTCCGAGGTCGCGCCGCTTATGCCCCAGCTGCAGTACGTGTCCGACGCCTGGCTGGAGACGCACGCCGGCGGCGAGAAGGGCTTCTCCCTGGGCGGGTTCGAGCCGCGCTATGTCGAGGAGTTCCCGATCGCCATCGTCCGCTGGCAAGGCAAGATCGTCGCCTTCGCCACGCTGTGGCCGGTGGCCTCGCGCTCCGTCTTCTCGATCGACCTGATGCGCTACGTGACCGACGGCCCGCCGCGGATCATGGACTATCTGTTCGTCGAGCTGATCCAGTGGGGGCGGGCGCAGGGCTATGCCGCGTTTGACTTCGGGATGGCGCCGCTTTCGGGACTGGACGACCGCCCGCTCGCGCCGACGCTGAGCCGCGTGGGGCGGCTGATCTACGAGCGCGGCGAGGAACTCTACAACTTCCAGGGCGTGCGCCACTACAAGGACAAGTACGACCCGATCTGGCAGCCCCGCTACATCGCCGCCCCGCGGAAGTGGGCGATTCCGCTGGTCATGGCCGACGCCAGCCTGCTGGCTTCCGGCGGCGTGGTGGGTCTGGCGAAGCGGCCGAAGAAGGTCGACTGAGCGGCTAGCGTCCGGGGACCTGGAAGCCCGCCGCCTGCTCGGAAAGGCTGATCAGCAGGATCGCCGCGGCGGCCGAGGTCACCATTATGAGGCGCCAGGGCACGAGGCGCGGCCCCTTCAGCGGGTTCGGCGGCCGCGCGCCGCGCCAACCGGCGAAGACCGCCAGGGCGGCACAGCCCGCGGCGAGAGCGAAGAGGAGACCGGAATCCATATCCGGAGCCCTTAGAGCACCCCGCGCCAGCCATCCACAGGAACCCACGGCGCACACTACATCTAGCGTTAGGGCTTCGTTTACACCCAAGGAATCGGTCGGTAGCGTTTCCCGTAAGCGGAGATGCGATTCGGATGAGCGCGGGGGCTCCCTGGAGCGTCAAGGGGATCGACCCCAAGGCCCGCGAGGTCGCGAAGGACCTTGCCCGCCGCTCCGGCATGACCCTGGGCGAATGGCTGAACCGGGTCATCCTCGAAGACGACATCCCTGAAGACGTGACCGCCGAGGCCCAACTGGGCGAGCGTCCGTTCAGGGCCGAAGCCCGTCTGCGTCCCATCGGGCCCGTCAGCTTCGCTCCGACCGGCGGCGCGCCGGACCTGGCCCGTGTCGCCTTCGCCCTGGACCGGCTGACCGACCGCATCGAGGCGTCCGAAACCCGCACAGGCCTGGCGATCTCCGGCGTCGAGCACTCCGTGCGTCAGGCGCTGGCGCGGATCGAGACCTCGGAGCGCGAGCAACAGGCGGCGTCGGCCCGGCTGGAGGGCCTGCTGGAGCAGGTCTCGGTGGAACAGAACGGCTTCGGCGAGCGCCTGCGCCGCCTGGAGTCGGAACCCGTGGGGCCCCGGTCCGACGAGGCGTTGCGGGCGCTGGAATCCCGCCTGGCGCATGTGGAGCCGGACACCGTCGTCGAGACGGTCCTCGACCGCCTTGGCGCGAGGCTGGCGGCCGCCGAGGCGCGGACGGCCGCGGCGTTGGACCAGCTGACAGGCTCGCTGGCCGCCCTGGATCACCGGCTGAGCGACGTCGAGGGCGGGGTCTCGCCGCAGACCGATGTGAAGTTCGAAGCCCTGGCCCAGGCGCTGACGCACAAGGTCGAGGCCGTGCGCGCCGAGGTGGCCGAACAGCTCGCGGCGGGTGGCGGCGGATCGCTGGAGGCCCGGTTCGCCGAGCTGAACGAACAGGTCCGCGCCGCCGAGCAGCGCTCGGCCCAGGCTGTGGAACAGATCGGCCGGCAGGTGCTGTCGATGGCCGAGGCGGTCGGCAAGAAGCTGACAGAGGTCGATGAACGCAGCGCCGAGGCGATCGACCAGGTCGGCACGGAGGTCGCCCGCATCGCCGGCGCCGTCGAGCTGCGGTTGGGCCGCGCGGAGCATGCCCAGGCCGAAGCGTTCGAGAAACTGGCGTCCGAGCTCTCGAAGGTCACCGACACGCTCACCGATCGCCTGACCCATTCGGAACGGCGGATGGCGGACGCGGCCCCCGCGACCACGCCCCAGGCCTTCGCCCCGGTGGACGAGGCGGCGCTGGACGATGTGCTGGGGCTGGGGCCGCCGCCGGAACCCGAGCCTGAGCCGCAGGCCGCCGCCGTGGCCGAGGAGCCGCCGGCGACGCCAGCGCGCGCGCTGGCCGCGACCTTCGGTCCGGAGCTCTATGCGCGCGCCGAGGCTGAGGCCGATCCCGTAGCGGCCGTGCTCGCGGACGTCGCCGACGACGAGGTCGTCTCCCCGCCCTGGCGCCGGCTGGACGCCGAGCCGGCGGCGCCTGACGCGGCGGGCGGTTTTGCGCCGCTCTCCGACGACGTGGACGAGGAGCTGTTCGCGCCGACCCCGGCGAAGGCCCCGGAACTGTCGACGCGGGAAGTGATCGAACGGGCCCGCGCCGCGGCCCGGGCCCAGGAGATCCACGAAGGCGCCGTGGCCTTCAAGAAGCTGCAGTCGAAGACCAAGGGCACCGGCCGCCTGTTCACCGGCTTCAAGCCGAAGTCGCGCCGGACGCCGAACAGCGCCCTGCAGACCGCGCTGATGATCGCGGGCGGCGCGGCCTTCCTCAGCGTCGGCGCCGCCGGCCTGACTCTGATGCAGAGCCAGGAGACGAAGACCGAGCAGCCGGAACAGCCGCTTGGCCCGTCTCCCCGCGCCTCGATGGCCCTGGGCCCCGGCAGCCTGATCACCGCCCCGACGACGGTCACGCCGATCACGACGCCGGCGTCGTTCGAGACGGTGAAGGCGGAAGTCGAGACCGGCGCCCCGGGCACCCTGGGCCGCCTGCAGACCCTGGCCGACGCCGGCCATCCGCAAGCGCTGCTCTATCTGGCCCAGCTCTACGACGGCGGCGAGGCGGGTCTGCCGCACAATCCGGGCCAGGCCCGCCGGCTGACCGCCGAGGCGGCCGAGAGCGGCGACGTGAAGGCCATGCACAACCTGGCGGTCTACGAGTTCCGGGGCGAGGGCGGTCCGCAGGACCTGGAGAGCGCGGCGCGCTGGTTCAGCAAGGCCGCCGAGGCCGGCGTGGTGGAAAGCCAGTACAACCTCGGCCTGCTCTATCAATCCGGCAGCGGCGTGCCGCGCGACATGGCCCGCGCCCGTCGCTGGTTCTCGCGCGCGGCGGCCGGCGGCGACGCCGAGGCGCGCCGGGCCCTGGCCCAGCTGTCGGCCACGCCGCAGGTTTCCGTGTCCCAGAGCTCCAGTGCGCGTACCCCCGGTCCGTCGCCCACGACCCAACCCCAGGCGGCGGCTAAACCAGCGCCGGCACGAAGCACCCCGCCGGCGCTGGCCGGGGTCTCCATGAACGTCCGCGAGACCCAGCTCGTCCTGACGCGGCTGGGCTACTACACCGGTCCGCTGGATGGCCGGGCCAGCGTGGCCTACGACCGGGCCCTGGCCGAGTACCGCCGCGACAACTCGGCCGGCGCGGCGCTGCACGTCTCCCAGCAGTGACCCCGGGCCGCGGATCGGGACTGGACCGCTGCGGCAAGGCGTCCTAGGCGCGGTCCGTGGACATCTACCTGCCCATCGCCGAGGTCTCGGTGAACGCCCCGCTCATCGTGGCGCTGGGCGCGCTCGTGGGCTTCATCTCGGGTATGTTCGGGATCGGCGGCGGGTTCCTGATGACCCCGATGCTGGTGTTCTTCGGCATCCCCGCGCCCGTGGCCGTCGCCTCGATGGCGAACCACGTGGCCGCCTCCTCCATGTCCAGCGTCATCGCCTACAGCCGCCGGCGGGCGGTGGATCTGCGGATGGGCGCGGTCCTGGCCGCGGGGGGGATTATCGGCGCCTTCGTGGGCGTGGAGCTGTTCCGCTGGCTGCGCCTGCTGGGTCAGGCCGACCTGGTGGTCTCGGTCTCGTACCTGCTGTTCCTCAGCATCATCGGCGGGCTGATGCTGATGGAGAGCCTGGGGACCATCCTGCGCCGTCGCCGGGGCGAGACCCAGCCGCCTCGCCGCGATCGCCGCCCGGTCTGGCTGTACGGCCTGCCGTTCAAGATGCGCTTCCCGCGCTCGCGCCTCTACATCAGCGTCATCCCGCCCCTGGCGCTCGGGGCTTTCGTCGGCGTGCTGTCGGCGATCATGGGCGTGGGCGGCGGCTTCATCCTGGTCCCGGCGATGATCTATGTGCTGCGGATGCCGGCGGGCACCGTGGTGGGCACCAGCCTGCTGCAGATCATCGTGACCACGGCCCTGACCGGCGTGCTGCAGGCCGGGCGCAACCAGACCGTCGACATCGTGCTGGCCACCCTGCTGCTGGTGGGCGGCATCGTGGGGGCGCAGTACGGGGCGCGGGCCTCGTCCCGGTTCCGGGCCGAGGAACTGCGGGCGATCCTGGCGTTGATCGTCCTGCTGGTCGGGTTGCGGATGGGACTCGGCCTGTTCTTCGCGCCGGACGAGCCGTTCGTGCTGATGGCGGGGGCGAACGGATGATCGCCGCCGACGTTCCGACCCCGCCGCTGCCGCCGTCGCCGGCTCCCGCCAGCGCGCCGGTGATCTCGGCCGCGCTCACGGACACCACGGTCCAGGTCTCGTCCGACTTCCGTGGCGCGCGGATCGTGCTCTACGGCGCGGTGTTCGACGCCGCCGCCCGGCCTTCCGACGTCGTGGTGCTGGTGCGCGGCCCCGAGCAGCCGGTCCGGATCGCCAGGAAGCAGCAGGTGATGGGCCTGTGGCTGAACAGCCGGCCGGTGGTGTTCCACGGGGCGCCCGGGTTCTATCGCGCCGCCTCGAACCGCCCGTTGGGCGACATCGCCACCTTCTCGACCCTGCGTCGTCTGCGGGCCGGCGTCGACCACCTGGCCATCAACGCGCCGGCAGAGCAGCGGATCGAGACCCGCTACGGCGTGCGTGACGTGGTGGTGAGCCGCCTGGGCCCCGACTATTACGACTGGCGCCGGGCCGTGGTGCGGCTGAAGGAGCAGTCGGGCCTCTACCACGAGGACGGGCGGGGCGTGCGGTTCGTCGATCAGGGGTTGTTCCGCGCCGAGATCGCGCTGCCCACCGGCGCGCCAACGGGTGTCTACCAAGCGGACATCCTGCTGTTTCAGGACGGCAAGCCCGTCTCGCGCCGCACGCGCACGCTCACGGTGGAGAAGGTCGGGGTCGAGCGGGCTCTTTACGTGTGGGCGCATAAGAGGCCATGGTCGTACGGTCTGGCCGCCATGGCGTTCGCGCTGGTGGCCGGTTGGGCGGCCTCGGCGGCATTCCGGAGAGACTGATTGCTCATGGATGACGTGCGGCCCGCCGGTCAGGCGGAGTCCATTCCGTTCGCATTGTGGGCCATCGCCGGATTGGCGCTGGCTCCGTTCCCGGTCTCGGCCCTGATGTTCTGCTATGGCCCGGGCCAGTGGCATTCCGGAGCCATGACCACGCTGCTGGCCTGGTCGGCGGTGGTGCTGTCGTTCCTGGGCGGCGTGCGCTGGGGGCTGGAGACCCGCGAGCCGCGCCCGCGCTGGATGCGGCAGGCGTTCTCGGCCCTGTGCGCCGTGGCGGCGGTGGTGATCCTGCTGGCGCGCGGCCGGGCGCCTGACACCTGGATCCTGGGCGGCTTCCTGGGCGCCTTCCTGCTGCAGTGGCTGTTCGACCACCAGACGCCTGACGTGCCTTCGCGCTATCCGGTCCTGTCCACGGCGATGACGGCGGCGGCGGGAGTCTCGCTTGCGCTTGCGCTCGAAAAGGCCATGAACGGCTGACATGACCGCTTCTGCTCCGGCCGATCTCCAGGCCGCCTGGAACGAGGGCACGCGCGCGCTGCGCGAGGCCCGTCCTCTCGACGCCATCCGCGCCTTCGAGATCATCGCCGCCTCGGGGCAGGCGAACCCCGCCGTCTGGGTGGCGATGGCCCTGGCGCACAAGAGCGCCGGCGACGCCGCCGGCCACCTCGCGGCGCTGGAGAGCGCCCGCGCGCTGGATCCCAAGGATCTGCGCGCGCTGATCATGACCGCCGACCACTATGCCGACGCCGGGGACGCGCGGGCGGCCTCGTCGTTCTACAACGCCGTGGTGCAGGTGGCGGTGGCGGCGGGCACGGTGGAGAAGGCGATGGAGGCCGAGGTCGGCCGCGCCCACCACATGCGGATGAAGTACGCCGCCGACTACGAGGCCTACATGCGCGACGCCCTGGCGCGGCATGACCTGGACCGGCCCGAGGCGCGGCGGGTGAGCCGGGCGCTGGACATGCTGCTGGGCAAGTCCGAGCTCTACCTCCAGCAGCCGCGCTACTTCTACTTCCCGGAACTGCCCAACATCGAGTGGGCGGATCGCGCGGCCTTTCCCTGGCTCGATAAGGTCGAGGCGGCCACCGACCGGATCCGTGGCGAACTGATGCGGGTGCTGGAGGAGGACGCGGCCTTCTCGCCCTACGTCGAGGCCGAGGCCAATCGGCCGTTCTTCGACGACCACGGGATGCTGGGCAATCCGAACTGGAGCGCCTTCTACCTCGTGAAGGGCGGCCGCCGCATCGAGGCCAACATCGCCCGCTGCCCATCGGTGATGGAGGCGCTGGACGGCGCGCCCCTGTGCGAGATTCCGGGGCGTACGCCCTCGGTGCTGTTCTCGCTGCTGCGGCCCGGCGCGCACATCGCCCCGCACCACGGCTTCATGAACGGGCGCTACATCTGCCACCTCCCGCTGATCGTGCCCGGCGACTGCGCCATGCGGGTGGGGTCCGAGACGCGCCCCTGGGCCGAGGGCAAGGCCTGCGTCTTCGACGACAGCATCGAGCACGAGGCATGGAACCGGCACCGGGACCGGCTGCGGGTGGTGATGATCTTCGACATCTGGCGGCCCGACGTCAGCGCAGAGGAGCGTCAGCTGATCGCGGCGATCCTGAACGCCGTGGACGTCTATAGCGGCTCGCCCGCGCCCGAGACGGACTGACCGAACCCTTACCGCGCGGCGCCGTTGGCCGCGCCCGAGTCGCGCTTCGCCGCCCCGCCGGTCGGCGGACGGTTCCGCTTGCTACGCGGTCGGCGTTCGCAACCGGATGAAGTCAGATGAAAGTACTCAGCGTTCTCGCGGCCGCCGCCCTGGCCATCGCCGCCCCTTCGATCGCCCAGGCCAAGGGCGGTGTCACCTTCCTGATCAACGGCGATACGCTTTCCCAGCCGTTCGCCTTCACCAACACCTCGGACGCCGGAGAGCGGATTGTCGGCTTCGGCTTCGACCTCCGCACCATCGCCAACCGCAGCTATGTGTTCGACACCGCCGGGTCGGGTTCGCAAGCCTTTGAAGCTGCGCAGGGGACCGGCGCGCTGACGGGCCTCGTCGGCAGTCCCGTCGTTCCCGAGGGCGCCCAGGCGTTCTCGCTCGCGTTCACGGACTTCGACGTCGGTGAGACCTTCAGGTTCAACATCGACGTCGATACGGCCACCCAGAGCGTGGCCGTCTTCGGGCATCAGCTGATCGGCGCGACGGTCTGGTTCGATTTCAGCAACGGAACCCGGGCCGAAGGCTTCCTGCGCGCTGTGGCGGGTCAGCCCCGCGCCTCCACCTTCGTCACCGAGCGCGTCATCAACACCGCCGTCCCGGAACCCGCCACCTGGGCGCTCGTGATCGGCGGCTTCGGCCTCGCCGGCGCCACGCTGCGCCGGCGTCGGCGAGAGACGTTCGCGGCTTGCTAGCCTCGTCATCCCCGAGGCCAGCCACGGGAGCCGCGCCGGTCCGCCGGGGCGGCTTTCGCCGTTGTGCCCGGCGCGTCCGCGCCGCACCTTTCGACCGCCGATGATCACTACCCCTCACCTTCCGGCCCGGCCGCCCGGCCTCGCGCGCGTGTTCCTCGCCGCATGCGGGTTCTGGACCGTCTACATGCTGATCACGGTGCTGAACCTGACGGTGCTGTCGAACCGTGGGTTCGGGAAGTTCGTGCTCAGCGTGCCGTACAACGTGCCCGCGCTGCTGCTCGGGATCGCGGTCAGCGTGGCCACGTGGCCGGCGGTGAAGGTGCTGTCGCGGCGCAACGGCCGGACGCAGCTGCTCGGCGGGGTGATGCTCAGCATGGCCCTGGCCGCGCCGTTCGAGCCGCTGTTCCGGCTGGGCATGGGCCCGAAGGAGCACCCGGGCAACCTGACCCTGCTCAACCTGCTCCAGGCGGCGGTGTTCTGGATGGCCCCGATCCTGATCTGGACGGCAGGAAGCCTCAGCATCCTGCATCAGAACGCGGTGCGCGAGCGGGAGCGGCGGCTGGCGGCGGCGGAGGCTGAGGCCCGCGACGCCCAGATGCGGGCGCTGCGCTATCAGGTGAACCCGCACTTCCTGCACAACACTCTGAACGCCATCGCCAGCCTGATCCTGGCCCGCCGGCTGGACGAGGCCGAGGAGACGGTGGTGCAACTCTCCAAGTTCTTCCGCGCCACCCTCGACGCCGATCCGCTGGTCGACCAACCCCTGCGCCAGGAAATCGAACTGCAGCGGCTGTACCTCGCCATCGAGCAGGTGCGGTTCGCCGACTTCCTGCGGGTGCGCTTCGACGTGCCGGCGGAGGTGGAGGGCGCGCTCGTGCCGCCGATGATCCTCCAGCCCCTGGTCGAGAACACCCTGAAGCATGCCCTGCATGGTCCCGGGCGGATGACCACGCTGGAGATCTCGGCGCGCCGGGAGGGTGACGATCTGGAACTGACAGTCCGCGACGACGGGCGCGGGGCGGCCGGCCGACACGCTGCGGGGGTGGGGCTGACGAACGTGGAGAGCCGTCTCGCCGCGCGCTTCCCCGACGCGGCGTCGATGTGCCTGGAGCCGGGCCCGTCCGGGTTCGTCGTGCGCCTGCGCCTGCCGTATCGGACCGTCGCATGAGCCCCTTGCGCGTCTTCGCCGTCGACGATGAGCAACTGGCCCTCGATCGCATGGAGCACCTGCTGGCGCGGATGCCTGACATCGAGCTTGTCGGTGTGGCCCGGACCGCCGACTCTGCCGCGCGCCTGATCCAGCGACTGAAGCCGGCGGTAGTGCTGCTGGATATTCGCCTGACCGGCAGCGATGGGTTCGAGGTCGTCCAGCAACTGACCGCGCCGGACGCGCCGATGGTGATATTCGTCACCGCCTACAGCGAGTATGCCGTCGAGGCCTTCAACGTCAGCGCCACCGACTTCGTCACCAAGCCCGTGGAGGCCGCGCGCCTGCGCCACGCCCTGGACAGGGCGCGCGCCGCCATCGAGGCCCGGGCTGCGATGGCCCAGGCGCGTGGCGAGGCTCCCGCCGCCGAGGCGGGGGCAGAGTTCTGGGTCGAGGCGCGCGGACAGTTCCAGCGGGTTCTGGAGCGCGACATCGACTGGCTGGAAGCGGCCGGCGACTATGTGACGATCCACGCCGGAGGCGGCGGCTATCTGTTGCGCTCCACACTGAGCGGGCTGGAAGGGCGGCTGAAGCCGGGCGACTTCATCCGGGTGCACCGTTCGGCGGTGGTGCGGAGAAGTGCGGTGACGACCATCGCCCGCCGCGGGCGCGGCCAGCTGTCGGTGGTCGTGCGCGGCGGCCATACCATCCGCGTGGGTCGGAACTACGCGGACGAGGTCCGGCGACTGCTGGCCACCCGCGCCGTCTGACGGATTCCCTCCGGACGCGAAAACGAACGGTGTTCGTCGGCGAATGCCGGGCATCGGTCGGCCTCTGATCGCGAGGACTGCCGCCTGTCCGCAAGTCCTCCTCGTCAATTGCGTAAGATGGAGGTTCCAGTGAAACCGATGACGATGGTGGCGTTGTCCGCCTTGGCCGCGCTCAGCGCCACCGCCGCCCAAGGCGCGGTGCTGGTCAGCAACGACTTCAACGACGGCGTGCAGGGCTGGCGAGTGGCGGACGCTGTGTCCGGCTTCCGCTACACGGCGTCGACAACGGGCGGCCGCCTGCAGACCGGCGACGTCGCGCCCTACACGTTCTTCGAGGCGTCGAGCGCCTACCTCGGCGACAAGTCGGCGGCGATCGGAGGCACCATCAGCTTCGACATGGCCGCTGTAAACGGCGCCGATCCGCTCGGGTTCTCGCCGCTGGTTCTGCGCACGAACGGACGCGACATCTTCGCCAAGCCGACCTTCGTGCCGGGCGTCGGGGTGAACCGGTTCTCGATCACCCTGACCGCCAGCAACTTCTATCAGAACAGCCAGTATGTGCCGGGCGGGCCGGCGCCGGCGGCGATCAGCGACGCTGAGTTTGCCGCGGTGATGGCCGATCTGCGCGGGCTCTACATCTATGCCGACTGGAAGAGCGGACAGTCCGACCTGACCACCATGGACAACGTGGTGCTAGCGTCGGCCGACGTGGCGCCCGTTCCGGAACCTGCCGTCTGGGCCCTCATGATCCTGGGCTTCGGCGCGGCGGGTTCGGCGCTGCGCCGTCGTCAGGCCGCGCTGGCCTGACCAACCCGTGCGAGGGGCAGGCGGATGGTGGAGGTGAATCCGGCGCCGTCCGTCCTGGTCTCGACCGAGGCGGCCTCCTGGTAGATGGCGGCCAGCCTGCCCCGCACATTCTGCAACCCGATGCCCGTGCCGCCGCTGGCTTGGCTGCCAGGGCCATTGTCGCTGACCGACAGGACGAGATCACCGCCGTTCGCGCGCGCGGTGACGGTGATCACCGTCTCCTCGCCGGGGTCGTTCACGCCGTGCTTGGCGGCGTTCTCGACGAGGGGCTGCAGGATGAGGCCGGGCACCAGCGCGTCGGCGAGCTCCTCCGGCATGTCGACCACAATCCGCAGCCGGTCGGCGAAGCGCGTGCGCTCGATCTCCAGATAGAGCCCCTGCTGGGCCAGTTCGTCGGCGAGGCGCACCTGCTTCAGCGGATCGGCCTGGAGGTTCGCCCGGTAGTAGCCTGAAAGCTGCAGGATCATCCGGTCGGCCTCGCGGGGGCGTCCCTCCAGCACGAGGGCGGAGATCGAGTTGAGGGCGTTGTACAGAAAGTGCGGGTTGACCTGGTAGTGCAGGGCGCGGATCTCGGCGTCCCGCGCCGCGACCAGGGCGGTGGACAGGCGGGCGTCGCGCTCGCGTCCCGCGCGCCCCTGCTCGAGGATCTCGGCCAGGGCCAGCCACATGGCGTGCGGCACCGCCCAGAACCAGATCTGCCAGGCCCACTGCTGGAGCGTCCACGGCGCGCGCGGCATCGCCAGCCAGCCCAACAGATAGAGGCCGTAGCCGACGCCGATGTAGATGGCGGCTCCTGCCAGCACGGCGCCGCCGCGGACCAGCCAGCGCAGCAGCGGATGCAGTCCGCGCACCCGGCGGATGATCGCATAGCCGCCCAGGCCGACGAGCACGCCCGTCAGCGCGACGAGGCCGTCCCCGGGGATCTCGTTCGGAAAGTAGCCAGCGCCGGCGATGACGTTGGAGACGTTGCTCCAGACGTAGATCGCCACCCAATAGATGAACGCCAACCGCGCCACGCGGCGCCATTCCGCTGCATCGGGGCGATCGATCCGTGCGTTGTCCGCGACCATGCTTCACCTTGGACTGGTTGGGGCGCGGTTCAAAAGCCGATGACAGGCGTTCGGCGACCGGATCGTCGACGAATGCCCGGCCTTGGCCGACGAACCCCGGTGCGTCGCCGACGAACGCCTGCGATATGCCTTGGCCGACAGATGAGGCGTCCGGAATGCAGTTGAGACTGGTGGCGGCGGATGACGAGGCCCTGGCCCTGAGCCGGCTGACGCATGCCGTGGCCGCGCAGGCGGAAGTCGACCTGGTCGGGACCGCCATGAGCGGGCGTGAGACCCTGGAGGTGGTGCGGCTGGCGCGGCCCGACGTGCTGTTGCTGGATGTCCAGATGGCCTCGTTCGGTGGGTTCGACGTGATGCGGGCGCTGTCGTCCGAGGCGCGGCCCTTGGTGATCTTCGTGACGGCCTACGAGAACTTCGCGGTGCAGGCCTTCGACGTCGCGGCGGTGGACTATCTGCTGAAGCCGGTGGACTTCGACCGGCTGGGCGTCGCGCTCGAGCGCGTGCGTGAGGTCCTGCGCCGGCGAGCGCCGGATCCGGCGAAGCCCACAGCCGAGCCAGAGCCACCCGAGGCCGTCGCCGCGCCGACGCAGGAACTGTGGGCCGAGCGCCGGGGCGTGCTGTCGCGGGTGCGGGCCGCGCGGATCGAATGGCTGCAGTCCGAGCGTGACTATGTGCGCGTGCACACCGACGACGGCTCGTACCTGATGCGCGGCCCGCTCGGCGCGGTGACCGAACGGCTGGATGCAGCCGAGTTCGTGCAGGTGCGGCGCTCGGCGGTGGTGCGGGCCGAGGCGGTCGTGGGCCTGCGCCAGCTGGCTTACGACGATTGCCGCATCGTGCTGCGTTCAGGCCATGAGCTGCGCATCGGCGCGACCTATCTCGGGGTGGCGCGCAGGTTGCTGGGCCCTGGATGAGCCTCAATCGCCGGTGAGCTGCCGCCAGCCGATGGCGCGGACCCGGTCGCGGCCGAGGGCGCCGGCCAGGGGCGGGCGGGCGAACATGCCGGCGAATGCGGCGTCACGGACGTTCAGGCCGCCGGCATAGGCGCCGAAGGCCGGCAGGATCACCCGCTCACCATCCGTGACGAAGCAGCGCCGACGTAGCGTGCCGCGCGGGGCGCGCACCTTGGCGGCGGGGTGCAGGTGCCCCGCGACCTCGCCCGGCTGGAGGCCGGCCTGGGGCTCGTGGCGCAGGACGAGGCTCGCCACCGTCAACTGGTCGGCCGTGTCGCCAGGCAGGCGTTGCGGGCCGTCGGCGTCGTGGTTGCCGACCACCCAGATCAGTGCGCGGCCGCACGCGAGGGCGGCGAGCCGCGCCGCGTCGTCGCCGGCCAGGCGCTCTTCGCTGCGCCGGTCGTGGAAGGTGTCGCCGAGGAGAACCACGCTGGCGGGCGCCGTCGCGTCGACCTCGGCCTCCAGCCGGCCCAGGGTCTCGCGGGTGTCGTACGGCGGCAGCATCTGGCCGCGCATGGCGTAACTGGAGCCCTTTTCCAGGTGCAGATCGGCGACGACCAGCATGCGCTCGGCCGGGATCCAAAGGGCGCCAGAGGCCCGCATGATCACCTCCACCCCGCCCACGCGCGTCTCCAGCCCACCGCAGGGACTGGCGGCGAAGGCGTAGGCGAAGGACGTCGAGGCGAGGAGGGGGGCGAGGTCGTTCAAGACAGGGCTTCCGCGATCATCTCTTCCTCGGCCTCGGC
Organism: Pseudomonadota bacterium; assembly: GCA_040752615.1. Classification (GTDB taxonomy): domain Bacteria; phylum Pseudomonadota; class Alphaproteobacteria; order Caulobacterales; family Caulobacteraceae; genus Phenylobacterium. The sequence goes on along the minus strand of JBFMGV010000075.1, from coordinate 1,892 downwards.
CAGGATCATCTCCGCGGCGTCGCCGGGCGAGCGCTCCTTGCCGATCTCCAGCAGGATCGGCACCGAGAAGGGGCTGAGGTGGTCCAGGGCCGCGTGCCGGATGCGGCCGCGGATGCGGGACAGCATGTCTCCCAGCCGCGCCACGTCGATGAGGCCGGTCGCCGCATCGGCCCGCGCGCACCGCAGCAACAGATGGTCGGGCTCGTGCTTGCGCAGCACGTCGTAGATCAGGTCGGTCGAGAAGGTGATCTGACGCCCGGTCTTCTGCTGCTCGCCCGGGAACCGCCGCTCGATCAGGCCGGCGATGATCGCGCAGCCCTTGAAGGCGCGCTTCATCATGAAGCTCTCCTGCAGCCACGCCTCCAGGTCGTCGCCCAGCATGTCCTCGGCGAACAACTCGTCGAAGCCGAGGCCGTCCATCGGCTTCAACGCCCAGATCGCCATGGCGTAGTCGTTGCAGACGAATCCCAGCGGCCCCACGCCCAGTCGTTCCAGCCTCCGGGTCAGCAGCATGGCGAGGGTGGTATGGGCGAGGCGGCCCTCGAAGGGGTAGACCACGAGGAAGTTGCGCTTCCCGCGCGGGAAGGTCTCCAGCAGCATCTCGTCCTCGCGGACGATCAGCGAGCGGTCCTTCTGCGCGCCCAGCCATTCACGAACGTCGGTGGGCAGCACCGACCAGTGGCTCTCGTCGAACATCAGCTGGCGCACGCGCTTGGCCAGGTAGGTGGAGAGGGCGAATTTCGAGCCGCCCCATGACGGCATCTTCGGGTCCTTGTCGTTGGCCGGTCGGACCAGCACGTCGAGGTTGGTGACGCCGACCAGCTCCCAGGTCTGGCCGGCGAAGACGAAGGTGTCGCCGGGATCGAGCATCTCCAGCATGCCCTCCTCGACTTCGCCGATCTTCCTGCCGCCCCGGCCGCCGCGCATGGCGATGCGCACCGACAGGACCGCCGGGCTGACGATCGCGCCCACGTTCAGCCGATGCCGCTGCGCCACGTTCTGGTCCCGAACCTTCCAACGGCCGTCAGGTAGCCGGACGATGCGTCGGAAACGGTCGTAGGTCTTGAGCGCGTAGCCGCCGGTGGAGACGAAATCCACGACCTGTTCGAAGTCTTCCCATGGCAGGTCGCGATAGGGCCCGGCCGAGCGGATCTCGTCATAGAGCTCCAGCATGTCGAAGGGCTCGGAGCAGGCGCAACCCATGACGTGCTGGGCCAGGACGTCCAGCGCGCCGACCCGCGGCGGGTCGCCGTCCAGCCGGTTCTCGGCGATGGCCTCGCGGGCGGCCTGGCACTCCAGCATCTCGAACCGGTTGGCCGGCACGAAGAGCGCGCGGCTGGGCTCGTCCAGCCGGTGGTTGGCCCGCCCGATCCGCTGGACCATGCGGGACGCGCCCTTCGGGCTGGCGAGCTGGATCACCAGGTCCACGTCGCCCCAGTCGATCCCGAGGTCGAGAGTGGACGTGCAGACGACGGCGCGCAGCTCGCCCCGCGCCATCGCGGCCTCCACCTTGCGCCGCTGCTCGGCCGAGAGGCTGCCGTGGTGCAGGGCGATGGGCAGGCTGTCGTCGTTCAGCCGCCACAGCTCCTGGAACGCGAACTCGGCCTGGAAGCGCGTGTTGACGAAGACCAGGGCGATCCGCGCGCGCTTGATGGTCTCATAGACCTCGGCCATGGCGTGCTGGGCGGTGTGGCCTGCCCAGGGCACGCGACCTTCCGACAGCAGCACATCGACCACGGGTTCCGCACCGGGCGGGCCACGAACGAGGTCGATGCTCCGGGCGCCGCGACGCATCACCGCCCCCTCCACCGCTTCGCGGTCTCCCTCCCCCGCAGGCAGGGGAGGTTCTAGAGCCCGAATACCTCCCCCATTCATGGGGGAGGGGGACCCCG
>JBFMGV010000074.1:0-33775 GCA_040752615.1 Pseudomonadota bacterium | reverse complement strand
TCTCCCCCTGCGGCCCGGGGGCGCGCTCGGCCCCCTGGGCCCCGGGGGCGGCCGGCCCCCCCGCCCGGGTGATCTCGGTGGGCTACCTGGCCCTCGCCCCGGGCGCCGTCGACACCCACTTCGCTGGCAGCGAATGGCGGCCCTGGTCGCGCATCTTTCCGTGGGAGGACTGGCGCTTCGGCCGACCCCCCGCCTTCGACGCCATCGAGACGGCCCTGCGCGCCTGGGCCGGCGCCGACAGCCAGCGGCTGGCCCGCGTCCGCTACCTCTTCGCCATCGACGGCGGCGCCTGGAACGAGGAACGGGTCCTCGACCGCTACGAGCTGCTCTACGAGGCGGGTCTGGCCCCCGAGGCCGCCCGCGACCGCGACGAGGCCGCCCCGGTCCGCCCGGACGCCCTGACGGCGGCCCTCGGCGAGCCGATGATCTCGGACCACCGGCGCATCCTCGCCACCGCTCTCGGCCGCCTGCGCGGCAAGCTGAAATACCGCCCGGTGGTCTTCGAGCTGATGCCCGACGCCTTCACCCTCTCAGCGCTCCAGCGCACCGTCGAGGCCATCGCCGGCGTGCCCCTGCACAAGCAGAACTTCCGCCGCGGCCTGGAGCGCGCCGAACTCGTGGAAGGCCTCGGCCGCCTCGACGCCGAAACCGGCGGCCGCCCCGCCGAACTCTTCCGCTTCCGCCGCGAAATCCTCGGCGCAAGGCCCGTGGGCGGCCTGGCCCTGCCGCTGCTCAGGGATTGAGAGACGGCGCGCGCCTCCCCGAGCGCCGAGCGGACCTCCCGAAGTTCAGCGAGGGGTGGGTAGAGGACGTCGCAGCACCTCCTCTCCCCCCGCGAAGCGAGAGGGGAGAGGAGATTTCTTGGCGCCCGCATCAAACCTGCGACCGATTCTGTCGTAGCGGGGTGTTTCACTCCCTTCCATGTCCTCGAGCGACGACATGGACGCGCGGCACGGCCGCATGCTCGCCGAACTGGCGGAGACCGGCATGGGCGTGGCCCGGGGGCTCTACGCGGCCACGCGGCGTGAGCTGAGCCACGCCGACTTCGCCCTGCTGGCCGAGGCCTTCCACACCGTCTCCCGCTCGATCCGCCAGACCATCGCCCTCGAACTGAAGCTCAAGCACGAGCCGCGCCAGCCGGCGCAGCCGAAGCCCGAGCCGGCGCCCGCGCCCCCGGCCGCGACCCCGCTCCCACGGCCCGAGCGCCCCGAGCAGGTCTACTGGAACGAATACGAACGCGCCGACTGGGACGAGCCGCTCGACGCGGCCCTCGGCGCCGGCGACGCCGCCGCCATCAACGACGCCGTCGAGGCCAGCATCGCCCGCATCCAGCGCCGCCTCGGCAAGGCCCAGCGCGTGCTCGTGGCCGCCACCGCCTGTTATCCCGGCCGAAGCGGAGCGGAGAGCCGGGACCCCGTCGGCCCGACGCCGCAGACACGCCCTAGAACCAGAAGCGCGCTACTCTCAACATCCAGCCCCCTGGATCCCGGCGCTACGCTCCGTTTCGGCCGGGATGACACCGGCGGGAGGGACAAGGCTCCCAAGCCACCCTGGCGAAACTCCGGCTGACCAACTTTCTCGCCGACCCAGCCCAACCCACGGACGGAGCCCACTCCGCCCGCGCACCGCCATGCCCGCTCTCCTCACCCGTAGGGGGAGGGGGACCGCGGAACGCGGTGGAGGGGGAAACACCTCAAGCTCGGCGCTCCCGGCAAATCCCCCTCCACCACCCTTCGGGCGGTCCCCCTCCCCCAACGGGTGAGGAGAAGCAGCGGGGATCGCCCTCGGTGCGGCCTCAGGCTTCCTGCGCCACCGGGTGCAGGCGTTCGGGCTCGACGCCGCCCCGGATCGGCGCGCCGGCGCGGGTCTTGATGGCCCGCGAGGTCTCGCGGCTGCCGTCGTGGCTCCAGCCCGGCGGGCCGAACACATAGCCCAGGGCGTGGCGCGGGTGCCGGACCACGTCGCGGACGATCCCGCCCCACTCGTGGAACGCCACGCGCAGCAGATTGAAGGTCGCCAGGTTGTGGACCAGCCCGTAGCGGCACGGCACGTCGTCCAGCTCGGGCTGGAATGTTCCGAAAAGCTTGTCCCAGACGATCAGGATGCCGGCGTAGTTGCGGTCCAGATAGATCGCGTCCCGCGCATGGTGGACCCGGTGATGCGAGGGCGTGTTGAACACCGCCTCGAACCAACGCGGCATCTTCCGGATCGCCTCGGTGTGGATCCAGTATTGGTAGACGAGGCTGACGCCCTTCTGGATCGCGATCATCGCCGGCGGGAAACCCAGGAAGGCCAGCGGCAGCCACAGCGCCCAGGTGCCGGCGACCCCGCCGGTCCAGGTCTGCCGCAGCGCGGTCGAGAGATTGTAGTGCTGGCTGGAGTGGTGGTTCACATGGGCCGCCCACCAGAACCGGCGCTCGTGGCTGAGCCGGTGGAACCAGTAGTAGGTAAGATCCTCCAGCAGGAAGATCGCCACCCACGCCCAGACCGCCGTCATCGGGATCGTGAAGAGCCGGTGCTCGTAGACCCAGACGGTCGCGGCGAAGACCAGTCCGCCGGTGATCAGACCCGACATGGTCGAGCCGAGCCCCATGGTCAGGGAGACCGCCGTGTCCCTGGTCTCGTAGTGCGCCTCGGCCTTGCGAAACCGGGCCAGCAGCACTTCCAGGATGATCGCGAGGACGAAGAACGGAATCGCCAGCGTGACCGGATCGAACGCCGGCTTGATCATGCGGCGAGGTCTTTCGGCGGCCACGACGGCAGGGCGATCACCGCGCGCGGGGCCGAGATGTCCGACAGGTCCACGCAGAGCTGGCCGTTCTTGAACGTCGCCGAGATCGCCTGCGCCCAGGGAATCTGCCGCGCCGCGAAGCCGTCGCCCACCGGACAGATCACCAGGGCCAGGCCGCCCGACTTGGCCAGGGCGCCGGCGCCGTTGGAGGCGATCCAGATGGCGTCGATGGTCCGGGTTGGAAACTCCTCGGCCAGCAGGGCTCTCGCCCGATGCTCGTCCAACGGGTCGGCCGGCCGGGCGATCTTGGCCCAGGCCACCAGGCCGACGAGAACGGCCACCGCCGCGCCCGAAAGGGCGAACTGAACAAAGGCGCCCTCATCCATCACGCGTCTCCCGAGACTTCGATGACAGCGTGATCCCGCGCACATACCCGGTCAAGGAAAAGGCCGCCGTTGCGACAACGGCGGCCTTCCTTCAGGCGCAGGCGTCCTGGAGGGACTGGGAACGGGCCTGCGCCCGAAGCCCGTTTTTCCCTAGAACTTGCGCGTGTAGCCGACGCTCCAGACGTTCGCGTCGGCGTTGCCGCCGCTGAACTCCTGGCGGGTGTAGTCGATCCGCACGCCGTTGGCGCCGTCGAAGTAGTGCTGGGCGCCGACGCCGAAGTTGAACGAATCCTCGGAGTCCGAGGCCGAGACGCCGGCCGCCTTGGCGCGGACCTTCGAGGTCCCGTAGCCGATGCGGGCGATCAGGTCGGTGTTCGTGGCGATCGGGGCGAAGCCCACCAGGTAGGCCGCGGCCGAGTGCTTCAGCTTGGTGTTCACGTCCACGCCGGCGATGGTGTCGGTGTCGCTCTTGAGGCCCGTGGCGAGCTCGCCTTCCACGCCGACCCAGTTGTTGAACCGGTAGCCGAGGCGGCCCTGGATGGCCTTCAGGTCGGCGCTGCCGGCGTCGACGATGCCGAGGTTCAGGTTCGCATAGGCGCCGGTGGTCGGCGCGACGTCCTGGGCTTGGGCGGCGACGGGGAAGACGGCGCCGATCGCGGCCAGCGAGGCCGCGGCGATGAGAGCGTTTTTCATTTTGGGGAGGTGACTCCGTACTCTTGCTGAACAGCCCGCCCAGCCCGGTCGATGTGGGGGTCAAACGCGACCTCCCCCGGTCGGTTCTATGGCGAAGGATTGTTCATTGGGTATCTGTGGCCCTGCGGCCACAATGCGCGCTGACGCCGGGCCGGACCGTGCTATCAGTCCCGCTTCGTTTTTCGCGGAGACGTCAATGACTGGAGCGGTGATCGCGGCGACGGGCCTCTACACCCCGCCCAACAGCCTCTCCAACGCCGAGTTGGTCGAGACCTTCAACGCCTACGTCGAGCGCTTCAACGCCGCCAACGCCGAGTCCATCGCCGCCGGCGAGGTCCAGGCCCTGACGCCCTCCTCCGCCGAGTTCATCGAGAAGGCCTCGGGCATCAAGTCCCGCTTCGTCATCGACAAGACCGGCCTCGTCGATCCCGACCGGATGGCGCCGAACATCCCCGAGCGGTCCAACGACCAGGTCTCGGTGCTGGCCGAGATCGCCGTCGAGGCGGCGAAGCAGGCGATCGCCCGCTGGGGCAAGGACGTCAGCCAGATCGACGCGGTGATCTGCGCCGCCTCGAACATGCAGCGCGCCTATCCCGCCATGGCCATCGAGGTGCAGCAGGCGCTCGGCATCGAGGGCTTCGCCTTCGACATGAACGTCGCCTGCTCCTCGGCCACGTTCGGGATCAAGACCGCCGCCGACTTCGTCACCTCCGGCTCGGCGCGGGCGGTCCTGATGGTCAACCCCGAGATCTGCTCGGGCCACCTGAACTTCCGCGACCGCGACAGCCACTTCATCTTCGGCGACGTGGCCACCGCCGTGATCGTCGAGCGGACCGAGGACGCGAAGGGCGGCTGGGAGATCCTGGGCACGCGGCTCAAGACCCAGTTCTCGAACAACATCCGCAACAACTTCGGCTTCCTGAACCGCGGCGCGCCCGAGGGCGTGGGCAAGGCGGACAAGCTGTTCGTGCAGGAGGGCCGCAAGGTGTTCCGCGAGGTCGTCCCGATGGTCTCGGAGATGATCGTCGAGCACGCCGGCGACCTGGGCATCGATCCCACCGGCCTGAAGCGGATGTGGCTGCACCAGGCCAACATCAACATGAACGAGCTGATCGGGAAGCGCGTCCTGGGCCGCGAGCCGACGCCGGCCGAGAACGTCATCATCCTGGACGAGTACGCCAACACCTCGTCCGCCGGCTCGATCATCGCCTTCCACAAGGCGAGCGACGACTTCGCGGCCGGCGAGACGGGCCTGATCTGCTCGTTCGGCGCCGGCTATTCGGCCGGCACGGTGTTCGTCCGGAAGCGCTGACGCACCCCACTGCCTCGTCATGGCCCGGCTTGCCCGGGCCACCCGGGATCGCGCGTGTTGGACGTTGTCTCCGGCGCGCGCCGCTGCGAACCTCCCGACTCCCGTGATCATGGGTGGCCCGGACAAGCCGGGCCATGACGTATCGGGTGGGGAGTGTTCACTTGAAAGCGCCTGTCGCCGCCGCCGTCCTGGCGCTGTTCGCCACCACCGCCCACACCCAGTCGCCGGCCTACGACCTGCTGATCCGTGGCGGCGACGTCTACGACGGCTCGGGCGGCGCGCCGGCGAAGGGCGATGTCGGGATCAAGGACCAGCGGATCGTCTGCGTCGGCGTCTGCGCGCCCGGCGCGGCGGCCAGGACCGTCGACGCCACCGGCAAGGCCGTCTCGCCTGGCTTCATCAACATGCTGTCCTGGTCCACCGAGAGCCTGCTGCACGACGGCCGCGCGCTCTCCGAGCTCAAGCAGGGCGTCACGCTGGAGGTCATGGGCGAAGGCACGTCCATGGGACCGCTCAGCCCGGAGATGAAGCGGCTGGAGCTCCAGCGTCAGGGCGACATCAGATACCCCATCACCTGGACCAGCCTCGACGAGTACCTTCGCGCGCTGGAGGCCAAGGGCGTCTCGGTGAACGTCGCCTCGTTCATCGGCGCGGCCACCGCCCGCATCCACGTGCTGGGCGAAGGCGACGTCGACCCGACGCCGGAACAGCTGGCCCAGATGCGCCAGCTCATCGTGAAGGCCATGGAGGACGGCGCCATGGGCGTCGGCTCCTCGCTGATCTACGCCCCCGGCAGCTATGCCGAGACCGACGAACTGGCCGCGCTGGTCACCGAGGCCGGCCGCTGCGGCGGCATGTACGTCAGCCACATGCGCTCCGAGGGCAATCGCCTGGAGCAGGCCGTCGACGAGCTCATCACCATCTCGCGCCGCTCGGGCGCGCCGGCTGAGATCTATCACCTGAAGGCCAGCGGCAAGGCCAACTGGGGCAAGCTGGACGGCGTGATCGGCCAGATCGAGGCCGCCCGGAAGGAAGGCCTGCGGATCACCGCCGACATGTACACCTACCCCGCCGGCTCCACGGGTCTCGACGCGGCCATGCCCACCTGGGTCCAGGCCGGCGGCGTCGAGCAGTGGATCGCGCGCCTGAAGGACCCCGCGACCCGCGCCAGGGTGAAGGCCGAGATGATCGGCGAGCCCGTCGGCTTCGAGAACCTCCAGCGCCACGCCGGCGCCGAGGGCACTCTGCTGGTCGGCTTCAAGAACCCGAAGCTGAAGCCCCTCACCGGCAGGACCCTGGCCCAGGTGGCGAAGGAGCGCGGCGTCAGCCCACAGGACGCCGCCATCGACCTCGTCATCGAGGACGGCAGCCGCGTGCAGGTGGTCTACTTCCTGATGGACGAGGCCAATGTGGCCCGCCAGACCGCCCTGCCCTGGATGAGCTTCGGTTCGGACGCCGAGGGTCAGGCGCCCGAAGGCCCGTTCCTGCTGTCGTCCACCCACCCGCGCGCCTATGGCAACTTCACCCGCCTGCTGGCGAAGTACGTCCGCGACGAGAAGCGCCTCAGCCTGGCCGACGCGGTGCGCAAGCTGTCGGCCCTGCCCGCCCACAACCTGGGTCTCCACGACCGCGGCCTGCTGAAGGCCGGCTACTACGCCGACGTGGTGGTGTTCGACCCGGCCAAGGTCCAGGACCACGCCACCTTCGAGAAGCCGCAGCAGTTCTCCACCGGCGTCAGCGAGGTGGTGGTCAATGGCCAGCTCGCCCTGGCCAGCGGCGAGCCCACGGCCGCGCGGCCCGGACAGGTGGTGCGCGGCCGCGGCTGGACCGGCTGGAAGGACGGCGGCTGCCGCAAGTCCGCCAAGGACTGGAGCTGGTAGGTCCCGGCGTCAGTCCCCCAGGGCGGCCAGGATCGCCGCCTCGCTGAGGTTCAGGTCGGCCAGCGGGTGCTCCGTCACCTGCGCCTCCCAGTTCCACGAGACGTCGGGCCTGGGCCGCGTGAAGCGGATCCAGTCCACGTCCATCAGCATGTCGACCTTGGCGGCGGTGTCGACGCGGCGGTTGCTGACCGCGGCGTCCTCCGGCCCCGGCGGGACGTCGTCGCTGCCGGTGTAGGCGATCAGGCCCACCTGCATCGCCGGGTTCGTGCTCATCCGGTAGAAGCGGTCGCGCACCTGCCAGCGCCCTCCCTCAGTGCGGGCCAGGGCGAAGATCGTCATGCCCACCCGCACCATCCGCAGCTCGACCCAGCCGGTCTCGAACGGCCGCAGCTTCAGCGAGGAGTAGCTGTTGTAGGTGCCCTTGGTCTCGGTGACCTGCTTGCCGCGCGCCTGGCCGACGCCGGTGGTCAGGAAGTGCCAGTTCTCGCGATGGGGCTTCCAGGTCTCGGACGTCTGGCCGTTCGGCGAGCGCGCCATCAGGCCGCCCAGGGACCATGTCCCGCCCGGAATGGGCCCGTTCGCGCCGCGCACCCGCACCCGGGCGCGCATGTCGAAGTCCCCCTCGACGGTCTGGAACAGGAAGGTCGCGATCTTGTCCCGCACCCAGGCGGAGTCGTAGGGCTGCAGGTGCAGCGCGCCCGGCGTGGTCGCGCCCACGTCCAGCATCTTCAGCATCGAGGGGTAGCCGAACCGCTCGTCGAAGCGGCTCCAGCGGCCGTCCAGCGCCTTGCCGTCGAACTCGTCGTTCATGGCCGACAGGTCGGTGCGGGGCGGCTGCGGCTGGGCCAGGGCCGAGCCGCCGGACAGCATGATGGCGGCCACCCCGGTCAGGGTGGCGAGCGGGCGGGACAGGAAAACAGGGACGCGCGTGGTCATGCGCAAACCTAGCCGCCCGCCCGGCCCTGTTCGATCAGGCCGGCCACGCCTTCGGCGCGTCGGCCCTGCGGTTCGTCGATTAGCGGTCCTTCTCGCGCTCGCCGATGGCCGCCTGGGCCGCGGCGAGGCGCGCGATCGGCACGCGGTACGGCGAGCAGCTCACGTAATCCAGGCCCACGCTCTCGCAGAACTGGATCGAGGCCGGATCGCCCCCGTGCTCACCGCAGATGCCCAGCTTCACACCCGGACGCGCGGCGCGGCCCCGATCGGCCGCCAGACGGATCAGGTCGCCCACGCCTTCCTGGTCCAGGCTGACGAAGGGGTCTTTCTCGAAGATGCCCTTGTCGATGTAGGCGTTCAGGAAGCGGCCCGAGTCGTCACGGCTGATGCCGAACGTGGTCTGGGTCAGGTCGTTGGTGCCGAACGAGAAGAACTCAGCGTGCTCGGCCAGGTCGCCGGCGCGGATGGCGGCGCGCGGCAGCTCGACCATGGTGCCCACCATGTACTCGATGGCGACGCCCTTCTCGGCGATCACTTCCTTGGCCGTGCGGTCGGTCAGGGTGCGGAGGAACTTCATCTCCTCGCCCTTGGCCACCAGCGGGTGCATGATCTCCGGGATCGGCGCGGGCCGGCCCGAGGCCACGATCTCGCAGGCGGCCTCGATGATGGCGCGGACCTGCATCTCGTAGATTTCCGGGTACGACACGCCCAGGCGGCAGCCGCGGTGACCCAGCATCGGGTTCACCTCGTGCAGCTCCTGCGCCCGGCGCAGCAGTTTGGCGGCGTCCAGGCCGGTGGCCTCGGCGACCGCCTGCACGTCCTCCTCGGTGTGCGGCAGGAACTCGTGCAGCGGCGGGTCCAGCAGCCGGATGGTGACCGGCAGGCCCTCCATGATCTTGAACAGCTCGACGAAGTCCTGGCGCTGCATCGGCAGGATCTTGGACAGCGCGGCCTTCCGGCCGGCCACGTCGTCGGCCAGGATCATCTCGCGCACCGCCGCGATCCGCGCGGGATCGAAGAACATGTGCTCGGTCCGGCACAGGCCGATGCCCTCGGCGCCGAACTGGCGGGCCGTCTGGGCGTCGAGCGCGGTCTCGGCGTTGGCGCGCACCTTCAGGCGGCGGCCTTGGTCGGCCCAGGCCATCAGGGTGGCGAAGTCGCCCGACAGCTCGGGCTCGATCATCTTCACATGGCCCTTGAGGACCTCGCCGGTCGAGCCGTCGATCGTGACGATGTCATAGGCGCGAATGGTCTGGCCGCGGGCGTGGAACTCCTGCGCGCGGGCGTCGATGTGGATCTCGCCGGCGCCGGAGACGCAGGGTCGGCCCATGCCGCGCGCCACCACGGCCGCGTGGCTGGTCATGCCGCCACGGGCGGTGACGATGCCGCGCGCCGCGTCCATGCCGCGAATGTCCTCGGGGCTGGTCTCCTCGCGGACGAGGATGACCGCCTCGCCGGCGCTGCCCAGCTTCTCGGCTTCCTCGGCGGTGAACACCACCTTGCCGGTGGCCGCGCCCGGGCTGGCCGGCAGGCCGGTGGCGATCACGTCGCGCGGGCTGGCCGGATCGATGGTCGGGTGCAGGAGCTGGTCCAGCGACGCCGGCTCGACGCGCATCACCGCCTCGGCCTTGTCGATCAGGCCCTCGCTGGCCAGGTCCACCGCGACCTTCAGCGCCGCCTTGGCGGTGCGCTTCCCGTTGCGGGTCTGCAGCATGTAGAGCCGGCCCTGTTCGACCGTGAACTCGATGTCCTGCATGTCGCGGTAGTGCTTTTCCAGCCGGCCGACGACATCGCGGAACTGGGCGAACACCTCGGGCATCGCCTCTTCCATCGACGGGTTCACGTCGCCCATCTCCTCGCGCGCCACCTTGGTCAGCGGCTGCGGCGTGCGGATGCCGGCGACGACGTCCTCGCCCTGGGCGTTGATCAGGAACTCGCCGTACAGGCGGTTGTCGCCCGTGGAGGGATTGCGGGTGAAGGCGACCCCGGTGGCCGACTTGTCGCCCATGTTGCCGAACACCATCGACTGGATGTTCACGGCGGTCCCCCAGCTCTCGGGGATGTCGTGCATGCGGCGGTAGAACTTGGCCCGGTCGTTCATCCAGCTGGCGAACACGGCGCCCACGGCGCCCCACAGCTGCTCGTTCGGGTCTTGCGGGAAGGCCTTGCCCAGCTCGTTCTGGACGGCCGACTTGTAGTCGGCGACCACGGCTTCCCAGTCTTCGGCGGTCAGACCGGTGTCCACGTGGACGTCCAGGCGGTCCTTATGGTCGTCGAGGATCTCCTCGAACATGTGGTGATCCAGGTCGAGGACCACGTTCGAGTACATCTGGATGAAGCGGCGGTAGGAGTCGAAGGCGAAGCGGCGGTCGCCCGACAGCTTGGCCAGCCCCTCGACCGTCTGGTCGTTGAGCCCGAGGTTCAGGACCGTGTCCATCATCCCCGGCATCGAGGCGCGGGCGCCCGAGCGCACCGAGACCAGCAGCGGGTTGGCCGGATCGCCGAAACGCTTGCCGGTGATCTCCTCGACCTTCTTCAGGCCCGCGGCGACCTGGTCCTTCAGGTCGGCCGGATAGGTCCGTTCGTTGGCGTAGTAGTGGACGCAGGCCTCGGTGGTGACGGTGAAGCCCGGCGGCACCGGCAGGCCCAGCGACGACATCTCCGCCAGGTTGGCGCCCTTGCCCCCCAGCAGGTTCTTCATCGACGCATCGCCGTCGGCGGAGCCGCCCCCGAAGGCATAGACCCACCGCGTCTTCACCATCGTATCGGCCATTCTCTCGTCCCCTAGTTAACCGGTAACCTGAGCGAAATCCGCCACTTGTCCCATGGCGTCCCTGACCTTCGCGAGAAGGCGCAGGCGATTGTCGCGTTCCTCGGATACCGTGGAATTCACTAACACCTTGTCGAAGAATGCATCGACGGGCGCACGAAGGTTCGCGAGGAGGCGCATCGCACCCGCGAAATCCTCGGAGTCCACCGCCACGTCCAGCTTGCTCTCCAGATCGGCGACCGCGGCGATCAGCGCCTGCTCCTCGGCGGACGAGGATCCCATGCGCACCGGCGCGCCGGTCGGCAGCGGGCCCTTCTTCTCCTCGGCCTTGAGGATGTTCACCGCCCGCTTGTAGCCGGCCAGCAGGTTCGCGCCGTCGTCGGTCTTCAGGAACGCGTCCAGCGCGTTCACCCGCGCCACGATGCGCACGAGGTCGTCGTCGCCCAGGGCGAACACTGCCGCCACCAGGTCATGCCGCTGGCCGCGATCCCGCAGCCAGACTTCCAGGCGATCGGCGAAGAAGGCCACCAGTTCGGCGGCGACCTCCTCATAGGGCTTGAACTCGAACAGCACCTTGCCGGTCGGCTTCTCGCGCTCGAGCCGGTCGAAGACCAGGTCGACCTCGCGTTCCATCGCCACGACCTGGGGCTTGCCGTCCAGCAGCGCCTCGTCGAACTCGCGCAGATAGGTGTCGAACTCTCGGCTCTTGGCTCGGCCGGCGGCGCCCAGGTGGGCGGTCAGCTTCGGCGTCGAGACCCAGAGCGCGCGGCCCGGGTCCACGAAGCAGCGCAGCGAACCGTACCAGTCGGCCACGGCCTGGCGCAGCGGCACGCGCAGTTCCGAGCCCAGCACGATGCGGATCACGCCCAGCGCGGCCCGGCGCAGCGCGAACGGATCGCGCGAGCCCGTCGGCTTTTCGTTGATCGCGAAGAACGAGACCAGCGTGTCCAGCTTGTCGGCCAGGGACACCGCCATCGTCACCGGACGGTCCGGAACCTCGTCGTTGGCGCCGGCGGGCTTGTAGTGGTCGCGGATCGCCTCGGCGACCAGCGGCGACAGCCCCTCGGCCTGGGCGTAGTACCCGCCCATCACGCCCTGCAGTTCGGGGAACTCGCCCACCACGCCGCTGACCAGGTCGGCCTTGGCCAGGCGCGCGGCCTGAACCGACTTCGCCGGCTCGGCGCCCACGCGCGGGGCGATGGCCGCGGCCATCATCTCCAGCCGCTCGACCCGCTCGTACATGGCGCCCAGCTTGGCGTGGAAGGTGACACCCTTCAGCTTCTCCAGGCGGTCTTCCAGCTTGGTCTTGCGATCCTCGTTCCAGAAGAACCGCGCGTCCGACAGCCGGGCCGACAGCACCTTGGCGTTGCCGAGCGCGATCGTCTTGCCGCCGTCGGTGGCGTCGATGTTGGCCACCGTCAGGAAATGCGGCGCCAGCTTGCCCGTCTTCGGGTCACGGACGGCGAAGTAGCGTTGGTGCACGCGCATCGAGGTGCGGATCACCTCGGGCGGCAGGTCCAGGAACGCCGGATCCATGTCGCCCAGCACCGGCACGGGCCACTCGACCAGGCCGGCCACCTCGTCCAGCAGGCCGGCGTCCTCGACCAGTTCCAGGTTGCGCGCGAAACAGAGGGTCTTGGCCGCCTCGACGATGCGGTCCTTCCGCTCCTCGACGTCGAGCACGACGAAGTGCTTTTCCAGCTTCTCGGCGTACTCGTCGAAGTCACGGACCTTGAACGATTGGCCCGAGCCCATGAAGCGGTGGCCCTGGGTGACGTTGCCGCTCTCGATGCCGTCGATGCTGAACGGCACGATCTCGCCGTCGAACACGCAGACGATCCGGCGGAGGGGACGCACCCAGCGCAGCTTGCTGACCCCCGAGACCATCGACTTGGGCCAAGGGAAGTCGCGGACGATCGCCTCGACCATCTCGGCCACGATCTCCGGCGTCGGCCGACCGTGCTTGTGGAGGGTGGCGAACCAGACGCCGTCCTTCTCCACCAGTTGGTCCTTCGTCAGGCCCGTCTTGCGCAGGAAGCCTTCCAGGGCCTGTTCCGGCGCGCTGGTCTTGGGCCCCTTGAGTTCCTCGTGGCGGTCCTTCTGGCGCTCGGGCAGCCCTTCGGCCACCAGCGTCAGGCGGCGCGAACCGGCGAAGGTCTTCAGCGCCTCGGGCAAAAGCCCCTCGGCCAGCAGGCGCTCGCGCGCCAGGCGTTCCAGGTCACGTGCGGCGCCCGCCTGCATGCGCGCCGGAATCTCTTCCGAGAGGAGTTCGAGCAGAAGCTGGGGCATCGGTCAGACGGTTTCTTTGGTGGACTTCGCCGGCGCGGCGTTGCCGCCCTGGCTCTCGACCCAGGCCTCGGCGCACATCTTACAGAGGTCGCGGATGCGGCCGATGTAGCTCTGGCGCTCGGCCACGGCGATCGCGCCTCGGGCGTCCATGATGTTGAAGAGGTGGCTGGCCTTCAGCACGTGGTCATAGGCCGGCAGCGCCAGCGGCTGGCCCTGACGTCCGCGCGCGGCGAGGATGCGCGGCACCTCGCGCTCCATGTCCTCGAACTGGCGCTTGCAGGTCTCGACGTCGGCGGTCTCCAGCTCGAAGGACGAGAACTGCTGCTCGTTCGCGAGATAGATGTCGCCGTAGGTGAACTCGTCGTTGAACTGCAGGTCGTAGACGTTCTCTTTGTTCTGCAGATACAGCGACAGGCGCTCGAGGCCGATGGTCAGCTCGCCCGCCACCGGGAAGACATCCAGCCCGCCCACCTGCTGGAAGTAGGTGAACTGGGTGATCTCCATCCCGTCGCACCAGACTTCCCAGCCCAGGCCCCACGCGCCGACCGTGGGATTCTCCCAGTCGTCCTCGACGAAGCGGATGTCGTGCAGCATCGGATCGATGCCGATCGCCTCCAGGCAACCGAGGTAGAGCTCCTGCAGGTCCTCCGGGTTCGGCTTCAGGATCACCTGGTACTGGTGATGCTGGTGCAGCCGGTTCGGGTTCTCGCCATAGCGGCCGTCGGCCGGCCGTCGCGACGGCTGGACGTAGGCCACCTTCCACGGCTTGGGACCGAGGGTGCGAAGCACCGTCATCGGCGAGAGCGTGCCCGCCCCCACCTCGACGTCGTACGGCTGCAGGATGGCGCAGCCCTGACGGCTCCAATAGTCGTGCAATTTCAGGATCAGGCCCTGAAACGAAAGCGGCTTGTCGGACATAGGAATGGGTTTCGTTCGCAGGCGCAAAAAAGTCGGCGGACCATAGGGCCCGCCGACCTTCGCTTCAACGCTCAAAGAGCGCGAATTTTCGGCAGTCTCAGTTGCCGCGCGCCGCGGTCCGCTTGCCGGCCCGCGACATGGGCTGGCCGTACTTCGCGCGGTTCTCCGCGGTGTCGGGAACCGGGCCGTTGGTCACCGTCGTCGAGGTGTAGGTCGCGGCCGGCGCGGTGGCGCTGGCGTCGGCCGTCGCCGCGGCGTCGGTGCTGGAGGGCGCCGGCGGGTTCACCGCGGTGGACGCCTCGGCCGTCGTGGTCGTGGTCGTGGTGGTGTCGGCGGGCGGGGGCGCCTCGGCGGCGGCCGTCGTGCCGAGCGGAACCTTGACCTTCTCCTGGTACTGCTTGTCGTCGGACGGCGCGTGCGCGCCGTTCCAGTCGCCCGTGACGGAGCCGGGGGTCGGCGCCTTCGGGACGTCGTTCTTGGTCTGCGCGTAGGCCGCGCCGCCCAGCAGGGCGACGGCGGCCGTCGCGGTCACGAGATGGGTGAGCTTCATCGTCAGAACTCCGTTGATCGCGCGATTTCCACGCCCGATCTCGATGTGCCGACCGATTACGGCTCAGGCGGGCGTTGGTTCCCGCCGCCCTGCCCGTTTCAGTTGTTCGTGGTCGCCGACGCGTCCGCAGCGGGCGTCGCCGGCGCGGTGTCGCCCTGCCCGGCCACCAGCGGCTTGTCGACCACGTGCAGCAGGCCGCTGCCGGTGCGCAGGTCGGCCTGGATGATGGTGGCGCCGTCGGCCTTCAGCTTGCCGCCCTCGTCGCTGCCGTCGAGCAGGATGGTGTCGCCGGCGCCGGACGGCAGCGGCCCCTTGGCGCCCTTGATCTTGGTGGAGTCCACCGGAGCGTTGATCACGTGGTGCAGGAGGAACTTCTGCATCGCGGCCTTGTCGGTCTTCAGCTTCTCCAGGTCGGCGGCCGGCAGCGCGGCGAAGGCGGCGTCGGTCGGCGCGAAGACGGTGAGGTTCTTGTTGGTCTTCAGCAGGCCCGAGAGATTCGTCGCGTCTAGGCCGCCGACGAAGGTGGTGAAGCCGCCGTTCAGCTTCAGCGTGTCCACGAGGTCGCCCTGGACCGTGACCGGGGCGGCGGTCTGCGCCAGCGCGGCGAACGGAGCCGAGGCCAGCGCGGCGAAGGCGGTAGCGGCGAGAAGGAAGCGATTGGTCGGCATACTGGATCCCTGAGTTTCGAGCGGCCGTCCGGGGCCGCGGCGTCGTGAACGACACTACGCGTCGAAGGCGCCCGATTTACGACCGTCAGCGGGCGCGTCAAGGACACCCACCCCCGCCCTGAGGCCACATTCTGCATATTTCGCAGGCGCCGCGACACCATGGCGCCCACGATTTGGGCTCAGAGACCGTTCTTCACCGAACCGTAACAGCAGCGGTCAGTGACCCCGGCGCCCCCGAACTAGCGTCTGCCTCGATCGCTGCACGGGGATAACGACAGTGGCGGTCTTCGGAACGAACGACAGGGGTTGGGCCCGCCCACAGGGCCGGACGCGGGAGCGAGCGGATGAAACTCATCATGGCGATCGTCAAACCCTTCAAGCTGGACGACGTGCGCGAAGCGCTCGTGTCGGCCGGCGTGGAGGGCCTGACGGTCTCGGAGGTCAAGGGATATGGCCGGCAGAAGGGCCAGACCGAGATCTATCGAGGGGCGGAGTACCAGATCAATTTCCTGCCCAAGGTGAAGCTCGAAGCGGTCGTGGACGACGCGGCGGCGAGCAAGGCGGTCGAGGCCATCAAGGCCGCCGCGGCGACGGGCAAGATCGGCGACGGCAAGATCTTCGTGCTCGACGTGGCGGAGGCGGTGCGCATCCGCACGGGCGAGACGGGCGCTGCGGCGCTCTAAGGGGACAAGGGGACATGCTTATGAATTTCATCGGTAAACAGCGGTTGGCGGGGCTGATGCTCGCCGCCGCGATGGTCGGGACGCCGCTGGCGTCCACGGCCTTCGCCCAGGAGGCCGCGCCTCCTGCCGCCGCGGCTGCGCCCGCCGCGGCCGAGGCGGCTGCGCCCGCGCCCGAGGCCGCTCCCGCGGCGGCGCCGGCCGAGGCCGCGCCGGCTGCTCCGGCCGAGATCAAGGCGCCCGAGCCCACCGTCGACAAGGGCGACACCGCCTGGATGATGGTCTCGGCGGTCTTCGTGCTGCTGATGATCATCCCCGGCCTGGCCCTGTTCTACGGCGGCCTCGTCCGTCAGAAGAACATGCTGTCGATGCTGATGCAGACGGCCACCGTCTGCGTGATCGGCATGATCGCCTGGGTGGTCTACGGCTACAGCTTGGCCTTCACCGACGGCGGCAGCCTGGACAGCTTCGTCGGGGGCGGCGGACGCCTGTTCCTCAAGGACGTGACCCCGGCCTCCAACGCCGCCACGTTCTCGACGGGCATCTACATCCCCGAACTGGCTTTCATCGCCTTCCAGATGACCTTCGCCGCCATCACCGCCTGCCTCGTGCTGGGCGGCGTGGCCGAGCGGATGAAGTTCGCGGCCGTGGTGGTCTTCGCGGTCCTGTGGCCGCTGCTCTCGTACTACCCGATGGCCCACATGGTCTGGTGGTGGCCGGGTCCGGACGGCATCGCGACCGCTCCGACGGCTCCGGTGAAGTCCGGCCTGCTCTGGGGCTGGGGCGCGCTCGACTTCGCGGGCGGCACCGTGGTGCACATCAACGCCGGTATCGCGGCCCTGGTCGGCGCCATCATCCTCGGGCCCCGCAAGGGCTACCGCACCGAGCCGATGCAACCGCATAGCCTGACCCTGACCCTGGTCGGCGCCGGCCTGCTGTGGTTCGGCTGGTTCGGCTTCAACGCCGGCTCCAACCTGGAAGCCAACGGCTACGCGGCCCTCGCGGTCGTCAACACCTTCATCGCCACCGCCGCCGCCGGCTTCTCGTGGGCCCTGACCGAATGGGTCACCCGCAAGAAGGCCTCGCTGCTCGGCATGGCCTCGGGTCTGGTCGCCGGCCTCGTCGCCGTGACGCCCGCCGCCGGCTTCGCCGGTCCGGTCGGCGCCCTGGCGCTGGGCCTGATCGTCTCGCCGATCTGCGTCTTCTTCTGCTCGTTCGTGAAGAACGCCCTGAAGTACGACGACAGCCTGGACGCCTTCGGCATCCACGCCGTGGGCGGCATCGTCGGCGCCCTGGCGACCGGCATCCTGGTGGCTCCGTCGCTCGGCGGCGCGGGCATCGTCGACTACACCACCTGCGCCGCGGACGGGGACATCTCCACCTGCGACGCCCTGGCCGCCTACACCATGGGCGCCCAGTTCATCACCCAGCTGAAGGCCGTCATCCTGGCCATCGTCTGGTCGGGTGTCGCCAGCGCCATCGTCTTCTTCATCATCAAGTTCACGGTCGGCCTGCGGGTCTCCACGGACACGGAAGAAGAAGGTCTGGACATCGTCGAGCACGGCGAGCGCGCCTACCACTCCTGATCTCGGGGGAGAGTGGCGTCCGGTTCGCCGGACGCCAGACAGGGGTGAGAGGGGGTCCTTCGGGGCCCCCTCTTCGTTTGTGGGTCAGGCTTGGCTTTGCGGCGGGGGGCCCGTCAGGCCCAGGGGCCGCCCAGGCGGCAGCGGCGCACCCACCAGCGGGGCTCCAGCGCCTCGATGCGTTCCGCCAGGCTCTCGGCGGCGATGTCGTCCACGCACAGCGCGAAACAGGTGCCGCCCGAGCCCGACACCCGGGCCAGCAGCGCCTCGGGATCGGCGCGAAGGGTCTCCAGCACCATGCCCACCTCGGGCGCGGCGGCCACGGCCGGGGCCTCCAGGTCGTTCCCCTGCATCGAAAGCCAGGCGGCCAGTTCGCCCACGCTCTCGAACGCCTCCGGCATCGGCGGCGGCGTCACGTCGCCGAACGCGCCCGACGCGTCCAGGCCGCGATAGACGGCGGGCGTCGAAACGGCCACGCCGGGGTTCACCAGCACGGCATGGATCTCGGGCAGCCCCGGCGCGGGCGACAGCCGCTCGCCATAGCCCTCGGCCAGCACCGGCCTGCCCCAGAGGCACGCCGCGCCATCCGCGCCCAGACGGCCGGCCACCCGCTCCAGCCGCGCGTCGTCGACCTGAGGCGCGAACACGTCCCGGATCAGGCGCAGCACCGCGCCCGCGTCGCTGGATCCGCCGCCCAGGCCGCTGGCGATCGGCAACTGCTTGTCCAGGGTCATGGCGAGCTCGGCCATCGGCCGGCCCAGCTCCTCGACGAAGGCCCGCACGGCGCGGACGATCAGATTGTCGGCCTCGTGCCCCGCCAGCCCGCGCGCGAAGGGGCCGCCCACCACCAGGCTGCCCTCCCCCAGCGCGATGCCGACGCGGTCGCCCACGTCGGCGAAGACCATCAGGCTGCAGAGCGGATGATACCCGTCCGCCGCCGGCGCGCCGACGTGCAGGAACAGGTTCACCTTCGCCGGCGCGAACGCCTGGGGCATGGCTACTGTCCGGCGAGCTTGGGCTGCGGCCCCAGGCCCGAGGCCAGCTTCTTCTCGGCGTCCAGCTTGATCTTGGCGTCGGGGTTCAGCGTCAGGACCCGACGCCACTGGAACCCGGCCTCGTCCTTACGGCCCACCATCCAGTAGGCGTCGCCCAGATGGTTGTTGATCTCGGGGTCGCCGGCTTCCAGCTCGACGGCCTCCTCCAGCACCTCGACGGCCTTCTTGTAGTTGCCGAGCCGGAAGTGCGCCCAGCCCAGGCTGTCGACGATGGCGCCCGAGCGCGGGTTGGCGGCCACGGCCTTCTCGACCATCGCCATGGCCTCGGGCAGGCGCTCGCCCCGGTCGATCCAGGCATAGCCCAGGTAGTTCAGCAGCTCGGGCTCGTCCGGCCGCAGCTTCAGCGCCAGGGCGAGGTCCGCCTCGGCCTTGTCCCACTGGCCGTTGCGCTCCAGCGCCCGGCCCCGGGCGTAGTGCAGCTGCCATTCCTCGGCCTTGGTCTCGCCGATCAGGCCGTCCAGCAGCGAGATGGATTCGGCGTACTGCTCGTTGGCCTGCAGCAGGTCGGACAGGGTCAGCCGGGCCTCGCGGTCGCCGGTGGCGGCGCCGGCGCGGGCCATGCGGATCGCGCCGTCCTTGTCGCCGGCGTTCTGGTAGCTCCACGCCAGCTTGGCCTGCCCGGCCGGAAACTCGGGCGAGGTGGGCTTCGGCTTGCCGTAGGCGACGCGCGCGCCCTCGACGTCGCCGCCCTCCTGCAGCAGGTCGCCCAGCATCAGCCAGGCGTCGTTGCGGTTCGGATCCAGCTCCAGCGCCAGCCGCAGATAGGCCAGGCCCACCTGCTCCTGCTTGGCGCTGATCATGGTGGCCGCCGGGGCCAGCAGCGCGAAGGCCGCGCCTTCCTTGATGCTCGGCATGGCCGGGGCCGATTTTCCGGCCGCCGCGCGGGCCCGGGCCGCCTTCAGCCCCAGGTTCGACGGATTGCGGCCCAGCGCCTCGTCGTAGAGGGCCAGGGCCTCGGGCCGGCGACCGCGGCGCTCTAGGAACCCGCCGTGCGCCAGCACCGCGATCTCGCTGGGCCGCGCCACGCCGGTCAGCGCCTTGAAGTTCGTCTCGGCCTCGTCATAGCGGCGCGCGCGCTCGAAGAGGTGCGCCTGGCCGATCTGGCCGAAGTAGTCGACGCCGCCGTCGCCGCGCAGCTGCGGCCGGACCACCGAACCCTCGGCGTCGCCCGCCGCCGCCGCCGCCCACGGCCCCAGCAGCGCCGCCGCCCCGCGATGCGGGAAGCCGATGCCGTCGCCGGCCAGTTCGGTCTTGGCGACCTTGCCCTTCCCGCGCGAGAGGGCGTCCACCACCTTCACCAGCCGGCCCAGCCGCTTGCCGGGCTCGGACGCGGCGGGGCCGTCGGGCGCCAGTTGCGCCGCCTTGCCGATCTCACCGGCCATCAGCGCCGCCTGGAACGCGCGCTCGGACACCGCCGGATCGTCCCCGCTCTCGGCGCGGGCGAACTCCAGGAAGCGGGCCGCCTCGCCGCTGCGTCCCTCGCTGAGGGCCGCGTTGCCGGCGAGGAACATGCCATAGGCGCTGTCGGCGGCGGCCGGGGCGTTGGTCAGGCCCGGATCGTCGGCGTTCGTGGACGCGCAGCCCCCGAGCAGGACCAGGGGGGCGGCGAAGGCAAGCAGGATACGGCGCATCTTCTGACTCTGGGCGTGCGAGCGCCCACCCGCAAGCGCCCTGTCGTCACACGAAGAACGGTGGATCACATATTCGGGTAGTTCGGCCCGTCCCCGCCCTGCGGCGTGGTCCAGTTGATGTTCTGCGACGGATCCTTGATGTCGCACGTCTTGCAGTGGACGCAGTTCTGGAAGTTGATCTGGAACTTCGGGTTCTGGCCCTGCTCGTCGTACAGCACCTCGTAGACCCCGGCCGGGCAGTAGAGCCGCGCCGGCTCACCGTACTTGGGCAGGTTCACGTCGATCGGAACCGAGGCGTCCTTGAGCGTCAGGTGCGCCGGCTGGCTCTCGTCGTGGTTCGTGCTCGAGAGGAACACGCTCGACAGCTTGTCGAAGCTCAGCACGCCGTCCGGCTTCGGATAGACGATCGGCTTGTGGTCCTTGGCCAGGCCCGTGGACGCCGCGTCGGACTTCCCGTGCTTCAGCGTCCCGAAGATCGAGAAGCCGCCCAGCAGATGGTTGGTCCAGAGGTCCAGCATGCCCAGCGCGCCGCCCAGCAGCGTGCCGTACTTCGACAGGATCGGCTTGGCGTTGCGGACGACGTGCAGCTCCTTGCGGAGCCAGGACTTGTCGAAGCTGGTCTTGTACTCGGTCAGCTCGTCGCCCGAGCGGCCTTCCTTGATGGCGTGGAACGCCGCCTCGGCCGCCATCATGCCGCTCTTGATCGCGGCGTGGCTGCCCTTGATGCGCGGAACGTTCACGAAGCCGGCGCTGTCGCCCAGCAGCACGCCGCCCGGGAAGTAGAGCTGCGGGATCGACTGCAGGCCGCCCTCGCTGATGGCCCGCGCGCCATAGGCGATGCGCTTGCCGCCCTCGAGGTACTTCGATATCTCGGGGTGGTGCTTGTAGCGCTGGAACTCGTCGAACGGCGACAGCCAGGGGTTCTTGTAGTTCAGGTGGACCACGTAGCCGATCGCCACGTAGTTGTCCCCGAAGTGATAGAGGAAGCTGCCGCCGCCGGTGTTCATGTCCAGCGGCCAGCCCGTGGTGTGCACCACCAGGCCCGGCGTGTGGTTCTCGGCCGGGATCTGCCACAGTTCCTTGATGCCGATGCCGAACTTCTCGGGTTCGCTCTTGTCGCCCAGGCCGTACTTGGCCTTCAGCACCTTGGCCAGCGAGCCGCGGACGCCTTCACCGATGAAGACGTACTTGCCACGCAGTTCCATGCCCGGCTCGTAGTTCGGGCCCGGCTGGCCGTCCTTGCCGATGCCGAACTCGCCGACGACCACGCCGACCAGCTTGTCGTCCTCGAACACCGGCGCCGACGCCGCCATGCCCGGATAGATCTCGACGCCCAGGCCCTCGGCCTGCTGGCCCAGCCAGCGGCAGACGTTGCCCAGGCTGGCGATGTAGTTGCCGTGGTTGTCCATGAAGGGCGGCATCGCCCACATCGGCAGTTCGATGGATCCCTGCGGGCCCAGCACCAGGAACCGGTCCTTGGTCACCGGGGTCTCCAGCGGAGCGCCCAGTTCCTTCCAGTTCGGCAGCAGTTCGCTGAGCCCCTTCGGGTCGATCACCGCGCCCGACAGGATGTGCGCGCCGACCTCGGCGCCCTTTTCCACGATGGCGACGGTCAGGTCGGCGTCGAGCTGCTTGAGCCGGATCGCGGCGGCCAGGCCTGACGGCCCCGCGCCGACGATGACCACGTCGTACTCCATGGCCTCGCGCTGGATCGGCTCGCTCATCGTGGTCCCCTTACCCTCGTAATTGCGCGTCTTATCAGGACGTCATGCAGCGCCGGTCAAGCGCGAACCGCGCGCAGGCGTCAGGGGCGCGCGGCCGTGACAATCTTCACACGCCGCCCCGGCGCCAGCGTCTCGCCCGGCGCCAGGGCGTTGAGCATCAGGAACCGCCCCAGGCCGTCGTCGCCCGACATCCGCTCGGAAAGGCTCTCGGCCGTGTCCCCGCGCCGCACGGTGACGACCCCGATGTGCGCCGGGCCGAGGCCGGCCGCCTCCTGCTCCGAAAGCCGGTGGAACGAGGCGTACATGGGATCGAACACCGCCGAGCGTCCCGCCGGCGCGATGGTGGCGAAGTGATAGGCCCGGCCGCCGTCGACCGCATAGGCGGCGATCACCACGTCCACGGGCCCCGAGCGGGTCCCCGCGCGGGCCGGCAGCGTCACCGTCTCCAGGCCGTTCACCCGGCCACGGCCGGGCCGGCCGACCTGGATCGACGCGCCGCCGGCGATCGCGCCCAGCACCTGCACGGCGTAGTCCTCCAGGCCCTCGGGCGGCAGGCGGCCGGCCGCGAACTCGCCGCGCATGCCCTCGGGCCCATCGATCCGCACGCCCTGCGCCGCGTCGGTCAGCCGGAATCCGGCCGGCGCCTCGAAGCCGATCCGCAGGCGCGGATGGGTGAAGGTGCGACCACGCACCACGCCTTGGCTGGCGGCGTCGCCATAGGTCAGCCCGTCCAGGGCCGCGAGATAGGTCTCGACGCCCAGGCCCCTGCCCGCCTCCGGATCAGGCCCCGTCTGCGCGCGCACGCGCCGAATGCGATCGGTGGTCAGGGGGTGGGTGCTGGCCCAGACCGGCGACGACCGGGCGTCGCGGCCCGTGGAGCGGGCGGTGTACTCGTCCTCGCGCTGCAGGCCCGCCAGCACGTCGGCGAGACCCGAGGCCGGATAGCCCGCCTGGGGCAGATATCGCAGCGACAGGCGGTCGGCCTCGTACTCCTGGCTGCGGGAATAGCCGAGGTTGCTCAGCTTGGCGGCGCGCTGCGCGATGCCGCCGGCCAGGTCCGACTTGGTGACCGCGCCCACCAGGACCGCCGCGATGCCGGTCATCACCTCCTGATTCCGCTGACGGGCGGCGTGCTGGGCGGTGACATGGCCCAGCTCGTGTCCCAGCACGGCCGCCAGTTCGGCCTCGGAATTCATGATCGCGAGCAGGCCGCGGGTCACATAGACATGGCACCCCGGCGGCGCGGTGAAGGCGTTCACCACCTGGCTGTCCACCAGGACGAACTCGCAGCGGCCGCCCAGCCCCGCCGCCACGGCGAGCCGCTCGCCCACCGCCGCGACATAGTCGCCCTGCGGTCCGTCGTAGCGGCCGCCCGCCTCGCTCAGGATCGCGTCGTGCTGCAGACGCTCGGCCCGCGACACCTGCGGCGCCTGCGCCCAGGCGGTCGTCGCCGTCGCCAGCGCCAGGACGACGCCCGCGCAGAACCGTCGCATCTTCGCCTCCCCCACGCCTTGGCGGCTGACAAAGCGGCCGCTTCGGGCGAAGAGTGGCCCAAGCCTCTGCCGGAGTGAACCGCCCGAATGTCGGCGCCCGCCGAACCTGTCGACAGCCGCCTCGTCGAAAGCCTGCTCGCCTTCTGGGCGGACTCGGGCGTCGACGCCATGCTGCTGGACGAGCCGCTCGACCGGATCGAGGCCGGACGCATCCTGCCGCCTGTGAAGCCGCCGGCTCCCGTCGCAGCGCCGGTGGTGCAGCTTCGCCCCGGCGCGGCCAATGTCGACATCTCCGGCGGCCTCGCCGAGGCCCGCCGCCTCGCCGCCGCCGCGACCGACCTCGATCAGCTCGCCGCGGCGATCGCCGGCTTCGAGGGTTGCCCGCTGAAGTTCGAGGGGGCCGCCACCAAGGCTGTCGTCAGCCGCGGCGACCCCAAGGCCCCGTTGATGGTCATCGGCGAGGGCCCCGGCGCGGACGAGGACGCCCAGGGCGCGCCGTTCGTGGGCCGCGCGGGCAAGCTGCTGGACAAGATGCTCGCGGCCGCCGGCCTGGACGGTCGCGTGCTCATCACCAACACCGTCTTCTGGCGACCGCCCGGCAACCGCACGCCGACGCCGGCCGAGCAGGCTGTCTGCGCGCCCTTCCTCGAACGCATGATCGCGCTGGTTGAGCCCAGGATGTTGCTGCTGGTGGGCGGCGCCTCGGCCAAGGCGATGCTGAAGCGCGACGAGGGAATCCTCTCCCTGCGTGGGCGCTGGCTGGAGTGGAAATCCGAGGACGGAACCCTCGAATTGCCCGCCATGCCGACACTTCATCCCGCTTTCCTGCTGCGTCAGCCCGGGGCGAAGAAAAAGGCGTGGACCGATCTGTTGACGCTTACCGAAAGGCTTGATCGGCCCGAAAGGCCCCACTAGCCTCGCCGTTCGTGGGACTCTGAGAAAAGGGATCGCGCTCAACCCGGCGTTAGTCCTGGTGCGCGAATGTGGGCCGCATGACGCTAAAACAGCGCCTGCGCGTCGGGGTCTTGTCCCTCGTCGCCGCCGTCTCGGTCGCCAGCTCCGCTGCCGCCGGGTCCGCGAAGGCCCTCTCCGATTCCGACGCCCGCGCCTATGCCGCCGCCTTCGAGGCTGTCGAGCAAGGCGACTTCCTGGGCGCTGAACTGACCGCCGCCGAGATCCAGGACCAGTCCCTGAAGGGCTACCTGTCGTTCCGCGCCCTGATGCACCCGACCGCCCACAAGGCCGGTTTCGAGGAACTTGCCGGCTGGCTCGGCCGATTCCGCGACCTGCCGGTCGCCGACCGCATCTTCGCCCTCGCCGCCAAGCGCAAGCCGGCCGACGCCGCCATGCCGCTGCCCACGCCCGAGGTCGCGCTGATCGACACCGCCCGCAGCGAGGTCACCCGCCCCGCGCGTGAGGCCTTCTATTCCGGCGACGCGCGCACCGCCTTCCAGCTCGCCGTGAACGTGGGCGAGCGTTGGGTGGCCGGCCTCGCCGCCTGGCGCCTGCGCGAGTTCGGCCAGGCCCGCGACTACTTCGACCAGGTCGCCCGCGACGAGCTCGAGGATCCGTGGCTACGCGCCGCCGGCGCCTACTGGGCCGCCCGCTCGTCGGTCGCCCTGGGCGACGCCACCGGCAGCCAAGCCTATCTGCGCCTCGCCGCCCAGGCGCCGCAGACCTTCTATGGCATGCTGGCCGAGCGTCAGGTGCAGATGCAGCGGGCCGAGGTCGCCCCCACGGGCATCATGGCGCTGGCCGCCTATCATGCGCCCGAACAGGACCTGTCGCAGTTCGTGCGCGACAATCCGCGTGCTCACCGCGCCGCGTGCCTGGCCCAGATCGGCCGCCTGGACGAGGCCCGCCAGGAGCTTCGCGCGGGTCTCGCCCTCGCCCGCACCACCGCCGAGCGCAAGTCGTGGACCGCGCTGATCGCCGATCTCGGCCCCACCGACTCGTATGGGACCCAGCGCTCGCAGTATCTCGCCCTCGGCGACTACCAGCTCCCGCCGCTGAGCCCGAAGAACGGCTTCACCGTCGACAAGGCCCTGGTCTACGCCATCGTCCGCCACGAGAGCGCCTTCAACCCGCGCGCCGTCTCGCACGCCGGCGCCATGGGGCTGATGCAGCTCCTGCCCTCGTCGGCGGCCCTGGCCACCGGCGACCGGACCTACCAGCGCAAGCCCAGCGTCCTGCTGAACCCCGCGATGAACCTGCGGGCCGGTCAGGACTATCTCACCTACCTCATGGATCGGGGCGTCGGCTCCGACATCCTCAAGGTCGTGGCGGCCTACAACGCCGGCCCCGGCGCCGTGCTCGGCACGATCCAGAAGGTGGGCGACGAAGACCCGTTGCTCATGATCGAGACGCTGCCGGCCCTCGAGACCCGCAACTACGTCGAGAAGGTCATGACCTCGTACTGGACGTACAAGCGCGTCCTCGGCGAGGAGACCCGCACCCTCGACGCCCTGGCGGGCGGCGCGCGTCGGATCGACGCCCGGCTCGACCTACCCGACCCGCCGCGGACGCAGCCCGAGCTGGCGGCGGAGCCCCTGCAGATCGGCTCCAACGCCGGCCTGCAGACGGTCGCGTTCGAGTAGGACGCCGAACGGACGGCGGCCGAACAGGCCGCCTTCGCCCAGCCCCTCGACCAGGGCGGCCTTGCCGCCTCCGCCCAGATGGCGCTCCAGCGCGCCCACCCAGCCGTCGCGCAGGCGCAGGTCGGCCGGCGCCACGACGACCAGTTCGCCTCGCGCCCCCGCCGCTGCGTCGGTCAGGCTCGCAAAAGCGTCCGCGCCCATGTCCTCGCACAGCAGGTCGATGCCCGCCTGCCCCTCGTTCGCGACGATGCAGACCTGCCGGACGAGGCCCTCGACTGCCCCCGCCGTCAGCTGGGCCAACAGCGCCGGCAAGGCCTCGGCCCGGGTGCGCGCGTCGATGATCACGGTGAGCATGTCCGGTTGAGACCGCGCTTCCCGCTACAGGTCAAGAGTTCTTGTTTTGTTCTTGTTCGCGCGCTACTCTGCGCGGGTGTCGACCTTTACCCAGCAAGTGCGCGGCCGCGGGGCCCGCTCCAACCAGACCGGCCGCTACGAAGCGCAACTGCGGGAGGCGTTCGACGATGGCTGGACGCCGGGTGACGCGCCCGCCCAGCTGCAGACCGAGCTGACGGCCGAAAACGCCAGGGTCATCATCACCCGCAACGACAGTCCCGATGTCGGCTTCTCGGCGTCGATCAACCCCTATCGCGGCTGCGAGCACGGCTGCATCTACTGCTACGCCCGCCCCGCCCACGCCTACATGGGGCTCTCACCCGGGCTCGACTTCGAATCCAAGCTCTTCTTTAAGCCCCGCGCATCTCTACTCCTGGAAGCCGAACTTCGCCGGCCGCGCTACCGGCCCGAGTTCATCCATATCGGCGGCAACACCGACCCGTATCAGCCGCAGGAGCGAAGCCTGAAGATCACTCGCGGGGTGATCGACGTGCTGGTCCGCTTCCGCCACCCGTTCTCGGTCATCACGAAGTCGGCGCTGATCCTGCGGGACCTGGACCTGCTCGCCCGGGCCGCCGCCGATGGCCTGGTGCGCGTGGCGATCTCCGTAACCACCCTGGACCGCAAGCTGGCCCGTTCGATGGAGCCGCGCGCCGCCACGCCCGACCGACGCATCGAGACGATCCGCCAGCTCACCTCCGCCGGTGTGCCGGTCACCGTCATGTTCGCGCCCTGCATCCCGGGCCTCAACGACCACGAGATGGAGGCGGTCCTCGAACGCGCGGCCGAGGCTGGCGCCTCCGGGGCCGGCTACGTCGCCCTGCGACTGCCGCTCGAGATCAAGGATCTGTTCCGTGAATGGCTGGAGAGCGACCATCCGGATCGCGCCCGCAGGGTCATGTCGCTGGTGCGCCAGATGCGCGGCGGCAAGGATTACGACAGCGAATGGGGCAGCCGGATGAAGGGCGGCGGCCCGATCGGCGAGCTGATGGGCAACCGCTTCCGGGCCGCCCGCAAGCGGTTCGGCCTCGACGCCCCGTGGACGCCGATGGACGTCGGCAAGTTCCGCGTCCCGCCTCAGGCCGGCGATCAGATCGACCTGTTCGGAGCCTGAGGCGTGGCGCTAGCGGCTGAACACCCCAACCAGCTCCACATGCGGCGACCAGAGGAACTGGTCGACCGGAAGGACCCGTTCGAGCCGGAAGCCGGCGTCGATCAAGGTGCGGGCGTCGCGGACGAACGTCGCCGGGTTGCACGAGACGCCGATCACCCGGGCCACGGACGAGCGCGCGATCTCGGCGGCCTGTTCCGCGGCGCCGGCGCGCGGCGGGTCGAAGACCACCACGTCGACCTTCTTCATCTCGTCCGACAACATGGGGCGGCGCACCAGGTCGCGCGCCTCGGCGGTCACGCCCTTCAGGCCCGGCGCGGTGGCCAGGGCGCCGGTGAGCGCGGCGGTCGCCTCGGGCGTGAAGTCGGCGGCATAGACCGGCGCGATCTCGGCCAGCCTGAAGGTGAACGTCCCGACCCCGCAGTAGAGGTCGGCGATGCGGTGCGCGCCCGCGGCGGCCTCGGCGACGAAGCCGGTCATCGCCGCCTCGGCGCCCGTGGTCGCCTGGAGGAACGCCCCCGGGGGCAGGCTCACCCGGGCCGGACCCAGACGTACCTGCGGCATGCGCGCCATGTAGGCCATCTCGCCGGCGAGGGTGACACGGGCGAGGTCGGCGGCGGCGGCCTGCTCGGCGATCTGCATCCGCGCGTCGGCCGAAAGCCCCCCGCTCTTGGCCTCGACGCCGGTGATGTCGATGTCGATGCCGCTGTCGGTCAGGGTGACGTGCAGCGTCGGGGCCGACTTCGGATGCTCGAACAACGGGGCCGCCAGCCGCCTCAGGGCCGGGAACGCCGCCTGGAGCTGCGGGTCCGCGATCGGGCAGACGGCGACGTCCACCAGGTCCCACGAACGGCGCGCCTTGTAGCCCAGGCGCGCCATGTCGCGACTGCCCTTGCGCGCGTGCAGGGCAAGGCGTCGACGCGTGCCGGGGCCGGCGGCATAGGCCGGCAGGATCTCGGCCTCGATCCGCTCGCGGGCCAGGGTGCGGACCAGCCGCTCGACCTTCCAGTCGAGGTAGGGCGCATGGTCCCAATGCTGCAACGAGCAGCCACCGCAGGCGAAGAAGTGCTGACAGGCCGGCTCGATGCGCTGGGCGCTGGGGTCCAGCACCTCGACCAGCTCGCGACGGTCGCCGCCGCCCTGGGCGATGACGCGTTCACCCGGCAGCGTGAACGGGATGAACACCGGGCCCGGCGCGATGCCGTCGCCCTCCCCGCCCACGCCCTGGATCAGGAACTCGGCCGGCGGTCCCGGCGTCGGCCGCGGGTCGGGACGGCCCTGGAATCGGCGCTTTTGCGGTCTCATGTGAGCCCCCGCGCGGCCAGCGTGGTTAGCGGAAAATGAACGAACATGAACGAGATTCTCAACGGCCGTTCAGGTTCGCTGCCGCATCTAGGCGGAAAGCGTCGCCGTAACGCGACCAGGTGCATTTCGAGAGAGGGATACCGGATGTCCATCAAGATCGCCAAGGCCGGAGCCGCCGCGCTCGCCGGTATGCTGGCCCTGACGTCCGTCGCGCCGGCCTTCGCCCAGTCGGCCGGCTACGGCTCCTACACCGCCCAGGACCGTAACGGCTATCACTACGATCCCTGCAAGCGCGACCAGACCAACCGCGGCACGGCCGGCGCCCTGATCGGCGGCGGCATGGGCGCGGTGATCGGCTCCAATGCGGCGGCCCGCAACGCCCGCACCGAAGGCGCGCTGCTGGGCGGCCTGCTGGGCGCGGTCATGGGCGGCATGGTCGGCAACAAGAGCGCCGCCTGCACCTCGCAGCAGCCCTACTACAACACCACCTCCGAGGCCTTGCCGCCGCCGCCTCCGCCGCGCGCCGAGTCCTCGTACTACGATCGCGACGCCTACTCGGACTCGCGCGACAGCGCGTGGCGCGAGGACGACCGCTACCGCGTCGCCGAGCGTCCGCAAGGCGCCGAGGACTGCACCCTGGCCGAGAGCCCGATCCACATGCCCGACGGCCGCACCCAGACCCGTTTCGTCCGCGTCTGCCGCGACGCGACCGGCAAGTACGCCGTCGTCGACTGATCGACCCCAAGTCGAGCATCTGACTGGGCCGCTCCCTCCGGGGGGCGGCTCTTTTGTCATGCGGCCCGGGTCGGATAGAGCTCCGCCACCTCCGCGACCACGTGCGGCGGCTCGGCGACGTGGCTGAAGCGGTAGGCCAGATCGACCCCGTCGTAGACCACCACCGAGCCCCGCATCACGTCCGGATCGACCGCCCGCGAGCGGACCTGGCCGATGTGGCGGTCGAACAAGCCCTTCAGCGAACAGCCGAGGCCGTGGGTCAGTGTCTTGAAGAGTTGGCCGTCGATGCCCTCCGGGCCGATGATCTCGAGATGGGCGTCGAAGCCGGCCTCCACAAGGGCGGCGTGCTGGCGGCGCTTCATGGCCGGCGGCGAGATGCTGTCCACCGTCGCGTTGACCATGAAGTACTGCGTGCCGGCATCGCCCGCCGCGGCACGGGCGGCGGCCAGGTGCGGCGGGTAGCGGGCGTCCCGGATCAGGTCCTGGTCGCGGCCGTAGAAGTTGCGGGCCTGGCGATCCGAGACGGTCCAGGCGCTGCGCACGCTGGCGTCCATCACCGCGGAGCCGGCCTTCAGGGTGAACTCGCTCTCGTCGCCGATGCCGAGATAGTTCATCGGCGGCTGGGCGTAGCTGGAGTTGTCGATGATCGCGGCCAGGGTCGAGGGCGCGAACTTGGCCATCAGATGCGCGATGTAGCCGCCGTGCGAGGTGCCGAGGGCGACGATGCGGCGGACGTCGAAGGGCGGCGCGTTGGCGATCAGGTCGCCGATCACGCAGAGGTGGTCCAGGGCCTGGATGACGCCGAAGTTCTGGGCCTCGCCGCTGCCGGTCTCGATGATCGCGCGGACGCGGGAGCGGGTGTCCACCTTGCCCACCGCGTCGGCCAGGACCAGGGCGCTCTCGGACATGTCGACCTTGATGCCGTGGACCATGGCCAGGCCCAGCAGGTAGATCTGCTCGCGCGGGTCCACCACCACCTTGCCGCCGTTGTTCGGCCGGGCCTCGAAGGCGTGGTAGCGCACGCTGACGGCGCCCATGCCGGTCGTCTCGGCGATGTGAGCCCGCAGCTTGCGGCTGTATTCGGACGAGGTGTCGTCGCCGAAGCCGGAGATGACCAGCACCACGCCGGCGGCCTCGCCCTCGGCCGGCCAGGTGATGTCGTAGCGTAGCGGCGCGCTGCGCTGCTGCCCCAGCTCGAAGTCGCTTGCGCCGATAATTTCCCGGGTAATTTCAATCATTTACCGCTCCCCAAGATCTGAGGGGAAGCGACGCGATTCGCGGTTAATCGAGTGTGAACGCCTACGCTGCGCTAGCCCACAGCAGCCACTCCAAGTTGCCGTCGCCACCGGCGATGGGGCTGGTCGCCGTTTCCCGCACCACCCAACCGGAAGTGGAGAGAAACGCGGCCACCTCGGCGAGCGCCCGCTCGCGGGCCGCCGGGTCGGTGACGATGCCGCCCTTCCCCACGTGCTCGCGGCCGACCTCGAACTGAGGCTTCACCAGGGCCACCAGATCGGCGCCCGGGGCGGCCAGCGCAAGGGCCGCCGGCAGGGCCTTGGCCAGCGAGATGAAGCTGACGTCGGTGACGATGAGCCCCGGCGCATCCGTGACCAGCGCCGGCGTCAGGTCGCGCGCGTCGGTGGCCTCGAGCCCGACGACCCGCGGATCGCCGGCCAGGCTGGCATGGAGCTGCCCGCGCCCCACGTCCACCGCGTAGACCCGGGTCGCCCCGCGCGCCAGGCAGACCTCGGTGAAGCCGCCGGTGGACGCGCCGACGTCGAGGACCACCCGCCCCTCGACCCGCACCGGCCAGAGGTCGAGGGCATGGACCAGCTTCAGGGCGCCGCGGCCGACCCAGGGATGGGCCGGCGCGGCCGCGATGACGGCGTCCGTCGCCACCAGCTCGGAGGCCTTGGCGACCACCTTGCCGTCGGCCGTGACGCCGCCGGCCTCGATCGCGGCTCGGGCCTTGGCGCGGCTCTCGAAGAAGCCGCGCTCGACCAGCAGGACGTCGGCCCTGGTCTTCAAGGCGTCCTCAGGCGGGCTCTTCCTGGAAGAGCTTCTTGAGTTCGGTCTTGAGGATCTTGCCGTTGGCGTTGCGCGGCAGGGTCTCGTGCCAGAACTTCACCGCCACCGGCACCTTGAAGGCCGCCAGGCGCTCTGCCACGTGGGCCCGCAGTTCCTCCTCGGTGGCCTCGGCGCCGGGCTTCAGCGTCACCACCGCCGCCGGCTCCTCGCCGAGGGTGCGGTGCGGCCTGGCCACGATGGCGGCGTCCATGACGGCGGGGTGGTCGTAGAGGACGTTCTCGACCTCAACGCAGTAGATGTTCTCGCCGCCCCGGATCAGCATGTCCTTGGCGCGGTCGATGATGAAGCAGAAGCCCTCCTCGTCCACGCGCGCCAGGTCGCCGGTGCGCACCCAGCCGTCGACGAAGGTCTGGGCGGTCGGCTCGGGCTTGTTCCAGTAGGCGCGGGCGTTCATCGGCCCCTTGGACCACAGCTCGCCCACCGCGTTCGGCGCCAGCACCGTCACGCCATCGCCGGGATCGCGGATCTGCAGCTCGGCGACGGCGGCGGCCGGGCCGCAGCTGTCGGGGCGGTTCTCATAGTCCTCGCCGCTGTTCGAGGTGACGGTGGCGCAGGTCTCGGTCATGCCCCAGCCCTGGCCGGGCTGCGACTTCGGGAAGACCTCCTTCAGGCGACGCACCAGCTCGGGCGCCGAGGGGGCGCCGCCGTACGACACCTGCTCCAGCGACGACAGGTCGAACTGCTCGCGGGCCGGATGCTCCAGGATCTGCCAGGCGATGGTCGGCACGCCGCCCGCCGTGGTGACCTTCTCGCGCTGGATCAGCTCGAAGGCGCGGATCGGGTCCCACTTGAACATCAGCACCAGCTTGCCGCCGGTGAAGAGCGTGGGGTTCAGCACCGCGAAGCAGCCGGTGACGTGGAAGAACGGAACCGAGAGCAGCGCCGCGCGCTGCGGGCCGTCCGGATCAGGGGCCGGCGGCGCCTCGCCCCGACGCAGGAAGCCCCGCGCCCCGGCCGCGCCGGCGGTGATGATGTTGCAGTTCACCGCCCGGTTGGTGGCCAGCGCGCCTTTCGGACGCCCGGTGGTGCCGGAGGTGTAGAAGATGGTGGCGTCGTCGTCGGTCGAGACCTCGGCGGCCGGCAGCGCCTGATCGGGCAGCTTGCCCCAATCGTTGGCCCCGCCCAGCACGCTCTCCAGCTTGGTCACGTACGGATGGGCGATCTCGTCGGCCTCGCGGCTGACGTAGACGCGCTTCAGCTCGGGACAGTTGGCGAAGTGCTCGGCCATCCGCTGGAAGCGCTCGGCGTCCATGATGGCGACCTTGGTCCCGGAGTCGGTCAGGCCGTACTCCAGCTCGGGGCCGGTCCACCAGGCGTTCAGCGGAGTGACGATCGCCCCCAGCGCGGCGGCGGCATAGAAGGCCACCACCCACTCCGGCAGGTTGCGCATGACGACGGCGACGCGGTCGCCCTTCTCGACGCCCTGGGCGCGCAGCTCGGCGGCGAAGGCCGCGACGGCGCGATGGAAGGCGTCATAGGTGACGCGCTCGTCCTCATAGACCAGGAAGACCTTGTCGCCGTGCGCCTTGGAGGCCTCGACCACGGCCCGCAGGGTCGGCGGCTGATTCTTCCAGACCTTGAAGGTGACGCCCCGGATCGACTCCTCGGCGATCTCGGTGGGCAGACCGGCCTGGCCGATCAGGGCGTGAGCCTGCTGGATGGACATCGCCGGCCAACCCGGTGGCAACGCGGTCATACACATCTCCCTACTGGTCCGCGCGGGGGTCCCCTGCCCCAGCGTCATGATAGGTGAACAAGCATAACCTGAGGCCGGAGGCAAACGGCCGTTCGAACACGACGAGCGGGGCCGGCCTCACATCCGCGTCAGCCGGCGGAGCCGCCTGGGAGGACATGGTCGAGAGGAGGGTCTTGCGGGAACCTTGGTCGGTCAGCGAGGCGCGGCGGGTGGGTGGTGGAACCGCGGAAAGCGCGGAAGGAAGCGGCTCCCTACCTCCAATGGCTGTCACCCGGCGGACGCCAGCGTGCAGGCGGGACGCGCCGAGGCGCCGGCCATGAGCGACTGAGCTCATCCGGGGCGGGTCTGATGGCTGGAGCTGGATCCCGGCGTGCGCCGGGACGACGTGGGTGGGGTGTGGAGGCCGATGCCGTCTCTGCGGCGTCTGCCCACGAGGTTCGGCGGTCAGCCCTCGTAGGCGCGGATGCGGATCTTGCGGGTGTCCGGGGGCTGGTAGTCGGCGTCGTCCTCGGTGAGGACCTCCCGCGCCGCCTCGGTGACGAAGGCGGGGA
>JBFMGV010000073.1:0-2929 GCA_040752615.1 Pseudomonadota bacterium | reverse complement strand
CGGTTCATCCCATCGCTTTCCTGGAGACGACCATGACGCGTCTTTCGCTGTTCGGCGCGACCGCGCTTTCGCTGATCGCCGGCGCGGCGTGCGCCGCCCCCCTGGCCCTCACCAACGTCACCATCATCGACGCGACGGGCCGTCCGCCGATCGAGAACGGCGTCATCGTCATGGACAAGGGCCGCATCGTCGGCGTCGGGCCCAAGGCCGAGGTCGCGATCCCGCGCGGCGCCAAGGTGCTGGACAAGGCCGGCAAGTACGTCATCCCCGGCCTGATGGACGCCAATGTCCACCTCTATCTGAACCTGGACGCCGACTCGCTGCTGCGGTTCCGCGACCGCTACGCCGACGTCATCGTCGAGGGCGCGCAGCTGGCCCTGAAGACCGGGCAGACCACGGTCTTCGACACCTGGGGTCCGTACCCCGACCTGAAGGCCGCCCGCGACCGGATCAACAGCGGCAAGGACGTCGGCGCGCGCATCTTCTTCGCCGGCAACATCATCGGCTTCGACGGTCCGGTGTCGGCCGACTTCAGCGAGAAGTTCCAGGGCGTCCTGCACAAGGACACCATCGACTACCTCAACAAGCGCTGGACCCAGGGCACGGGCCGCGACCTGCTGTGGGACACTGCCGACCTGGTCGGCAAGAAGGTGGCCGACTACGCCAAGCTGGACGTCGACTTCCTCAAGTACGCAGCCAACGGCCACAAGGACATGGCGTTCGCCTACATGTCCCAGCATGCGCAGAACGCCGTCGTGAAGGCCGGCCACGACGCGGGCAAGACCGTGCAGTCCCACGTCCACTCGGTGGAGGGCATCGAGTCCTCGATCGACGCCGGCGTCGACATCCTGACCCATTGCGACATCACGCCCGAGCGGATCATCCCGCCCGAGCTCCTCAAGAAGATGGCGCAGAAGGGGGTCTACTGCTCGGTGCTGCCCACGACCAAGGCGCACCAGGACACCCTGCCCAAGCGGGCGGTGCACTATCAGAGCCAGTCGATGATCAACATCCGCAACATGGTGGAAGCCGGCGTGCCGCTGATGCTGTCCACCGACGCCGGGATCACCCACCCGCTGCCGATGACCGAGCCGACGCTGCGGGTCGACAGCCGCACCACCCTGGGCGAAGGCCACTTCGCGGCGCTCCAGGGCCTGGAGGAGATCAACGTCGACCCGATGAAGGCGCTGCAGATCGCCACCATCAACGTCGCGCGCGGCTACAAGCTCGACAAGGACTTCGGGACCCTGGAGCGCGGCAAGTACGCCGACATGGTGGTGCTGGACGCCGACCCGATGGTCTGGGCGGGCAACTACCGGGCCATCCACATGGTCATCAAGTCGGGTGAGGTGGTCGACCTGGAGAAGCTGCCCACCGCGCCCCTGATCTCCAACCAGAAGATCCAGCCACACGAGTGAAGCGCGCGCCACCTGCCGCTTTCATCCTCAAGCTCGTCGGAGACCTCATGACGCGACAATCCCTGCTCTGCGCCGCGGCGTTCTCGCTGGTCGCCAGCGCGGCCGGCGCCGCCCC
The DNA here is from genome assembly GCA_040752615.1 of Pseudomonadota bacterium. Taxonomy (GTDB): domain Bacteria; phylum Pseudomonadota; class Alphaproteobacteria; order Caulobacterales; family Caulobacteraceae; genus Phenylobacterium. The sequence goes on along the minus strand of JBFMGV010000073.1, from coordinate 1,396 downwards.
CCTGGCCCTCACCAAGGTCACGATCATCGACGGGACCGGCCGCGCGCCGGTCGCCGACGGCGTGGTCGTGATGGACGGCGGCCGCATCACCGCCATCGGATCCGCCGCCAGCGTCGCGATCCCGAGAGGCGCCCGGGTGGTCGAGAAGCCCGGCAAGTTCGTCATCCCCGGGCTGATGGACGCCAACCTGCACCTGCACCTCAACCTCGACATCGACACCCTGCTGCGCTTCCGCGGCCACTACGCCGACGTGGTGGTCGAGGCGGCGCAGCTGGCCCTGAAGTCCGGCCAGACCACCGTCTTTGACACCTGGGGGCCCTATCCCGACCTGCGGGCGGCGCGCGCGCGCATCAACAGCGGCAAGGACGCGGGTGCGCGGATCTACTTCGCGGGCAACATCATCGGCTTCGATGGGCCGATCTCCGAGGACTTCCGAGACGAGTTCAAGGGCATCCTGCGGGCCGACACCATCAACTACCTGAACCGCCGCTGGACCCAGGGGACCGGCCGCGAGCTGCTGTGGGATACTGCAGACGAGGTGGGCAAGCGCGTCGCGACCTACGCGGCCAAGGACGTGGACTTCCTCAAGTACGCCGCCAACGGCCACAAGGACTACTCGTTCATGGCCTTCTCGCAGGGCGCCCAGGACGCCATCGTCAAGGCGGGCCACGGCGCCGGCAAGACGGTGCAGGCGCACGTGCACTCGCTGGAAGGCATCCAGTCGGCGATGGACGCGGGCGTCGATATCCTGACCCACTGCGACATCACGCCGGAGCGCACGATCCCGGCGGCGATGATCCAGGAGATGAAGGCCAAGAACGTCTCGTGCTCGGCCCTGCCGGTGACCGAGGCCTATCAGGCCAGCCAGTCCAAGAAGCTGGAGCCGATCTACGCGAACTCGCGGGTGAACATCAAAAACCTGATCGACGGCGGCGTGAACGTGATGCTGTCGACGGACGCCGGCATCCAGCATCCGCTTCCGGCTAAGTCGCCCGAGAAGCCCGAGGTCGACGTCCGCACCAAGCTGGGCGAGGGCCACTTCTTCGCCCTGCAGGGCCTGGAGCAGATGGGCGTCGATCCGATGAAGGCGCTGCAGACCGCCACCATCAACGTGGCCCGCGGCTACAAGCTGGAGAAGGACTTCGGCACCCTCGAAGCCGGCAAGCACGCCGACATGGTGGTGCTGGACGCCAACCCGCTGGCGGCGGCGAAGAACTATCGGGCGATCAACCTGGTGATCAAGGGCGGCGAACTGGTGGACATCGCCAAGCTGCCGACCGCTCCGCTGATTTCCAACCAGAAGTCGGTTTCGGCCGCGCCGCCGGCGACGCCCGGCTCCTGACCCCGGGGCGGGGGCGCCGGCCTCGCCGCCGGCGCCCGTCCGTCAGAGGGGAAG
>JBFMGV010000072.1:0-85773 GCA_040752615.1 Pseudomonadota bacterium | reverse complement strand
GGGCGCGCAGGGCCTCGGCGCCCGCCACGACCGCCAGCGTGACCGTATCGATCAGCGCGTCGTCGTCCCCGTCGCGCGCGGCGAGAAAGCCGGTGACGCCGGTCACCATGAACCAGGCGTATTGCCTCGCCACCTTGGCCGGCAGGCCGTAGGCGCGCTCCAGGCCGGCCGCCCAGCCCCGCACGTTTTCCTCCTGGATGCCCCGCGCCCGTTCGCGCATCCGGCCACTGTCGGTGACGAGCCGCAGGTAGAGTTCCTGGCCATCGTCGGCCCGGGCGCACCAGTGCCGCAGCGCAGCGCGGACCGCCGCCTCGAAGGTCGGGTCGGCGGGAAGCGCCTCGGCCCACCACGCGGCGTACTTGGCATGCTCGCGGTCGAACAATGCGGCCAGCACGGCATCGCGGTCGGCGAAGTAGCGATAGGGCAGCGACTTGTTCACCCCACAGCGCTGCGCCACCCCCTCCATGGTCACCGCGCCCACGCCCTGATCCAGGACGATCGCGGCCGCGGCCTCCAGGAACAGGTCCTTGCGCTCGGCGCCCTTGACGCGCTTCTGCACGACCTTCTCCGGCCGCTCCGATCCGTCCGACGTGTTCACGCGCCCCCGCCCGTTCCGCCGGACGGCGTCGCGCCGGCGCCCCTATCTTCCCGAGCCGGCACGCCCGCGTCCAGTGACGGGCTCAGTCCGCCACCCGGATCAGCATCTTGCCGTGGTTGCGCCCCTCGAACAGCCCGATCAGACCCTCTGGCGCGCGCTCGAAGCCATCAAGGATCGTCTCCTCGTACTTCACCCGCCCGTCCTTCAGCCACCCCGTCATCTCGGCCATGAAGGTCGGCTGCAGGTGCATGAAGTCGCTGGCGACGAAGCCCTCGATGCGCACCCGGCTGTAGATCATGGCCGACAGGTTGCGCACGCCCTCCCCGCCACCGTTGTAGGTGGAGATCATCCCGCAGACCGGGATGCGCCCCCGCACGTTCATCCGGGGCAGCACCGCGTCCAGGTGCGCGCCGCCCACGTTCTCGAAATAGACGTCGATCCCCTTGGGCGTGGCGGCCGCCAGGGCCTGCGCCAGCGGCTGGGTCTTGTAGTTGATCACCGCATCCAGCCCGACCTCGTCGCGCAGCCAGGCGGCCTTGTCGTCGGCGCCGGTGGAGCCCACCACATAGCAGCCGCGGATCTTGGCGATCTGGGCCGCCACCGAGCCGACCGCGCCGCCGGCGGTCGAGACGAACACCTGCTCGCCGTCCTTCAGGGCGCCGACCTCCAGCAGGCCGCCGTAGGCCGTGAGGCCTGTCCCGCCCAGGGCGTGCATGTAGACGCTCAGGGGCAGGGCCGGGTCGGGGGTCAGCTTCTGCAGCGCCTTGCCGTCGACGACGAACCGCTCCTGCATCCCCGCGCCGTGCCGCACGAGGTCGCCCTCGGCGAGGCCCGGATCGCGCGACTGCAGCACGCGACCGATCCCGCCGCCCAGCATGGGTGCGTCCAGCGGTTGATCCCGCGTCAGCCTGGGCCGCATGTAGGGATCCACCGACAGCAGCAGGTTCTGAACCAGCGCCTGCCCTTCGCCGGGCTCACCGATCGTGGTGGTCACCACCGCGAAGTCCGCCTCCACCGGCGCGCCGTCGGGCCGGCGGACGAGGTGGATCTGTCGGGTCTCGGTCATCGCGTGTTCTCCCCTGTCTTCGTTGTCTTCGGCGGTCGACGGATCAGCGCGTCGGCTTGGAGCGCGGGCCCGACGGCGCGTGCTGCGGCAGCGGCTTCAGCGAGCCGATCATGCCGTCGGGCCGCGCCTTGGCCAGCATCTGCTTGAAGGCGGGCCGCGCCTCGACCCGCGCCTTCCAGTCGGCGACCTTCGGAAACTGGGCGCGGTCCACGAGGTTGAGGTCGGTCGCCACCCGCAGCGGGAAGTGCATCATGATGTCGGCGGCCGAGAACTCGGCGCCGCCGAACCAGGCGTGATCCTTCAGGAACGCCTCGGCGAATTCGACCACCGCCTCGGAGTCGACCAGCCGCGAACGCTCGGTGGGCGGCTGGGTCATCCAGGCGCGATAGTCCGAGAACAGTCGCGAGGCCAGCGAGCCCTCGGCGAAGTGCATCCACATCAGGTAGTGCGGATAGTCGGCGTGCTCGAGCGCCGGCTGCAGCCGGCCCGGCGCGTGGCGGTTGAGGATCAGCTCCAGGATGGCGCCCGATTCCACCAGCACCTGATCGCCGTACTTCACGGTCGGCGCCATCGGCACTATGGGGCTGAACTCGCGGATCAGGGCCATCGAGCCCAGGAGGTCGCCGCGTTTGAACTCCAGGCGATAGGGGAGGCCCAACTCCTCCATCAGCCAGACCGCCCGCTCCGAGCGGCGGCCCTCCAGGTGGTAGATGGTGATCGGCGGCAGGGGCATCGCCTTGCCCTTGCGCGGTTGAGCCTGCGCGGCCGAGGCCGCCGCAAGGCCGGCAAGCGCGGCCATCCCTGCGCCGCGGCGCGACAACGTCTTCATGCTACCTCCCCTTTGTCGCCGGCCTCTTCGGGGCGGCGCGCGTAAGTAACGCTATCGTCACTTACGCGCGCGCACAAGGAGGAAGCGGCGGGAGAGGCTGGCGGTCAGTCGCGCTCCACCTGGCTGATGTCGCGCACCGCGCCCCGCGCGGCGTTTGTGGTCAGCGCCGCATAGGCGCGCAGGGCCGGGCTGACCTCGCGAACTCGATTCTCCGGCTTCCAGGCCTTGGAGCCCTTGGCGAGCATCGCCGCGCGGCGTTCGGCCAGGACGTCGTCCGCCACCTGCAGGGTGATGCCGCGGTTGGGGATGTCGATCAGGATCGTATCGCCCGTCTCGACCAGGGCGATCAGGCCGCCCTCACCCGCCTCGGGTGACACATGGCCGATCGAGAGGCCCGAGGTGCCGCCCGAGAAACGGCCGTCGGTGATCAGGGCGCAGGCCGCGCCCAGGCCCTTCGATTTCAGATAGGTGGTCGGATACAGCATCTCCTGCATCCCCGGCCCGCCCTTGGGGCCCTCATAGCGGATGACCACCACCTCGCCGGCCTTCACCTGGCCGCCCAGGATGCCGCTGACCGCCGCTTCCTGGCTCTCGTAGACCCGCGCCGTGCCGGTGAACGTCAGGATCGACTCGTCGACCCCAGCGGTCTTCACGATGCAGCCCTCGGGGGCCAGGTTGCCGAACAGCACCGCGAGACCGCCGTCCTTCGAGAAGGGATGCTGCACCGAGCGGATCACGCCCTTCTCGCGGTCGAGGTCCAGTTCGTTCCAGCGCTCGGCCTGGCTGAACGCCACCTGGGTCGGCTTGCCGCCGGGCGCAGCGCTGAACAGGTCGCGGGCCACCTGGCTGTTGGTGCGGCCGATATCCCAGCGGGCCAGGGCCTCACCGATCGTCGCGGCGTGAACCGTGGGCTGGCTGGCGTCGATCAGGCCGCCCCGCTCCAACTCGCCCAGGATCGACAGCACGCCGCCGGCCCGGTGGACGTCTTCCATGTGCACGTCGCTCTTGGCCGGCGCCACCTTGCACAGGCAGGGCACCCGGCGCGACAGGCGATCGATGTCGGCCATCCCGAAGTCGACGCCGCCCTCCTGCGCCGCCGCCAGCAGGTGCAGCACGGTGTTGGTCGAGCCGCCCATGGCGATGTCCAGGCTCATGGCGTTCTCGAACGCCGCCCGGGTGGCGATGCCACGCGGAAGGGCCGTGGCGTCCTCCTGCTCGTACCAGCGCTGGGTCAGGTCGACGATCAGCCGACCAGCTTCCTTGAACAGAGCCTCGCGGTCGGCGTGGGTGGCCAGCACCGAGCCATTGCCCGGCAGCGACAGGCCCAGCGCCTCGGTCAGGCAGTTCATCGAGTTGGCCGTGAACATGCCCGAGCACGAACCGCAGGTCGGGCAGGCCGCCTTCTCGATCGCGGCCACTTCCTCGTCGCTGTACTTGTCGTCAGCGGCCACCACCATCGCGTCGACGAGGTCCAGCGCCCGGCGCTCGCCCTTCACCACGACCTTGCCGGCCTCCATCGGCCCGCCCGAGACGAAGACGACCGGGATGTTCAGCCGCATGGCCGCCATCAGCATGCCGGGGGTGATCTTGTCGCAGTTGGAGATGCAGACCATGGCGTCGGCGCAGTGCGCGTTGACCATGTACTCGACGCTGTCGGCGATCAGCTCGCGGCTGGGCAGGGAATAGAGCATCCCCCCGTGGCCCATGGCGATGCCGTCGTCGACCGCGATGGTGTTGAACTCCTTGGCGACGCCGCCGGCCGCCTCGATCTCGCGCGCGACCAGCTGGCCCAGATCCTTCAGGTGCACATGCCCCGGCACGAACTGAGTGAAGCTGTTGGCCACCGCGATGATCGGCTTACCGAAGTCGCTGTCCTTCATGCCGGTGGCGCGCCACAGCCCGCGGGCGCCGGCCATGTTGCGGCCGTGGGTGGAGGTTCTGGAACGAAGGGCAGGCATGGCGGATCTCGGCGTGTGGGTCCGTGACGCGGACGATCCCGTCAGGATAAGGCCGTTCAATCACCGCTCAAAATATATTACTCACGCCATACTTAGTCGTTGGACATATCAATGGACGTCCGGCAGTTCCGTCATTTCGCCGCCGTGGCCGAGACGCTGCACTTCGGCCGCGCCGCTGAACGCCTGGGCATGACCCAACCGCCACTGAGCCAGTCGATCATGGCCCTGGAGCGCGACCTGGGCGCGCCGCTGTTCACACGATCCAAGCGCAGCGTGCGCCTGACACCCCTGGGCGAGCAGTGGCTTCCTGAGGTGCGGGCCGCCCTCGCCGCCCTCGACGAACTGGCCGCCAGCGCGCGCCGGCTGCGCGACGGCCAGGCCGGCCGCCTGTCGCTCTCGTTCGTCAGCACGGCGGACTACAGCGTCCTGCCCGATCTCGTGCGCCGCTATTCCAGGGCCTATCCGGACGTGGAGATCCAGCTCTTCGAGGCCACCAGCGATGTTCAGCTTCCGGCGCTGGCGGACGGCGAACGGCACGCCGGCATCGTCATCCCGCCGGCCGACCAGGCGCTGCCCCCGCCCCTCGCCTATCGCCGACTGCTGCGCGAACCGCTGATCGCCGCCGTACCCACCGCCTGGATCGAGGCCGGCCGGATCGTCAGCGCGGAGGCGCTGTCAAAGGCCGAGGTGCTCGCCTCGCCGCTCATCCTGTTTCCGAGGCAGGTGGCGCCGGCGTTCCACGACCTCGTCACCGGCTACTACGCCGCCCTCGGCGGCGAGGCGCGGATCGTCCAGGAGGCGATCCAGATGCAGACCATCATCAGCCTGGTTTCCAGCGGCCTGGGCATCGCCCTGGCGCCGGCCTCCCTGCGCAACCTGGCGCGCACGGGGGTCAGCTATGTGCCGTTGGCCGGGCAGGCGCCGGAACTGGAGACGGGCGTGGCCTGGCGCCAGGGCGACCTGTCGCCGACCCTGGCCAACTTCCTGGCCCTGCTGGACTGAAGCCACAGGGCCGCCGCGCGGGTTTGGAGGAGCGCGACGGCCCTGCGACCGCCGGGTCAGGCCCGGATACGGAGCGCGGTCTGGCGCGAGCGGCGCAGCGTCGCGCCGGCCATGCCGAAGCCGCCGATCATCAGCGCCCAGGTGGCGGGCTCGGGCACCGCGCCGATGGCGTTGCCGGTGATCTTCAGATTGTCCATCCGCACGCCCGGCTTGAAGGCGAACTGGTCCGACTGGAACTGGAAGCGCAGGTTGACGGTCTGGCCCGCAAACTGGCTCAGATCGAAGGTCGGCTTGCCGGCGTACTTACCCGACACCGCATACTTGCCAAGCCGCGCGAAATTGTTGCCCATCGTGCCGTAGAAGCCGGCGTTCTGCGGGGCAAGGAGTTCGGTCGCCGAGGTGAAGACCGTGTCGGTCGACGCCAGAACGTTGAACCCGTCGTAGTTGATCTCGCTATCGATGCTGAAATCAAACTCAAGCAGCGCGCTGGTGTAACCAGTCAGATCCAGGGAGATCTGATAGTAGGAGTATTCGTTGTTGCTGTAGTGGTTTTCGTGGCCCATTTGGCCATTGGCGACCTTGAAGTTGCCGCTGACCGACTCGTTGGCGCCGAGCCCGCCGCTGAAGTTCTGGCTGAAGATGGTGGTGGCCGCGTCGGCGGCCGTGGCCGCCAGCAGCGCGCTGGCCAGCAGCGGCGCGAAAAGTTGAATCTTCATCTTGGTCTCCGGTTCTCTGGGGGAAGCTCTGTTGGGGAAGGCGTTCGGGCGTCAGGCGCCGGCCGGGGCGGCCACGCGCAGCCGCAGGTTCGGGTAGTCGATGAGCAGGCGGCGGTCGGTGAACTGGTCGATGCCGACGATCACCGCCGGCCCGTCGGCGAGGCCGAGGGCGCCGAAGATGGGCAGGTCACCGACCCGCAGTTCGACGTCGGTGCGTGTGGAGCCGGCGACCGCCAGGCTGTCGAACCGCCGCTTCAGAAGCGCGGTCGAGCCGCCCACGCCGCCCGCCACGCCGCCCTCGGCCAGGGCTTCGGTCCGCTTCACGCCGAGGGCTTCGGCGGCGGCCCAGTTCATGATCGTGCGGGCCGCCCCGGTATCGATGATCGCCCGGACCTCGACGCCGTTGACCCGCACCGTCAGGCGCGGCGTGCGGCCGGCGTCGAGGACGAACGGCACGGCGACCAACGCCGCGTCGGCCTCCGGCGTGCGGTCCAGCAGCCGCCAGGCCTTGGCCGGCGTATCCAGCTCCAACACGTGCCGGGTGAGGACGTCCGCGCCGAGGATGCCGTGCGCGCCCAGCGCGTCGGCCGGATTGGGCGGCAACTGGTAGGCTTCCAGGCCCTCCACCACCCGCCCCGCCGTCGCCAGCTTCGCGACCGGGACCAACGGCACGGTGGCCGCGCCGCCCGCGCCCTGGATGGTCAGGGTCTTCGCCGCCGCCGGCGCGGGGCCGACGGCCGCCCAGTAGGGCTGCAGGAGCGAGGTGTTGGTCGCCGCGGTGTCGATGACGAAACGATAGGGCCCGCGACCGTCCAGGCTCACCTGCGCCACCGCCAGGCCGTTGGGCAGCAGCTCCAGCGGCTCGGCGCCGGCCTGACTGGCCATCAGCGCGGCGCACGCCGCGACGGCCAGTCGATGTCGAAGGTTCAGAGCCACGAGGGCCTCCCGGTCAGGTCGGCGCTCTTTTGGCGGCGTGGCCCGCCGCCCGTCCGGCGCCGCTAGACCGGTGCTCGACCCGATGAGCCCTGGCGACCAAAGCGCGGCGCCGCACGACGAAGATGCAAAGGTCGTCCCTGCCCACGCGACGAAGCCTCGGCGCCACACGACCGGGGCGCGTGCGATCGGCCCGAACGCAGGCTAGGTTCCTCCGATGTGGCGCATAGGCCCCTTCAGGACCCGAGAGCTGCAGCAGGTGGTCCTGCTGACCGTCCTCCTGTGGGTCTTCGACGTCGGGCTGTTCTTCGCGCCGGGCGTGATCGGCGGCGTCCACCCCCAGAGCTGGGCGACGGCGCGCATCACGCTGATCGGCTTCATCGGGATGGCGCTGACGGCCCCGCTCTACTTCGTCGTCCGCGCCGTCCGCACCTGGGAGTCCGCACCGCGCTATCTCGCGGTGATCCTGGCGGCGATCCTTTGCGGGGGCCTCCTGTCACTGATCGACCTCGCGGCCCAGGAGCCTCTGCGCCGTCTGCTCTATCCGGCCGCCACGCCGCTCGGCTCGCAGCAGCTCCTGATTCACGGCCTGACCAACTGGATCGGACTCGGCTGGATCTTCGGCCTGGCCGGGGTGATTTTCCTGCTGATCCAGTCGAACCAGATCGTCAGCGCCCGGGAGCGCGATCTCGCCGCCGCGCACGCAGCGGCCATGGAAGCGCAGAACATGGCCACCGCCGCCCGGCTGGCCGCCCTGCGCTATCAGCTGAACCCGCACTTCCTGTTCAACACCCTGAACGCGGTCTCCTCGGCGGTCGTGAACCACCGGATCGAGGAGGCCGAGAACATGCTCTCGCGCCTCGCCGACTTCCTGCGGGTGACCCTGGCCGCCGATCCGCAGGCGATGATCCCGCTGGAGGACGAGCTGGAGACCCTGCAGGCCTACCTCGCCATCGAGGGCGAGCGGTTCCGCGACCGGCTGGGCGTGCGGTTCATCTGCCCCGACCGCCTCCTCCAGGCGCTGGTGCCCAGCTTCCTCCTGCAACCGCTTGTCGAGAACTCCATCAAGCACGGCGTCTCGCGCACCACCCGCACCGTCACCCTCCGCGTCGAGGCGATGCAGGACGGCGACGACCTGGTCGTCATCGTCGAGGACGACGGCGGCGGCCGGCCCACGGAGCGTCCCGCCCCCGGTTCCGGCGTCGGCCTCGAGAACGTGCGCCAGCGGCTGGAAGCCCTGTACGGCGCGCGTGGCATCCTGCAGGCGACGCCGCGCGACGGCGGCTACCTGGCGATGATCCGCATGCCCTTGACCCTGCAATCCGACCCGGCGATGGCGGCCTGACCATGCGCGTCCTGCTCGTAGACGACGAACCCGCGGCGCTGGAGCGGCTGAAGGCCCTGCTGGCGCAGCTCTCCGAACTGACCATCGTGGGCGCCGCCTCCGACGGCGCGGCCGCCCTGGCCGCCATCGAGGCCGAGAAACCCGATCTCGTCCTGCTGGACGTGCAGATGCCCGAACTGAACGGCCTGACCGTCGCTTCCCGCATTCCGCCCGACCAGCGGCCCGAGATCGTCTTCGTCACCGCCTTCGAGATGTACGCCCCTGACGCCTTCGAGGTGGATGCGGCGGACTACCTGCTGAAACCCGTGCGCTTCGACCGCCTGCGCCAGGCGATCGAGCGCGCCCGCCGCCGTCAGATGATGCGAACCCAGCTCACCCTTTCGACCGAAGCCGACGCGCCCGACGCCGACGGCATCTGGGTCCAGACCCGCCAGGGCCACGTCCGCGTGCTGGTGCGCGAGATCGACTGGATCGAGGCGGCCAAGGACTACGTCCTGCTGCACACCCCGACCCGCAGCCACATGCACCGCGCCACCATGACCGCGCTGGAACGCCAGCTCGATCCGGAGCGGCTGATCCGGGTGCATCGCTCGGCCTTCGTGGCGCCCGACCGGGTCCGCGAGATCCGCCGCACGGGCCGCGGCCTCGCCTCCCTGGTCCTGAACGACGGGGTGATGGTGCAGATCGGGCCGACCTACCTGCCCAACGTCATGGCGCGCCTGGGCCTGCAGGAAGCCGACTAGAGGCTCGCGACCACCCCGGGCCGCTCGTTGTCCCAGATCATGTGGATGATCCGCCAGCGGCCGTCAGCCTCCTTCAGAAGCTGGATGCTGTTGATGCCGCGACGGTCCAGCGCGTCGGCGGCGGGGTCGCGCTTGGCCTCGTAGATGCTCCAGACGTGCGCGATGTTGCCAAACACGTTGATCCTGCGCGCCGTCTCGATCTCGTAGAACGGGTTGGCGGCGAAGTACGGCGCGGTGTCGGCGGCGTACTCCTCCCGCCCCATCATTCGCATGGCCATCCGGCCGTCCTCGACCCAGGTGCGGACCTGGCGGCTGTCCTCATGGAACAGCGCCGGCTGGCGCGACCAGTCGCGGGGGCCCGCCGGCCCGGAGATGATGGCGTACATCTCGTCCACGACCTTCCCGATCTCGGCTTTGTCGCTCACCGCACGGCTCCTTCCGGCTTTGTTTCTCGCGCGTTGCCCTTGCGTAACCCGAGGTTTCCGTCCACTTGTTTGCGATGAAAGTGGACAAAATTGTCCAGAACGGCGATGCGCCGCGGCCACTCCGCCCGGATGTGGCGCGCCGTCGCCAGGCGCTGCTCGAAGCCGCCGCCCAGGTCTTCGACGAGCAAGGCGTCGCCGCGCCGCTGGACGAGGTGCTGGCCGCCGCGGGCGTAGGGCGCGGCACGCTCTACCGCCACTTCCCCGACCGCACCGCCCTGCTGCTCGGCCTGCTCGCGATGGAAGTCGATCGCCTGCGCCGCGCGTCCGAGGACGGGCCGCCCGTGGACGCCCTGGTCCGCATCTTCCAGGCCGGCGCCGAGCGCGCGCGGCGGTCAGCCGCCCTCAGCGCCGCCTGGCGCGCCATACCCGAGAACCACCCTGGCCTGAAGGTCTGCCGTGCGCGCCTGCTCGAGGTCCTCGCCGGCCCGCTGGTCGCGGCCCACGCGGCCGGGATCGTGCGTCCGGACCTGAAGCTGGAGGACCTGCCGGCCGTTCTGCGGATGATCTCGGCCGGCGTCCGCGAGTCGGGGGCCGAGGCCTCGCCGCAGCGGGTGCTGGACCTGGTCCTGAAGGGCGTCCTCAACCCTGGGGGTTCTCAGTGAGCCGTCGGCCGCGCCCCGCGATCGGAACCCAGTTGGGGCCCACGCCCGATTGGGCGCCGCATGAACGGCCGACCATGCCGGGCTCGGCCTCCACTCCCGACTTCCCTCCACCTGTTCGCGCCGGATACGGCGTCGTGGCGGTCTTGCTGGGCCTGACCGGCGGCCTGGGCTCGGCCCTGGTCACCGTGAACCTCGGCGCCATCCAGGGCGAGCTCGCCCTCGACCCCGTGCAAGGCGCCTGGCTCAGCGCCGCCTATGTGATGGTCTACATCTCCATGAACCTGCTGCTGGTGAAGTACCGCCAGCAGTTCGGCCTTCGCCGGTTCGTGACGGTGTTCCTGGGCGCCTACGCCGTGGCGGCCACCGCCCACCTCTTCACCGACAGCTTCGCGAGCGCGCTCATCGTGCGCGGTGTCAGCGGCGTGACGGGCGCCGCGCTGACCGCCGTGACCATGTTCTACATGTTCCAGGCCCTGCCCCCGCGCTTCAAGATGCAGGCGCTGCTCATGGGGATCGGCATCAGCCAGCTCGGCATCCCCCTGACCCGGATCATCTCGCCTGAACTGCTCGACGTGGGCGACTGGCATCGGGTCTACGCCCTGGAGGCCGGCCTCGCCCTCACCTGCCTCGCGGGCGTCACCTTGTTCCGGGTGCCCCCCGGCATCCGCATCCAGGTCTTCGAGCCGCGCGACGCGCCCAGCTTCGTCCTGTTATCGGGCGGCTTCGCGCTGCTGGTGGCCGCCGCCAGCCTGGGTCGGGTCAGCTGGTGGTTCGACACGCCCTGGATCGGCTGGGCCCTGGCCGGCGCGGTCGTGCTGATCGCCGTCGCCGCGGTGCTGGAGCACTACCGCACCAACCCGCTGATCGACACGCGCTGGCTGGTTCAACCCGGCTTCCTGCGCTTCGCCATCTCGATCCTGGTGGCCCGGATGCTGCTGTCCGAACAGGCCTACGCCGCCCCCGGAATGCTGCAGGCGCTGGGCATGGGCCCCGACCAGATGCGGGGCCTCTTCACCGTGGTCCTGATCGCCACCGTGATCGGCATGCTCGTGGGCGCCTTCAGCCTCTTGCTGTCGCCCAAGCTGGTGGTGGTCCAGGCGCTGGCGGCCCTGGCGTTGATCGCGGTCGGAGCCTTCATGGACGCCCGCGCCACGGTAGAGACCCACCCGGCGAACCTCTACGTCAGCCAGGGGCTGATCGGCTTCGCGAGCACCCTCTTCATCTGCTCGATCACCATGCTGGGGATCGGCCAGCTGCTGCAGCGTGGCTTCCAGTCGATGGTGACCTTCACCATGGTCCAGGGTGTCACCCAGATCCTCGGCGGGGTGTTGGGCTCAGCCGCGTTCAGCACCTTCCAGGCGGTGCGGCTGCAGCACCACATGGGCTACCTCTCGGACCACCTGACCGCCTCCGATCCCCAGATCGCCTGGGGTCTGCAGGCCTACGGCCGGGCCCTCGCGCCCACCGTCACCGACCCGGTGCTGCGCACCGCCAACGGCGTCCAGGCCCTGGGCCAGGCAGCCGCCCAGCAGGCCACCATCCTCGCCTACAACGACGTCTTCCTCCTGATCGGCGCGATCGCCAGCGTCCAGCTGGTGCTCAGCGCCTTCCTCCTGGGCCGAGCCGCGGGCGCCGGCCGCCTGATGCCGGCTCCGCCGCCGGCGCCCGCCCCCGCTTCGACCTGACCGAGCGCCTCATGCCAGACGAACCCGCCAACCTGCACACCACCACCGCGCCCCAGCCCGAGGACATGAGCATGGCCGACGAGCCCCCTGCCGAAGCGCCGCCCTCCAAGGGCGGGATCGTCAGGACCCGGCAGGCCGCCGTCGTCACCGCCGTGCTGGCCCTGGCCGGCGTGCTGCTGATCCTCTGGGCCTGGAAGCTGCCCCCCTTCACCAGCGCGGTGGAGCGCACCGAGAACGCCTACGTCCGCGGTCAGGTCACCGTCATCTCGCCCCAGGTGAACGGCTACATCGCCCAGGTGCTGATCTCGGACTTCCAGCATGTGAAGGCCGGCCAGCCGCTCTTCCGTATCGACGACCGGATCTACCGCCAGCGGGTCGACCAGGCCCAGGCCACGCTCTCGGCGCGGCAGGCCGAGATGGCCGACCTCGTGCAGACCGGCGCCGCCCGCGCCGCCGCCCTGCGCAGCCGCGAGGCCGAGATCGGCTCGGCCCGCGCCCAGTTGGCCCGCGCCCAGGCCGACATGGCCCGGGTCTCTGAACTGGCCCGCGACGGCTCGGTCGCCGTGCGTGAACTGGATCAGGTCCGCGCCCAGCTTCGAGTCGCCGAGGCTCAGGTCGGCCAGACGGAGTCGGCGCGCGAGATCGCCCGCCAGGATGTTCGCTCGGTGCCGGTGGCCCGCCTGAACCGCGAGGCCGCCGTGGAGGGCGCCGAGGCGGCGGTCCGCTTGGCGCAGATCGATCTCGACAACACCATCATCAACGCCCCCGAACCCGGCCAGCTGGGCCAGGTGGGCGCGCGCCGGGGCCAGTACGTGACCGCCGGCTCCCAGCTCGTCTCGATCGTGCCCGCCCAGTTCTGGGTGATCGCCAACTTCAAGGAAGGCCAGACCGCCCGCATGGCTCCGGGCCAGAAGGCCACCGTCGCCGTCGATGCGCTGGGCGGCCGCAAATTCAGCGGCCGCGTGCAGGAGATCTCTCCCGCCACCGGCTCGGAGTTCTCGGTCCTGCCCGCCCAGAACGCCACGGGCAACTTCACCAAGATCGCCCAGAGGCTGCCGGTCCGGATCGTCCTCGACGGCGGCCAGCGCGACCTCGCGCGCCTGCGGCCGGGCATGTCCGTGGTCGCCACCGTCGACACGGCCAGCGGCCGGGAGAGCGGTCGGTGAAGCGCACCGCCCTCCTCGCCTGCGCCGCGGTCCTGGCGCTTGATGGCTGCACGACGGTCACCGGCAAGCCGCCCGCCGCGTCCGTCGTCGTCGCGCCCGCGAGCTGGCGCGCCGCCAATGTGCAAGGCGCGCCGATGGCCCGCGACTGGTGGGCGGGCTTCGGCGACCCGCAGCTGAGCGCACTGGTCGAGGCCGCTCTCGCCCGAAACACCGACGTCGCCGTGGCCGCCGCCCGGGTGCAGGAAGCCGAGGCCCAGGCCAGGACCGCCCGCGCTGCGCTGTCGCCGACCCTCGACGCCGCCGCGGGAGGCCAGTACGCCCGCCAGCTCAACGCCCTGGGCCGCGTCACCGAAGGCGCCAGCGGCCAGCCACAGCTCCAGGCCGCCTGGGAAGTCGACCTCTGGGGACGTCTGCGCGCCCTCGACGCCGCCGGGCGCGCCAACCTCCAGGCCAGTCAGGCTGGCCGCGACGCCACCGCCCTCTCGGTCTCCGCCGCCACGGCCCGCGCCTATGTCGGCCTGCTCTCGCTGGACGCTCAGCTGGAGGTCACCCGACGCACCCTGGCCGCGCGCGCGGAGGCCTTGCGCGTCGCCCGCCGCCGCGCCGACACCGGCTACACCTCTCAGCTCGAGCGCACCCAGGCTGAAGCCGAGTACCAGGCCACCGCGCGCAGTGTCCCCGCCCTGGAACTGGCGGTTCGCCAGCAGGAGAACGCCCTGCGCGTCCTCACCGGCGACGCTCCGGGTCCGGTCGCGCGCGGCGCGGGCGGCATCGCCGCGCTGGCCGTGCCGACCGTGCCCGCCGGCCTGCCGTCCGACTTGCTGGCGCGCCGACCCGACATCGGGCAGGCCGAGGCCCAGCTCGCCGCCTCCGACGCCCGGCTGGCGGCGGCGCGCACCGCCTACCTCCCGCAGGTCCGGCTGACCGGCGCGCTCGGCCGCGCCCTGGTCGAAGGCCTGGATCCGGTGACGGTCTGGAGCGCCGGCGGCAGCATCCTCGCGCCCATCTTCGACGCCGGACGCCGCGCGGCCGAAACCGACGCCGCCGAGGCCCGCCGCGATCAGGCCGCCTTCGCTTATCGGGGGGTCGTGCTGAGCGCCTTCGCCGAGGTGGAGAACGCCCTCGAGGGGACCGACCGCCTCGCCGCCCAGGCCGACAGCGTCACGGCCCAGCGCGCGGCCTTGGCCGAAGCGCTCCGCCACGCGACCAACCGCTATCAGGCCGGCTATGCCAGCTACCTCGATCAGCTCGACGCCCAACGCGGCCTGCTCGCGGCCGAGCTGGCCGCGGTGCAGATCCGCGAGAGCCAGTTGCGCAACGCGGTGGGCCTCTACCAGGCCCTGGGCGGCGGCTGGAGCACGGCGGCGCGCCCATAGCAGAAGGGGCGCGGATTGCTCCGCGCCCCCTCCTTCCGGCGTCTCGTGCTCAGACGCTGGCCGTCCTAGTGGGCTCCGCCCGCGGCGAGCTGCGGCCCGTACGGCCCCGCGTCCACAACCACCTTGGCGCCCGCCCGGTCCTTCTGGGCCAACCAGTCGCGGAGAACTTCCGCGCAGGTGTGGTCCAGGGTCTTGAGCTTGCTGGCGTCGAGGCGGATCACGCCGCCGTCCGGCAGTTGCTCCAGCAGCTTGGTCAGCCGGGGCAGCTGGACGAACGTCGCCCGGCCTTCCAGCGACACCTCGTGGGCGTCGGAGCCGACTTCCTGCTTGTTCACTCGCAGGCGCAGGTCCTTCAGGTGCGGGATCAGCTCCAGGGTGGTCAGCGCCAGGCCGACCAGCACGCCCATCAGCAGGTCCGTGGCGACCACCGTGAAGAAGGTCACGCCCCAGATGGCCGCGGGCAGCAGGCCGTAGCGGCTGAACAGCTCCTTGGCGTGGTCCAGCTTCACCAGACGCCAGCCGGTGACGACCAGAACGCCGGCGAGGGCCGCGTTGGGAACCTGGGCCAGGACGAACGGCAGCAGCGCCACGAACCCCAGGATCCAGATGCCGTGCAGGATCGCCGAGGCGCGGGTCATGGCGCCGGCCTGGACGTTGGCCGAGCTGCGCACGATGACGCCCGTCATCGGCAGGGCGCCCGCCGCGCCGCACAGCATGTTGCCGACGCCCTGGGCGAACAGCTCCTTGTTGTACTGGGTGCGCGGACCGTCGTGCATCTTGTCGACCGCCGCCGCCGACAGCAGCGTCTCGGCCGAGGCGATGAAGGCGATGGCCACGGCGGTGAGCAGCAGCGTCGGCTCGATCATACGGCCCAGGTTGGCGCTGGTCGGCGTGTCGATGGCGGCGATCAGCGACGCGGGCACGTCGATCTTATGCACTTCCAGCCCGAAGCCGATCGTCAGGAAGGTGCCGGCCAGCACGCCCATCAGGGCGCCGGGCAGCAGACGAAGCTTCTGGGGCTTGAATTTGTCCCAGGCCACCATGGCGATGATCGTGGCGAGACCGACGAACATCGTGGCTTCCGGATGCCCCGGATCGTGGGGCGTCAGGCCGAAGACCGTGGTCGGGATGGCCAGCAGGTTGGCCAGCCCGTTCGGCAGCGGCTTTTCGCCCACCAGGACCTGGAACTGGCCCACCACGATCAGCAGGCCGATGCCGGCCAGCATCCCGTGGACCACCGCCGGGGAGATGGCGCGGAACCACTGACCCAGCTTGGCGACCCCCGCGAGCAGCTGGATCGCGCCGGCCACGATGAGCAGCGGGCCCAGCATACCGATGCCGTGCTTCTGAACGATGTCGAAGACGATGACGGCTAGGCCGGCGGCGGGGCCGCTGACCTGCAGCGGCGAGCCCGCGAGGGCGCCGACGATGATGCCGCCGATGATGCCGGTGATCAGGCCCTTCTCGGCCGGGACGCCCGACGCGATGGCGATGCCCATGCACAACGGCAGGGCGACCAGGAAGACCACGAGCGAAGCCGCGAGGTCGCGGCTGGCGAAGGCGGGAAGCTTCAGCCCCCCGGCCGCCGGGGTGGGACGTGCGTCACTCATTCCGCGGCGATCCCGATGAAGTTCTGGGCCGCCAGGCGGCGCGCGGGCGGGACGGCCACGGGCGCCTTGCCCTCGTCGGTCACCTCGGTGAAGCGGCCGGTCTCGCCGTCGAGGGCGAGGATCGAGCCCGTCTCGATGTCGAAGAACCAGCCGTGCAGGCTGAGGTCGCCGCGCGCGATGGCGGCGGCCACCGACGGATGGGTCCGCAGGTGGTTGATCTGCACGACCACGTTCTCGAGCGCGATGGCGCGGGTCGACTCGTTGGCCGGCAGGTCCGGATAGGCCTCGCACACCACGCAGTGCGCGGCGTGGGCGTGACGCAGCCACGCG
Organism: Pseudomonadota bacterium; assembly: GCA_040752615.1. Taxonomy (GTDB): domain Bacteria; phylum Pseudomonadota; class Alphaproteobacteria; order Caulobacterales; family Caulobacteraceae; genus Phenylobacterium. The sequence continues at coordinate 69,329 of JBFMGV010000072.1, read as the reverse complement.
GCCACGTTCGGCATCTTCTCGAGGGCGGCCGGGTTGCTGAACGCCTTCATGGCGCCGCAGTCCGAGTGGCCGCAGACCACGATGTCGCGGACGCCCAGGGCGACCACGGCGTACTCGACGGCCGACGACACGCCGCCGTTGGCCTGGGAGAACGGGGGAACGATGTTGCCCGCGTTGCGGGTGACGAACAGATCGCCGGGCTCGGCCTGCATGATCAGTTCGGGGACGACGCGCGAGTCCGCGCAGGAGATCATCAACGCCTTGGGGCTCTGGCCGTCACTGGCGAGCCGCCGATAGAGGGCGCTCCGGGATTCGAATGCTTTGCCGCGAAACTCCGCGGCACGAGCGAGTAGGTGCTGCAAAGCGGCCTCCACACATCACTGGGGGGTGCGGCGGCGCCTAGTTCCGGACGATACAGAGAGAGGGGTATCAGATCGAAGCAGGGCGCCGCCGCACGATCAGAGATGGCGGAGGGCCGTTGCTGCGGCGCACCAGCAATGTGTCAAATCATGTCGCAGTGCGAAGAGGCAGCCTGAGCTCGGCGCGCAGACCGCGAGTTTCCCGGTTCGCCAGGACCAACTGGCCGGCCTCGTGCTCGGCCACGCGCTGCACGATCGACAGCCCCAGGCCCAGGCCGCCGGTGTTGCGGGTCCGCGCATCGTCCAGCCGCGCGAAGGGCTCACGCACGTGCTCGAACTGGTCGGAGGGAATGCCGGGCCCCTCGTCCTCCACGCGGATCACCACCGCACCGCCGTCGGCGTAGAGGCTCACGTCCGCGCGCTCGCCATAGCTGAGGGCATTCTGGATCAGGTTGTCGACGGCCCGTCGCACGGCCGAGCCCTGCACGTACGACACCAATCGCTCGGGCCCGGCGTACGAGGCCACGCGCCCCGCATCGGAAGCGGCGTCCACCAGGGTCATGCAGAGCGCGGCCAGATCCACCGGGCGACGGGCCTCGGCCTCGTCGCGCCCGCCCAAGTAGGCCAGCAGCGAATCCAGCATCACCACCATCTCGTCCACGTCCTCCTCCAGCGCCCGCCGGGCGGCGGGATCCGAGACGAGGCCGGCGCGCAGCCGGATCCGGGCCAGCGGGGTGCGCAGATCATGGCTCACCGCCGCCAGGGCATGGGTGCGGGCGCGCAGCAGGTCGGTGATGCGCCGCTGCATGGCGTTGAAGGCGTGGGCCACGCGGCGCAGGTCGCCGGCGCCCTCCTCCGGCACGTGCACCGGCGCGCCCTTGCCCACATGGTCCGCCGCCGTCGCCAGGGCGCGGAGCGGACTGCCCATGCTGCGTAGCAGGATGATGGCGATGGTGATCACGGCGATCGACAGGCTGACCGTCGAGCCCGCCACCGCCCACACAACGCTGAACGACTGCGGCCTCACGCGGGAGATCACCTGGACCCAGGTGCCGTCGCCCAGCCGCACGCCGGCGCTGAGCAGATCGTTCTCGGCCGCGTCCTCGGCCACCGTGATGCGGATGTCCCGGCCGGCCAAGGCGGGCTCGCGGTTGTGCAGTTCCTGGATCAGCCAGCGCGTACTGACTTCGGCGTCCTGCGCCGGCGTCGTGGTGGGCAGCCAGCGCACCGTCGCCTTGGGCGTCGAGAGCCCCTCGGCCAGGACCGCGCGCTGCGGGGCCGGCGTGCTCTCCATCACCCGCGTGATGACGGTCAGCTTATCGGCCAACGCCCGGGCCTGCATGGTCCGGGCGCCGTGGATGTCGGCAAATTCGAAGATCAGCGCGCTGACGATCAGTTCCACCAGGATGGCCGCCATCAGCACGAGGGCGACACGTCCGATCAGCCCCGAGGGGGCGAGGCGGACCTGCATCAGCAAACCTTCATCAGGTGAATTGCACCGGCTGCGCGAAGATGTAGCCGACTCCGCGAACGGTGCGGATCATACCATCGGCCGGGCCCGCTGCCGACAGCTTGCGCCGCAGGCGACTGACCAGCACGTCGATGCTGCGGTCCGAGGCGTCCGACAGCCGGGCGCGCGACAGTTCCAGCAGGCGCTCGCGGCCCACGACGCGCTGCGGGTTGCTGAGGAAGGCCATCAGCAGATCGAATTCGGCGCCCGACAGCTCCACCGCCGCGCCATCGGGGGCGAACAGCTCGCGGGCCGCGGGGTCGGCGCGCCATCCGGCGAACTCGAGCTGAGCGCGGGTGAGCTGGGCCTTGGGCCCCGCCTGCCCCATCGTCCGGCGCAGCGTGGCGCGGATGCGGGCCACCAGCTCGCGCGGGCTGAAGGGCTTCTGGATGTAGTCGTCGGCACCCAGCTCCAGGCCGATCAGCCGGTCCGGCTCCTCGGCGCGGGCGCTCAGGATGATGATGGGCACGTCGCTCTGCTGGCGGATCGAACGGCACAGGTCGAACCCGTTCACGCCCGGCAGCATCACGTCGAGCAGGATCATGTCGACGGCCGAGCGCTCCAGGCACTTGGCCATCTCCGGCCCCGAGCCGGCGCTCAGGACGCGAAAGCCGTTCTCACGAAGGGTACGGACCAGCAGGGTGCGAAGCGAGGGGTCGTCTTCGACCACCAGCACCACCGGAGAGACCGTACCGACGGCGTCCAACTGCAGTTCAAGCATTAAGGGCGACACACAACACGAGTTCGGGGGTCAGGGCGATATGGCGTTCTGACGCGCCACGTCTAGTTGGATGGCGGGTGAGGCCATTCAAGGGCCGAGACGGTTTCTCACGAAACTTTCAGACGTGGATAGGGCCGGCGGTTTCCTCGTCGCCGGCCCGTCCGATGTCTCGGCTGGAGCGCGGGCCTTACGACGCCTGCGTGCCGCCGCAGGCGCCGTCGACGACCTGCTGCAGGGCCGGCGCGCTGGGGCCCGACGACTTCACCTGCACGACCAGTTCGTCGCCCTGGCGGGAGACGGCGCGCACGTCCGGCGTGGCGGCCAGCGCGGCGTGAGCCTGGCTGATGCAGGCGCTCGGGGCCTTCAGGCGCACGGCGGTCTTCAGGGCGGCGGCCTTGCGGGCCACTTCCTCGGTGTGGGCGAGGCCCGAACCGACGGGACCGGCGAGCGCCGGACCGGCGACCAGGGCGAGGGCGATGGAAAGGGGGATCAGTCGCATTGGGGGAGGACTCCGTATTTCGATGGGGAAGGTGGCCCGGAGCGGTGGGGGCGCTCCGGGCCGGTTTGGGCCTTAGGGTTGGCCCTGGACGGCCGCGAGGGCGGACCGTCCGCGATAGGTCTCCACGGCCTGCAGCAGGGCCTGGATCTCGGTGCGCGACATCTGGGTGCGATGTTCGGCGCCGAAGCGGGGTTTGAACTTGAACTGCCAGCCGTCGCCGCCGCCCGCCGCCATCTCGCGCAGGGTGGCCTCCGGCACCGCGAAGCTCACGACCTCGAAGCAGGCCTCCTGGGTATCGAGGGCCTCGCAGTGGACGCGGTTGCTGTCGTGGCGGACCAGTTCGGCGATGCCGACGCCGGCCGGCGCCTGATAGTTGGCCTGCTGGAAGTCGCGGAAGCCGCCCATGTACTGGAGCGTCTGCTTCAGCTGGTAGCGGACCTCGCCGCTGCGGCGGTCGACGACGGCCTGCAGGTGGTTGTCGTTGTAGCGGGTCGAGATGACGCCGCGGGTGCTGGGCGCCACGCGCTCGGTGGTGATCACCACCGCCGGCTCCAGCGGATCATCCGCCACCTGGACGCGTTGCAGCGCCGTCGCGAGGTCGGGCGCGGGCTTGGCCTGCGCTGCGGCGGCCGCCAGGGTCGTGGCGAGGCCCGCCATGATCGCGAGGCCCATGCGGCGCCGCGTGTTCATCGTGTCTTCCGGGATATTCATCACCCGGTGACCATCGCGGGCGCGGCTTTCCGGCGCGCATCGCGAACGTGACAAACTGTGTCTGTCGGAAATATCCGATCAGGCGGCCAGGGCGGTCCTTCGCGTGCGCACGGCGTAGTAGGCCATGCCCCCGGCCAGCCATGCCAGCAGCAGCACGTACGGCCGCCAGTCCGACGCCAGGCCCAGCAGGGCGATGACGATGGCCGCAACCACCCCCATCGCCGAGAGCGCCTTCACGAGACCGCGGCTGAACGGCAGGCGCGCCTCGGCATGGATCTCGGGATGCTTGTCGGCGACCACCCAGGCGGCCAGGCATGAGCCCAGGTACTTCATCATCGTGGGGATGTTCACCGCGATCAGCAGGAACAGCAGGCTGGACGGCAGCAACAGTCCGGCAATGCAGGCCACGAAGGCTGTTACAGTGGCAATGTGCGGCGTGCCGAACTTCGGGTGCACCTTGCCCAGCGCCGCCGGCAGCACGCCCGAGCGTCCCATGGCGAACAGGAAGCGGGTGAAGACCAGGAACACCGCGTTCATGGACTTGGTCAACGCCAGCACCGCGGCGGTGACGATCAGCGGCGTCGCCACCGGCCCCAGGGCCACGGTCGCGGCGTCCAGCAGCGGCGCCTTGCTGGCGGCCAGTGCCTCGGGCCCGACCAGGCTCAGCGCCGTGAACGAGATCGCCAGGTAGACCACCACCGTCAGCAGCAGCCCCAGCGCCAGGCCCAGCGGCACGGTGGTCTTGGGGTTCTCCACCTCCTCGCCCACCTCGGTCGCGGTCTCGATGCCGAGGAACAGCTGGATCATCAGCGGCAGCGCCGCGACGATCGGCATCCAGCCGCCCTGCGCCGCCTCGACGAACAGCTGCGGCTTCAGGCTGGGCGCGCCGGCCACGACCAGCACCGCGAACACCGCCAGCAGGCCGATCATCAGCACCGTCTGCGCCCGCGCCGCGATCGCCACGCCGAAGAAGTTTAGGGCGAACACCGCGGCGAAGAAGGCGAACATCACGGGCTTGGCCGGCAAGGGCAGCACCATGGAGAGGTAGTTCACCAGCACCTGGGCCAAGATCACCATCACCACGGCGTTGGAGAGCACCCGCAGCCAGACGATGCCGAACGCCACCGCCGGGTGGGTGAACTGCCTCTGCCACTCATAGGAGGCGGCGGTCTTCGGGATGGCCGAGGCCATGAAGGCGTAGACCAGGCCGAACAGGACCATCGGCAGGGCCGCGACGCCCACGGCGATCAGGATGCCCGCGCCGCCGACCTCGGCCGCCGGGCCGAGCACCGAGAAGATCGCCGCGCCGATGGCGGTGCCCGCCCCCAGCATGACCAGGTCGATGAGGCGGACGCCGTGGCGCAGCTGCTCGGTCATTCGGTCTCTCTAGAAGCGGCAGGCGCTGTCGGGGGTCGCCGGATCACGCGTCCAGCGATAGCCCTCCACCGGCGCGCCGCGTGGCAGGAAGCTCACCTTAGTCGTCGTCTCGCCGCGCCGCACCGTCAGGTCCAGGGCCTTGGCGGAGTCCTTGCGCACCTCGTTGATGTCACCGGCCTCGACGATCACATCGCCGTCGCGCAGGCCGGCCTGATCAGCGGCCGAGCCGGGAACCAGATCCTTGATGACCCGCGCGTCGTTCAGCGAGCTGCGCGCGAAGCCCAGCTGGAACGGCCGCACTGGATGAGGCTCGACCTTCAGGCAGGCGGCGTACAGCTTGGCGGGCGGGACCAGCAGGCCACCGCCGACCATCAGGTCGTAGCCGGCCTTGGCCTTGTCCGCGCCGATCTCCTTGCCGACAAGCTCGAGCCACTGGGCGATGCCGTAGGGCTCGTTCGCCACCTGCCGGCGGCGGATCTCCTTGGCGATGTCGTCCAGGCTGCGCTTGCCGCCGCTGGCCTCGCGGATCGCCGCGTCGGTCTGCTGCAGATAGAGCCAGCCCCGGCCGTAAGGCACCGTCTGCGCCACCGGGTCGGTCCAGAACGCCTTGCCCGCCTCGGCGTTCGTCGCGCGGATATAGGGGTTCGAGTAGTAGGCCTCGGCCCGGTCGTTGAACGTCTTCACCAGCGCTTCGGTGCTGATCGCCTTGGCCCGCCAGGACAGGACCGTGGAGTAGTACTCGGCCATGCCCTCCGAGTACCAGGCGGTGTCGCCGTGCTCGCCCTGCATCGCCGGCCAGGTGTGCGCCATCTCGTGGGCCAGCAAGCCCTGCAGGCTCTCCAGCGTCGGCTTGGCAGGCGGGTGGTAGCCGAACATGAACGAGCGGGCGAGACCGGTGCCGCCTGTGCCCTTGTAGGGGTTCTGACGAACGAACACGCGGTAGCTGCCGCCGCCGTCGTTGAAGAAGCTGGCCATGCTGCCGAACAGCGCCTTCATCTTGGCGCCCAGTTCCGGAGCATCGAACGGCGTGGGCGACAGCCAGTAGAAGTCGAAGCCCGGATCGTCCTTGGCCGGATACGACTGCATCGGGCCGACGTAGTAGTAGCTGAACGCCAGCACGTCGGCCGGAACCACTGTCTCGACCGTGCCCTCGCCCAGGGACCAGATTCCGCGCGAGCCCGGCGCCGACGCCGAGAGATCCCAGGTCAACTTCACCTTGTAAGGGCCAGCCGCCACCGGCGTGGCGATGAAGCCGTTGCCCGAACCGGCGAACCCGCCGCTCTCCTCGCGGAGGTCGAACAGCGGGCCGTTGTTGGTAGCGGCCGTGATCTTGCGCGGCGGAGCCTTGTAGCTGACCACCACGTCGCCGACGGTGGCGCGGCCGACGATCCAGCGGCGGTAGATCCCCTGCGGCGTCGGCGGCTCCTCGGCCTGGGTCAGCGCGATCGGCCCCTGGTCGTCGCGGGCCTGCAGCGCGTCGCCGTCGTAGCGCGGGCCGGGAATGCCCACGAGCGTCAGCGGAAGGCGCACCAGCGGATCACCCGCCTTCAGCTTCGGCGCCTGCAGGGTCATCTTCACGCCGAGGTGGCTCGCCGCGTCGCCGGAGGCGTGCGGCGTCAGGACCAGATCCAGCTTCGGCGGCTCGGCGGCTGCTGCGGCGGCGCCGACGGCGAGCGCGGCGACCAGGCCGCCCAGGGCCGCGCGGCTCACTTGCCGGCCTTCGCGGGAACGACCGACACTGGCGGCTTGGTGGCGAACGGCTTGATCGCCAGGTGCTCGTAGATCTCGGACGGATAGTAGGCGACCCCGCCCACCATGGTCATCCGGTTGCGGCGCACCGCGCTGATGTCGGCGGTCGGATCGCCCTCCACCAGGAAGAAGTCGGCCAGCTTGCCGCGTTCGATCGAGCCCAGCTCGCGGTCGCGGCCGAAGTAGGTCTCGGCGTCCAGGGTCGACAGGCGCAACGCCTTGCCGGGCGAGATGCCGGCCATGACATAGACCTCCAGCTCGCGCAGGTTCGAGAAGCCGGCGCCGTCGTCGGTGCCGGGCAGCAGCTGGATGCCCTCGTCGTCCAGCATCTTCAGCACCTCCAGCACCTTCTTGAAGCCGGCCTGGTAGTCGGCGTCGTCCTGCGGCGTGTTGATGGTGACGAAGTTGCGCTTGCGGTAGCGCTGGTAGCCGATGGGCACGTGCGCCAGATACGGCGCGTCACCGGCCTGGATCTCGCCGGATCTCGACAGCATCAGCCGCTCCAGGATCATCGCCGTGGTGTCCAGGGCGACCTTGTGCTCCTTCATCAGGCGCACCGTCGTCTGCACGCGCTCCGACTTCAGGTCCAGGTCCTTGCCCCGCGCCATGCCGGTGAGGCGCAGCGGGGTGCGGGTGTCTTCCTTGGGATCCAGGATCCAGCCCAGCATCAGCTGGTTGATGTGCGCGATGTCGTCGTAGCCGGCCAGGATCACCTTGTCGGGCGAGCTGAACGCCGGGACGTGGCCCGTGACCCCCATGCCCAGCCGCTTGGCTTCCTTGGCCACCGGCGCGATCCAGTCGGGGTTGAACGAGTTGTAGAGCTTGACCTGCCAGTAGCCGTGCTCGGCGTACCAGCGCACGTCCTTGATCGCCCCGTCCAGGCTGTCGGCGATGAAGCCGTGGCGCGCCGAGTAGGGGCTGCGGCCTTCCAGGAAGCCGTTGCGCACGATGCGCGGCCCCGCCAGCCGACCGGCCTGCAGCTCGGTCAGCATGTGCAGCAGTTCTTCGTTGTCGTTCCCCTGGTCGCGGGTCGCCGTGACGCCGGCCGCCAGGTTGAAGAGGTTCGACGAGAAGCTGGTGTGCGAGTGCATGTCGTGCAGGCCGGGCACCAGCGTGCCGCCCTGCCCGTCGATCACCGTCTCGCCCGGCCTCGCCTCGGCGCCCGGCGTACCTTCCGGCTCCACCAGGGTGATGCGGTCGCGGAAGACCACCACCGACGACGGTCCGCCGACCTTCATGGTGTGCGGGTCGTAGATGCGGACGTTGCGGATGCGCACCACGCCGTCGAACCTGTGCGCAAGTTTCTTCTGCGCGGCTTCCGCCCGCGCCACGGCGATCTCGCGGGCCAGTTCCTGCAGGCGCGGATAGTGCGCCTCGTACCCCTCGCGGATGACCCCGCCGCCGCCCGTGGCGAACATCTCGCCCTTGGCGTCGACCAGCACGTAGTCCGGCGCCAGGTCGATGCCCGAAAGCTCGTAGACCGTCAGCGGGATCGCCGCCTTGCCCTCGCCCAGGGTGACCTTCTTGACCTCGGTCAGGCGCAGCTCGCCGGCCGGCGCCACCGGCAGGGTCTTGTTCGGCGCCTTCAGCAGTTGCTTCACATAGACGCTGAGCATCCACGGGCTGACGTCATTGCCGATGTAGAGCAGCGGCTTGGCCGAGGACACGGCGCCCTTGTCGGCCTGGCTGGTCCATTCCGCCGAGCCGGTCTTCCAGGCGTAGTGCTCGGTCACCGGGCTGCCGAACAGCGACGAGCCCTTGATGTCCCACGCCACCGGCATGCCCGCCGCGTCGAAGGTCACCTTCTCCTGCAGCTTGGGGCCGCGGCCGTTGTTCGAGACCGCGTAGTCGACCGCGGCCGAACGCGCCTGCACATCGGCGACGACGTGACCCACCTTCTCGCCATTGGCGATCACCGTGTACTTCTGCATCTCGGCCAGGGCCGGCGACGAGAGCATCAACGCCGTCACGGCGCCCGCGAGCAGACCAGCACGAAAACGCATCGAGATCCCCCAAACCGGCTCGGCATCATCGTACCCCCGGAAGTGGGATTTTCTATTCGAACTGCGGAAGGCCGCGCCGGAACGCGACAAATTCAATGCAGCCCGAAGACGCCGGCGACATAGCCTATGCCGCCGCCCGGGCCGCTCCCGCACACAACGAAAAGATAATCCGACAGGCCGTGGATAGGCTTACCCTCAGTAGCCGCGAGGGGGACCTTCATGCCGAGCATCACCAAGAGGGCGCTGCTGACCGCCGCCGCGTTCGCCGCCGCCGGGCCGGCCCTGGCGCAGACGGCCACGAGTGGCCCCGCCGGTCCCTTCGTCAGCCGCCACAAGGGCGTCTTCAACGGCAAGAAGGTCGACTACACGGCCACCGTCGGCGAGACCGTGATCACGAACGCCGAGGGCAAGGCCACCGCCCGCTTCGTCACCACCTCCTATGTGGCCAAGGCGCCCGACGCGGCGAAGCGACCCGTCCTCTTCGCGTTCAACGGCGGCCCCTCGTCGTCCTCGGCGACCCTGCACATGGTGGCGCTGGGTCCGAAGCGGATCACCGTCCCGCAGGACCCGACGGCGCCGATCGGGGCGCTGCCCGTCGCCGACAACACCGCCACGGTGCTGGACGTGGCCGACCTCGTGATGATCGATCCGGCCGAGACCGGCTTCTCCCGCGTGCTGCCCGACGGCAAGCGCGAGTACTTCTACTCGGTCGAGGGCGACGCCCAGTCGGTGTCCGACTTCGTCATCGCCTGGTCCAAGGCCAACGGGCGCGAGGCCTCGCCCAAGTACGTGCTGGGCGAGAGCTACGGCACCCTGCGCGCCGCCCTGATGGCCGGCCAGCTGGCCAAGACCATGCCGCTGGATGGCGTCTTCATCTTCGGCCAGGCCGTCAACATGATCGAGACCAGCCAACGGGCGAAGAACGTGGTCTCGTACGCCACCAACATCACGGCGCTGGCTGCCGTCGCCGCCTACCACGGCCGTGCCGACCTCGGCGGCAAGTCGATGAGCGCCTTCATCGACGACGCGTACGAGTGGGGCATGGGCGAGTACCTGCAGGCCCTGCTCAAGGGCTACGACCTGCCCGAAGCCGAGCGCCGTCGCATCGCCGGGAAGCTGCAGGCCCTGACCGGCGTCTCGGTCGACTACTATCTCGCCAACGACCTGCAGATCACCAAGATCGCCTTCCTGCGCGAACTGCTGAAGGACAAGAACCAGGTCCTGGGCATGTACGACGCCCGCTATGTCGGCGACGCGGGCGGCCCCGGCCAGCGCGCGGCCGATCCGTTCGGCAAGGTGATCGGCGCCATTCAGCCGGCCATGCTGGACCACTACGCGAAGAACCTGGCCGTCAACCTGCCCGCCTCCGACTATCGCGGCTCGGCGCCGGGGACGAACGCCTGGACCTGGAACGGCACGCTCGGCCCGGGCGGCCCGTTCCTCGACTTCGACTACCAGGCCCGGATCAACGACGCCTTCGCGGCCAACCCGCGCTTCCGGCTGATGATCGGCACCGGCATCTACGACCTGACCACCACGGTCGGCCCGGCCCGCTACATGGTCAGTAAGAGCAACTGGCCGCGCGACCGCGTGATCCAGCGCCAGTACGAGGGCGGCCACATGGCCTACACCAACGAGCCGGCGCTGAAGGCCTTCACCGACGACATCCGCGCCTGGGTCCAGGGCGGCAAGCCGGCATGAGCCGCATCGCCCTTCTCGCCGCCGGCCTCGCGCTGGCGGCCGCCTCGCCGGCCCTCGCCCTGCCGAAGGCCGAGACGCCGGTCACCACCCAGCACCGCATGACGGTGAACGGCAAGGCGCTCGCCTACACCGCCGAGGTCGGCCGCATCGCCATCCGCGACGCCGAGACGGGCGAGCCGCGCGGCTGGATGGGCTACATCGCCTATCGCGTCGCCTCGTCGAAGCCTCGCCCGGTCGCCTTCGTCTGGAACGGCGGCCCCGGCGCCAACTCCGCGACCCTGCACTTCGAGGTCGCCGGCCCGAAGCGGGGCGAGGGCGGCAGGCTGGTGAACAACGACGAGACCTGGCTGACCGACGCCGACCTCGTCTTCGTCGACCCCATCGGCACCGGCTTCAGCCGCCCGGCCAAGGCCGAGTACGCCGAACAGTTCTACGGCACGCTCGGCGACGTCGCCTCGGTCACCGAGTTCGTCCGCGCTTGGCGCCTGCAGCATGGGACCGAGGCCAATCCGCTTTACCTGATCGGCGAGAGCTGGGGCGCCGGGCGCGCGGCCAACGTGGGCTACGCCCTGCTGAAGCGCGGCGTGAGGGTCGATGGCCTGGGGCTGGTCTCCGGCGGCACGGGCCTCTCGCGCCTCGGTGAGGACGGCCCGGTAGGCCCGCTGAAGATCGTGGGCTTCGCCGCCACCGCCTTCCATCACGGCAAGCTTGGCCCGGACGTCGGGTCGACTTCGGCCGCGGTCGAAGCCGCCACGGCGACCTGGGTCCGCGAGACCTACGCCCCCGCCCTCGCCCGCCGCGACCAGCTCGGCGACGCCGAGCGCGCCGCGATCGTCGCCGGCCTTGCCCGCTACACCGGCGTTGCGGCCGACAAGATCGACCGCAAGACGCTGTCGATCACGCCGCGGCAGTTCCGCACCAACCTCGTGCCGGGCAAGTCGCTCAACGTCTTCGACATGCGCATCTCGGACGAGCCGCGCGAGTCCTCGGCGGCCGCGATCGTCGGCTACTTCCGCCACGACCTCGGCTACGCCACCGACCTGCCCTATGTGGGCCTGGAGGACCTGGCCGACGGCTTCCTGCCCGACGGCAAGGCGCCGGCCGGCGTCGGCGCCCGCTGGGACTACGCCACCGCCAAGGTCACGCCCGAGGAACGCCAGGCCGCCATCGCCGAGGCTGTCCGCACCGGCGCCGGCCCGCCCGCCCTGGGTCCGCCGCTTCCGGCCACGGCAGAGGCCGTGACGCTGAATCCAAAGCTGAAGGTGCTGGTCGCCTCGGGGCTCTACGACAGCCTCGCCAACTGCGCCGGGGCCGAGGAAACCGGCCGCACCCTGCCCGCGCCGCTCAAGGCGTCCATGAGCTTCAAGTGCTATCCGGGCGGCCACATGATGTACCGCGACCAGCCCACCCGCCTGAAGTTCAGCCAGGACATCCGGGCGCTGGTGCGGGGCGAACTGCCGTAGCCTCCCGAGTTGCTCCCCCGTTGGGGGAGCTGTCAGCGAAGCTGACTGAGGGGGTCCTCAACGGTTTGAGCGGACCCCCTCCGTCGCCTGCGGCGACACCTCCCCCGATGGGGAGGAATTCTACCCCGCCTCGTACAGCGCCTTGGCGGCGGCCAGATCCTGCACCACGTGGCCCAGGGACTTGTAGACGGTGATCTGCTCGGCCGACTGGCGGCCCTCCAGGGTCCCGTCCAGCACCTGGCCGATCTCGCCGACCACGTGGCTGTCGTCGATCAGGCCGGCGGCCTTGGCGTAGAGGAACTCGGCGCCCTGGGCGAGCACGCCCTCGCGGCTATCGGCGATGAAGCGCGAGCGGACGACGAGGTCGTGGTCCGCCTCGGTCGGTCCAGGACCGCTGGAGCCCACCAGGTTCACGTGCGTCCCGGGCGCCAGCCAGGCGCCTTGCAGGATCGGCTCGCGCGCGCCGGACACCGCCGTGACGATGTCGACGCCCGTCACCGCCTGCTTCACCGTCGGCGCGGCGAACACCGCCACGCCCAGTTCGGCCTCGATCTCCTTGGCGAAGGCCTTGGCCTTGCCGAGGTCGCGGCCCCAGACGGTGATGGCCTCCAGCTTGCGGACCTTGGAGATCGCCTTGGCGTGGGTGTGGGCCTGCTCGCCATAACCCAGGATCGCCATTCGGGCCGCCTCCGGCCGGGCCAGCACGTCAGTGGCCACGGCGCTGGCCGCGGCGGTGCGGATCGCGGTGATCTCGCCCGCGTGGGCGATGCAGACCGGCGTCCCGTTCTCGGGTTCGAACAGCAGCACGATGCCCTGGTGCGACTGGATCCCCTTGGCGAAGTTGCCGTGGAAGACGCTGATCAGCTTGGCGCCGAAGTGCTCCTGCGTCCCCAGCGCCCCCGGCATGATCCCCAGCACGCGGCCTTCGGTGAGCGGCAGGATCGAGCGCAGGTGCTGGCGGGTCTCCCCGCGCGAGAAGGCGATCATCGCCTGGCGCACCAGCGGGATGCACAGCTCGTAGGTCAGCTTGGCGCGGACCTCGTCCTGGTCGATGAAACGCATGGCCGAACTCTCCCCCGAAACAGACGAAGCGGCGGTAGCGTGTGGGGACGCCGCCGCCGCTTCTACGCGAAGCGATACTCTGCTTTGCGCAGTCTAGAACCGGGCCTTGACGCCCACGAAGTAGCGCCGGCCCAGGATGTCGCCGTAGGTCCGGGTCGGGTACGACGGCTCCTCGTCGGTCAGGTTCGTGACGCCGGCGCGGAAGGTGTAGTTCTTGAAGTCATAGGAGGCGGCCACGTTGTGGCGGATGTTCTCCTTGATGTCCGGCGTCGGGGTGTTCTCGATGTTTGCGTTCGCGACCTGCTTCACCGACGACAGGAAGTTCATCGTGTAGGTGAGGCGCACCGGGCCCAGCCGATAGCGGGCGTCGAACTTCACCGACAGGTCCGGCGACGGGCCGTAGTCGGTCGTCGACGAGGTGTTGTCGATCCGCAGGATGTCGACGCCGGTCACCGAGACTTCGTACTTCTCGATCCGGGTGGCCTCGACGTTCAGTTCGAGTTCGCCCAGCTCGCGGTCGTCGAAGTAGCGGCCGATCGGGAAGCTGTAGTTGATGTTGTAGACCTCGCCGCGGAACGTGATCCGGCCCGCGTTGAAGGTCGTCTGGCGCGCCGTCAGGGTGTTGCCCTGCGCGTCACGGGTGAAGGTGGCGCAGATGTCCGGATCCGGCGTCGGCGAGTCGTAGCAGGTGGCCATGAAGCTGGCCGGCGTGAACTGCGACAGGCCGTCCTTGAGGTCCACTTCCACGCGGTCGGCGACGATGCTCAGGCCCGGAATGAAGGTGGGCTGGAACACGAAGCCGTAGCTCCAGGTCTTGGAGATCTCGTTCCGCAGGTCGGGGTTGCCGCCCGAGGTCACGTTGGCGCGCGAGAAGTTCTCGGACTGGTTCTGGAACGTCGCCAGCGGACCATAGCCCGGGTTGGCGGCGAACAGCGCCCGGCAGTTGGCCAGGCGGATGGCCGGGTTCGGGCCGCCCGCGATGCGGTCGGCGTCGCAGGGGTCGTTGCCGGTGTTGCTGAGGGCCGTGCGCTGCGGCGCGAACAGCTGGTCCAGGTTCGGGGCGCGGAAGTTGCGGCTGCGCGAGGCGCGGACCGTGAAGCCCTCCACCACTTCCCAGCGGCCGCCGACGCTCCAGACGTCTTCCTTGCCGGCGATCGAGTTGTCGACGAAGCGGTAGGCGCCCGTCAGTTCGACCGCGCGGGCGAAGGGCAGCGAGAAGTCGCCGCCCAGCACCGGCACCAGGATTTCACCCGACAGTTCCTCGGTGTTGTAGGCGCCGCCCGAGGCCAGGGTCGGCGACTGGTTGCCGACGAGGCCGCGCTGCATCGAGGTGAGCGGCACGAACTTGGCCTTCTCCTCGCGGTGCTCGTAGGCCGCGCTGAACTTCACCGTGCCGGCCGGCAGGGCGAACAGGTCGCCGCCGAACGTCGCGAGGAAGTCGTCCTGGGTGTTCAGGTAGTCCTGGCCGATCTGGGTGGTCGTGTAGAGGCGCGCCTCCTGGGTCACGTTGCCCACGCCGAACGGGTTGAGCGGGGCGCAGGCCGGGTCGTCGTTCGCCGTGGAGGCGTCGGCGTTGATGCCGCAGACGATGGCGCCGGCGCTGTTGCGCACCGCGTTGACCGCGTTGTTGAAGCGCTGGGTGTAGACACCGTAGCCACGGCTCTTGCCGTCGGCCTCGGCGTGGCTGAACGAGACGCTCCAGTAGAAGTTGCGCTCGCCCACGTCGAAGTCGCCGTCCAGCGAGACCAGCGCCCGGAAGGTGTCGGTCTGGTAGGTCTGCTCGCGCGTCGGCAGCAGGTCGCTCCACCACTTGGACAGGGTCAGCGGCGCGCCGGCCGGGCCGAGGATCGCGGTGACCGCCGGCGACAGGTACGGGTTGTTGCGCGCCACCGAGATGGCGCCCGCGCCGCTGGCGGCGTTGTTCAGGACGGTGTTGCTGGCCTGGTTGCCGTAGGGGTCACGGGTCTCGACCCGGGCGTACATGACCTCACCCGACAGCTTGATGCGGTCGGTGATGTCGTAGTGGCCGAGCACGGTGCCGGTCCAGCGCTCCACGCCCGAGAACAGGGCCGCGAGTTCCTGGTACGGATTGCCGTCGCCGCCGCTGGTGAAGGGCGGAACGGTCGGGTTCAGCAGCGCGCCGATGTCGTAGGGCACCAGCGCGGTGCCGGCGCTGTTGAACTGCAGCGGGGTGGTCGTGCCCGGCGCGCGGTAGATCGAGCTGGGGAACGGCGGGCCCGGGTTGAACAGCACGCCGTTGGCGTTGAACGTCGCGAAGCGGGTGTTGAAGTTCTCGGTCGTGGACGGGATGCCGTCGGTGGCCGAGGTGTTGCGCGGGTTCGAGATCCCCACGCGGGCCAGGTTCGAGCGCGGACGATCGTAGTCGTACAGCGGACGGGTCTTGGACCATTCCAGGTTCACCGCGATGTTCGCGCGGTCGTCCAGGAAGTTGCGGCCGGCCGTCGCCCGCAAGCTCGACTGCGGATAGTCGTCGCGCGAGCTGATGCCGTACTGGGCGTCCAGCTCCAGGCCCTCGAAGTCTTCCTTCAGGATGTAGTTCACGACCCCGGCGATGGCGTCCGAGCCGTAGACGGCCGCGCCGCCCGCCTGGGCGATGTCGATCCGCTGGATTAGGCCGGTCGGGATGACGTTGGTGTCGACCACCCGCTCGCCCGCGCCGACGCCGGCGCCAGCGCCGGCCGAAGTGGTGACGAAGCGGCGGCCGTTCACCAGCGTCAGGGTGCGGCCGGCGCCCAGGCCGAAGAGGTTCGGGAACTGCTGGCCGCTGCCGGCCGCCGAGCCGCTGCCGCCGGCGATGGCGAACTGGGGCATGTTGGCGGTCATTTCGTTCAGCGCCTGGCCGGCCTGGACGAAGCCTCGGGCCTCGATGGCGGCGGCGTCGATCACCGCGACCGGCGCTTCGGTCGTCGTCTCGGCGCGCTTGATGCGCGAGCCGGTGATGACGACTTCACCCAGTTCCTGGCTGTCCTGAGCGCTGGCCGGCATGGCCGCCAGCAGGGCGAGACCGCCCACGATGGTCGAGGCGAGAAGCCGCCCGCGAACCGTATTCCCAATCATCATATCCCCCGCGGTTCCGGCCCGGCGGGAGGCGAAGGGGCCCGCCGGAGCTCTGCCTGACAAAACGGTAATGTCGAGGTTCCGGTTTTTCTTTTCGTTCTTCGAACCCTCACGCATTCGTCACAGATTGATAATGCACGCCGTTCGTTCGCCGCGCATCGTCCATGCATTGGATGCACAGCCGGTTCGGCCGACCCGGCGACGCACAGGCCAGCCTTGACAGCTTCGATTTGCGCATCCGCTATGCGTACATTCGCGCATCGAGGACATTTTCTATGCCAGTCGCCCTGGACGCCATCGACATCAAGATCCTGGAGCTGATGCAGAAGGACGCCTCGCTCTCGACCGGCGAGCTGGCCGAGCGCGTGGGGCTGTCCCAATCCCCCTGCTGGCGCCGCATCCAGCGCCTTCGGGAAGAGGGCTACATCAAGGGCATCGTCGCGCTCGTCGACCATGAGAAGCTCGGCTACAAGATGCAGATCTTCGCCCAGGTGAAGATGACCACGCTCACCGAGGCGGAACGGGCGAATTTCTATCGCTCGATCAACGCCATCCCCGAGATCCAGGACTGCTGGACCGTCTTCGGGGAGATGGACGCCATGATGAAGATCCTGGCGCCGGATGTCGCCTGGTATCAGGACTTCATCTTCTCGGTGCTGCTGAAGCTGCCCGGCGTGGTCGACGTCCGCTCCATCGTCACCCTCGGCGCCCAGAAGAGCACCCTGGCCGTACCGCTGGTGGCGCGCCAGTTCCGCTGACGCCCGCGAATAATCCATCCAACAGCCGTCGCCACGGCCCGGAAGTTCGAAAGGATAATCCGGCCTCCCGCGGCTAGCCTGACCGGCAGGGGAGAGACGAGATGGAATTCACCCGCAGGACCCTGGTGGCCGGCGCAGCGGCGACGCCCGCCCTGGCGCATGCCGCGGAGGCGGCCGCGTCTTCGCCCGCCCTGCCCGCGAAGGCCGCCTTCGCGAAGATGCCGTACGTCTATCTCGACGCCGGATCGACCCATCCCATGCCGCTCGGCGCCCGCGCCGCGCTGGAGGAGTACCTCCGCTACAAGACCCGCGACGGCCTCTGGGCCGGCTACTCCATGGACGCCAAGGAGAAGGCGGTGATCGAGGGCTTCGGCGCCCTGGTCGGCGCGGCGCCGGACGAGCTGACCTTCATCCAGTCCACCACCATGGGCGAGAACCTGGTGCTGCAGGCGCTGGGCTTCCCCGAGACCGGCGGCCGCATCGTCACCGACGCCCTGCACTTCTTCGGCTCATTCTACACCTACGGCGAGCTCGGCAAGGCCGGCGTCGACGTGGTCACCCTGCCGATGACGCCCGAGGGCCGCATCGACATGAAGGCCATGGCCGCGGCGGTGAACGACAAGACGAAGCTGGTCTCCATCAGCCACGTCTCCACCACCAACGGCTTCGAGCACGACCTCAAGGCCGTCTGCGACCTGGCCCACGCCCACGGCGCCTATGTCTACGCCGACATCGTCCACGGCGCGGGCTCCACCCCGCTGGACCTGCGGGCGGCCGGCGTCGATTTCGCGGCCTCCTCCTCCTACAAGTGGCTGATGGGCGACTTCGGCCTGGGCTTCCTCTACGTGCGCCGCGAGGTGCAGGAGAAGATCAGGAAGCCCTGGTGGGGGTACCATCAGGTGGGCGGGCGCTTCGTCACCCACGTCTTCCCGTTCGACCCGCCGGGCCAGACCGTCGCCGACTACGGCTACGCGCCGGGCGCCGCCGGCCGCTTCGCCATGGGCACCACCTCCTGGACCGGCGTCGTCCAGCTCGAGCACAGCATCGGCTACATCCGCCAGCTCGGCGTCGCGAACATCCAGGCCCACCGCCAGCCGATGGCGGACGCCATCCAGGGCGAACTGCGCCGCCGCGGCTATCAGCCCATCACGCCACTGGGCTCGCGCACCCCGCTGGTGGCCTTCGCCCTCAAGGACGCCCGGGCCAAGCTGGGCGAACTGCTCGCCAAAAACGACCTGCGCCTGACCGTGAGCGCCAACCGCTTCCGCGTCTCGCTGGCCGTCTTCAACGACATGAACGACGTGGACCGCCTGCTGGCCGTCCTGCCGAAGGCCCCGCCCGCATGAAGCTGACCGCCCTTCTCCTCGCCGCGACGACGCTGGCCGCGACGCCGGCCCTCGCCCAGCAGGCGCCCGCCTCGCCGAGCCCGCCGCCGGCCGCGGCCCAGGCCGGTCCCTTCGCGATCCCCATGTCGCGCCCCACCGCGCCGGGGCCGGTCGAGACCCTGCCCGCGCCCAGGCGCTTCGTCAGCAAGCACGCCATCACGGTGAAGGGTCAGAAGGTCGCCTACACCGCCACGGCCGGCGAGACCTATCTCTACAACCGCGCTGCCGAACCGATCGGCTCGATCTTCTCGTTCAGCTATGTCCGTGACGGCGTGAAGGACCCGAACCGGCCGGTCCTCTTCGTCTTCAACGGCGGTCCCGGCTCGTCCTCGCTCTGGCTGCACATGGGCGCCGTGGGCCCGCGCCGGGTGGTGCTGGACCAGGAGGTGAATCCTTCCAACGTCCCGCCCTTCGGCGTCACCGACAATCCGAACAGCCTGATCGACGTCGCCGACCTGGTGTTCATCGACCCGGTCGGCACCGGCTGGTCCAAGGTGATCGGCAAGGGGACCACGGCCGACTTCTGGGGTGTCGACGAGGACGCCGACAGCGTCGCCCAGTTCATCGAGCTCTGGCTGACCGAGCACGGCCGCTGGAACGCGCCGAAGTTCGTCATGGGCGAGAGCTACGGCTCGATCCGCGCCGCCGTCCTGCCCCGCGCCCTGATGGGCGGCCCACTCTACGTCGGCTACATGCGCGGCATCACCGTCAACGGCGTGGTGCTGCTGGGCACGACCCTCAACGCCCGCATCGGCCAGCCCGGCGCCGAGGGGCAGGAGATGGCCCAGGCCCTGGCTCTGCCCGCCCTCGCCGACACCGCCTGGTACCACCAGAAGATCGGCCGCAAGGGCCGCAGCCTGGAAGCCTTCCACCAGGAGGTGCTGGCCTTCGCCAGGGGCGATTATCTCGACGCGCTGAAGAAGGCCAAGGCCGAGACGCTGTCGCCCGCCGACCGCGCCGCCATCGTCCAGCGGCTGACCGCCTACACCGGCCTGCCCGCCGACGCCTACGCCAGGAGCCTCGTCGTCCAGGACGCGGCCTATGGGCGGATGATCATGGCCGACAAGGGCCTGCAGGTCGGCGCCTACGACAGCCGCTACACCCTGCCACTGGCCGGCAGCGGCAACGACCCGGTCGGCGACGATCCGGCCATGGGCCGCTATGTCCCGGGCTTCGTGGCCGCCTTCCACCAGATGGTCTCGGACGACCTGGGCGTGAAAATGGAGCGGCCCTACGGCGCCATCGTCTGGAAGGACCTGCTGCCGTCCTGGAACTTCGACCGCAAGGGCGTGCCGCCGGGCCAGAGCTTCGCTACCGATCTCGCCGTCGCCATGCGCCGCAACGAGACGATGCGCGTGCTGGTGGCCTCGGGCTACTACGACCTCGTCACCCACCCGGCCCCGGCCGAGTACTCGATCGAACAGGCCAGATTGCCCGCCGACCGCACCATGCTGCGCCGCTACGAGTCCGGCCACATGCTCTACCTCGGCGACACCGCCGCCGCCTTCTCCGACGACGTCCGCACCCTCATCCGCGACGCGACGAAGAAGAGGTAGGCCCGAGTGGGCCAGCCGCTGAGCGGTCCTCGCTCTCCGGGGATTCTGGCAGCGGCTTGGGCTCTCCTCACCCGTAGGGGGAGGAGAGGGGCGGGCATGGCTGTGCGCGGGCGAAGTGGGCTCCGCCCGTTGGGTTGGGCTGGGTCGGCGGGGTTTCCGGGTCAGGTGGAGTTTCCCCAGGGCGCGCTTGGGAGCCTTGCCCCTCCCGCCACTGTCATCCCGCGAGCGAAGAGAGCGGAGAGGAGGTGCGCCCGCCCCCTATTTCGCGGTCACGAACGCCCGGACGGCCGCGCTGAACCGCGCCAGGTTTTCCGCGCCTTCGTAGACGCCGTGCGGGCCGGGGAAATAGGCCGCCGTGAGCTGGGCCGCCGGCACGCCGGCCTGGTCCAGGGTGTAGCGGGCCGCATAGGCCGGCGTGGTGAGGTCGTAGTAGCCCGCCGCCCAGAACAGCCGCAGCTTCGGATCCGCCCGCATCGCCGCGCCCAGGGCCTCCATGGCGCCCGCGTTCCGCTCATGCTTCCAGGCCGCGTTCACCTTGAAGTTCACGCCGTAGTACGGCTCGGCGCCGGCGGGATACTTCAGCACCTCGGTCACGTAGCGACCCACCGCCGGCGACGGCACCGCGCCGATCGCGGCCGGGCTGGGAGGCGGCGCCGCCGGAGCGCCCGGCGCGCGCTTGGGGACCACGCCCAGGGCCGGGTCGTCGATCGCCCCGTCCTGTCCCGGCTCCAGCGGCGCGGTGACCCGCACGTCCAGCAGGCCGGTGCGCAGGGTCTGGTCCTTCAGGACATTGAACATCCAGTCGTTCTTGGAGAGCCTCAGGTCCTTTTCCAGGATCAGCGACGCCGGCAGGCCCACCAGCGCCGACATCCGATCGGCGACCTTGCGCCGGTCCGCCTCGGGCAGGCTGCCGCCCTGGATCAGGGCTTCCACATAGTCGGTGCGGGCGAACCGCAGCGCCTCGGCATAGACCTGATCCACGGTCCGGCCCGCCCGGTCGATCTTCTGGAAGTGCCAGGCGCCGGCCGCCATGGTCGGCAGGCTGGCGACGTACGGCATCTCGCGGCCCGCCGTGTCGCCCACCAGGGCGATCAGCAGGATGCCGTCGAACGGCAGATCCCTGGCCACCTTGGTCAGCATCGCCGCCCGGGTGGTGCCGTAGCTTTCGCCCGCCACGTAGCGCGGCGAGGCCTCGCGTCCGTTCGCCTTCAGCCAGCCGGCGATCACGCCCTTCGCCGCCTCGGCGTCGCCGGTCGTGGAATAGACCCAGGCCGTATCGGCCTCCGGCGCCGCCCGCGAGAAGCCCGTGCCGACGGGGTCGATGAACACCAGGTCGGCTACGTCCAGCGGGCTGTCGGGGTTGGCTTCCCAGCCGCCGCCGCCGCGGTCACCAGGCGCCGCGGCCGTGCGCTTGAACGGCCCCATGGCGCTCATGTGCAGCGGCGAGGACGAGGCGCCCGGCCCGCCGTTGAAGAGGAACATCACCGGCCGCTTGCCGCGATCCTTCAGGCCTTCGCGCACATAGGCGATCGTGGTGGCGTGGCCGACCAGCTTGCCCGACGGGTCCGTCACCGGGACCTCGCTGACTGTCGCCGTGTAGCGCAGCTTCTGGCCGCCGAACGCGCCCTCGTGTTTGGTGATCGCCATGCGGGGCCTGGCCGCCGCCGCGCCGGCCGGCGCTTGCGTCTGCGCCGAGGCCGGCGCCCCGGTCAGGACCACCGCCAGCCCGAGTGCGGCCACACCCGCGGCGATGCCACGCGATACCCGTTGCGCCATCAGATCCCCCTGGAAAGCCCGTGAACTCTAGCGGGGCGTCGGCGGATTATCTTTGCAATGTGCGGGGGTGCGTCCGGGCGCGCGCCGGGTTCCTGCCCTCACCGCGCAGCAAAGCGCATGGGTTATGCGCATCGCCTGCACGGAGCGAATAGCTCGCCTCCGAATTCCCCGGTCCGAGGGCGAAAATGCAAAGAAAGTCCGCCCCCGGCGCCCGACCTTATGGCGACCTGCCGGATTGGTGGGCGGCGTAGGGGCGGAAGTTTTGGATCGAGGCGAACCCACAGGCGCAGTCGCGGCGAAGGCCGGGCGTGCGGATGATCTCTTCGGGGCCGCCTCCTATTCAGAGTTCGGCCGCGCGGCCATTCGCGCGCGAACCGCCGACCCCAGCCTCGCCATCCTGTTCGACAGCACCACCAGCGAGCCGGCCGAGGAGCTGATCGCCGTGGTGCGCGAGGCGTTCTCGGCCCAGATCAGCTCGCGGTATGTCAGCGTCTTCGCCGACGGCAATCCGTTCGCGGTGGCCGCGCTGGGCCGCCGCTACGGTTTCTCGGCCGACCAGATCATGACCACCACGGGCGCCACCGGCGCCATCGCCCTGGTCCTGCGCGCCCTGGTCGGTCCCGGCGACGAGGTGCTGGTCGAGCAGCCCGGCTTCGACATCCACCCCCGCATGGCCGCCGAGTTCGGCGCCAAGGTCCTGACCTTCCGCCGGCCCGCGCCGAACTTCCGCCTCGACCTGGACGACCTGGCCGGCCAGCTCACCGAGCGGACCCGCGTGGTGCTGCTCACCAACCTGCACAACCCCAGCGGCGTCTACCTCACCCCCGCTGAGATCTCGGCCGCCGCCGAGGCGGCCGCGTCGGTCGGCGCCGTGCTGGTGGTGGACGAGGTCTACGCCGACTACGCGGTCGACGCCGGCGATCCGCCCGCCGCCACCCTGGGCCGCAACGTCATCACCGTCTCCAGCCTGACCAAGGTCTTCGGCCTCTTCGCCGTGAAGTTCGGCTGGCTGGCCGCCGCGCCCGACCTGGTGGCCCGCATCCGCGCCGCCGCCCCGGACGGCGACATGGGCGTCTCCAAGCTCTCGCATTCGGTCGCCGCCCACATCCTGGAGGCGCCGCAGGTTTTCGAGGACCACTGGAAGCGCGTGCTCACCGCCACCCGCGCGCCCGTGGTCGCCGCCGCCGAGAAGCTGACCGCCGCCGGCCTGCTGGAGGGCGAGGTTCCGCCCTACGGCTGCATGTACTTCCCGCGCGTGGTCGGGGTGACCGACACCCTGGCCCTCGCCCGCCGCCTCTTCGAGGACCACGGCGTGCTGGTCGCCCCGGGCGAGTACTTCGGCGCGCCGGGCCACATCCGCATCGGTTTCGGCGCGGACGCCCAGATGGTAGAGACCGGCCTCGCCCGCCTGGCCCAAGGCCTCGCCGCCCACCGCTGAACCCGCCAGAAGATCCGATGACCACGACGACGCTCTCCTCGGCCCGCGCCTTCGCCGGCCTGCAAGTCCAGCCGCCCGATCCGCTGCTGTCGCTGATCCGCCTCTACAACGAGGACCCGCGCGCCTCGAAGATCGACCTGGGCGTCGGCGTCTATCGCGACGAGGCCGGCGGCACGCCGATCATGCGCGCCGTGAAGGCGGCCGAGCAGAAGCTGCTGAATACCCAGCCCACCAAGGCCTACCTGGGCCCCGAGGGCGACCTCGCCTACCTCGACGCCATTCGGCCGGTGATCTTCGGCCCGGGCGGCGGGACCGACTTCTTCGCCATGCAGACCCCGGGCGGCACCGGCGCCCTGCGCCTGGCCGCGGCCCTCGCCGCCGCCGGCCGCGCCGACGCCAAGGTCTGGCTGGGCACGCCCAGCTGGCCGATCCACGCCCAGATCTTCGCCGCCGCCGGCCTGAAGACCCAGACCTTCGCGGCCTTCGACGTGGCGACCCAGGCCACCGCCATCGACAGCCTGATGGCCGCCCTGGGTCAGGCCGAGGCGGGCGATCTCGTCCTGCTGCACGGCTGCTGCCACAACCCCACGGGCGCCGACCTGACGCTGGACCAGTGGCGCGCGGTGACCAAGGTGATCGCCGACCGCGGGATCGTGCCGATCGTCGACCTCGCCTATCAGGGTCTCGGCGACGGCCTCGACGAGGACGCGGCCGGCCTGCGCCATCTCGTCCAGCACGTCGAGACGGTGATCGTCGCCTACTCGTTCGACAAGAACTTCGCCCTCTACCGCGAGCGCACGGGGGCGATCTTCGTCCGCACGCCCGGCCAGCAGCCGACGGTGAACTCCAACCTGCTGCAGATCGCGCGCGGCGCCTGGTCGATGCCGCCGGACCACGGCGCGGCGGTCGTGCGTCTGATCCTCGAGGACGCGGCGCTGGCCGCCGACTGGCGCGCCGAACTGGACGAGATGCGCGCCCGCCTCAACGGCCTGCGCCACGACCTGGCCGACGCCCATCCGCGCCTGGAGCCCCTGCGCGACCAGCGCGGCCTCTTCGCCCTGCTGCCGTTCTCGCCGGCCCAGGTCGAGGCCATTCGCCGCGACCACGCCGTCTACATGGCGGGCTCGGGCCGCATCAACGTGGCCGGCCTCAACGGCGAGAGCCTGCCGCGCTTCGTCGCCGCCTTTGAGGCGGTGCTGAACGGCTAGCGCCGACGCGGGCGCATCGGCTACGCCTAGCGCGATGGCCGATGAGCTCTGCACCGTCGACTTCGCCGCCGAGCGGTTGAAGCTGCATCCCAAGACCGTCCTTCGCTACATCCACGAAGGGCGGCTGAAGGCGACGCGGATCGGCAAGTCGTACCGCATCCGCCGGGCCGAGCTGGAGGAACTGGCCGGCGCGCCGTCCGCCCCTGAGGCGCCGGCCGCCGCCGATCCCTGGGCCACGGCCATCGTCGACATTCCTGGCGTCGGGGCCGAACTGGCCCAGAAGTGGGCGCGCCAGGTCACCACCGCCCTCGGCGCCCGTCGCGACCACACCACCCTCGTCCGCGCCGACGTGGTCTACGATCCCCCGCGCGACCACCTGAAGATCGTCATCACCGGCCCGCCCGCCGACGCCGCCCACCTGATGAGCCTGATCCGCGTCTGGCTCGAGCAACTGCGGCCCTGAACGGCTTTTGGCCCGGACTATTACGACAGCTTAACTGGACCATCGCCCGGCCGCGACACTAGTAGCAGTCATGGCTACTAGCACGCCCGTCGCCGCCCTGCTGGACCTTGGTTTCACCGAGACCGAGGCACTGTTGTTCTGCGAGCTGACCCGCCTCGGCCCCTCGACCGGCTATCGGCTGGCCAAGGCCGTCGGCAAGGCGACCGCCAACACCTATGCCGCCCTGGAGACCCTGGCGCAGAAGGGCGCGGTCCATGTGGACGAGGGCGAGAACCGCACCTGGCGGGCCGTCCCGGCGCCCGAGCTGATCGCCGCCCTGGAGACGCGCTTCGAGCAGCGCAGCCGCACCGCCAGGACCGCTCTCGCCGAGCTGAAGGCGCCCGACGCGGAGGCGCGCCTCTATGCCTTGAAGACCCCAGAACAGGTGTTGGTCCGCGCCCGCGCCATGATCGGCGCGGCGCGCGAGGTGGTGCTGTTCGACCTCTTCCCCGGCCCCTTCGCGGCGCTGGAGCCCGACCTGACGCGCGCCCACGCGGCGGGCGTTCGGGTGGTGGGCCAGGTCTACGAACCCACCGCCACCGCGTTCCCTACCGTCCGCCAGCCCACCGCCGACGCGCAGCTCGCCGCGTGGCCCGGCCTGCAGGTCACCGTGGTGGCGGACGGGCGCGAGTACCTCACCGCCCTGCTGTCCCGCGACGGCGCGCGGTGCCGCCACGGCTCCTGGAGCGACAGTTCGTACCTGGCCTGCCTTCACCACAGCGGCCTCGCGGCCGAGATCATGCTGGGCGCCCAGGCGCTCGGCGCGCCCCTGCCCTTCGCCCCCTCGTTGTTCGCCTCGCGGCCGCCCGGCCTCGACGACCTGACCAGCCCTGCCTTCGGAGACTGAGATGAAAGCCCTGCTCGCCGCCACGGCCATCGCCCTGGCGCTGGCCGCGCCCGCTGCCGCCCTCGCCGATCCCGCCGGCGACGCCGTCGCCCGCTACGTGACCTGGCGCGGCGGCCCCGCCTTCGCCAAGGCGGGCGGGATGCTGGTGCGCGGAACGACCGACAACGGCCGCTTCGCGGGCGCCTTCGAGCGCCGGATCGAGCCCGGCCGCACGATGGAACGCATCACCCTGGGCTCCGCCGTCGTCCACCGCGCGCTGATCGGTGACGGCGGATGGGCCGTGACCCTCAGCGGTCAGGTGGAGGACGCCGGCGACGGCGCCGCCAAGGAGGGCGCCCGCCGCCGACTGACCACCTTCGACGACGTCTTCGCCGCCAGGGACGCCAAGGTCACCCTGGAAGCCGACGAGACCTTCGAGGGCAAGACGGTCCAGGTGCTGCGCGTCACCTTCGACGCCCGCAGCCGCTACGACCTGTTGCTGGATCCCGCGACGGGCGCCCTGCTCGCCGACCGCACCACCGAGGAAGGCACGACCACCACCACACGCTTCGACGACTGGCGCACGGTCGAGGGCGTGCGCGTGCCCTTCAAGCAGGTCCAGACTTCGCCCGACTATCCGGTCGTCACCACCGTTTCCCTGACCGATGTCGACATCGACCCCAAGGCCGACCCCAAGGCCTTCGCCCGTCCGACGTCGCGCAAGCTCTACGCCTTCCCGGACGGCCGCGCGAAGACCGATCCCCTGGCTTTCGATCTCTATCTCGGCACGCGCATCAACATCCCGGCGTCGATCAACGGCACCGCCACCACGGTCATGCTGGACAGCGGCGCCGAGACCACGGTGATCGACAAGGCCTACGCCGAGACGCTGGGCCTCAAGCCGACGGCCGTCGTCGAGGCGGTGGGCACCGGCGGCCGCGACGTGGCCGAGCTGGTCAGCGGCGTCACCATCAAGGTGGGCGATGTCGAGCTGCGCGACATGACCGTCGCCCTGCTGGACCTGAAGCCGATCGCCGCTGCCCTGGGCCGCCCGCTGCCGGCGGTGCTGGGCAAGGAGGTGCTGAACGCCCTCACCGTCCAGCTCGACTTCGCCGGCAAGACCATCACCTTCCACGACCCTGCGCGCTTCCAGCCGGCGCCCGGCTTCGTGCCCGTGCCCGTCAGCAACGTCTCGGGCCTGCACGCCATCCCCGCCACGATCGAAGGCGGCAAGCCGGTGCTGATGGACTTCGACCTGGGCAACGGCCAGCCGCTCCTGATCTTCCCCAGCTACTGGAAGCCGCAGGGCATGCTGGAGAACCGTCCGACGACCAAGACCCTCTCCGGCGCGGTCGGCGGGATGCGCACGCGCAACGTGGCCGTCGTGAAGACCCTGACCCTGGCGGGCGTCACCCTGCGCGACATCCCCGCCACCTTCGGCGACGACGACAACAGCGCCTACAACGTCGGCCACACCGGCGGGAACATCGGGATGCCGATCCTGGGCCGTTTCGACCTGGTCACCGACTACGCCCGCAACCGCATCCTGCTGAAGCCGCGCTCTGACGCCATCGACGCCCCTTTCCCCAAGGACCGGACCGGCCTGGTGGCGCGGTTCGCGGGCGGCGCCTTCACCATCGGCCTCGTCGCGCCGGGCTCGCCGGCCGAAGCGGCGGGCCTGAAGACCGGCCAGGTCATCACCGCCGTGAACGGCCGTCCCGCCGCCGAACTGGGCGTCGCCGGCCTCACGGCCCTGCGCACCGCCCCCGCAGGCCAGGCGCTGGCGCTGACGCTCCAGACCGGCGAGACCGTCTCGGTCACGCTGAAGGACTTCTACTGATACCGGCGATCATCTGAGAGGCGCCCGGCCCGGGAATCCGGCGCCGGGCGCTCGCAGACCGATCATCTTCGAACTGCCACCGCTTTCCGCTTCAAAACGCCGTTGTGCACGCGCGTTTTTCACGCATGACTTCCCGTCACGTTGTGAAATCTGCGGGAGACGGGGAGATGAGTTTGGATTTCTGCGCGAAAGATCACCTTCGCGCCAGACATGGGCGAAATCGCTCGCTGAAAGCCCTGCTTTTGGCCGCCGCGCTGGTCGCGCCGACCGCCGCCGCCCACGCCGAAGCCACCGACGCGATGCGCTCCGCGGCGATCGCCAAGGTCGAATCGAACACCAAGCTTGCCCAGGAAATGGTCGATCAGGTGTTCAGCTTCGCCGAACCCGGCTTCCAGGAGTTCAAGACCTCCGAATACCTGACGGGCATCCTCGAGAAGAACGGCTTCAAGATCACGCGCGGCGTCGCCGGCATCCCCACGGCCTGGACCGCCACCTGGGGCGAAGGCGGCCCGGTGATCGCCCTCGGCAGCGACATCGACGGCCTGCTGGGTCTGTCGCAATATCCCGGCATCGGCGAGATCAAGCCGATGGTCGAGGGCGCTCCCGGCCACGGCGAGGGCCACAACTCCGGCATGCCGATGATGATCGTCGCCGCCCTGGCGGCGAAGGACGTCATGGAGAAGAACAAGATCCCCGGCCGTCTCATGCTCTGGCCGGGCGTCGCCGAGGAGCTCCTGGCCACCAAGGCGTTCTACGTCCGCGAAGGCCTCTTCAAGGACGTGGACATCTCGATCTTCGCCCACGTCAGCCGCGACTTCTCCACGGGCTGGGGTCCGGCCGGCAACAACGGGATGGTCAGCGTCGAGTACACCTTCAAGGGCAAGACCGCCCACGCCGCCGGCCAACCCTGGGACGGCCGCAGCGCCCTCGACGGCGTTGAGGTCATGAACATGGCCTGGAACCTGCGCCGCGAGCACCTGCCGCTGACCCAGCGCTCGCACTACGTCATCACCGACGGCGGCGGCCAGCCCAACATCGTCCCGGGCACCGCGACGGTCTGGTACTACTTCCGCGAACAGAACTTCAAATCGATCCGCGACCTCTACGAGCTGGGCAACAAGATCTCGGACGCCGCCGCGATGGCGACCGACACCACCGTCTCGCACCGGGTCCTCGGCTACGCCGCGCCGAACTACGGCAACAAGCCCCTGGCCGAGGCCGCCTACGCCAACATCAAGCGCGTCGGCATGCCCACCTGGAGTGACGCCGACAAGGCCTTCGCCAAGAGGGTCCAGACCACCAACAAGCTGAAGGGCGACCCGCTGCCCACCGAGGTCGGCAAGCTGACCACGCCCGACGACCGCTCGGGCTTCGGCGGCGGCTCTGACGACATCGGCGACATCATGTGGACGGTGCCGACGATCACCATCCGCTACCCCTCGAACGTGCCCGGCGCCATCGGCCACAACGTGACCTCGGCCATGGCCATGGCCACGCCCATCGCGCACAAGGGCGTGGTGGTCGGCGCCAAGGCGGTGGCCCTGACGGTGCTGGACATCGCCACCACGCCGAAGCTGGTCGCCGACGCGAAGGCCTACTTCACCGACGTCCAGCTCAAGGATCAGAAGTACGACCCGGTCCTGCAGGCCTCGGACAAGCCGGCCATCTGGCTGAACACCGACATCATGGACAAGATGCGCCCGAAGATGGAGCCGTATTACTACAACTCCAAGAAGTACAAGACCTACCTGGAGCAACTCGGCATCGCCTATCCCGACGGGACCAAGTAACCGCCGGGCTCGCCGGTCGTCAGGGCGCCTTGTCCATGAAGACGACCGGCGGCGTGCCGCGCCGGGTCACCTCGCGCAGCACGAAGCTGGACCGGATCTTCGCCACGTGGGGAAGGGTCGAGAGTTCCCGCCGGTAGACCCGGTCGTAGTCCTCGAAGGACTCCACGTTCAGCATGATCAGGAAGTCGGTGTCACCCGAGACGAAGCCGCAATAGGAGATCGACGGACACTTCACGACCTCGCGCTCGAACTCGTTCAGCGCCTTCTCCGCCTGGGAGCTCAGTTCCACCGCCACGAAGACCACCACGCTGTAGCCCAGCATCGGGAGGTTCAGGTTGGCGGAATAGCTCATCACCGCCTGGCGCTCTTCCAGGCTCTTGCGGCGGCGGGCGACGGCGGTGCTGGAGAGGCTGATCTTCTCGCCGAGGAACACATCCGAGGCCCGGCCGTCGGCGCTGAGTTCCTTCAGGATCCGATAGTCCACATCGTCGAGATCGAGTGGTTCAGTTTTCGACATGAGGCGTCCAATTCATGACCAGATCGATTGCATGTAAGATGTTCGCCGCATGAATTCGAGCTTCATTATGTTTCTGATTTGCGACTGAAGTATCATTTTTAAGTAAGCCGAGATGGCGGCCGCGCATCGACGCTGGCCTCTGCAGCCATCACCTGTCTTACGTCTCAAGACGCGCCACCGCCAAGAGTGGCCGACCGGGAGAAACGCGGAAGGGCGCGCCCTGGGCCAAGTCCGGCCCCGGGTCAGTGCATGGGGCGTTACCGGCCGGCGCGTGCTGCAGGACCGCGGCTGAGCATCTCACCCCGAAAAGGTCGAAGGACCGGCCCGCCCGCGCGGCGGCCGGAAAGGCGCCGCCTTGGGGAAGCGGCGCGTCGCCGACGGCTGTCCTGCGTCCAAGTCCACAAAGAGACCAAGGGGATCATCATGACTGCTTCGACCAGCCCGCGCCTCGTTCCGTCCATCCGGCGCTGGGCCCTCGCCACGGCCAGCCTCACCGTCCTCGCCGCGCCCGCCGCCGCCTGGGCCCAGGCGGCCGTCACGACGACCGCCGCGGCAGCCGCGGAAACCGAAAGCAGCCTGGAGGAAGTCATCGTCACCGGCTCGCGGGTGGCGCGCGACGGCTACAGCGCGCCGACGCCGGTGAACGTCCTCGGCCAGGACGAGATCAAGGCCGCCGCCGCCGCCAACATCGCCGACTTCGTCAACACCCTGCCCTCCGTGGCCGGCAGCGCCACCGCCGCCAACAGCTCGGGCGGCCTGTCGAACGGCGTGGCCGGCATCAGCGCCCTGAACCTGCGCGCCCTGGGCACCGGCCGCACCCTGGTGCTGCTGGACGGCCAGCGCTCGGTGGCCTCGGCCGCCACCGGCCAGGTCGACACCAACACCTTCCCGCAGTCGCTGATCTCCCGCGTCGAGGTGGTGACCGGCGGCGCCTCCTCGGCCTACGGCTCGGACGCCATCGGCGGGGTGGTGAACTTCATCCTCGACAAGGAGTACACGGGCATCAAGGCCACCGCCGAGTACGGCGAGACCACCTACGGCGACAACGACAACTGGAAGCTCAACCTGACTTTCGGCAAGCCGTTCGCCGACGGCCGGGGCCACATCCTGCTCAGCGCCGAGACCGTCAGCCAGGACGGCATCCACTACGAGACCCGCGACTGGAACCGTAAGGGCCACTTCGCCGTCCGCAATCCGAACACCGCCGCCGGAGCGCCCTTCTACGTGGTCTCCGACAACGTCGGTATCTCCACCTACACGCCGGGCGGCCTGATCACCGCCGGCCCGCTGCGCGGGACCTATTTCGGGGTCAACGGCACGGTGAACCAACTGGCCTACGGCCAGACCACCGGCCAGTGGATGATCGGCGGCGACTGGGTCTACTCGTCCTCCGGGATGCTGGGCACCAACAGCCTCGCGCCCGACGAGGACCGCGACAGCCTGTTCGGCCGCGTCAGCTTCAAGGTGACGGACAACCTCGAGGTCTTCGCCCAGGCGTCCTACGCCCGCTACGAGGGCCTCAGCTACTACATCAACCCCACGCAGACCGGCATCGTCATCCAGCGTGACAACGCCTACCTCCCGGCCTCGGTGCGCGCGCAGATGGTGGCGGCCAACGTCACCTCGTTCACGATGGGCACCAGCAATGCCGACATGCCGGCCTCGGGCAGCAACAACGTCCGCGAGACCGAGCGCTATGTGTTCGGCGTCAACGGCGACTTCGGCGCCTTCGGCCTGGCGTTCGACTGGGACGGCTACTTCCAGCATGGCGTGACCAAGGCCGAGGAGCAGCTCACCGCCACCTGGAACAACGCCCGCCTGGCCCTGGCGACCGACGCCGTGGTCAACCCGGCCAACGGCCAGATCGTCTGCCGTTCCACGCTCACCGCGCCCAGCAACGGCTGCGTGCCACTGAACCGTTTCGGCGTGGGCGTCGCCAGCCAGGCGGCCCTCGACTACGTGCTGGGCGAGCCCTTCCGCAGCCAGACGTTCAAGCAGGACGTCGCCGCCATCAACCTGCGCACCAACAGCCTCCAGGGCTGGGCCGGCCCGATCTCGCTGGCGGTGGGCGCCGAGTGGCGCAAGGAGAAGCTGAGCGGCGAAGTCGACCCGCAGTTCGAGTCCGGCTGGAAGTACGGCAACTACCGGGTCACCAACGGCTCGTACAACGTGAAGGAAGCCTACCTCGAAGCCCTGATCCCGATCATCAAGGGCCTGGACTTCAACGGTGCCGCGCGGATCACCGACTACAGCACCTCGGGCACGGTTAAGACCTGGAAGGCCGGCCTGACCTGGTCGCCGATCGAGGACGTGATGTTCCGCGGCACGCGCTCACGCGATATCCGCGCCGCCAACCTCTCCGAGCTGTTCGACAGCGGCACCGCTCGCAGCAACTCGGTGAACATCAACGGCGCGTCGGTGGCCTTCGTGCAGAACCTGCAGGGCAACCCCAACGCCAAGCCCGAGGTCGCCGACGGCTGGGGCGTGGGCATGGTGGTCAAGCCGCGCTTCCTGCCCGGCTTCGCCGCCTCGGTGGACTACTACGACATCAAGGTCGACGGGGTGATCAGCTTCGTCACCGCCCAGAACGTGGCGGACTACTGCTTCATCCAGAAAGTCACCAGCTACTGCAGCAACCTGATCTACTCCTCGGCCGGCGTCTTGCAGACGATCAACCTCTACTACGACAACCTGAACAGCCTGATCGCCCGTGGCATGGACATCGAGGCCAGCTACCGCACGGACTTGCGCGAACTGTTCGAGCCCCTGCGCGGCGAGGTCACCCTGCGCGCCCAGGCGACGCACTACATCGACAACATCACCGACGACAACGTGACCGCCATCGACGTGGCCGGCTCCAACGCCGGCAGCACGCCCGACTGGATCTACCGCCTGACCGCCGCCTACAAGATCGACGACTGGACCTTCACCCTGACGGCCCGGGGCGTCAGCGACGGCGTGATCAGCAACGCCTATACTGAGTGTGCCAGCAGCTGCCCGACGCTGACCGCGCCCTACTTCACGATCAACGACAACCATATCGAGGGCGAAACCTTCTTCGACCTCGCGGTGAACTATGGCTTCGAGGTCTCGGGCGCGACCGGCGAGGCCTATATCTCGGTGCGCAACCTGTTCGACACCGACCCGCCGCTCACCGCCAACCCGGCCAACCTCGGGGCCGAGAACACCGTGGGCTACGTCCAGACCAACCGCTCGCTCTACGACGTCCTCGGACGCGTGATCCGGGTCGGCGTCCGCATGGACTTCTAAGACGACGGCTGAGTGCGGCGCGCGGGGCCTACCCCGCCGCCGCCATCCGCGCCTCGCCCACCGCCAGGGCTTCGTTCATCGCCTCGACCAGTTCGCCGAAGGTCACGGGCTTCTCGAGGTGGCGATCCGCGCCGGCGGCCAGGCTCGCCGCCACGTGCTCGGGCAGCGCATTGGCGGTCAGCATGATCAGCGGCGTCGGCGGCCGGCCGGCGGCCGCCTCGGTCTCACGGATCCGGCGGGTGGCCTCCAGGCCGTCCATCACCGGCATCTGCATGTCCATCAGCACCACGTCGAAGATGTCCGTGCCCATGGCCATCAGCGCCTCGGCGCCGTTCTCGACGCTGACGATCTCGGCCAGCCCTTCCAGCATCAGCTCGATGACCTTGCGGTTGGTCGGATGGTCGTCGGCCAGCAGCACCCGCAGGGGGCGGTCGGGGGCCTCGGCGCATGGCGCGGCCTCGGCCGTGGTCACCCCCGCGCAAGCCACCAGCGGCAGCTCGAACCAGAACCGCGCGCCGCGCCCTTCCTGCCCCTCGGCGTCCAGCGTGCCGCCCATCAGCGCGCACAGCTCGCGGCTGATGGTCATGCCCAGGCCGGTGCCGCCGAACCGGCGGGTGATCGAGCCGTCCGCCTGCTGGAAGCGGCCGAACAGCTGCTCCTTCATCTCGGGCCGGAAGCCGATGCCCGTGTCGCTCACCGACACCCGCACCCGGCCGCCGGTCAGGACCTCGGCCGCGATCCCGACCTCGCCCCGCTCGGTGAACTTCACGGCGTTGGACAGCAGGTTCGTCAGCACCTGGCGGATCCGGTAGGGGTCGCCGCTGAAGGCGCGGTCCGCCTCCGGCCGCACCTCGATCCGCACCGCCACGCCCTTCTCGTCGGCCTGCAGCCGCGCCAGCGCCGCCGCGGAGCGGACCAGCTCGCCCAGGTGGAAGTCGGTGGCCTCGATATCGATTCGGCCGGCCTCGATACGCGCCAGGTCCAGGATGTCGGACAGCAGACGCTCCAGCGTCGCGCCGGACGAGGCGATGATCTCCACCAGCTCGCCGGCCCTGGGGTCCAGATCGCAGCGGGCCAGCATGTCCGCGCCCGCCACGATGCCGTTCAGCGGCGTGCGGATCTCGTGGCTCATGTTGGCCAGGAACTCGCTCTTGGCCCGGTTCGCCGCCTCGGCCTCGGCCAGCGCCGCCTTCAGCGCCATCGCCGCCTCGCGCCGCTCGGTCACGTCCTCGCCCAGCGTGACGAGATGCAGCGCCTGCCCGCCGTCGTAGGTGGCGAACTTCTTGGTCGTGAAGTAGCGCAGGCCGGCGCGGGTGGTGATCGGCTCGTCTTCCGACACCCGGGTCCGGCGCGAGGCGATGACCTCGGCATCCTCCGCCGCGAAGCCCCGGGCCTCGCCTTCGGGAAACAGCTCGTAGGCGTCCTTGCCGATGAACTGGGCGCTGGAGATGCCGAACGCCTCCTCCGCCGCGTGGTTGATCAACACGTAGCGGCCATCGCGGGCGCTCTTGGCCAGGATCGGGTTCGGCAACAGCCGGATCAGGCTTTCGAGGAAGGCCTGGGACTCGAAGGCGCCCGACACGTCGCGCGACACGGCCAGCAGACGCACGATCGCGCCGCCCGCGTCGCGGACCGGCGTCACCACGGTGTCCAGGTGCAGGTGCCGGCCCGTGACCGTCAGGCACGAGCCGCGAAAGCTGCCGACCCGCCCTTGAGCGGCGGCGGCGATGGCGTCCTGCATCGGCGCGCGCGCCTCGGGCGGCCACAGCAGCGGCCACTGCTGGCCGCGCATCTTCTCCAGGGGGGTCTCGCACAGCGCCAGGCCGGCCGGGTTCACGTGCAGGATCTCGCCGGACAGGCTGAGCACCCGCGCGCAGTCGGGCCACGCGTCGAGTATCGCGCCGAGATCGACCGATCCCGGGCCCAGCGACGCCGTCTGGCTGTCGTGCCCCGCCACCTGGTGGCCCCCGTCCCGGCGTGCCCCACGCGCGCCAGGGTTGCGATCAGGTCACAGATTTCTAAAGCAATTGCGAAGGGGGCGTGACGATGCCCGCGAACAGGCCGTCCGGCGCACGACTATTCCTCGTTCGGGATGTTCAGCAGCCGGCCGCACGCCTTGCAGTGCACCGCGTCCGGGTCGTGCCGCATCAGACCGCAGGTGTCGCACATGAACTTCACCTTGTGCGGCTTGATCAGCGTCTGGATCAGCCGCACGAACAGGGTGATCCCGCACAACATGATCACGATGGTCAGCAGCCGCCCCCAGGCGCCCGGCAACGTGATGTCGCCGAAGCCCGTGGTCGTCAGGGTCGTGACCGTGAAGTAGAGCGCGTCCACATAGCCGCCGATCCCCGGGTGGGTGCGCGCGAAGCTGGTATAGACGAACCCCGTGGCCACGAAGACGAAGGTGACCAGCGTCGCCAGCGTGCGGCTGACGTCCTCCACCCGCGTGTCGTCGTAGCGGCGGCCGATCGTCTCCCAGATGAACTCCGAGTGCACCAGCGACCACAGCCGCAGCACCCGCAGGAAGCCCAGGTTGAACAGCCACAGCGGGAACAGCAGCGTGGTCAGCACGAAGAGGTCGACCCAGGTGTTCGGCCGGGTGATCCATGCCTTCAGGCTGCGATAGCTGAGCGCCCGCGCGGTGATCTCCAGCGCCAGGACCAGGGCCACCGCGTAGTCGATGTAGAGGTAGGCCGGATAGTCGCGCAGGAACGGCGCGGCGATGAAGAAGCCGATCGACAGGATGTCGATCACGATCACCCACAGGCGGAAGCGCACGGCCCCCGGCGACTTCCCGTGATACAGCGCGCGCAGACGGGCCCGCAGCCGGGTCCAGGCCTCGCTCCGCGTCGTCGTCGCCGGCGCCTCGTCCGTCACCTTGCTTCCCGTCATGCTTCGCCATGAACCCGCCGGCCCGCCGCGGGTTCACTCGGCGCCCGCAACCTCGCGCGGGAAAGCCAGGAGGACAACCATGCCCGCCAAATCCGCCGCCCAGCAGAAGGCCGCCGGCGCCGCCCTCTCCGCCAAGCGCGGCGA
Source organism: Pseudomonadota bacterium (assembly GCA_040752615.1). Lineage (GTDB taxonomy): Bacteria > Pseudomonadota > Alphaproteobacteria > Caulobacterales > Caulobacteraceae > Phenylobacterium. Next base: position 33,191 of record JBFMGV010000072.1, on the reverse strand, counting down.
CACGCCCAAGAAGGATCTCAAGGGCGCGTCCAGGTCCATGCTGTCGATGACCGAGAAGGAGCTCGAGAAGATGGCGTCCACGCCTCGCAAGGGCAAACCCGAGCACGTGAAGCGCTAACGTCAAACCCAGCAATCTCTCCTCCCCCTCCGGGTGAGGAGAAACGCCGATCGCCGTGCCGTCACCGAGGCTCTAGATCGTCCCCATCGCCGTCCACATGGCCATCGACAGGCCCAGCGCCCGCATGTCGCCCTGGGTGGTGCCGGCCATCTTGTTCATGACGTAGGCGAAGGTCGTCCGCGCCTTCATGTCGATGATGATCAGCGAGCCGCCGTAGCCGCCCCAGTAGATGGTGTCGGCGTTCGGGAAAGGCAGCATTCCGCCCGACAGGCCGAAGCCCAGGCCAAACCGCGCGGGCGTGTCGAGCACCAGGTCCTTGCCCTCGCTCTTCAGCTCCAGCGCCTTGCGGCAGCCGGCCTCGGACATGAAGCGCCTGCCCTTCGCCACCCCGCCGTTGGCCAGGATGGTGTGGACCAGCGCCACCGAGCGGGCGTTGCCCGTGCCGCCGGCCGCGGGGATCTCGGCTCCGCGCCAGCCGCGCGTCTTCGTCTTGGAGACGTCGATGCCGGGATTGGTGGCCATGTTGCGCTGGACCTCGGTCTGGTTGCGCACCTCGGCCTGGGACTGGCCCGCCGGCGGGGGCAGCAGCTCGGCGACGCGGTCGTCCTCCGACGCCGGCAGGCCGATCCAGAAGTCGGCGCCCAGCGGCTCGGCGATCTCCTCGCGGAACACCGTGCCCAGCGACTTTCCGGTGATCCGCCGCAACACCTCGCCGACCAGATAGCCCTGGGTGATCGCGTGGTAGCCCGGCGCGGTCCCCGGCTCCCAGAACGGCGCCTGGGCGGCCAGCAGCGCGGTGACCTTCTCCCAGTCGTAGAGATCGTCGTTGGTGATCGGCTCGCGCCAGCCGGACAGCCCGGCGGAGTGGCTCATCAGGTGCGCGACCGTCACGCCTTCCTTCCCGTTCGCCGCGAACTCGGGCCAGTACTTCGCCACCGGCGCGTCGAAATCGAGCTCGCCCCGGTCGGCGATCAGCAGCGCCGTCAGCGCCGTCATGGTCTTGGTGGTCGAGTAGACGTTGACGATGGTGTCCCGCTCCCAGGCTCGCGTCCGGGCCGGGTCGGCGAAGCCGCCCCAGAGATCGACCACCGTCTCGCCGTCCACCGTGGCGCAGAACGCCGCCCCGATGTCCTCGCCCTTGATGAGGTTGTCCTCGAACACCGCCCGCACGGCCGCGTAGCGGTCCTGGATCTCACCCTGCACAGAACCGTCAGCCATCGCCCTCGTCCTTTCCACTACGCCGCCAGGCCCTGCAGCCGCGCCGCGATCTCGCGCACCTTCTCGGGCCCGCCCAGCAGCTGCCGGTTCTGGCCGATCCGCTTGAACCAGTAGTGCTGGCCCAGGAGGTCGGTCATGCCGATGCCGCCGTGCACCTCGGTGGCCGTGCGCGCCACGAACCGGCCGATCTCCGACAGGTGCGCCTTGGCGTGCGCCGCCATCAGCGAGGCCTCGTCCGGCGCGTGATCGAAGGCGTAGGCCGCGTACCAGACCAGCGCCCGCGCCGGTTCGATCTCGGCCGCCATCTCGGCGCACAGGTGCTTGACCGCCTGGAAGCTGCCGATCGTGCGGCCGAACTGCTTCCGCTCCTTGGCATAGGCGACAGCCGTGTCCAGCATCGCCTGCGCCGCGCCCAGGGTGTCGGCGGCCAGCAGGACCCAGGCCGCATCGCGCAGGCGGTCCAGCGCCTGGTTCGAGGCCAGCGCCTGCGCCGCCGCCCCGTCGAACCGCAGTTCCGACAGCGGCCGCGTGGCGTCGATGGACGGCATGGCCTCCACGCCCGACGCCGCGCGCGCCACATGCAACCCGCCCGACCGGTCGGCCACCAGCAGCCGGTCGGCGCCGGCCACGTCGAGCGCGAACAGCGCCTTGCCCGTCAACGCACCGCCGGTGGAGGTGACCCCCGCGTCGTCGCGCGCGCCGGCGATCGGCTCGGCGATGGCCGCCCCGAACGTCAGCTCGCCCGCCGCGATCTTCGGCAGCAGGTCCCGCTGCACGTCGCCGTCCCCGGCCAGCCGTAGCGCCAGGGGCGCCAGCACCGCCGTGCTCAGGAACGGCGTCGGCGCCACCGCCCGGCCCAGCGCCTCGGCCGCCAGCGCCGCCTCGAGCAGCCCCAGGCCCAGCCCGCCGTGCTCCTCGGGCACAATCAGGCCCGGCAGGCCCAGGTCGGCCAGGCCTGCCCAGATGTCGGGCGCGTGGGTCTCGCCCCCGTCGGCGTACTTGCGCACCCGGTCCAGCGGCGACAGGTCGGCCAGGGCGCGCTTCAGGCTGTCCTGCAGCAGCACCTGGTCTTCAGAGAGCGCGAACCGCATCGCCTTACGCCTCCACGGCCTTCGGCTCGCGAGGCATGCCCAGCCCGCGCTCCGAGATGATGTTCTTCTGGATCTGGGCCGTGCCCCCGCCGATGATCAGGCCGAGGTCGAACATGTAGTTCCACTGCCACCGGCCCTTGGCCCGCAGGTGCGGCCCGTCGTGGTAGAGGATGCCCAGCTCGCCCAGGGCGTCGATGCCCAGCGCCGCGACCTGATGGTTCAGCTCGCAGCCCTGCAGCTTCACCACCAGCCGCGCCAGCCCCGCCGTCTCGTCGGTCATGGTGCGCAGGCCGTTGAACTTCATGGCCAGCACGCGCGCCTGGAGTTGCATCAGCCGGTCGCGGAAGATGGGGTTGTCGATCACCCGCTGCCCATCGACCGTCTCGGTCTTCATCAACTCGATCAGGGTCGCCAGCCGCGCCTCGGTGGCGTTGGGATCGCCCAGCATCCCGCGCTCGTGCTTCAGCGTGGTGTTGGCCACCTGCCAGCCGCGCCCGCGCCCGCCGACCACATTGGCCTGCGGCACGCGCACGTCGGTGAAGAACACCTCGTTGAACTCGGCCTGACCGGTCATGGTCTTCAGCGGCCGCACCTCAATCCCCGGCGTGCTCATCGGGAAGAGGACGTAAGAGATGCCCTCGTGCTTGGGCTTGTCCGGCTCGGTGCGCACCAGGCAGAACATCATCTGGGCCTGCGCGGCGGTGGAAGTCCATATTTTCGAACCACTTATCAGAAAGTCGTCGCCATCTTCGACCGCCTTGGTCTGCAGATTGGCGAGGTCCGACCCCGCGCCCGGCTCGGAGTAGCCCTGGCACCAGATGATGTCGCCGGCCAGGGTCGGCGGGATCCAGCGGGTCTTCTGCTCCTCGCTGCCCACTTCCAGCAGCGTGGGGACCAGCATCGAGATGCCCTGCCCCGACATGCCGCGCGGCGCGCCGGCCGCGATGAACTCCTCGGCGATGATCCGGCTCTTCAGGATATCCGGCTCGGCGCCATAGCCGCCGTAGGCCTTCGGGATGGTCCGCGCCGCATAGCCGTTGGCGATCAGCAGCTTCTGCCAGGCCTTCGGGTCCTTCGGCGCGCCATGCTCGTGCTCGCCCTTGTGCGCCTCGAGAAAGGCGCGCACCTCTTCGCGGAACGCTTCCTGTTCTGGGGTGAGCGTCAGGTCCATGCCCGCCTCTTGTTCGTTTCCTCGGCGGGCACTGCATCGGGTTTCCCACGGCGGCGCAACGGCGCCGTGGCGTCAGCGTTGAGCGATAAATCGATCCCGGGAGGTCGTCATGAAGACCCGTTGGCTGGCCGCCGCAGCGACCCTCGTCCTCCTGACCTCGTGCAGTTCCGCCGGTTCGAACGACCCGTTCTTCGGCTTCGGTCCCGAGCCCCGACTGCCGCCGCCTCAGAAGAGCCTGATCCCCACCGTCGGCGTGCCTGAGGTGGTCGGCTGGCCCGCCGGCGCCGCGCCGCGCGCGCCTGAAGGCTTCACGGTCGTCCGCTTCGCCGAGGGGCTCGCCCACCCGCGCTGGCTGCTGACCCTGCCGAACGGCGACGTGCTGGCCGCCGAGTCCGCCGCGCCGCCCAAGCCGGAGGGCGCCAAGGACGACGGCGGCCTGCGCGGCTTCTTCGCCAAAATGCTGATGAAGCGCGCCGGATCGGTCGTGCCAAGCGCCGACCGCATCACCCTGCTGCGCGACGCCGACGGCGACGGGATCGCCGAGACGAAGTCCGTCTTCGCCAGCGGCCTGAAGTCGCCCTTCGGCATGACCGTGGCTGGGGACACGCTCTATGTCGCCAATGCCGACGGCGTGGTCAGCTTCCCCTACCGGCCCGGCCAGACCGAGGTTCCGGGCGCCGGAACGCCCGTGTTCGACCTGCCCGGCGGGCCGATCAATCACCACTGGACCAAGAACGTGGTCGCCAGTCCCGACGGCTCCAAGCTCTACGCCACGGTCGGGTCCAATTCGAACATCGGCGAGAACGGCATGGCCGCCGAGGAAGGCCGCGCCGCGATCTGGGAGTATGACGTCGCCACGCGCGCCAAGCGCCTCTTCGCCACCGGCATCCGCAACCCGAACGGTCTCGACTTCGAGCCCGCCAGCGGCGTCATGTGGACCGTATCCAACGAACGCGACGAGATCGGCAGCGATCTGCCGCCCGACTACCTGACCAGCGTCAGGGACGGCGGCTTCTATGGCTGGCCCTACAGCTACTGGGGCACGATCGTGGATGCGCGGGTGAAACCGGAACGGCCAGAGATGGTGGCCAAGGCGCTGAAGCCCGACTACGGCCTCGGCCCCCACACCGCCTCACTGGGCCTGACGTTCTACCGCGCCGCGGCCTTCCCGGCGAAGTATCGGGGCGGCGCCTTCATCGGCCAGCACGGCTCGTGGAACAGGAAGCCGCTCAATGGCTATCGGGTGGTCTTCGTGCCGTTCGCCGGGGGCCGTCCCCAGATGCCGCCCGAGGCCTTCCTCACCGGCTTCCTCAACGGCGAGAACAAGATCCAGGGCCGGCCGGTCGGCGTGGCGGTCGACGGCAAGGGGGCCCTGCTGGTCGCCGACGACGTCGGCGGCATCGTCTGGCGTGTCGCCCCCGTGGCCACGACGGCCCCGGGGGCGAGCTGACTCAGCCCATCTTGAAGACGCAGACCTTGTTGCCGTCCAGGTCGCGGAAGTAAGCGCCGTAGAAGGTCGGCATGCGCTGGCCGGGCGGGCCATCGCAGGTGGCGCCGGCCGCCAGGGCGGCGGCGTGGGCCGCGTCCACCTGGTCGGTCGAGGTCGCCGGGAAGCCGAACATGCTGCCGTTGCCGCTGGTCGCAGGCTGCTCGTCGTAGGGCTTGCTGATGGCGATCATCCCCGGCGTCGAGCCACCGCCGTAGAACTGCATCCGGTCGCCGTTGGCGAAGGTGCGCTTGCCGCCGAGCGGCGCGAGCACCGCGTCGTAGAACGTCTTGGCCTTTTCGAGATCGTTGGTCCCGATGGTCACGTAGCCGATCATGTGTGGAATCCCCTTCCTATGGCGCGCCGACCCTAGCGGGTGACGTGCGCGGAAGCGCAAGCAGGGAGGTGACGCGCCCCCCCGGCTTCGTCCATTATCGGTCGATCGATCGGGAGACAGGTATGACGCGTATGGGTTTGGCGGCCGGCGCCGCGATGGTGCTGGCGCTGATGGGGGCCGCCGCGGCCCGGGCCGAGGTTTCCACCGCCGTCCGCCAGGAGACCGCCCCGGTCCCGGGCCTGTCCGCCCCCGCCGAACTGATCGTCGACCGCTGGGGCATCCCGCACATCTACGCCGCCTCGACCCGCGACGCGTTCTTCCTCCAGGGCTGGAACGCCGCCCGCGACCGGCTCTGGCAGATCGACCTCTGGCGCAAGCGGGGGCTGGGCCGCCTCTCCGCCAGCTTCGGCCCGGCCTACGTCGCCCAGGACCGCGCCGCGCGCCTCTTCCTCTATCGGGGCGACATGGAGACGGAGTGGGCCAGCTACGACCCGCTGGGCCGCGAGGCGGTGGAGGCGTTCGCCGCCGGCGTGAACGCCTATGTGGCCGACGTCCGTGCCGGCAAGCGCGCCCTGCCGGTTGAGTTCGCGCTCACCGACAGCAAGCCCGAGACCTGGAATCCGGAAGACATCCTGCGCATCCGCAGCCACGCCCTGGTCAGCAACGTCGCATCCGAGGTGGCCCGCGCCCGGGCGATCTGCGCCGGCGGCTTCGAGGCCGACACCCTGCGCCGCAAGCTGCAGCCCGCCCACAAGGTGGTGCTGCCCAAGGGGCTCGATCCCTGCGACGTCCCCGCCGGCGTGCTGAACGACTACGTCCGCGCCACCGAACAGGTCAGCTTCGCCGAGCTCGCGAAGGCCCAGAAGACCACCGCGGTCGCCAGTCTCGACCAGGTGATCGCCGCGCGTGCGCCCGAGGGGTCCAACAACTGGGTGATCGATGCGTCGCGCAGCGCCACCGGCCGCCCGATCCTGGCGAACGACCCGCACCGCGCCCTGGGCGCCCCGTCGCTGCGGTACATCGCCCACCTGGACGCGCCGGGCCTCAGCATCATCGGCGCGGGCGAGCCCGCCCTGCCCGGCGTCTCGCTGGGCCACAACGGGACCGCCGCGTTCGGCCTGACGATCTTCTACATCGACCAGGAAGACCTCTACGCCTACCGCACCAAGGGCGACGCCTACCGCTACAAAGGCGGCCTGGAGCCGATGCGGGTGATCCGCGAGACCGTCGAGGTGAAGGGCGAGGCCCCGCGCGAGGTCGAGCTGAAGTTCACCCGCCATGGCCCGGTGGTCTTCGAGGACGCCAAGAAGGGCAGCGCCTTCGCCCTGCGCACGATCTGGAACGAGCCGGGCCTCGCCGGCTACTACGGCTCATCCCGCCTCTGGCGCGCCAAGTCCTGGAGCGACTTCCAGCTGGCCCGCGACCGCTGGGGCGCCCCGCCGCTGAACCTCGTGTACGCCGACGTGCACGGCGACACCGGCTGGTCCGCCGCCGGCCGCACGCCCGTGCGCCCCAACTGGGACGGCCTCAGCCCCGTTCCCGGCGACGGCCGCTACGAGTGGGCCGGCTTCCTCGGGGACGGCGACCTGCCGACCTCCAGGAACCCCGCCGCCGGCTTCTTCGCCACCGCCAACGCCATGAACATCCCTGCCGAGCCGGCCTATCCGCGCACCAAGCGCCAGCTCGGCTACGAGTGGTCGGACCCGACCCGCAGCGACCGCATCCACGAGGTGCTGGCGGCCAATCCGAAATCGACCCTGGCCGACTCCATGGCCCTGCAGGTCGACACGGTCAGCGCCCAGGCCCGCCGGGGCGTGGCGCTGGTCCAGGGCCTGTCATCGTCCGATCCCGCCGTGGCCCGAGCCCTGGGCCTGCTCCAGGGCTGGAACGCCGACGAGCATCGCGACAGCGCGCCAGCCGCCATCTACGAGACCTGGGTCGTCAAGCACCTCGGCCGTCATGTGGCCGGCGCGGCGCTCAAGCCCGAGGCCGCCGCGCTGATCGGCGCCGGTTCGCCCGACCCGATCCTGACGTGGCTGGAAGGCCAACCCGCCAAGGTTCGCGATCCGATCCTGCTCTCCAGCCTCGCGGACGCGGTGGGAGAGCTGAAGGGTCGCCTTGGGCCCGACGTCGCCACCTGGCGCTGGGGCCGCCTGCACCACGCCACCTTCGTCCCCGCTGCCGCCGCCATGGCCGACGCCGAGCTCGCGGCCCAGATGACCGTAGGGCCCCTGGAGGTCGCCGGCTCGCCATCCACGCCGCGCGCCGCCGGCTGGCGCACCACCGACTTCGTGCAGACCGCCGGAGCCTCGGTGCGCCTGGTGATCGACGTGGGGGCCTGGGACAACTCCATGGCCATCAACACCCCCGGCCAGTCGGGAGACCCGATGAGTCCGCACTACCGCGACCTCTTCCCGTTGTGGGCGGCGGGCAGCTACGTGCCGCTGCGCTACACCCGCGCGGCGGTCGAGGCCGACGCCGAGGTGGTGATGAAGCTGACCCCCGCCCGCTAGCCGCCGAACAGCTTGCGCACCCGCAGGTAGAGGCTGCCGTCCCACTCCAGGCTGCGGACATCGGTGTAGTCCAGTGGGCGCAGGTTGCGCGGCCCGGCGTAGACCTCGCGGATGCGCCGGACATTGCGGCTGGAGACGCCCAGCGCCTCCAGCCGGATGATCCAGTCCGGGCGCGGCTTGTACTCGCCATAGACCACGACCCAGGGCGAGAACTTCCGCGTCTCGATCTCTGCCAGCCGGAATGAGCGCTCTCGCCAGCCTCCCAGGACGTCCACGCCCCAGGTCGCTTTCCACTGCGGCAGGTCCTGAGTGAAGTGCGCCTCCCAGTCCACCGGCCGAGCCGCCGAGATCTCCCGCGTGCCACCCAGCAGGGGGTCGTCCACCTTGGTCCAGCGCCGCGTCACCTGCCCGCGCAACTGCGCCGCCTTCACGCCGAACCGGTCCAGCGGCACGGTCAGGCTGGCCTGAACCTCGTCCTTGGTCCCCGCCCCGATGTTCCCCGGCGCATCAGCCAGGATCACACCGGCGGGCGAGAGGATGGGCACGCGGTCCACCACGTCGGTGATCTCGAAGTGGCGCACGGTCAGCACCGCCGCCCCCGCGCCCCAGAACCGACGCTCGTACGCGGCCTCGTAGACCCAGGCCTGTTGCGGGGTCAGGTCGGGGTTGCCCGCCACCACCGTCCCGGTGTTCGCGACGTTGGGCGAGGCGACGAAGTCATCGAAGTTGAGCTGTCCCACCTCACGTTCGATCCGCAGCCGCACCTGGGTCGCCTTGTCCGGAGCCCAGGTCAGCGCCGCGCGCGGCTTGGTGAAGCTGAGGTCCTTCTCCAGCAGGACGTCGCCCTTCGAGGTCACCCGCGACATCTCCTGTCGCACGCCGGCTTCCAGGGTCAGGGTGGTCGACGGCCGCCAGGCGCCCTTCAGGAAGACCTCGCCCCGCCGCTCCCTCACCTGCACGTTCGCCGCGGGCACCACCACGGGCCGGTCGTTGACGCTGAGCGTCGTCTCGCTGTCGAGCCGGTTCAGGGCCCCCTCGCCACCCGCCTCCAGGGTCAGCGACGGCCGCGCGCGGAAGCGGAAGTGAACCTTGCCCACCGCCTCGGTCGACTCCCGATCCAGCAGGAAGTCACGCGTCAGCCCGGGGGCCGAGAACTCCACCCCCGTCGTCTGGTTGTTCCACTGGTGGAAGCCCACCGCCTCGACCGTCAGTCGCTCGCCCAAGCTGCGGTTGAACCGCCCGCCCAATTCGGCCTGGAAGCGCCGGATGTCGTCGAACTCATACTCCAGCCCGTTCGCGCCGACGTAACGGTCGTAGATCTCGACGTCGGCCGGCGTCCACATCAGCGCCCCGTTCACCCGCGCCCGGCCGCCGAACAGAGGGGTCTCGTAGGCGCCGGTCGTCCAGGCGCGCAGGCCGTAGGCGTCGGCCTCGACCTTGGAGCGCAGCCGCGTCGTCCCGTCGGCGTTGACCCGCACGCGCCGTCCGTCTCCGAACTCGTCGTTGGGGCCCGTTCCGTACACCTGCGCCAACTCGGCCGAGCGCCCGCCCGGCCAGCGCCACTGCGCCTCGGCCCGGATCCCCGGCAGCCACCGCCCGTCGTAGACGGCGTACAGACCCGGCATCACCGCGGCCCGGAAACCCGCCGTCTGCTTGCGCACCACATTGGCCAGTATGCTGCGGCCCTCCATGTCGATGCCGGGCGCTCCGCCGCGGATCAGCTCCACCCGCTCGACGCCCGCCGCCGGGATACGCTTCAGGATCTCGTCCAGGGCGTCGTTCTTCGACACCGGCGGCTGGCCGTCGATCAGGACATTGCCGGTCGAGCCCGCCAGCCCGCGCACCGTCACGCCCTTGTCGAAGGTGAAGCCCGGCAACCGCAGGACCATGTCGTAGGCGCTGACCGGCCGCGCGTCGGCGAAGAACGCCGGCGGATAGGCGATCACGCCGCGTTCGGGCGCGGCCTGCCCCGCCTCCGGCCGGGCAGCCTCCGAGCGAACAGCCTCGACAGCCGCCGGCGGCGCGGCCGCCGCGGCGATCAGTATCCATGGGCCCATCTTCGGGGTTCCCTCCCAGACCGCCACTTTCGCGCGCTTCGGAGGTTCCGGCTACCAGCGTTCGCCTGGATGGAGATTTTTCGAAGATTCGGTGCGCTCTTCGTGTAACAGCGTCCGCCAGCACACAGGAGACGGAGCCGAACCATGACCGAGACCCAGCCCGCCGCGACGGCCGCCGCGACCACCGCCCCGTCTATGCGCTTCGGCCTGGTGAAGTTCGTGGTCCGCGACGTGGCGGCCATGACCGCCTTCTACGAGCGCGCCCTGGGCCTGGCGGTCACCCGCACCATCGACCTGCCGATGCTGGTGGAGAAGGTGCTGGCCTTCCCGGGCGAGCCGGCGGGCGGCTTCTCCCTGGTGCTCTATTACAACAAGGACGACCGCCCCATCGCCGTGGGCAGCGGTCACGGCCCCCTGGGGCTCTACGTCCGCGACGTCGACGCCGCCTATGCCCACGCCGTGGCGTGCGGCGCCACCGGCGACCGCGCGCCGTTCGACATCGGCGACATGCGCATCGCCTTCGTCAGCGACCCCGAAGGCCACCAACTGGAATTCCTCTCCATGCGAGGCTGAGGCCGCGCGGACTGTTCCCAAATCGCCTCATCCGGGTTCGCTCAACGCCGCGCCTCGGCCGCCAGGCTCCGTTAACTGAACGGGGCGGAGCGAGCCCCCTCCCGAACCCGGGGCTCGCGCCAGACGATCTGTGGGGTGGTGAACATCATGCATAATCAAGAGAACTCGACCGGCGTCGAGGGCCGTGCCGCGCGTGTGCGCGGCTGGCGGTCCGGCCTGCGCCTCGTGGCCTGCGCAGCGGCGGCGCTGGCGATCGCCGCGCCCGCGGCCGCCGCCACGGTCTTCGGCTTCACCCGTGACACCAGCGGCGCCACCCGCGTTTCCGAGTACGACCTCTCGACCGGAAACCTCGTCTTCGGCGCCAGCCGCCTGCTCGACCAGAACCTCTCGGGCGACGCCGCTCCGATTCCCTTCGGGCAGTTCGGGGGCGGAACCTTTGATCCCGCCGGCGGCTACTGGGCCGCGCTCGCCGGCCAGGCCGGCGAGACGATCGTCGGGCAGTTCGACACGGATACGGGAAATCTCGTGCCCGGACAGGCCTTCCGCCTGGATCAGAACCTCTCCGGCAATGCCGCGCCCATCCCGCTGAGTGACTACGGCGGCGGAGCCTTCGCGCCGGACGGCGGCTATTGGGCCGCGCTCGCCGGCCAGGCGGGCGAGACGATCATCGGCCGGTTCGACACGGGCACCGGCAATCTTGTGCCCGGCGCCGCCGTCCGGCTCGACCAGAACGGCGCCGGCAGTTCCGCGCCCATTCCACTCGGCGACTTCGCCGGCTTCGCCTTCGACGCCACCGGCAATCTGTGGGCGGCGCTGCGCGGCCAGGCCGGCGAGACGCTCATCAGCCAGTTCGACACGACGACGGGCAACCTGGTGTTGGGCAAGGCCTTCCGACTCGATCAGAACTTCTCCGGCGGCGCCGCGCCCATTCCGCTCTCCGACTTCGGCGGGTTCGGGTTCGATCCGGACGGCGGCTTCTGGGCGGCGCTCCGGGGTCAGGCGGGCGAGACCATCCTCGGCCAGTTCGACATGCAAACCGGCAATCTCCTGCCCGGCGCGTCCCGACGGCTCGACTATAACCCCAGCGGCGATGGCGCGCCCGTGCCCTTCGCGGATTTCGCGGGCTTCGCCTTCGCGCCGTCCGTGGCCACGCCCGGCGCGGTCCCCGAACCGGGCGCCTGGGCGCTGATGATCCTCGGCTTCGGCCTGGCCGGCGCGACCCTGCGGTCCCGCACCGGACGTCGGGCGGCCGCCTGACGGCGCCTAGTGCGCGGCGGCCTTCGAGAAGACGTTCATCACCACGACCCCCGCGATGATCAGGGCCATGCCCGCCACCGCGGGGGCGTCCAGCTTCTGGCCCTGCAACAGCCAGGCGGCCAACGAGATCAGCACGATCCCGACGCCCGACCAGATGGCGTAGGCCACGCCGGTCGGGATGCTCTTCAAGGTCAGCGACAGAGCGTAGAACGCGATCGCGTAGCCGACGAAGGTGACGACCGACCACAGGGGCTTGGTGAACCCCTCCGACTGCTTCATCGCGGTGGTGCCTATCACCTCGGCGACGATGGCGAGCGCGAGCATGAGATATTTCATGCCCGCGCCCTACCACACGAATTATGGCGCAAATCTGGCGAACGCGACCGGCCGTGTGAGGCCGTCGACGAAGGTCGAGATCTCGCCTCGATCACAGAGAGAACGCCGTTCGCGACGATTCGCCGCTCCACCCGGTAACTTGGCCGTACCGCCCCATGGGCGAACACCGCTCCATGAGTTGGAAGAAGGGTCTCGCGCTCACTCTACCGAAGGAAGTCGGGGCGGAGGAGTTCGACCAGATCATTCGGCTGCACGAGGCCTTCATCAGCGGACGTCGCGGTGGGATGCGCGCAATCCGACGCCTCATCGTGGCCCGTCGTCTTCGTTGTGATCGACGAGATCTGTCTGACGCGGATCTGACCGGCGCCGACCTTTCCGGGACGACCTTCATCGCAAGCCGCCTTCAACGGACGAGCCTGCACTGCGCCAACCTGTCGAGAGCAAATTTCACAGGTGCGGATCTCAGTCGCGCCGACCTGCGTGGTGCGAACATCTCCGGCGCGACGCTCTCCGGCGCAGTGCTGGATGAAGCCGACTTGCGCGCGGCCGTCCTGGTGGCCAGCGACGCACTGGTCGGCCTGCGCTGGATCGGTGGCGCAGGAACCCTGGCCGGCGCTCGGTCAGGCGGCGATCAGACCGGCGAAATCGTCGCCCACTCCGTCGACTTCAGCAACGCCACGCTGAAGGGAGCACGTCTGCGGGGCGCGAACCTGAAAAACGCCAACCTGGCGAACGCCAATCTCGCCGACGCCGACCTCTATGGCGCCAGACTCGAGGGCGCCGTCCTGACGGGGGCGATCCTTACCGGTGTGGATGTGAACCTGCTGGGGCTGGCGCCAGCAAGATTGAAGGACTGCGTCGTCGACCCGACCGCGGAAGCCATCGCCGAGGCGCTCAACCTTCTGGAACAGGCCGAAGGAATGGACCGCTGGGCGCGCACGAGCGGGCGCGAGGGAGCTCCCGCCCGCCTTGACGGGAAGGATCTGCGACCGCTGGCGCAACGGCTCGCGGGCCTACGGATGCCCGGGCTGTCGGCGCGCAATGTCACCGCCATCGGTGTCAGCTTCAAGGGGGCCCAACTCGCCGGCGCGACGTTTGACGACGCCGATTTGAGGTCGGCAGATTTCACGGAGGCCGACCTCAGGGGCGCATCGTTCAGAGGCGCAAATCTTGCGCATGCCAAGTTCGGGGGCAGCGATCTTTCCGACCTGGCGTTGGTCAACGGACGCGTGCGGAAGGTGTCGCTCTCCTACGCCATCGTTGTGGGGACCGGTCTTTTGGCTCTGCAGCATGCCGAGGAACTCGCCCGTAGAGAGGACGAAGCCGCGCGCCTGATCGAACTCGAAGATGCGACGTCTGCTCCGTCAACTCTCTGAGCAACGCGGACTGATCGACTTACTGAACCCCGCGAGGATGGCGCAGGCTCAGCCGGCGCCAACCGCCTGACGCTGCGCTCCGAAAGCCGCGCGCGCCCGGCGAACGGCGCCGCCCGCCACCGCGAAGCCCGCCAGCAGCAGCGCCCAGGTGGCCGGCTCGGGCACGGCTGCAGCCGCCTGCAGGCGGTACAGGCCCGTGTCGCCCGGCAGCATCACCCACAGCACGTCGGACGAGCCGACGAGCGAGCCGAACGGAATGCCGGAGTACTCGGCCGTGGAGTCCACGAAGAACCTGAAAGGCAGGTCGGCGTAGTAGGTCTCCACCTCTCCGAAGCCGGGATCATTGAACACCAACCCCAGTTGATCGAAGAAGCTGCCCGAGAACGACACCGCCCCCACGAGCTGGCCGGTGAAGTCGAAGGCCTGCGCCGTCAGGTCGAAGCGACCCGCGCCGAACAGCAGGTCAACGTCGTCGTTCGGCGCCCCGAGGTAGCGGGCGACCGCGGCGGGGTCCGACTGCTCCAGCCGGTAGATCTCGATCCTGGTGAGGTTGGGGACGCGCACGTCCGCGGTGACGAAGTCATTGGTCACCAGCTCCACCGAACCCGGGATCTCCCCTATGCCCGGCCCGTCGTAGGCGAATTCGAACGAGAAGGTGGCGGCTGTGGCCGAGAGCGCCGCGGCCCAACCTGCCACCGTGATCATCACGAACCGTAGAACGTTCATCGTCACCACCCTGGGTCATGGGTCAGAGGAGGAGGACAACCGTAGCTAGGTTCGCCTAACGCGTTATATGTTTCTCCTGACAGGCGAGCGGAGCCATTCGCCCCGCTCGCATCGGCCGCTTACCAGCGGTAGCTGATCCCGACCCCGTACATGCGCGGCGCGCCGGCGATGAAGGTCGGCAGGCCCAGGTTGTCGCCCGTGTTGCCCGCGTCGATGATGTAGTCCTCGTCGGTCAGGTTGGTGACGAAGGCCTCCAGCGCCACGGGCGAGTTCGGCGCCGTCCAGCCGACCCGCAGGTTCAGCAGGCCGTAGCCCTTCTGGAACTCGTCCTGGATGTTGTCGGCCACGAACGAGCGCGGCGGCTGCTGGAACGCCGGCAGGTCGTTGTCGTCCGAGAAGAAGACCTTCGACTGCCAGGTGTAGCTCGGCCGCACCTCCACTTCGCCGCTCAGCAGCGGGAAGCGGAAGGCCGCCGCCAGCGACAGCGAATGATCCGGCGACAGGCGGAAGCGGTTGCCGTCATAGGCGCCGCCGTCGAACCGCGCGTGGCTGTAGGCATAGGTGGCCAGGAGGTCGAAGTTGCCGCTGACCGCCCAGTCGGCCTGGGCCTCGACGCCGTAGGCCTTGGCCTTGCCGGCGTTGGTGATGACGAACAGCGTGCCCTGCTGCACCACCGTCTGGAAGTTGTCGTAGTCGTAGCGATAGGCCGACAGGTCCAGGCGCATCCGCCGTTCCATCAGGGCCAGCTTGGCGCCGACCTCGTAGCTGTCGACCGTCTCGGCCTCGACGGCCTGGAACCGCGAAGGCGTGCCCGGCGTGCCCGGACCCGAGGCGGCCAGCACCTCCGGACGGCGGCCGCGGGCGAACGAGGCGTAGAAGCTGGCGTCGTCCGAGGCCGCATAGCGACCGACCAGGCGCCAAGTGACGCCTTCATCGGTCAGGTCCTGCTTGGTGACGTCGCCGTTGTTCGTGGTCGGCTGGAAGGTCACGCCGAACAGCGGGAGCGCCGAGGCGGGGATCTGCTGCACCGTCGGCAGCGACAGGGCGCCCAGGATGGCCTGCGCCTGGGCCAGGGCCGCCGGCGTGCCGGCCGAGGCGATCTGCGCCGCGCCGATGGCGCCGCCCAGCACGCTACGCCCGCCCACGACGCGCGAGCCGAAGCCCGTGGTCTTCTCGTCGCGGGTGAAGCGCACGCCGGCCGAGATCTCCAGCTTGTCGGTCACCTTGAAGGTGCCGTCGGCGAACAGGTCGATGGAGTCCAAGTCGCTGCTGCTGCTGGTCTCTTCCACGTGGTTCGAGCGCAGGTTGGCGGCGATGGCCGCGGCCTGGGCCGGGGTCAGAACCACCCGGTTGCCGCTGAGCTGGGCGACCAGGCCCCGCAGAAGCGCGCCGGTGAAGGCGGTGTTGCCGAACAGGGTCGCCGGCGCCGGCGTGGTCGCCGGAAGACCCGTGCCCGCCGCGCCGCCGTTCAGCTGACCGGTGACCACCGCCAGGCCGATGCGTTCGTCGAACTGCAGCGGCACGCGTTGCTCGTCGTCGGCCTTGAACACCCCGCCGCCGAGGAAGCCGCGGAACCGGCCCCCGCTGTCGTAGCGCAGACGCAGCTCCTGGCTCCACTGCTCGCCCTTGGCATCGTTCAGGCCGGTCAGGATCGACAGTCCCAGACCATCCGGATCGAACGTCTCCTCGCTGTCGTAGCGGCGATAGGCAGAGATCGAATCCAGGCTGATAGCGTCGGTCAGCTTGAAGGTCGCCAGGCCCGTGAACGAACGCACCTCACGGTCCAGGCCCAGCGCCCGGCCGTCCTGGAAGTTCTGCGGCGCGGCCAGGGCGGCGGCGCTCTGGGGCCGGGTGTCGGACAGCACCTGCCCAGTTACCGGATCGGCCGGCGAGTAACCCCGCGACTTGAACGCCGTGCCGGTCGGTCCGTCCGTCTGGAAGTTGGCGATCAGGTCGAAGGTCATGCGGTCGGTCGGCTCGAAGCGCAGCGCCGCGCGAAACGCCGCGGTGTCCACCGACTGGAAGCCGTCGCCGCCGAGGGCGTTCTTCACATAGCCGTCGCGATAGCGGGCGCGGCCCGAGACGCGCAGGGCCAGCACGTCGTTGATGGGCATGTTCAGCATGCCCTCGCCCATCCAGTAGCCGTAGTTGCCGCCTTCCAGCTTGCCGTAGCCGGCATAGTCGGCGGTGGAGGCCTTGGCCTGGATGATGTTGACGCCGCCGATCAGCGCGCCGCGGCCGAACAGGGTCGACTGCGGGCCCTTGGCGATCTCCACCCGCTCCAGGTCGAACAGCTCGACATAGCTGCCCTGGGCCTTGGAGATCGAAACGCCGTCCTGGAACACCGACACCCGGGCTTCCGAGTACGAGTCGGTCGAGTCCGAGGTGATGCCCCGCATCACGAAGCCGGGATTGTTCGGCGACTGGTCCTGCACCTCGAAGCCGGGGGTGAACAGCGACAGGTCGTTGAAGTCCTGCACGCCCAGCGCCTCCAGGCGCTCCTGGCCATAGGCCGTCAGCGCCAGTGGCACGTCGATGGCCCGCTGCTCCGACTTCTGGGCCGTGACGACGAGTTCCTCGATCGCCACCGCGTCCTGAGCGTGAGCCGCCTGGGCCGCGCCGGCCATCAGCACGGCGCTGGCCGCGGCCAGCAGCCGCGTGCGGAAATTGGTCATGGTCTGTCCCCTACGCGAGATGCGCATTGGGGCCGCCCCTAGCGTGGCTGTGTGACTGCCGCGTGAAGGCGCCGCACCGCACACAACGTTATCTCGCAAGTGCGGCATGAATGCCGCAATCGCTTGCGGCGTAAGGGATTGTCCGGCGCCTCAGAGCGCCAGGACCGCCGTTTCCATCAGCTCGGCCAGGCGTGTGATCGTCGGGTGCGGATTGGCGCGGGTGTGACGGACATAGGCTACCTGCGGCAGGGCCGGCAGCCGGCCTTCCTCCTCCTCGCCCAGGGCCCGGGACGAGAAGATCGCCGTCCGGCAGCTCACCGCCAGGCCGGAGTTCACCGCCGCCCGCAACACCGAGAGGCTGGGCGTTTCCAGCACTACGCGATAGGCGCGGCCCTCGGCCTCCAGAGCCGCCAGCGCCGCGTCGCGGAAGCGGCAGGGCCGCTCCAGGATCGCGATCGGCAGCACCTCCTGCCGGACCAGCTCGGCGTCCCCCACCCAGACCATCGGGGCCACCCGCACCGCCGCCACGTCGTCGGCCGCGCCCATGCAGAGGATGGCGTCCAGGCGGTCCGAGCCCAGGTCCTCCAGCAGTTGCGGCGAGCCGCCGACCCGCACCTGCAGCTGGGTCTCGGGATTGAGCTGGGCGAACCGCGCCAGCACCCCCGGCAGCAGCGCCTCGGCGAAGTCCTGCACCAGCCCCACGCGCGCGGGTCCCGCCAGGGCGTCGCCGTTCAGCGCCGAGACGGCCCGATCGTTGGTCGCCAGCATTTCCCGCGCGTAGGTCAGCAGCGTTTGCCCCGCCGGGGTCAGCGTCAGCCGGCGGCCCTCCCGCTGAAACAGCGCCGACTGCACCGTCTCCTCCAACCGCTTCATCTGCAGGCTGAGAGCCGACTGGGTGACGAACACCCGCTCGGTGGCGCGCAGCATCGAGCCCGAGTCCACGATCGCCGCGAAGCTGCGCAGCAGTTCCGTGGGCAGGTTCACCGCCATCTCGCCCTCACACCTATGAGACTTGCTAAACGCACCCATAAGGTAATGTCTATTGAATTGATAGGAGTTAAAGCGCCTCCTTGATCAGGCAAAGCGCGTGGTCCGGCCGGCGCTGTCGTCCGGAGCGCTCTCGATGTCCACGGTCACGCTTGATAGAAAACCTGCCAGCTTCGCGCTGCCGGCCATCCGGCTGAGCCATGCGCGCTGGCTCTCGCCCCTGCTCCTGCTGCTGGCCTGGGAACTCGGCTCGCGCACCGGCGTCATCCCCGAACGCATCCTCGCCGCGCCGTCGGCCGTCGCCGAGACCTTCTGGGCGATGACCGTCAGCGGCGAGCTGCCGTCCAACCTGGCCGTCTCCCTGCTGCGCGCCCTGGCGGGCCTGTCGTTCGGCCTGGTCGTCGGGGTCACGCTGGCGCTGGTCGCGGGCCTGTCGCGCACGGGCGAGGCGATCGTCGACCCGCTGATGCAGATCAAGCGAACGATCCCGGCCCTGGCCCTGACCCCACTGTTCATCGTCTGGTTCGGCATCGGCGAGACACCGAAGATCACCCTGATCGCCGTCGCCACGGTGTTTCCGATCTACCTCAACCTGTTCTCGGGCATCCGCGGCGTCGACGCGCGCCTCGTCGAGGCCGGCCGCAGCTTCGGCCTCTCCCAGGCCGAGCTGATCCGCCACGTGATCCTGCCCGGCGCCCTGCCGGGTTTCCTCGTCGGCCTGCGCTACGCCCTGGGCGTCTCGCTGCTGGTGCTGGTGGTGGCCGAGCAGATCAACGCCTCGGCGGGCCTGGGCCACCTGATCAACAACGCCCGCGACTTCATGCGGACCGACATCATCGTGGTCTGCCTGCTGGTCTACGCCAGCCTCGGCCTCGCCGCCGACCTCCTCGTCCGCACGCTGGAGACCCGGGCGCTCGCCTGGCGGCCCAGCATCATCAAGTCCTGAGCAGGAGCTCCCGCATGGCCCCGCCCCTCGCGCGCCAGTCCCAACCCGCGGCCGCTCCGGCCGCTCCCGGCGCCAGCCCGGCCGTCAGCGTCCGAAACTTCACCCGCCGCTTCGGCGACGTGACGGTCCTGCACGACCTCGACATCGAGATCGCGCGCGGCGAATTCGTCGCCCTGCTGGGCCGTTCGGGCTCGGGCAAGACCACCCTCCTGCGCACCCTGGCCGGCATCGACGCCGCACCGGCCCACGAGGTCCAGACGCCCAGCGCCCGCGCGGTGGTCTTCCAGGACGCCCGGCTCCTGCCGTGGAAGCGGGTCTGGAAGAACGTGACCCTGGGCCTTCGCACCCCCGACGCGCGCAGCCGCGCCGAGGCCGCCCTGACCGAGGTGGGCCTGGAGCATCGGCTGGACGCCTGGCCGGCCACCCTGTCGGGTGGTGAGGCCCAGCGCGTGTCGCTGGCCCGCGCCCTGGTCCGCGACCCCGGCCTGCTGTTGCTGGACGAGCCGTTCGCGGCGCTGGACGCCCTCACCCGGCTGCGCATGCACGACCTGGTGCTGTCGCTCTGGCGCCAGCACGCCCCGGCGGTGTTGCTGGTCACCCACGACGTGGACGAGGCCATCGCGCTCGCCGACCGGGTGCTGGTGCTGGAACAGGGCCGCATCGCCGCCGAGGAGCGGATCGACCTGCCGCGCCCGCGCGCCAACGACGCCGCCTTCCAGGACATCCGCTCCCGCCTGCTGGCCCGACTGGGGGTCGACGCGGGCCAACGCCGGCCGTCGGCCGAAGGCGCGCTGATCGCCTTCCCCAGCGGGGAGATCGTGGCGTGAGCGCGGCGGTCGCCCTCAAGCCCGTCGCGGACCCGGACCTCGACGCGATCCTGCCGGAGCTGACGGCCGCCTTCGCCGCCACCGCCGCCGCGCATGATCGCGACTCCAGCTTCCCGTTCGAGAACTTCGAACTGCTGCGGCAGCACGGCCTGCTGGCCCTGACCGCGCCCAGGGCGCTGGGCGGCGGCGGCGCCGACCTGCCGACCGCGCTGAAGGTGATCGAGGCCGTGGCGCGGGGCGAACCCGCGACGGCGCTGGTCCTCACCATGCAGTACCTGTTCCACGCCTCGCTCGACGGCCGCGCGGGCTTCACCGACGCCCTGAAGGCGCGCGTGATCCGCGACGCGATCCAGGACGGGGCGCTCATCAACGCCCTGCGGGTGGAGCCCGACCTCGGGACGCCGGCGCGCGGCGGCCTGCCCGCCACCATCGCCCGCAGGACCGCCGACGGCTGGAGCCTCTCCGGGCGCAAGATCTACTCGACCGGCTCGCCGGCCCTCACCTGGATGATCGTCTGGGCCCGGACCGACGAGGCCGAGCCGCGCGTCGGCGGCTTCCTCGTCCATCGCGACGCCCCCGGCCGGCGCATCGAGGAGACCTGGGACCACACCGGCCTGCGCGCCAGCGGCAGCCACGACGTCGTGTTCGAGGACACTCCGATCCCGGCCGACCACGCCCTGTCGCCGCAGCCGCCCGCCGCGCCCCAGCCTCCGGACCCGGCGATGGCCGTCTGGTCGCCCGTGCTGACGGCAGCGATCTACAACGCCGTGGCCGTGGCGGGTCGCGACTGGTTCGTCCGCTGGCTGACCGAACGCACGCCCGCCAACCTGGGCGCGCCGCTCTCCACCCTGCCCCGGTTCCAGGAACTGGTGGGGACCATAGACGGCCTGCTGCTGCAGAACCGGGTGCTGCTGGACACCGCCGCGGCGGGCGGCCTCGCCCCCGGCCAGGGCGGTCTCGTGAAACACCAGGTGACCGAGAACGCCATCGCCGCCCTGGAGAAGGCCATCGCCGCCACGGGCAATCCGGGCCTCTCGCGCCACAACCCGCTGCAACGCCACTACCGCGACGTCCTGTGCGGCCGGATCCACACGCCGCAGGCCGACGTCGTCCTCACCGCCGCCGGCAAAGCGGCCTTCGCCAAGATCATCGCCTGAACCGGACATTCCCATGACCGACACGCCCGACCTCGAGATCCTCGGCCTGATCTCCACGCAGCACGCCTCCGAGACCCACGCGGCCAAGAGTCCGTGGATCGACAAGGCCTACCTGGCCGCCCATGCGAAGGCCCACGAGTACGCCGGCTTCGACCGCGTGCTGATCGGCTACAACTCCGCCTCGCCCGACGGCTTCCAGGTGGCGGCCTACGCGGCGGCGCAGACCATGCGCCTGAAGTTCCTGCTGGCGCACCGCCCCGGCGTGATCGCCCCCACCGTGGCCGCCCGCCAGCTCGCCACCCTGGACCAGCTCAGCGATGGGCGTCTGGCCGTCCACATCATCACCGGCGGCTCCGACGAGGAGCAGCAGCGCGACGGCGACTTCCTGACCAAGGTCGAGCGCTACGCCCGCACCGACGACTACATCACCGTGCTGCGCAAGGCCTGGACCAGCGACGCGCCGTTCGACCACGAGGGCACGCACTATCGCGTGAAGGGCGCCCCGGCGGCGGTGAAGACGCTGCAGCAGCCGCACCTGCCGATCTTCTTCGGCGGCGCCTCCGACGAGGCGGTGGAGGTGGCCGGCCGCCAGGCGGACGTCTACGCCCTGTTCGGCGAAACCCTGGACCAGGCGCGGGAGATCGTCGGCCGGGTCCGCGCGGCCGCCGCCGCCAACGGGCGCGAGATCAAGTTCTCCATGTCCCTGCGCCCGATCCTCGCCCGCACCGAGGAGGCGGCCTGGGATCGCGCCGCGCGCATCCTGGAGGACGCCAGGGCGCTGAAGGAAGCGCGCGGCGGCCAGAGCCGTTATGTCACCGCCCGGGGCGGCCAGCGCCTGCTGGAAGCCGCCGCCGGCGGCGCGGTGCGCGACAAGCGCCTGTGGACCGAGATCGCCGCCCTCACCGGGGCTCAAGGCAATTCGACCTCGCTGGTCAGCACGCCGGAACAGGTCGTGGAGTCGCTGCTCGAATACTACGACCTGGGCATCACCAAGTTCCTCTTCCGTGGCTTCGACCCGCTGGAGGATGCGATCCAGTACGGCCACGACCTGCTGCCCGCGTTGCGCGCGGCGGTGGCGGCGCGGGGCGCGCCCCGGGTGCTGGCGGCGGAATAGCCATGAGCCGCCTGGTCGTCGCGAGCCAGCTGAACGAGGCGTTCAACACCTCGTTCGCAGAGGCGCTGCCCGATGTGGAGATCCTGCCGGTGCCGGTCGGGCCTCCCGCCGCGTTGCCCCAGGCCGCGAAGGTGCTGATCGCCGCTCCCTTCCGGAAGGCCGGCGGCTCGCTGCCCGCCGTGCCGCCGCCCGGCTGGCCCTACGACGTGCGCTGGGTGCAGCTCGTCTCGGTCGGCATCGACTTCTACCCGAGCTGGCTGTTCGACGGCCCGGTCGTCACCTCGGCGCGGGGGTCTTCCGCGGTGGCCCTGGCCGAGTTCGCCCTGGCGGCGATCCTGGCGGCCACGAAGAAGCTTCCCGACATCTGGATCGACCGCTTCGAACAGTGGGCGCCGACCCCCATCGGCCTCGTCCAGGGCCGCACCCTGGGCCTGGTCGGCTTCGGCTCCATCGGCGAGGCCCTGGCGCCCCGCGCCCAGGCCCTCGGCATGAAGGTCCTGGCCATCCGGCGCTCCAGGGCGCCCATCGACACTCCCGGCGTCGAGCAGGTGGCCGACTACTGCGAACTGTTCGAGCGGTCGGACGACGTGGTCCTGGCCGCGCCCGCCACGCCCGAGACCTTCCATCTCGTGAACCGCAAGCTGCTGGCCCACGCCAAGCCCGGGCTGCACCTCATCAATGTGGCCCGCGGCGCGCTGATCGACGACGAGGCCCTGCTGGCGGCGCTGGACGACGGACGCGTGGGCCTGGCCAGCCTGGACGTCACCCATCCCGAGCCCCTGCCCTTCAACCACCCCTACTACACGCACCCGCGCGTGCGGCTCTCGCCGCATACCTCGGTCCACACCCCAGACACCCGCCGCAACCTCGCCACCCAGTTCACCCGGAACCTCCGGCGGTTCCGGGACGGCGCGCCGCTGGAGGGCGTGGTGGATCTGAGCCGCGGCTACTGACGGAGCGCCATCCATGACCCTCGCCATCCCGCATCCGGTGGGTACGCCTGCCCCGCATCCAGCCAAGATCGAGACCGTGCTGCCCGAGCGCGGCTTCAACGCCGCGGCGCCCGTTCCGCAACAGCCGACCGTCGAACAGGAGCGCCTGTTCCGAAAGCAGCGCCTGGCCGCCGGCTATCGTCTGTTCGCCCGCGCCGGTTTCGACATGGGCGGCGCCGGCCACATCACGGCGCGCGACCCGGAATTCCCCGACCAGTTCTGGGTGAACCCGGCGGGGGTCCACTTCAGCCGTATCCGCGTCTCCGACCTGATGCTGGTGAACCACCACGGCGAGATCGTGCAGCCGCCGGCCCAGGCCAAGTCGCGCCTGAACCGCGCCGCCTTCGCGATCCATTCCGAGCTGCACAAGGCGCGCCCCGACGTCGTCGCCGCCGCCCATTCCCATTCGCTGTACGGCAAGGCCTGGTCGGCCCTCGGCCGCCTGCTTGATCCGCTCAGCCAGGACGCCGCCGCCTTCTACGACGACCACGCCCTCTTCGAGGAATTCTCCGGCGTCGTGCTCGACACCAGCGAGGGTGAGAAGATCGCCAGGGCGCTAGGCCCGAAGAAGGCCGTGATCCTGCAGAACCACGGCATCCTCACCGTCGGTCAGACCGTGGAGGCGGCCGTCTGGCGCTATCTGGCGCTGGAGAACGCCTGCCAGGTGCAGCTCCTCGCCGAGGCCGCCGGTCGGACCAAGCCGATGCCACCCGAGGTGGCTCGCCACACGGCCGGCCAGGTCGGCAGCGAGGTCGGCGGCATCTTCGCCTTCCAGCCCTACTGGGACGTGGTCTCGGAAGAAGAGCCGGACCTCTTCGACTGATGCGCCAGACATTCCGGTTCACCCGTCGCGGCGTCCTCGCGGGCGCCGCGGCGCTGACGGCCTGCGGCCCGAAGCCCGCAGCGAAGGCCGGCCGCCTCACCCTGCGCGTCGCCAGCTACAAGGGCGGCGCGAAGACGCTGCTCGAGGCCGCCGGCCTGGATCGCGAAGCGCCCTACGACATCGCCTGGTCCGAGTTCGCCGGCGGCAACCTGATCACCGAAGCCATCGACGCCCGCGCCATCGACATCGGCTCCATGAGCGAGATTCCGCCGATCTTCGTGGCCGGCCGCTCCACGCGCCTGAAGATCGTCGCCCTGCAGCGCGGCGACGTGAACAGCCAGGTGACCCTGGTTCCGAAGGACTCAGAGGTCCGGTCGGCCGCCGACCTGCGAGGCAAGCGCGTCGGCTACGTCCGCGCCACCACCTCGCAGTTCTTCCTCGCGCGCCTGCTGGGCGAGCACGGCCTCACCTATGGCGACATCACGCCCGTGGCGTTGTCGCCGCAGGATGGGCTTTCCGCCTTCACACAGGGCTCTCTCGACGCCTGGGTGATCTACGGCGTCCAGGGGCACCTGGCGCGCGCCAGACTGGGCGCCCGCGTGCTGGCCACGGGCCTCGGCCGTCTCTCGGGCAACTATGTGCAGTCCGCGCTGGACGAGGCGCTGGACGATCCGGCGCGGCGCGAGGCGATCACCGACCACCTGCTGCGGCTGAAGCGCGCCTACGCCTGGGCCGAGACCAACGCCGAGGCATGGTCCGCCGCCCAGAGCGCGGCCACCGGCGTGCCGGCGGAGGTCTACCAGGCGATCCACCGCGAGCGCAGCGAGGCCACCACGCTCGGCCCGATCGACGCGCGCGCCATCGCCTCGCAGCAGCAGGTCGCCGACGCCTTCGCCAGCCTCGGCGCCATCCCCGCCAGGGTGGACGTGAAGCCGCTGTGGTCGACTGCCCTCTCCAGCCACCTCGCTTAAGTCGACATACATTTAAGTATTCATGATCATCAATATTCATATTGACGATCTTGATAATAGATAAACTAACGATCAAAACAGCCAATGTTGTTTGTTGTCGCGCAAAGACTGAATTCTAAAACGCCCCTCTCAAGAAAGGGCGTTTCGATGAATACGAGAAAGACCACCTTCAGCCGTGGCCCGTTGCTGGCGTCCACCGCGACCCTGCTGGCCTGCGTCGCGTGGTCGGGGGCCGCGTCGGCCGCCGACGCAGACGCCGACGCGAGCGCCTCGGTGGAGGAGTTGGTCGTCACCGCCGAACGCCGCGCCACCAACCTGCAGGACACGCCGATCGCCATCTCGGCCTTCTCGGCCCAGACCCTGGCCGACCGGAAGATCGACAACGTCCGCGACCTGGCGGGCCAGATCCCGAACCTCAGCATCAGCCGGGTGACCATCAGCCACACGACCCAGACCTACTCCCTGCGCGGGGTGGGCGAGAGCGACCCGATCCAGGAACCGGTGCTCGCGGTCTATGTCGACGACGTCTACATCCCCCGCCAGATCGGCTCGATGATCGAGTTCAACGACCTGGAGCGGATCGAGGTGCTGCGCGGGCCGCAGGGCACGCTCTACGGCCGTAACTCCAGCGCCGGGGCGCTGCGGGTCATCACGCGCGATCCGGGCCGCCAGTTCCGCGCCAAGGCCGAGGTCGGCCTCGGCAACTACGGCGCTGTCGACGTCAGGGCCCTGGTCGAGGGGCCGATCAGCGACACGCTGTCGGGAAGCCTCTCCTACATCCGCCATGAACGGAACGGCGTCACCTTCAACCCGACGCTGAACCACGACGTGAACCGCATCTCCCTCGACGCCTATCGCGCCAAGCTGCGGTGGACGCCGAACGCGCGGCTGGACGCCCTACTGACGGTGAACGCCCTGCGCGACCGCAGCGACAGCCGCTCGTACATCCCGGTGCGCCAACCCGGCGGCGGCTTCTCGGACAAACAGAGCTTCTCTGAGGTCGAGCCTTACCAGGACCTGGACCAGATCTCGGGCTCGCTGCGGCTGACCTACAAGCTGACCAATGCCCTGCAGCTGAAATCGATCACCGCCTATGGGGGCTTCAACCTCAACCCCGTCTACTACGACAACGACGGGGAAGCGGCGCTGATCCAGAAGAACCTGATCCACTACAACGACCAGTACGTGACCCAGGAACTCCAGCTGAACGGCGAGTTCGAGCGGGTGACCTTAACCACCGGCTTCTTCTTCCTGCACGAGCGGTTCTACGTGGAGCGGGACGGTTACAGCCGCCGCAACGCCCAGGCGACCAACCCGGTCACCACGCCCGGCAACTACAACTTCCTGCGCGCCCACAACGTCACCAACACCGACGCCTACGCGGTGTTCGGCGAGGCGACCTGGAAGATCACCGACCGTCTCTCGCTGATCACCGGCCTGCGCTGGACCAACGAGACCAAGGAATTCACCTTCGACAACGCGGTCCTGAACCTGGCCGGCCAGGTGGTCGCCCCGTCGATCAAGGGCGTCTCCGAGAAGACGTGGTCGAAGATCACCCCGAAGGTCTCGATCCAGTACGCCTGGACGCCCGACATCCTGGCCTACGCGACTTATTCCCAGGGCTTCAAGTCGGGCGGCTTCGACAACCGCGCCACCCGCCTCGACCTGGCCACCCTGCCCTTCGCGCCGGAAGAGGTGACCAGCTACGAGGGCGGCGTGAAGAGCGAGTTCTTCGACCACCGGCTGCGGGCCAACCTCGCGGTCTTCTACAACGACTACAAGGACCTGCAGGTCTCGTTCTACGACCCCGCCTATGTGGGCAGCCGCCGGGGCAACGCGGGCCAGGCGACCAGCTATGGCGTCGAGCTGGAGACCGAGGCTCAGCTCGCCGAGGGGCTGAACGTCCAGGGTTCTGTCGGCTACCTCTTCGCGGAGTACGACAGCTACAAGGGGGCCGGCGGGGCCGGCGTCGACGCCGACGGCAACCGCCTGACCAGCAGCCCGCGCTGGAGCCTTTCGGGCGGCGTCACCTGGGTCGTGCCGGTGGCGATCCCGGGCGAGCTGCGCCTGGGGGTCAACGCCCAGTACCAGACGAAGACCTACTCCAACGCCATCCCGTCCGCCGGCGGCCAGCACGACATTCCGGCCCAGGGCTTCCTCAACGCCGTCGCCACCTGGACGGCGCCCGATCCGCACTGGTCGGTCGTGCTCTCCGGGCGCAACCTGACCAATTCGGACAAGCCGGTCAGCGCGACCTACACGCCCAGCACGGGCGTCTACTATCGCAACTATCCGGACCCGCGGACCTGGCTCGTGACCCTGAGGTATGCCCTGTGACCACCCCGAACCTGCCCAGGCTGCGCGGCTTCGTCACCGACCTGGCGGCCCTGGTCGACCAGGCCGGCGAGGACGAGGCGCGGATCCTGGCGGAGGGGCGCGATCTTCTCGGTCGGCTGGTCGCCCACGACGACTGGCTGCCCGACGCCTTCGCCCAGCCGGACCCGGCGCGCTACCGCCAGTACCTCCTGCACTGCGACAGCCGCCAGCGTTTCTCGGTGGTCAGCTTCGTCTGGGGACCGGGCCAGGCGACGCCTGTCCACGACCACACGGTCTGGGGGCTGATCGGCGTGCTGCGTGGCGCCGAGCTCTCGCAGGAGTATGGGCGGGAGTCGGGCCGCCTGGCGCCGCGCGGCCCGGTCCACCGGCTGGAAGCCGGCCAGGTCGAGGCGGTCTCGCCCCGCATCGGCGACATCCATCGGGTGACCAACGCCTTCGACGACCGGGCTTCGGTCAGCATCCACGTCTACGGCGCCAACATCGGCGCCGTGCGGCGGTCCACCTATGACGAGGCCGGAACGCCCAAACCCTTCATCTCCGGCTATTCCAACACCACGCTTCCGAACCTGTGGGACGCGTCCCAGGAGCCCACGGCATGATCCCCGAGACCTCCCCCGCCGACGTCCGGCTCGACCTGCTCACCCGGCGCGAGATCGCCCTGCTCGACCTGCGGGAGGAGGATCCGTTCTCGAAGGATCACCCCCTCTTCGCCGCCAGCCTGCCGCTGAGCCGCCTCGAGCTGGAAGTCCTGGACCGCATCCCCCGCAAGGACACGAAGGTCGTCCTCTACGACGATGACGAGGGCCTGGTCCCGGCCGCCGCCGAACGGCTGAGGGCGCTGGGCTACACCCAGGTCTCGGCCCTGGCAGACGGGCTGCGCGGCTGGCGCCTGGCGGGGCTCGAGCTGTTCCAGGACGTGAACTCGGCCAGCAAGGCGTTCGGCGAGCTGGTGGAGGCCCGCCGCCACACCCCTTCCGCGCCCGCGCCAGAGGCCAAGGCGCTGATCGAGACCAACCCCAACCTGGTGGTCCTCGATGCCCGGCGCTTCGAGGAATACCAGACCATGAGCATCCCACGCGGCGTCAGCGTGCCGGGCGCCGAGCTCGTCCTGCGCGCGCGGACCCTCGCGCCCGATCCCTCGACGACGATCATCGTCAATTGCGCCGGCCGCACCCGCTCGATCATCGGCGCCCAGTCGCTGATCAACGCCGGCGTGCCCAACCCCGTGATGGCCCTGCGCAACGGCACCATCGGCTGGACCCTGGCCGGTCAGAGCCTGGAGCACGGCGCGGGCCAGCGCTTCCCCGAGGTGGACGCCGACGCCGAAGCCAAGGCGCGGGCCGCGGCGCGTGACGTCTCCTACCGCGCGGGCGTCCGCAGGATCGACCCACGCGGGCTCGACCTGCTGGCCCGGGACGTCGACCGCACCCTCTACCGCTTCGACGTGCGCACGCCCGAGGAGTTCGCAGCCGGACACATCCCCGGCTTCCGCAGCGCGCCGGGCGGCCAGCTGGTGCAGGAGACCGACGTCTTCGCCCCCGTGCGCGGCGCGCGGATCGTCCTCGCCGACGACCGGGCCGTGCGCGCCGACATGTCCGCCTCGTGGCTCGCCCAGATGGGCTGGGAAGTCTATGTGCTGGAGGGCGGCTTCGACGGCGAACTCGCCGCCGGCCCCTGGACGCCCGCCTCGCCGCCCCTGCCCGGGACGCCGACCATCACGCCCGCCGAGCTGAAGCTGCGGCTCGACCGCGGCGAGGTCACTGTGCTCGACCTCGGCCCCAGCCCGGCGCACCGGCGCGGCCACGTCCCCGGCGCCTGGTTCGGCGTGCGCAGCCGGCTCAAGGCCGTCCTGGCCGCGCTGCCTCCCGGCATCACCCTGGCGCTGACCTCGCCCGACGGCGCGCTCGCCCGCCTCGCGGCCCCGGAGGCCGCCGACCTGCTCGGCCGGCAGGTCCTGGCGCTGGAGGGCGGCACGAGCGCCTGGGCCGCCGCCGGGCTGCCCCTGGAGACCGGCCTGCCCCGGCCCACCACCGAGCCCGACGACGTCTACCGCCGCCCCTACGAGGGCACCGACAACGCCGCCGAGGCCATGCAGGCCTATCTCGACTGGGAATTCGGCCTCGTCGAACAGCTCCGCCGCGACGGGGCGCATGGCTTCTTCGTGATCTGAAAGGCGCATCGCATGGCCATCACCCTCTATTTCGCCGCGGGCTCATGCACCCTGCCCGCCCTGGCCGGCCTGGAGGAGGCGGGCGCCGCGTACGAGGCCGTCCGCCTCGTGCTCGCCGAAGGCCACCAGCGCACGCCGCAGTACCTGGCGGTCCATCCACGCGGCCGGGTGCCGGCCCTGGTGGCGGACGGCGTGACCATCACCGAGAACATCGCCGTCCTGACCACGATCGCCGGCCTGTTCCCCGAGGCGGCGCTGCTGCCGGTCGATCCGGTCCAGCAGGGCCGCGCCTACGAGCTGCTGTCCTGGTTCGCCAGCGGCATCCACGTCTCCTTCGCCCAGACCAGCCGGCCCGAGCGCTACACCCGCGACGAAGCCGCCTGGCCCGCCCTCAGGGCCGGCGGACGCGAGAACATGCTGGCCGCCTACGCCGAGCTGGAGGCGCGCCTGGAGGACGGTCGCGCCTGGCTGCTGGGCGAGGCCTACAGCCTGGCCGATCCCTACGCCCTGGTCTTCCACCGCTGGGCCGAACGGCTGGGCGTCGAGACCGCCGACTATCCGGCCTTCGACGCCCACGCGGCCCGGGTCCGCGCCCGCCCCGCCGTCAGGCGCGCGCTGGAACAGGAGGCCTCTCCGCGCCTGTTCGTCGAGGCCTGAGGCCGTTCAACTATCAGCGCCGCTGATAGGCCGCTTGAGAACTCCTCGCTCGTCGCGCCCAAATTCCTAGTAATATGATCGACATTTGGCCGCACGCTTTTCGGAGCCAACTCATGTCTGTCGAATTCATCGGGTTCATCGGGACCAACGGCGCGTCCGAGATTCATCCGCACAAGGGACCGCCGATCGACGTCGGCTACGTCGAGACGATCGCCAAGGCGCACGAGGCCGGCGGCTTCGACCGCGCCCTGGTGGCCTTCGGCTCCACCTCGCCGGAGAGCCAGCTCGTGGTGGCCCACGCCGCGGGAGTGACCAAGCGGCTGGGCTTCATGATCGCCCACCGGCCGGGCTTCACCGCCCCCACCATCGCGGCGCGGCAGCTCGCCACCCTCGACGTCTTCACCGGCGGCCGCGTGGCGGTCCACATCATCACCGGCGGCGCCGACGACGAGATGAAGAAGGACGGCGACCACCTCACCAAGGCCGAGCGCTATGCCCGCACGGACGAGTACCTCGAGATCCTCCGCCAGGAATGGACCAGCGAGACCCCCTTCGACCACAAGGGCAAGTACTACGACGTCGTCCAGGCGTTCGGCGGCGTGAAGCCCCTGCAGAGCCCGCACATTCCGATCTACTTCGGCGGTTCGTCGGATGAGGCGATCCCGGTCGCCGGCAAGCACGCCGACATCTACGCCCTCTGGGGCGAGACCCAGGCCCAGGTGCGCGAGACCATCTCCCGCGTGCGCGCCGCCGCCGCGCGGCATGGTCGCCAGATCCGCTTCTCGCTGTCGCTTCGTCCTGTCCTGGCCGACACCGAGGAGGCCGCCTGGAAGCGCGCCGACGATATCGTCCAGCAGACCATCGCCCTGCGCGAGAAGTCCGGCCTCAAGACCACTGGCCATGCGCCGCCCAACGCCGGCTCCCAGCGCCTGCTGGACGCCGCCGCCCAGGGCTCGCGCCTCGACAAGCGTCTCTGGACCGGCGTCGCCGCGGTCACCGGCGCTTCGGGCAACTCCACCGGCCTGGTCGGCACGCCCGAACAGGTGGCCGACGCCCTGCTCGACTACTATGACCTCGGCGTCTCCACCTTCCTGATCCGCGGCTTCGATCCGCTGGAGGACGCTGTCGCCTACGGGCGTGACCTGATCCCGCTGGTGCGCGAACTGGTCGCCGAGCGCGACACGCGCCTGGCCCGGGCGGCGGGCTGATCCCCGCCGTGGCGCCGCATCTCGTCGCCCACACCGAGCCCGCGATCACGGTCCAGCCGCCGCCGGCGGACGAGGTCAACTTCCGCAACGGCCTGGCCAAGCTGGCCTCGGGCGTCGCCATCGTCGCCTGCTGGGCCGACGGGAAACCGAGGGGGCTGCTGGTCAGCTCCCTCACCGGCCTCTCGACCCAGCCGCCGCGCATCCTGTTCTGCGTGCGCAAGGCGGCCGGGGCGCATGATCCGCTGCTGCGCGCCGACGCGGTGAGCCTGTCGCTCCTGGATCAGGACGACCGCCAGGAGGCCGAGCGCTTCTCCAGTTCGGCCCTCGCCGACCAGCGCTTCAACCGCGCCGGCTGGCGGCTGGACAGCGTCCGCCCGCCCGAACGCCTGGGCTCGCTGGCGGTGTTCTCAGGCCCGGTGCGCAGCCGGATCGACGGCGGCACCCACACCATCTTCATCATCGACGTCAGCCGGGCCCACGCCCGCGACGGCGATCCCCTGCTCTACTTCGAGCGCGACTTCCGCCAGCTCGCCTGAGCCTTCGACCCTTCACATCGCGAGGACTTCCATGCGGCCTGCCGAGCTCGACGGGACGAAGGTCCTGATCGCCGCGTCCGATCCCACCCAGCGCCTGGACATCGCCCGGGCCCTCACGGCCAGGGGGTGCCAGGTGCGCGCCACCGGCCCGGCCGCGACGCTGCTGAAGTGGGCGGCCACGCTCGACCCGGCGCTGGCGATCGTCGATGTCCAGCGCGGCGACGCAGAGGCCTATGACGCCCTGAGGCGGCTTCACGCCGCCCATCCGCGCCTGCCCCTGATCGTGCTCAGCGAGGACGCCACCCTGACCGCCGCCGTGCGGGCCGTGGAGGCGGGCGCGTTCGAGCACTTCGCCAAGCCGCTCGACCTTGCGGCCCTGGTCGAGGCAGCCGGCCGCGCCGTCGCGCCCGCGCGCCGCGAGACCCAGCGCGGCCACGCCCGGGCGAAGCGCGACGAGGCCCAGCCGATCATCGGCCGCTCGGGCGCCATGCAGGTGCTGTACCGTGCGCTGGCGCGCCTGGTGACCTCCGACCTGCACGTGCTGATCACGGGCGAGTCCGGAACCGGCAAGGCGCTGATCGCCCGCGCCCTGCACGACATGGGCCCGCGCCGGCAGCGCCCCTTCGTGACCCTCAGCCTAGCGGCGGAGTCGGCCGAGCGCGTCGAGGCGCGGCTGTTCGGGACATCACCTGACGCGCCGGGCCTCCTGCTGGAGGCCGACGGCGGCACCCTGCTGCTCGACGCCGTGGGCGACCTTACCGAGGCCGCGCAGACCCGCCTGCTGCGCCTGCTGGACGGCCAGACTCCGGTCGTGAACCCCGCTACCGGGCGGCCGGTCGATGTGCGCCTCGTGGCCGCGTCCAGCCACGACCTGACGCGTCTGGTCGAGAACGGCCGGTTCCGCCGCGACCTCTACTTCCGCCTGAACGTCGCGCCCCTGCACGTGCCGCCCCTGCGCGAGCGGCCCGAGGACATCCCCGACCTCGCCGCCGCCTTCCTGGTGCGGGCCGAGCGAGAGGGTCAGGCGGCCAGGATCCTGGACCCGTGGGCCGCCCAGCGCCTGCAGGCGCACGCCTGGCCAGGCAATGTGCGGGAGCTGGAGAACCTGCTGCGCCGGATCTGCGCGCTCTATCCCGAGCCGCTGATCACCACCGCCATCGTCGAGCGCGAACTGGCCCAGGACGCGGCCGTCGCCGCCGGCGACGCCGAGGACGACGCCCTGGCGCGCGCCGTGGCCCTCACGCTCGCGACCTACTTCGCCGACGCGTCCGCCGATCGCCCCGCCGCCCTCTACGACCAGATCCTTCGCTCGGTGGAGGCGCCGATGATCCTGGCCGCGCTGCAGGCCACGCGAGGCAACAAAGTGCGCGCGGCCGAGATCCTCGGCATCAACCGCAACACCCTGCGCAAGCGGATCGACGAACTGGGCCTGGAGCCGCCGCGACGCAGCCGACCAGAGTTGGCCAGCCCGTTCCCCCTGCCCGCCGCGGGCCGCATCGCCGCCTGATCAGCGGGCCGCGCCGGGATGGCGC
>JBFMGV010000071.1:0-36326 GCA_040752615.1 Pseudomonadota bacterium | reverse complement strand
CGACCCGCCGCCACTGCGCATCCGTCAGCTCGTATCGCTTCACCATCCACGCCTCCGCTCAAGCGGAGACCTATGAATCACGCGTCGCCAGCCCCGTGAATCCCTGAATGTCGATTGGACCTAGTTCAGGACTTCATGGACAAGACACTAGATGCGGCCGCGCCCGACTACGCTGCCGTCGCCAAGGCGATGGGTGAAACCGCGGAGCCGAAGGCTGGGCCCACTGGTGAAGCATCGGCCGGAGGCGCCGCCGCGCTGAGCAACAACAAGTTCTACGCGCAGCAAAATCCGTCGCCGCCGAGCATCGCCCAGGCCTTGACCCAAGTGAATATTGCCATTCGAAAGCTGGAGTCAGGTAGTCCGACCCAAGCTACCAAGGCCCACAAAGTCATGGGCGAGTGCGTCCCCAAGGCCGCCTGATTTCGGCCTGCCCAGTACCTCCTCCGTTCACGGGAGGGGGGCCACGAAGTGGTGGAGGGGGCGGTGACCCGTCACTGCCCCTACGCCGCGCGACGACTCATGATTGAGCGTGTCCATACTGCTCGCCAGGAGCGCGCCCGCTCCCTGAACGTCCAAGGAGTCTCATGAGCCCACCCCCGCACATCGTCCGGCAGGCGCTGAAGGCCGGTCAGCACGTCGTGGTCGACATCAGGCCATACAGCTTCACCCACATCCTCGCCTTCGCGGACGACTGCGGAGACTACGGCGGCTCCATCCACTTCACCAACGCGGCCCAGGTTCCGCCCTTCAAGCGCCAACAGATGGCGAAGGACGCTCAGGGCCGGATGACGTTCGAGGACTGAGGGGCCGAGGTTCGCCCGTGGCAGGCGTTGAACGGCTCTCCCCTCTCGCTTCGCGGGGGGGAGAGGAGGTGCTACGGCCACGTCCGCCGACGTCACCCTTCCGCGCATTCCGCGGTTCCCACCCGCCTCCAGGAAAAACTTCAACCGCCCTGCATCCGATCGGCCAAGCTGCGGCGACTAGGGATGAACGACGCCGGGGAGGGCTCCGGCGTCCGCTGTCCTGGAGCCTCGCCGTGGAAAAGATCTTCTTCAGCTTCTGGTGGCTGATCTTCCCGCTCGCCTTCTTCGTGTCCGGCGCGTGGGAGAGCTGGCTGCGCTATCGCCGGCACAAGGACCGGCTGGACCTGCTGCGGGTCTACACCTCCCAGGGCAAGGACCCGCCGCCCGAGCTGATCCGCGCGCTCAGCACCGAGCTGGACCGCGAGGATGCCGAGGACGACGAGGACGATCTGTCGGCTTGTGGCGCCTATGGCCGCGACGGCCGCCGGGCCGCCCGGCGCTACTATCGCCACCGCATCCGCAACAGCCCGTACCATGCCTGGCGCACCGCCATCATCACCGGCGCCGTCGCTGCCGGCTTCTGGATCGCGGCCGAATACTCCGGGATGGAGCCGTTCTGGCTGGTGGCGGTGATCCTGACCTGCGTCTCGATCGGCTATGTGGGCCTGGCGCTGCTCTCGCGGGTGTTCAAGGATCGATGATCCACGCGGCGGGCGATCCGGAGCTGCTGGCCGCCGCGCGGGCCGGGTCCAGCGCGGCCTTCGCCCGGCTGGTGGAGCGCCATCAGCAGGGGTTGCGGGCCTTCCTGCGCCGCACCTGCGGCGACTGGGCCCTGGCCGACGACCTGGCGCAGGAGACCTTCCTGACCGCCTGGTCACGGATCGGCACGCTGCGCGAGGACGCCAGCGTCCGCGCCTGGCTGTGCGGCATCGGCTATCGTAAGCACCTCACCGCCCTGCGCACCCGCGCGCGGGACCGGGCGCGGGACACGGCCTGGCAGGCCGAAAAGCCGCCATCATCGAGCGGGACCATGACGGACGAGCGGCTGGCCCTGGAGGCGGCGCTCGGCGAGCTGCCCGCCGATCAGCGGGCCTGCGTGGCGCTCTGCCTGGCGGCGGATTTCAGCCATGCCGAGGCCGCCGAGGCGCTGGGCCTGCCGCTAGGCACGGTGAAGTCGCATGTGACGCGGGGGCGGGCGCGGCTCCTGCAGGCGTTGGGAGAAGACCATGACGAAGGCTGACGACCGGCTGGCGGCCCTGTTCGCCGAGGACGCGCCGCCCGCGCGCGATCCCGCCTTCACCGCCGAGGTGATGGCCGCCGTGGCGCGGCGGCGTCTGTGGAGCGACCTCGCGGGCCTCGCGGTGGCGGCGCTCATCGGCGGTCTCGTCATCTGGGCGCTGTGGCCGCTGCTGGGGCCCGCGATCGTGGCAGCGTCGGCGGGCCTCGCCCCGATCGCCGCCGCGCTCACCGTGGCGCTCCTGGCCTGGCTGGTGGCCGATCCGGCCATGGTCCATCGGCTGCGAGGTGAATCATGACCAAGGTTTCATGGCGGCGTTTGCATCCGCCGGCGGGCCGCCAGGTCTCTTCCCTTCAGAGACGGGCGGTATGCGCCCCTGAAACTGGAGAGGAGTACACCTCGTGGAAGGCATTCTGGTCCCCATCGCGTTCTTCGCGATGATCGCGGCGATCTTCATCGCGCCGCGATACTTCAAGAGCCAGGAACGGCAGAAGATGGCCGACACCCTGCGGGCGGCCATCGAACGCGGCGAGCCGCTGCCGGCAGAAGTCATCGACGCCATGTCCAGCAACGCCCGCAGCAATGGCCTGCCGCCGTCGCCGCAGCGCGACCTGCGGACCGGCATCATCTGGCTGGCGGTTGGCGCGGGCTTCGCGACCCTGGGCTTCGTGATCAGCTTCGAGGAGCCGGACGCGCTCTATCCCATGCTGGGCATCGCCACCTTGCCGATGTTCATCGGCGCGGCGTTCGTGGCGCTGGGCCTGCTCAACAAGCCGAAGTCCTGAATCGCGGGACCGGGGGAAAAAGCCCATGCCGGGCGCCAAACAGACAAGCTTCGCCAGCCTGCACGACGTCGAGCTCTGCTCGTACGCTGCGGCCGGGGAGCGGCGCGCCTTCGGGGAGCTGGTGCGCAGGCACGGTTCGGCCATTCGACACCTGTTGCGCCGTATGGGGGCGCAGCCGGCCGAGGCCGACGATGTCGCGCAGGACGCCCTCCTGGCGGCCTTTGAGAGAATTGCCGAGTTCCGCGGCGAGGGGACGTTCGCGGGCTGGGTCAAGCGGATCGCGGCGCGGCAGTACCTGCGCCGCCTGCAGCGAGAGAAGCGCCTCACCGCCTTCGCGGCCGAACAGCCCGAGGAGGATGAAGGCGTGGCCGACGCGGACGCCGAGCACCGGATCGACCTGGACGGGGCCCTCAAGACCCTGTCGCCGGCCGAACGGGTGTGCGTGTCCATGTGCTACGGCGCGGGCCTCTCCCACGGCGAGGCGGCGGACGCCTTGAATCTGCCGCTTGGAACGGTCAAGTCACATGTCAAACGTGGTCTGGATAAACTCAGAGCGCGCATGGCGCCGGGGGCCGGCGCGGTTGTCGAAGGGAGGCGGGGGAATGGCTGAGCTCGATTTCGAACGCCGCCTTGAGCGCCTGTTCGCCGAGGTCCCCGACATGCCCGACGCGCGCGCCTTCGCCGAGCGGGTGGAGCGACGGCTCGACCGCGGCTGGACGGCCCGGCGCTGGCTGATCGGGGCCGCGGGCCTCGCCGGCGGCGTGATCGGCGCCAGCCAGCTGCTGGTCTCCAACGTCTTCCAGCGGGCCGAGGCCGCCGAGCAGTCGGTGCGGGCCCTGGGTCAAAGCGTCGCCAAGGTCAGTCCCGCCACCGACATGGTGTCGGCGCTGTCGGGTGGTTATGGGCTATGGGTGGCCGGGGCGCTCGCCGTGGTCACCATGGGGTTCGTCCTGACCCGGCTGATCGAGGAGTTCTAGTTTGTCCAGCCATCGCCAGGAGCAGGTCCGTCGCGTCGCCGCGCCGGACATCGCCGCGCGCAAGGGCAAGACGCCCGTCGTCTGCCTCACGGCCTATACCGCGCCGATGGCTGAACTGCTGGACGAACACTGCGACCTGCTGCTGGTGGGCGACAGCGTGGGCATGGTCGTCCACGGCCTGCCCAACACGGTGGGCGTCACGCTGGACATGATGATCCTGCATGGCCAGGCCGTCATGCGCGGCTCGCGCCGGGCGATGGTGGTCGTCGACCTGCCGTTCGGCGCCTATGAGGGCTCCGCCGAGGTCGCCTACGCCAATGCCGCGCGGGTGATGAAGGAGACCGGCTGCAGCGCCGTGAAGGTCGAGGCCGGTCCCGCCGTGGCCGACAACATCGACTACCTGGTCAAACGCGGCATCCCGGTGATGGGGCACGTCGGCCTGCGGCCCCAGGCCGTGATGGTCGAGGGCGGCTTCAAGGCCAAGGGCAAGGCCGATCACGAGCGCCGGCGCATCCTGGAGGAAGCGCGCGCCGCCGAGGAAGCCGGGGCGTTCGCCATCGTCGTCGAGGGCGTGGCCGAGGGGCTGGCCCGCGAGATCACCGAGGCGGTCAGCGTCCCGACCATCGGCATCGGCGCCAGCGCGGGCTGTGACGGCCAGATCCTGGTCACCGACGACATGCTGGGTCTCTTCGACTGGACGCCCAAGTTCGTGCGCCGCTACGGCGATATCCGCGGCGAGATCGCCAAGGCGGTGGCCGCCTACGCCGACGACGTGCGCGAGCGCCGCTTCCCGGGGCCGGCCGAGATCTACTACGCCAAGGCGGGGTAGGTAGCTTTCGCGCAACTATGCAATTGCGAAGCGTTCGCATTTGTGGCTTCTGACGCCCACGACCGCCGCGGCTCGACGTGAGTCCGCCGGGTCGTGGGCATATCGGGGATGCGCTGGAGCCTTGGACTGATCGCTGCCGCCGTGGTCGCCACGCCCGCGCTGGCGCACACGCCGTACCTGCTGCCCAACACCTTCGACGCCACCGGCCGCGACCATGTGACGATCCAGGCCTCTTTCACGGAAACCTTCTTCTCGCCGGACGTCGTCATGAAGTCGGACGACTTCAAGCTGATCGGTCCGGACGGCGTTGAAGCTGCGCTGTCGCCGACCTACTTCAAGGACCTCGCGATCCTGGAGGCGGGCACCGCCAAGGACGGCACCTGGCGGATCACCAGCGGCCACCGCGTCGGCCGCACGGCCAAGGCGGCGCTGGTGAACGGGCAGTGGGAGTTCCTCGATCCGGGCCGGCCCGTGCCGGCCGGGGTCACGGCGGTGGACATGCAGAGCCTGACCACGGCCGAGACCTACGTCACCCGCGGCGCCCCGAACGACGCGGCGCTCAAGCCCTACGCCAAGGGCTTGGAGTTCCGTCCCATCACCCACCCCAGCAGCGTCTTCGTCGGCAAGCCAGCCCAGTTCGAGGTGCTGCTGGAGGGCAAGCCGCTGGCGAAGCAGGTGATCAACATCTACCGCGAGGGCCAGGACGCCGACGGCGGCAAGCCGCTCGCCGTCACCAGCGACGCCCAGGGCCGCTTCGCCGTGACCCTGGATCGGCCCGGCGTGTTCCTGGCCATGACCCGCTACCGCATCGCCCCCGAGGGCGCCGCGCCGGGGCGCAGCCTGACCTACGCCCTGACCTTCGAGGCCGGCGAATAGGCGGGCGGGCCGCCGAACGCAGTTTGACGCGGCAGCGCGCTTGCTTTGCCGTGGGTGCGTGATATTGCGAAGCGTTCTTAAGAGACCGGATTTCCGACGCGTACCCCAGTGAGCACCACGACCACCACAACCAAGGACGCCCCCGTCCAGCCCGATGCCGAGGAGCGCGCCCGCGCCAAGAAGCGCGCCCAGGCGCGCGCCGCGCTGATGCGCCAGACGCTGCGCTGGCACTGGATCAGCGCCGCGTTGAGCCTCGTGGGCATGCTGCTGTTCGCCGCTACCGGCATCACCCTGAACCACGCCGGCCAGATCAAGGCCGAGCCGAAGACGGTGACCCGCGACGGCTTGCTGCCGGAGGCCCTGCGCGGCGATCTGCGCAAGGCCGAGGCCGCCGAGGGCCAGCTTCCCCCGGCGGTCCGGGCCTGGCTCGGCAAGGAGATGCAGGTGAAGGCCCCCGCCGGCCCGGTCGAGTGGGCGCCCGGCGAGGCCTATGTGGCGCTGCCCGGCCCGGGCTCTGACGGCGGCGTGACCATCGACACGGCCACCGGCGACGTCGCCTTCGAGCGCACCCAGCGCGGCGCGGTCGCGTATCTCAACGACCTGCACAAGGGCCGCAACACCGGCCCGGCCTGGGCCTGGTTCATCGACATCTTCGCGGCCGCCTGCGTGGTGTTCTGCGTCACCGGCCTGATCCTGCTGCAACTGCACTCCAAGGCGCGGAAGTCCACCTGGCCCCTCGTCGGGGCGGGGCTGCTCATTCCGTTGCTCTTGGCGATTTTCCTGATTCATTGAGGAGTTCGATGCGTCTTCTGAAGTTCTCGGGCCTCGCCTTCGCCGCCACCGGCGCGGCGGCCGCGCCCGCCGCCGCCAACGCCGCCGAGCTCTCGGTGTCGGTCGACATCCCCAAGCTGAGCGTCGCCGAGTATCACCGGCCTTACGTCTCGCTCTGGATCGAGAAGCCCGACCAGACCGCCGTGAAGACCCTGGCCGTCTGGTACGACGTCAAGAAGCGCGACAACGAAGGCGCCGAGTGGCTGAAGGACATGCGCACCTGGTGGCGCCGTGCGGGCCGCACCCTGAGCCTGCCGGCGGACGGCGTCAGCGGACCGACGAAGGCCCCGGGCCGCGCCACGGCCGTGTTCAGCGGCGCCCAGCTCGCCGGCCTCGCGCCCGGCGAGTACGCCCTGTCGGTCGAGGCGGCCCGCGAGGTCGGCGGCCGCGAGGTCGTCCGCGTGCCGTTCACCTGGCCCGCCAAGGGCGCCAAGACCACCTCCGCGACCGGCTCGACCGAGCTGGGCGCCGTTTCCGTCACCGTGAAGCCCTAGATCCCGGGAGCCGCCATCATGTCGTCCGCCCTTCGCGCCGCCGCTGTCGCCGCGCTCCTGACCCTGGCCGTCGCTCCGGCCGCCCAGGCCCACCGCGCCTGGCTGGTCCCGACCTCCACCGTCCTGTCCGGCTCCGAGCCGTGGGTCACGGTCGACGGCGCGGTGTCCAACACGCTGTTCTACGCCGACCACCAGCCGATGCGTCTGGAGTCGCTGAAGGTGATCGGCCCCGACGGGGCCGACGTCCAGGTGCAGAACGCCTCCACCGGCCGCTACCGCAGCACCTTCGACGTCAAGCTGACCCAGCCCGGCACCTACAAGATCGTCACGGCCACCGACGGCATGATGGGCTCGTACAAGCTGAACGGCGAGACCAAGCGCTGGCGCGGCTCGGCCGCCGAGGCGGCCACGGCGATCCCGAAGGAAGCCACCGAGGTCCAGCTCTCGCGCAACAGCCGCCGGATCGAGACCTTCGTCACCGCCGGCGCACCGACCACCGCCGCCCTGAAGACCACGGGCAAGGGGCTGGAGCTTGAGCCGATCACTCACCCGAACGACCTGGTGGCCAGCGAGAAGGGCCGCTTCAAGCTGCTGCTCGACGGCAAGCCGGCCGCCGGCGTGGAGGTCGAGGTCGTGCTGGGCGACACCCGCTATCGCGCCAAGGGCCAGGAGCAGAAGATCACCACCGGCGCCGACGGCATCTTCGAGGTGAAGTGGCCCGAGGCCGGCATGTACTGGATCGAGGCCGGCGTACGCGGCAAGGCCGAGGGCTCGGCTCCCGCCCAGAACGCCGCCTATATCGCCACGTTCGAGGTCCTTCCGGACTGATCGTGCGGCGCGTCGCCCTTCCGACCACCCTGACGCCCGAGGCCGCGCGGCCTCGGGGTGGTCGGGACGTCTCGCTGCGAGGGCCGACGATGGGCGTCGCCTGGACGCTGCGCGCGCGGGTCCCTGCCGGGATCGCCGACGCCGCGGTCGCCGACGCCGTCCAGGCCGCGTGCGACCTCGTCGTGGCCGAGATGAGCACCTGGGAGCCGGCAAGTGACCTCTGCCGGTTCAACCGCGCGCCCGCCGGACAGTGGTCGCCGGCGGGCCGCCACCTCCTGGCCGTCCTGAGAGCCGCCATCGCGGTGGCGAACCAGAGCGGCGGCGCGTTCGATCCCACCGTCGCGGCGCTGGTGGATCTCTGGGGCTTCGGTCCGCCGGGCGGCGTGGATCGCCCGCCCGGCGCCGCCGCGATCGACGCGGCGCGCTCCGCGGGCTGGCGCGGCCTGCGGCTCGACGAGGACTGCGGACGACTGTTCCAGCCCGGCGGAGTGGCTCTCGACCTCTCGGGAATCGCCAAGGGCTACGGCGTCGACCTCGCCGCCCAGGCGCTGCGACGGCTGGGCGTGCGCGACTTCCTGATCGAGATCGGCGGCGAACTGCGTGGCGAGGGCGTCAAGGGCGACGGCGAGCCCTGGTGGGTCGAGATCGAGCGGCCTCCCGGCGCCACGCTCGCGGAGGAGTCTGTCCTGGTGGCCCTGCACGGATTGTCGATCGCGTCCTCCGGCGACTGGCGCCGGTCCTTCGCCGCCGACGGTCGGGTGTACAGCCACACCGTCGATCCGCGCACCGGCGCGCCGGTCGATGGCGCGATCGCCGCGGTCACCGTGATCCACCCGGACTGCATGATGGCTGACGCGTACTGCACCGCGCTGCTGGTGCTGGGCGACGGGGCCGAGGCCTTCGCCGGCGGGCATGACGTGGCGGCGCTGATCACCCGACGTAGCGGGGAGGGCCTGTCCGAGCACGTCTCACCGGCCCTGGCGCGGATGCTGGACTAGGACGATCGCCCGAGCGGATCAGGCGTTCATACCAATGTCTCATCCGGACAGACGGTGGGCCGAATGGCGGGGAGGGGCGGTCACCCTCAGGCTCTGACGGACATAGAGCCGCTGGAGAGCCCCATGAAACTGATCAACCTCGCGCTGGCCGCCACGATCCTCGGCGCCATCGCCGCGCCGACGTCGGCCCAACCGATCTCCTCGCCGGTCGACGCCGCCAAGCCCGCGCCGTTCGACATCGTGCGGACCCAGGTCGTGAGCCAGGGCGCGGACGTGGTGTTCCGCGTTCAGGTGAGCGGAAGGGCCGGCGAGCTGAAGCCCAAGGCGGTCGGCCAGTTCGCCGGCAGCGCGGTCTACAGCTATGTCTGGCCGACCAGCCTGGACAGCGCCAGCGTCGGATTCGACGGCGGGCAGGGCATCCTGGCCCTTGCCGTCACCTTCCACCCCGACTTCGACGACGCGGCCTACGGCGGGGTGAACCGCCACGTCTGGCACCCTCACTGGGTTGTGCTCGTAAAGGACGACGCCTGCGGGAAGGGCGCCCTCAAGGTCCGCGACATCCCGGCCGGCGCGACGCCGAAGGTCCCTCCCACCTGGCCGAAGGTTCCGCTGCTGATCGACAGTCCGACCTATCCGATGAGCATCGCGACCGACACGGTGGAGGTGAAGGTGCCCGCCACGGTGGAAGGCGTGAAGTTCGACGGCGTGACGTCGGCGCTCAAGGTGAACGCCAACCTGCATGCGCCGCTTCTCTGCATCTCAGACGTGTTCGACGTGGCCTCCGGCGACCTCAGCTTGCCCGGACGGATCAGCCGCTAGATCACCGGCGGGGACACTGGGTCAGCCTAGGCTTGAGGCGGGCGGCGGGCCGCTATAGGTTCCGCCCTCGTTTTCAGCGACAGGCCCTGCGCCCGGAGTCCCCCGCACGTGACGGATCTATTCGAAGAGGTCGAAGAGCAGCTTCGCTCCGACCGCTACAAGCAGCTCGGCCGGACGCTGCTGCCGTGGATGCTGGGGATCGCCGCGGCCGCCCTGATCGCCGCCCTGGCCTACTGGGGCTGGGACGCGTGGCGCACCAAGCAGTCCGACGCGGCGTCCGAGAAGTACGTCGCGGCCATGGACGCCTTCACCGCGGGCGACCGCGCGGGCGCCGAGAAGCTTTGGACCGAGGTCTCGCAATCGCAGTCCAAGGCCTACAAGGCCCTGGCCCTGATGCACCTGGGTGCGGCGGCCAAGACGCCGGCCGAGGCCGCCAAGCTGTTCGACCAGGCCGCCGACGCCGCGCCCGATCCGGTGATCGGTGACGCTGCCCGCCTCAAATCCGCCTTCGCGCTCCTCGACACCGCCGCTGTGACGGAACTGGAGGGGCGCTTGAAGCCGCTGATGGAAGATGGCCGGCCTTATCGGCTGCAGGCGCGGGAGGCGCTGGCCTTCGCGAAGCTCAAGGCCGGCGACACCGCCGGCGCCCGCGGCGACTTCGTGCTGATCTCGCAGTCGCTGGACGCCGGCCAAGGCGCCCAGGCCCGCGCGCAGGCCGCCATCGGCCTGATCGATTCCGGCTCGGCCAAGGCCGTCCCGTCCGTGGTGAAGTCGGCCCAGGCCCTGCCGCCGGGCGGCCTGCAACTGCCCCCGGGCCTTCCGCCCGAGGCCGTGGCCCAACCCCAAGGCGCCGCCCCGCAATGATCCGCCGTTCCACGATCCTCGCCGCCGTGGCCGTCGCCGCGCTGGGCGTTTCCGGCTGCTCGACCGTCAGCCGGCTGAATCCGTTCGATCGCAAGGACGACAAGCCCTCGGAGCTGGCCGGTGAAGGCCAGCGCATCTCGATCATCCCTGCCGACCAGCGGTTGGAGGCGGCCGAGGCCCTGAAGGGCGTCGACTTCTCGCTGCCGCCGCCGGTGCGGGTCGACGCATGGCCGCTGCCGGGCGGCAACGCCGAGCAGGCGATCGGGGCGGTGGACGCCGGCGCCAACCTGGATGTCGTCTGGCGCAAGGGCTTCGGCGACAAGGTGAAGCGCGGGCGCTACATGACCGCGCCGCCGGTGGCCGCCGACGGCAAGGTGTTCGTCATGGACGCCGACGGCCGGGTGGTCGCGCTGGACGCGCGGTCCGGCTCGCAGCTGTGGCGCACGGGCACGAACGCCGGTGACAACAAGCGCGACAAGCTCGGCTTCGGCGGCGGCGTCGCCTATGCCGACGGCAAGCTCTACGTCGTTTCCGGCCATCGTCAGGTGCTGCAACTCGACGCCAACACCGGCGCGGTGGGCTGGCGCACGAAGACCAGCGAGGCGATCCACGGGGCGCCGACCGTCGCGGGCGGCCGCGTCTTCGCCGTCGCCATCGACAACACGCTGCTGACCTTCGACCTGGCGACGGGCGAGGCCAGCTGGACCTATCAGGCGCTGGCGGAATCGGCCCGCATCCTGGCGGCGTCCAGCCCCGCCGTGTCCGGCGACACCGTCGTGGCCGCATTCGGCTCGGGTGAGCTGGTGGCCCTGCGCGCCGCCAACGGCAACGACCTCTGGAACGAAGCCCTGTCGCGCGCCAGCCGCACCAGCGCGCTGTCCGAGATCCGGGACATCCCCGGCCGCCCCGCCATCTACCAGGGCGACGTCTTCGCGGTGAGCCACTCCGGCGTCTTCGCGGCGACCGACCTGCGCACGGGCCAGGCCCGCTGGAGCCTGCCCGTCGTCGGCGTCACTGGCCCGGTGCCGGCAGGCGACGTGGTCTATGTGGTCTCCAAGACCGGCGACGTGATCTGCGCGGCGCGCGAGAGCGGCCAGATCTACTGGATCCGCAACCTCAACGAAGGCTTCAAGGCCAAGAAGAAGGGTGGCGTCTTCGGCATCGGCGGTCAGCGTCAGGCCCAGCCGATCTGGTCGGCTCCGCTGCTGGCGGGCGAGCGCCTGCTGATCACCGGCCAGACCGGCCAGATGGTCGTGCTGAACGCCAAGACCGGCGAG
Organism: Pseudomonadota bacterium; assembly: GCA_040752615.1. Lineage (GTDB taxonomy): Bacteria > Pseudomonadota > Alphaproteobacteria > Caulobacterales > Caulobacteraceae > Phenylobacterium. Next base: position 24,708 of record JBFMGV010000071.1, on the reverse strand, counting down.
ATCCAGAAGCGTCTGGACCTCAAGGGACCCTCGACGCTGGCGCCGATCGCCATGGGCGACACGGTCTATGTGGTCACGGAGGATGCGGACCTGATCGCGATTCGCTGATCAGACCGCTATAGACTGGCCGCATGGCGCTCAAACTTGCGATCGTCGGTCGCCCGAATGTCGGGAAGTCGACTCTGTTCAACCGCTTGGCGGGGAAGAAACTGGCCATCGTCGATGACCAGCCCGGCGTCACGCGCGACCGGCGTTTCGGCACGGGCCGCCTCGGCGACCTGGAGCTGGAGCTGATCGACACCGCCGGCTTCGAGGACGTCACCGACGAGAGTCTCGAGGCGCGGATGCGCGCCCAGACCGAGCTCGCCGTGGACGAGGCCGACGTGGCGCTCTTCGTGGTCGACGCCCGTGAGGGTGTCACGCCGGGCGACGAGATCTTCGCCGAGGTGCTGCGCCGCAAGAGCAAGCCCGTCGTGCTGGCCGCCAACAAGAGCGAGAGCAAGGCGTCCGAGGCCGGCGTGCTGGAGGCCTTCGGTCTCGGCTTCGGCGAACCGATCCCGATCTCGGCGGAACACGGCGAGGGGATGGCCGATCTCTACGCCGCGGTGGCGGCCCTGGCGCCGGATCCCGAGGCCGAGGACGAGGAAGACGGTCCCGGCAAGCCCGTGAGCATCGCCATCGTCGGACGGCCGAACGCCGGCAAGTCGACCCTGGTGAACCGCCTGATCGGCGAAGATCGTCTGCTGACCGGTCCCGAGGCTGGCATCACCCGCGACGCCATCCCCGTGGACTGGGAATGGGACGGGCGCTCGGTGCGCCTGGTCGATACCGCCGGGCTGCGCCGCAAGGCAAAGGTGCAGGAGAAGCTGGAGAAGCTCTCCACCAGCGACACCATCCGGGCGATCACCTTCGCCGAGATCGTGATTCTGGTGATGGATGCGACCCACCCGTTCGAGATCCAGGACCTGCAGATCGCCGACCTGGTGGAACGCGAGGGTCGTGGACTGGTCTTCGTCCTGGCGAAGTGGGACTTGGTCGAGGATCCGCAGGCCAAGCTCGCCGAGATCGTCGAGGAAGCCCACCGGCTGTTGCCGCAGGTGAAGGGCTCGCCCATCGTCGCGCTGTCCGGCGAGACCGGTCGCGGTGTCGAACGGCTGATGCCGGCGGTCTTCAAGGTCCACAACGACTGGTCGACCAAGGTGAAGACCCGCGACCTGAACGACTGGCTGGCGATGGCGGTGAGCCGTCACCCGCCGCCGGCCGTGGGCGGCCGCCGCGTGAAGCCGAAGTACATGGCGCAGATCAAGGCGCGCCCGCCGACGTTCGTGCTGTTCGCCAGCCGCGCCGACCAGCTGCCGGATCACTACAAGCGCTATCTCGTCAACTCGATGCGCGAGAGCTTCGAGCTGCCCGGCGTTCCGATCCGGCTCACGGTCCGGTCGAACAAGAATCCCTACTCCGAGGACGATGCGTCGGGGCCGGCGCGGACGGCGCCCAAGTCCGCGCGCGCGACGCCGAAGCCGAAGGCCGAGCAGGGCGGGGCCGCCGCCAAGCCGAAGAAGCCGGCCAAGCCGAAGAAGGTCGCGGTTCGCGGCAAGGCGGCCAAGATGGCGCGCCCCGGCGTCAAGCCGAAGCGAGCGAGCCGGTCTTCTTCCAGTCCGAAAACACCACGCTAGAGGTCGGCAGGCCCAGGTCCGCCAGGGCCAGTTCGACCACGAGCGGGCCGATCTCCGAGGGTTCGGGCAGGGTCATGGGGTCCTCGCCGGGCATGGCCTCGGCGCGCATCCGGGTGCGCATCTGGTTCGGATCCAGCAGCACCGCGCGGATGGGCGTGTTCTCCAGCTCGTCGGCCCAGGTGCGGACCAAGTTCTCCAACCCGGCCTTGCTGGCCCCGTAAGGCCCCCAGAAGGCCTTCGGACGGATCGCGCGACCGCTGGTGAGGAAGATGGCTCGCGGGCGCTCGGCGGCGCGCAGGAGCGGCTCCATGCTGCGGATGAGCCGGTAGGAAGCGGTGAGGTTCACCGAGATCACCCGGTCCCAGTGCTTGGGCTCGATATGACCGACCGGGGTCATGGGACCCAGGATCGCGGCGGCGTGCACGACCACGTCGACCTTGCCGAAGCGCTGGTGGAGCGCGAGGCCCAGCTGATCGAGGGCGCCGTCCTCGGCGATATCCAGCGGGACCAGGGTGGCCGGTTCGCCCGTCAGGGCCCGGATCTCGTCGTCGAGCTCCACGAGGCCGCCCTCGGTTCGGGCCACGGCCACCACGTGGGCGCCGGCGGCGGCGAGAGACAGGGCGGCTGCGCGGCCGATGCCGCGGCTGGCGCCGGTGACGAGGGCGATGCGGTCTTTGAGGGGCAGGTCGGACATGTGGCCGGGTCTCTAGCGGCTTTCGTCGGCGGTGTCAGGCCGCTCGGCGTAGCGTTGCGCGATCGCGGCGCAGGCCATGAGCTGCATCTGGTGGAAGATCATCAGCGGGATCATGGCGACCCCGGCGACGGCGGGCGTGAACAGGGCGGCGGCCATGGGCGCGCCACTGGCCAGCGATTTCTTGGACCCGCAGAAGACGACGGCGATCTCGTCCTCCTTCGAGAAGCCGCACAGGCGTGACGCGAGGACGGTGAGCCCGAGCACGGCCGCCAGCAGCAGGGCGCAGAGGATCAGCAGTCGAAGCAGGTCCAGCGCGCCCAGGCGGCTCCAGACGCCCTGAACGACCGCCTCGGAGAAGGCGACATAGACCACAAGCAGGATCGTGCCCCGATCCAGCTTGCCCAGGATCTTGGCGTTGCGGGCGACCCAGTCTCCGATCCAGCGCCGCAGGACCTGACCGGCCACGAACGGGACCAGCAGCTGCAGGATGATCGACCAGATCGCCGAGGGGCTCATGGAGCCCTCGGCGTGCAGCAACAGGCCCACGAGCACCGGGGTCAGGAAGACGCCCAGGATGTTAGACCCGGACGCCGCCGCGACGGCGGCCGGCACGTTGCCCCGCGCGACGCTGACGAAGGCGATGGAGCTCTGGATGGTCGACGGGAGGCAGCCGACCAGGATCAGACCTGTCGCGAGTTCGGGCGGCGTGATCCAGGCGGGGAGGGCGGCGAGGCCGACCGTCAGCAGTGGGAACAGCGCGAACGTGGCGCCGAGGATCACCAGGTGCAGCCGCCAGTGCACCAGCCCGCGGAACACCGCCTCGCGCGACAGGCGGGCGCCGTGCAGGAAGAAGACGACGCCGATGGCGACCTTGGTCACCCAGCCCAGCGCGTCGGCCACCTCGCCACGCGCGGGCAGCACGGACGCCAGCGCCCCCATCGCGATGATGAGGATCAGATACCAGTCGGGCTTGAAGCGGGCGAGGAAGGCCGGCTTGCCCGTCACGCGTCGACCAGGAACGAGAGCTGGCGCTCGCGGACCTCGTTGCGGCCCTCGGCGAGCTCCTTGTCGAGCAGGCGGGTCGGATAGTCGCCGGTGAAGTAGTGGTCGGTGAACTGCGGGTTCGACGGATCGCGGACCGCGTTCATGGCCCAGTAGAGACCGTCGACCGACAGGTAACCCATGGAGTCGACCCCGAGGATCCGGGTGATCTCTTCCACCGAGTGGTTCGCCGCCAGCAGCTTGTCGCGGTCCGGCATGTCGATGCCGTAGTAGTCCGGCCACATGATCGGCGGCGAGGCCGAGCGCAGATGGACCTCCTTGGCGCCGGCCTCGCGGACCATCTTCACGACGCGGATCGAGTTGGTGCCGCGGACGATGGAGTCGTCCACCAGCAGCACCTTCTTGCCGGCCAGCACCGAGCGGTTCGGAGCCAGTTTCATCCTCACGCCCATCTCGCGGGCGCCCTGGGTCGGCTGGATGAAGGTGCGGCCCACGTAGTGGTTGCGGATGATGCCCATCTCGAACGGAAGGCCGGCCTCCTGGGCGTAGCCCAGCGCGGCGGGCACGCCGGAGTCGGGCACGGGCACCACGACGTCGACGTCGGCCGGCGTCTCCTGAGCCAGGCGGCGGCCCATGCGCTTGCGCACCTCATAGACCGAGCGGCCGTTCACGACCGAGTCCGGACGGGCGAAGTAGACGTATTCGAAGATGCAGGGACGCGCCTGCTGGGCGGGGAACGGGCGGAAGCTGCGCAGGCCCTTCTCGTCGATCACGACCATCTCGCCGTGCTCGATGTCGCGGACGAAGGTGGCGCCGATCATGTCGAGCGCGCAGGTCTCGGACGCCAGCACCCACTTGCCGTCCAGCGTACCCAGCACCAGCGGGCGGATGCCCAGAGGATCGCGCACGCCGACGAGCTTCTTGTTGGTCAGCGCCAGCAGTGCGTAGCCGCCCTCGATCTGCTGCAGGGCCTCGGTGAAGCGTTCCAGGAACTTGGGCCGCCGCGAGCGGGCGATCAGGTGCAGGATCGCCTCGGAGTCCGACGTGGACTGGAAGATCGCGCCTTCCGAGACCAACTGCTCGCGCAGGGCCAGGAAGTTGGTGAGGTTGCCGTTGTGGGCCAGGGCCACGCCGCCGGCCTCGAGATCGGCGAACATCGGCTGGACGTTGCGGATGAAGCTGCCGCCGGCGGTGGAATAGCGGGTGTGGCCGATGGCCGAGCGGCCGGGGAGGCGCTTGCCGAGGTCGCCGCCGCCGAAGGCGTCGCCCACGTAGCCCATGTGGCGCTCGGTGTGGAAACCCTGGCCGTCGAACGCCGCGATGCCGCAGGCCTCCTGGCCGCGGTGCTGCAGGGCGTGCAGGCCGAGCGCCGTCATCCCGGAGGCTTCGGGTACGTCCCAGACGCCGAAGACGCCGCACTCGAGGCGGGGCGTGTCGTCGTCAGGGTCGCGAACCGGGGGGGACCAACGCTCGTGCTGCTGGCTCATCTGGAACGCTCCGGGCGGTCGGTGTCGGATTCGCGCGCCTCGTACCGCCCTGTCGCCGATCTGTCACCTGACCCTTGCTCGATTGCGTTGTCGAAAGCGGGTGTCAGGCGGCCCGCGACGTCCAATCCCTTGGGCGCCAGTTCGTCGAGCAGACGCCCCATGTTCCCGGCCAGGGGCCAGGTGCGGGCGCCCGTGATCCACGAGGGGCGGAGGTCTTCCGGCGTGGCGGCGGTGAACATCAGGAACAGGGCCCCGAGGACGATCAGGCCACGCCCCAGGCCGATCAGGAGGCCCAGGGAGCGGTCGAGGAAGCCGAGCATCTGGGTCTTCTGGACCCGTTGCGCGATACCTGCGCCGATCAGCCGCAGGGCGATGAAGGCGACGGCGAACACCACCACGAGGGCGGCGACCGTCCCCAGCCAGTCGGGTTTCACCACCTCGCGGAAGGTGGGCGCGAAGACGGGCAGGCCGAAGACCGCCAGGCCGGCGGCGACCACGAGCGCCATCAGGGCGAAGACCTCGCGCACCGCGCCGCGGAAGAAGCCGATGGCGGCTGAGACGCCCAGCAGGGCCAGGACGATGATGTCGAACTGGCTCACGGACCGTCCCACGCCGCGTCATGGATGCGCTGGATCGCGTCGGCCAGGCGACTGGCGCCGGTGTAGGCCACCGCGCCGCTCTTCTCGACGTCGGACGGGCCGAGGGCGCGCCGGAAGCCCAGCTTGGCGGCTTCCTTCATGCGCGAGTCGATCCGACTGACCGGCCGCACCTCGCCAGACAGGCTGATCTCGCCGAAGACGACGCAGTCCTGCGGCAGCGCCACGTCGAAGGCGGAGGAGGCGAGGGCGGCGGCGGCGGCGAGGTCGGCGGCCGGCTCGGAGATCCGGAGGCCGCCGGCGACGTTGAGATAGACGTCCCGGTCTCCGAAGCTGAGGCCGCAGCGCGCCTCCAGCACGGCCAGGATCATCGCGAGGCGGCCCGAGTCCCAGCCCACGACCGCGCGACGCGGCGTGCCGTAGGCCGAGGGCGCGACCAGCGCCTGGATCTCCACCAGCACCGGGCGCGACCCCTCGATCCCGGCGAACACGGCCGACCCGGCCGCCCGCTCTCCCGAGGTGTTGAGGAACAGGGCCGAAGGGTTCCGGACCTCCGCCAGACCGGCGTCGCCCATCTCGAAGACGCCGATCTCGTCGGTGGCGCCGAACCGGTTCTTGGCGCCGCGCAGGATGCGGAAGGGGTAGCCGCGCTCACCCTCGAAGGCGAACACGGCGTCGACCATGTGTTCCACCACCCGGGGGCCGGCGATGGCGCCTTCCTTGGTCACGTGGCCGACGAGGATCACGGCCACGCCGCGCTTCTTGGCCAGGCGGACCAGTTCGCCCGCGGCCGCGCGGACCTGGGTCACGGAGCCGGGCGCGGCCTCGTGGTTGTCGCTCCACATGGTCTGGATGGAGTCGATCACGACCAGATCGAACTTCTCGGCCTTCAGCCCGTCCAGAACCGCACGCAGGGAGGTCTCGGCCGCGAGCTTCACGGGCGCGTCGGCCAGGGCCATCCGCTGGGCGCGGCCGCGCACCTGCTCGATGGCTTCCTCGCCCGAGATGTAAGCGCAGCGCACGCCGCGCCGGGCGGCGCTGGCGGCCACCTGCAGAAGCAGCGTGGACTTGCCCACGCCCGGGTCGCCGCCGACCAGGATGGCCGATCCCGGGACCACGCCGGCGCCGCAGACCCGGTCCCATTCGCCGACGCCGGTCTCGATGCGCGGCGGGGCGGGGGTCTCGGCGTCGAGACCCTCGAAGACCAGCGCGCGTTTCTGGGTGGGCTTGGTGGCCTTGAGGGCGCCGGGCGGGCGGCTGTTCAGTTCCTCGACCAGGCTGTTCCAGGCGCCGCAGGCCGGGCACTGGCCCGCCCAGCGCGTCTGCACGCTCCCGCAGGACTGGCAGACGTATGCGGCGCCGTCACGGGCCATGAGGTCTCCTAATTCGAGTATCCGGGAGTCTAGCCGAGCGCCCGCACCGGGTCTGTGTAGGTTCGGCGCGGTGTGGCGCGAACAAAGATGGAACTTTTGCCCGGGCCGTCAAGCCGGCGTGGAGGCGCGTGCGGTCAGATGTCGAGATCCGCGATGGCGAACTCGGCGTTCTCCTGGATGAAGCGGAAGCGCAGCTCGGGCTTGCGGCCCATCAGGGCCTCCACCAGGTCCTCCACAGTCTCCTCGGCGCGCGGGAGCGTGACGCGGGCCAGGGTCCGCGTCTTGGGATCCATGGTGGTTTCCTTGAGCTGGCTCGGCATCATCTCGCCGAGACCCTTGAATCGGCTGGTCTCGGGCTTCTTGCCCTTGAACTCGGTGGCCAGCAGCTCGTCGCGATGGGCGTCGTCGCGGGCGTAGACGGCCTTGCCGCCGTGGCTCAGGCGGTAAAGCGGCGGCAGCGCAAGATAGAGTCGTCCCGAGCGGATCAGGTCCGGCATGGTCCGGAAGAAGAAGGTGATCAGCAGGCTCGCGATGTGGGCGCCGTCGACGTCGGCGTCCGTCATGATGATGATGCGCTCGTAGCGCAGCTCTTCTTCCTTGAACTTCGAACCCGTCTGCACGCCCAGCGCCAGCAGCAGGTCGGCCAGTTCCTTGTTGCCGCCGAACTTGTCGACCGAGGCGGAGGCCACGTTCAGGATCTTGCCGCGCAGGGGCAGGATCGCCTGGTTCTTGCGATCACGCGCCTGCTTGGCCGAGCCGCCGGCCGAGTCGCCCTCGACCAGGAACAGCTCGGCGCCGTCGATGGCCTGGCCGGCGCAGTCCGCAAGCTTGCCCGGCAGGCGCAGCTTGCGGGTGGCGGAAGCGCGGGCGGTCTCCTTGTCCTTGCGGCGCTTGAGACGCTCCTCGGCGCGCTCCACCACGAATTGCAGGAGGGCGCTGGCGGCCTTGGGCTGGGCGGTGAGCCAGTGGTCGAACGGATCGGCCAGGGCCTTTTCCACCAGGCGCTGGGCCTCGGACGAGGAGAGCTTCTCCTTCGTCTGCCCCTGGAACTCGGGATCGCGGATGAAGACGCTGACCAGCGCGCCCGCCTGGGCCACCACGTCGTCGGCGGTGATCAGGCCGCCACGCTTCTCGCCGATCAGCTCCGCGTACTGCTTGAGGCCGCGGGTCATGGCGGCGCGCAGGCCGCTCTCGTGCGTGCCGCCCTCTGGAGTCGGCACGGTGTTGCAGTACGACTGCATGAAGCTGTCGGCCTCGCCGAAGCCGGCGGGGGTCCAGGCCACGGCCCACTCGACCTTGCCGGCCTCGCCCGGACGCTCGTAGCGGCCGGTGAAGGGCTCGGGCGTCACGGTCTCCAGGCCCTTGATCCGTTCGGCCAGGAAGTCGGCCAGGCCGTTGGGGAAGCGGAACACCGCCTCGGCCGGGGTCTGGTCGTGGATGCGACTGGGGTCGCACTTCCAGCGGATCTCGACGCCGCCGAACAGATAGGCCTTGGAGCGCGCCATCCGGTAGAGGCGGGCGGGCTTGAAGGCCGCGCCTTCACCGAAGATCACCGGGTCGGGCAGGAAGCTGATCTGGGTGCCCTTCTTCCGCGTGGGCGCGATCTTCTCGATCGAGCCCAGCGGCTTGCCCCGGGTGAAGGCCTGACGCCACTCGAAGCCGTCCTTCCAGGCCGTGACCTCGACGCGCTCGGAGAGGGCGTTGACCACCGAGACGCCGACGCCGTGCAGGCCGCCCGAGGTCTCGTAGGCCTTGCCCGAGAACTTACCGCCCGAGTGCAGGACGGTCATGATGACCTCGAGCGCCGACTTGCCCGGGTGCTTGGGGTGCGGGTCGACGGGGATGCCGCGGCCGTCGTCGGTGACCGACAGCGTGCCATCGGCCTCAAGGCTGACCGTGATCAGCTTGGCGTGGCCAGCGACGGCCTCGTCCATGGCGTTGTCGAGCACTTCGGCGAACAGGTGGTGCAGCGCCCGCTCGTCGGTGCCGCCGATGTACATGCCCGGCCGCTTGCGGACCGGCTCCAGGCCCTCCAGGACCTCGATGTCCTTGGCCGAGTAGCCGCCCGACGGCTTGGCGCCGGTGACCGCCGGATCCGGACGCGGCTCATGGCTCTCGGCCAGCGGCGCGGCCGGCGCGGGGTTCAGCGCGTCGTCGAACAGGTCGGGGAGGGGCTTGGGAGAGGACTGGGACATGGAGAACGTAGCGTGATCCGATTCTACGCTCCGTATGGCTCGCCCCGTCCGTAAGGGCAATGCGGCCGCGTGGACAAACCCGCGCGGCCGCCTGCGTCAGCTCGATTGGCCTAGAAGTCGGCCGACAGGGTCACGAAGCCCATGCGCGGCGCCTGCGGGAAGGCGTTGTAGCCGCCCGAGTTGCCGGTCACGACCGCGGTGGAGACCCCCTTCTTGTCGAAGAGGTTGGTGACGTTGACCGAGAGCCGCGCACCCTTGAGCATCCCGTCGGCAGGAGTCTCGAAGGTGTAGCTCGCCTCCAGGTCGACCAGGAACATGGATTTGATCGACAGGTCGTTGAGGTAGGTCACCGGCCGCTTGCCGATGTAGTCGCCGGCCAGCGAGGCGCTGAACGCACCCCAGTTGAAGCGGGCGATGGTCTTGTTCATCCACTTCGGCGTGAGGGGAACCTGCTTGCCGCCGGTGGCCACTGTCACTGGTTGGGTGACGCCGCCCACCACCGTCGTGCCGCTCTGATAGTCGTCGTCGTACTTCGAGCGGTTGTACGAGGTGGCGTTGTACAGGCTGAAGTGCTCGCCGAAGTTCAGCGTCCCCGCCACGTCGATCCCGTTCGTCGTCACCCCGCCCACGTTGGCCAGCAGGGCTGGCGCGGGATTGATGAAGTTGAACGGGGCGATGTTCAGCAGGCGGTTGCGGAACTTCACGTGATAGACGCTCACCTGGCCGTCGAAGCCGGTCAGGATGCCGGCGTCCAGCGTGTGGCGGGTGCGCAGGCCGGCCTCATAGGTCCAGGAGGTCTCGGGCTTCACTGTGTCCTTGAACAGTTCGAACGCCGCCTGGGTGCCCAGGCTCCACGCCGAGAAGCCGTAGAAGCCGCTGCCCGCGCCGTATGGAATGAATTGGCGCATGTTCTTCTGCGCATTGACGAAGACCTGCTCGTTCTCGGTGGGATCCCAGAGAACGCCGACCTGGGGCAGGAACCACTTGTTCGAGGTGATGCTGCCGGTCGGGTACTGCACCGGCACCGCCACCGTCGGCAGGTTGCGCTGATTGATCGGGAACTTGCCGTTGGCGTCCTGCAGGCTCGACTTGAAGCCCGCCTGCAGCGTCAGGTTCGGCATCACCTTCCATTGGTCCTGAAGGTAGAGCTGGATGTCGTTGGTGAAGAACTCCGCAGCGTACTGCGTCAGCGCCTTGGGGCCGCGCGGCACGTCATAGGGCGACAGGTCGTTGTTCGCCGCCGTCATCGGGTACCAGACGCGGTGCTGGGCGGGTTCGTTGTGCTCGAACCAGGCGCCGGCCTGGATGTTGTGGTCGCCGACTTCCCAGACGACGTTGGACTGCAGGCCGCCCCGGTTGATCCGGTACTCGGTGGTGCGGACCGCGTTACCGGACCCGCCGAACAGGTTGACGATGTTCTGCAGCGTGGCCTGGCTGGTCGCCGACCCCACCACCAGGTTCGGATAGTAGGTGGCGAAGAGCCCGGGCAGGCCGGCGGTGTTGATCGGGCCCGCCACGATCCCGCGGCCGAAGTTATAGTGATAGTAGGCCGTGTTGGTCCACGTCAGCCCTTCCATCGGCTTCCAGGCGTACCGGGCGTAGGCGATGATGTCCTCGCGCTGGGCCGCGCTGAAGCAGTTGGAGAAGTTGTTGCCCTGGGCCGGCGGCGGCGTGCCGGGGCCGCCCGTCAGCCGGCTGGAGCAGGCCGCCAGGTCCGGATAGATGAAGGGGCGGGTGTAGGGCGTGAATCCCTGCGCGGCGGCGGTCTGGGCGTTGCCGAAGGACGTCGCGTCCTCGTTCGGTTCCACCTTCATCTGCCAGTCCGCGTAGAAGGTGAACTCGCCGCGCTCGCCCTCGTGGACGACCTTCAGGTTCACCTGATGGCCGCGTTGATGCCCGTCGAAGTCCCAGGCCCGCTGGTCCTGGTGCAGGTACGAGACGTAGCCGCGCCAGCCGTTGAGCATCTCGCCGCTGTCCAGGCGCACGAACTGCCTGTTGGCCTCATGGCTGCCCAGGGTCGCGCGGACGTTAAGGCCACGCTCGGCCGACGGGTCGCGGCTGAAGGTCTCGATCGCGCCGCCGAGGTTGCTGGTGGAGGCCACGCCCAGCGAGCCGGCGCCGGACGACAGGCTCACCCGCGCCACGTTCTCCGAGCTGATCGCGCGCGAGACGCTGAGCCCGTTGTAGTTGCCGTACTGCTGGTCACCGAGCGGGACTCCGTCCAGCGTGTAGCCCAGTTGCTGGGTGGAGAAGCCGTGCACGAACAGCGACAGGTTCTGCTCGTTGTTGCCCCACGGATCGGCGGTCCGATAGATGACGCCCGGCAGGAACTGGATGGCCTTCAGCGGGCTGGCGCCCGGCAGGACGCGTTGGATCTGCTGGGTCTCCATGGCCACCGTCGAGCGAGTCTCGCGGCTGCCGGTGACGACGACTTCCGCCACGCCGGTGGCCTCCGCGTCCGCGCCGCCGTCGGCGGGGGCGTCCGCCGCGTGGGCGCCGGTGGCGACGAGCACCGCGACGGCCACGGTCGCGCACAGCCGCGCACGACGGCTGGCGCTGGTTCCGAAATTCATGATCTATCCCCTCTCAGGCGCCCTCGGGGCGCGAAGTGCGGGATACGGCGGGTCGGCGACCGTCGTGCGACACCAAAGCTAAGCTGATGTGACAGGCTGGAGGCGGGGACGCGCGTGACGAGCTGGAAGGATCCGGAGATCGCCGCGGTGCGTGCGCTTCTCGCTTCGCGTCAGCCCGACCCGGGCGCGCCGCGTCCCTCCCTGGCGGAACGGCGCCGGGCGATGGACACCATGGGCGAGATGGGCGCGCTGCCCACCCACTGCTTCCATGAGCCCGGAACCATCGGTGGCGTGAAGTGCGAGCGGGTCTCGCCGGAAGGGACGATCGCCGGGCGGACGATCCTGTACCTGCACGGGGGCGCCTATACGGCGGGAAGTCCGCGCAGCCACCGGCCGATGATCGCCAGGATCGCCGAGGCGGCTCGCGCCGTGGCGGTGGTGGCCGACTACCGCCTCGGGCCCGAGCACCGCTTCCCGGCCGCCGTCGAGGATGCCGTGGCGGTCTATCGCGCGGTGCTCGCCGAAGGGATCGACCCGGGGAAGTTGATCGTCGCGGGCGACTCGGCGGGCGGTGGGCTGGCCATGGCGCTGGCGCTCTCGCTGAAGGCCGAGGGGCTCCCGCAGCCGGCGGGCTATGTCGTGCTCAGCCCCTGGACGGACCTGACCCAGACGGGCGCCAGCTATGCCGCCAAGGGCGGGGTCGACCCGATGATCTCCAAGGCCGGGCTGGACGAGCAGGCGTTGGCCTACCTGGGCGGCCTGGACCCGCGGGACCCGCTGGCGTCGCCAGTCCTGGGAGACTTCGCCGGCGTCTCGCCCGTCCTGATCCAGACCGGGTCGGAGGAGGCTCTGCTATCCGACAGCACCGCGCTGGCCGAGGCGCTGGGGCTGGCGCGCGTGGATGTGCGGCTGGAGATCTGGCCGGAGATGATCCACGTGTTCCACGCCTGGGGCGCGGTGCTGGGCGCGGCGCGGCGGGCCATCGGGATCGCGGGCGGATGGATGGACCAGCGGTTCGCGCCATGAGGCGCGTGGCGGCCGCCCTGGCCGTCCTGCTCGCGGCGGGGCCGGCGGCCGCGTCGGGGCGCCCGCTCGTGGTCTGGGCATGGGAACGTCCCGAGGACCTGACCTTCCTGCCGGCCGATGTCGAGGTCGCCGCGCACATGGCGTTCGTCGAGGTCGTGGGCGACAAGGTGGCCGCACGCGGGCGCTGGCATCCCCTGCGCGTGGCCGAGGGGCAGCCCACGACGGCGGTCGTGCACGTGCAGATCGATCGGCGCCGGCCGCTGGCCTGGACGGACCGCACGACCGAGCTCGTCGCCCGGTCGGTCCTGAATGCGGCCGACGCGCCCTGGGTGCGCACCCTGCAACTGGATTTCGAGGTGCGGGCATCCGAGCGGCCGTACCTGCTGGCGGTGGTGCGGGCGGTCAGGGCGGGGCTGCGGCCAGGGCTCCGTCTCTCGATGACCGCGCTGGCGTCCTGGTGCGAGACCGAGGCCTGGCTGGCGGACGCGCCGGTCGACGAGGTCGCGCCGATGCTGTTCAGGATGGGCCCGGGCGGGGCGCGGATTCGCGCCAAGCTGGCGGCGGGTGGCGACTTCGCGGGCCGTCACTGCCGTTCGGCCCTGGCGATGGCCACCGACACGCCGCTGGACGGCGCTCCGGAGGGACGCCGGGTCTATCTGTTCAACCCGCGAAGCTGGACCCCGGCCGACTTCGAGGCGGCCCGGGCGAGGGTGCAGGCATGGTGAGACGGTTCGGAGCCGCGCTGGCGGCGGTGCTGCTGGTGTCTGCCGGGGCGGCGCACGCCTCGGGGCCGGGGACGCTGGAGCCCTGGTACGTCGACGCGTTCGGCGGCGGCAGGGCTGACCTGGCGAAGCTCTATGACGGCCGCCTGGGCGTGGTGATGGCCACCACGCCGAAGCCACAGCTCTACATCGCCTGGCGTCTGCTTCATGGGCAGAAGGTGGGCGTGAAGGCCGGGGAGGCGCTGTCGACCCCGTGCTGCGACCCACCATGGCGCTACGACTATGCGCTGCGCGAGGGCAAGGGGCCCGAGGGCTGGCTGGCGGCGCGCGGCAGTATCCCGGGCGTGACCGCGATCAGCTACATCGACACCGAGCGGAGCGGCCCGGACTACACGTCGATCCCGACCTGCTTCGACGAGGCCTTCGATACCGCCGCCGCCACCCTCAACGAGCGGGCCGGCCGCCACGGAGCCGCGTCACCCTCGGTGAAGGCCTGGATCGACTCACAGGACGCCGTCTTCGCCGCTTGCAGCAACGCGGTCGCGGGGCTCCCGGCCGAACCGGCGGACGCGCCCGGCTGGCTGAAGCAGGACCGGGCCTACCAGGCCGCGGCGCTGGCCCTCTACAATCAGAACTTCGATGCGGCGGCGGCGGGGTTCGCGGCCATTGCCCGCGACCGGACGTCTCCCTGGCGGGCCTCGGCTTCCTACCTTAGGGCCCGGAGCCTCGCGCGGGCGGCGATGGTGCGGAAGAGCCCCCAGGACTTCGCGGCGGCGCGCAAGGCGCTGAAGGAACTGGCGGCTACGCCTGTCGGCACGTTCGGACGCGGCGAGGCGGCCAAGCTGGAACGCGCGCTGCTGTACCGCGACCAGCCGGCCGAGCTGTTCCGGCTCCTCGACAAGGAACTGGCCGCGCGCGAGCCGGACCCCGACATCGCCGTCGCCTTCCGCGACTACACGACCCTGGCGGCCAAGGGCGTGGGGCAGGCGGAAGTGCTGGACTGGATCGCCACCATGCGGGCGGTTCCGACCGACGCGGAGTATGCGGCGGCGCCCGAGACGGCGGAGGCCGCCGCGCGGGTTCGGGGGCTGTCCCACGCCGTCGAGCGCTGGAGGAAGACCCGAGACGACGCATGGTTGCTGGCCGCGTTGTCGCTGGCGAACCCGGACGAAGCGTCGGCGGGTGATCTCGTGCGTGCGGCCGGCGCGGTGAAGGCCGATGCACCGGCCTATGTCTCGGCCCAGTATCACCTCGGCCGGCTGACCCTGGCGAAGACCGATGCGGCTGCCTCCCGTCAGCGGCTGGATGGGTTGCTGAAGCGCGACCTATCGGTGAGCGATCGCAACATCGTCACTGCCCAGCGTGCGCAGGTTGCGGCCGACGCCGGCGATTTCGTGACCCATGCGCTGCGCACGCGCATCTGCGCCGAGGGCAGCGTCGCCGGCGGGTGCGCCGTCGAGCACTGGCGGCGCGACAGCTACCAGCCGGGCAGCGTCTACGACCGCGATGGCTCGGACGGGCGCCTGGGCTTCGGAGAGGACGCCCGGGCGGTGATCGATCGCCTGCCGCTGTCGGCGCGAATGGCGCTGGCGAAGGACACGAGGTTGCCAGCTTCGCTGCGCCTCGACGTGACCCTGACGAACTACGCCCGGGCGCTCGCGCTGGCGGATGAGGCCGCCATCCTCGGGACCGCCCGGGCGCTGGAGACGTTGCTGCCGCAGATGGCCGAGGACCTTCGCCGCATCCGGACCACGCCGGCCGGCCCCCAGCGCCGTTTCGCCCAGCTGTTCATCCTGGCGAAGATCCCGGGCGTGCGGCTGGACCTCGTGGACTACACGCGCCCGGAGGGCACGGTGGCGCAGTTCCAGTACTACTGGACCGACTGGATCTTCCTGCCGAAGGGCAAGCCCGTCGCGCCCCGCCCGCCGCCGCTGGCCGCCTACCAGGCGGCGGGCCGGGTGGAGCCGGACACGGTGGACGCCGCCACCGATCTCAGCTGTCTGGGCGAATGCGGAAAGGGAGCGGCGCCGTTGCGGTCGCCGGATTTCGCAAGCGTGATGTCCAAAGCCGCTGACGCCGAGCGCGGCTACTTCCACCGCTGGACCGGAACCGCCAGCGGCGAGCCCGAGGCGCCGCCTCCCGGTGGCGTGTCCGCCTGGAACGAGATGCTGGACTTCGCGCGGGCCAACCCGGGCCACGCCCAGGTCCCGGAGGCGCTGTACTGGCTGGTCCGCGTGGGGCGGTGGGGCGGCAGTCACGAGCGTTCCGGCAAGCGCGCCTTCGAGCTGTTGCACGCGCGCTATCCACAGAGCGCCTGGGCCAAGCGCAGTCCGTACTTCTACGACTGACCGCGGGCCTAATGGTCAAGCTTGCGACTTGCCAGGACAGCGTTCTCGGGCAAGGCTGATTTCGGGGACGACTGCCGGGAACGGGCGGCGTCGACGGGAGTCTGGGAATGTCGCAATCGGAAGTGCGCCAGCGGGGCGGCCTCAAGCTGCCGGCAGAGCTGGTGAATATCGCGGGGACCGCGGGCGCGCTCGCCGCGGTGTCGCCACCGGATCGGCGATCGTGGCGGTGATGCCCGATCCTTCGACCTGGGAATTCGCCGCCGCCTATCTCGCGCCGGCCAGCCTCGCGTTCGCGATCTACTGGTGGATCGCCCAGAAGCTCTGAAGCCGAGGCCCCGAGACTTCCGGGCGAACCGGGCCGCCGATCCTACTTTCGCGGCTCGTAGATCTTGCTGATCAGGTCGGGCGTCCCTTCGATCCGCTCGAGGCGCGGGTAGCGCAGGCCGCCGCTGTAGGCGATCTGGACCGTGCGATAGTGGTCGCCGTTCTTGAGCAGCAGCTCGATCGGCTTTCCGTCCTTGGCCGCCGTGATCGCCTTGCGCAGGCGCTCGGCGTCATAGGCGATGCCGTTCACCGCAGAGATGCGGGTCGAGACGGTCATGCCCGCATTGAAAGCCGGGCTGTCCCACATCACGCCCGTGACGTCGCCTTCGCGGTTGAGGGTCACGCCCAACGAGTAGGTCAGGTTGTTGGTCTTCGACGAGCCCTCGATCGCCTTGAAATAGCCGGTCGGCTTGTCGCTGTAGACCAGCTTCCAGCCGCCCCGGGCCAGGCCGTCCAGCGGCGGTTTGACGGCCACCTCGCGGATGCGGTTCGTGAGGAAGCTGCGCCAGTCGTACGGCTCGACCGCGTTCAGCGCCTCTACGACATCGTCGAAGGTGTACGGGCGCGGCGCGTAGTCGCCGTCCTTGCCTCCGAAGAAGCGTCTGGCGAAGTCGTCCAGCGAGCGCTTGCCGCCCGACCGCTCACGGATCAGCGTGTCGGCGTCCAGCCACACCAACTGGCCCTCGGAGTAGTAGTCCTCGCTGCGCTGCCAACTCAGCCAGGGCTGCGGACGGCGCGAGTTGATTACTGGATCCTGGGTGGTGTCTTCCACCGTGCGCCAGCGACGGCCGACGCGCGTCTCGTAAGTCGCGGCGGTGGCTGCCAGGGCTTCCAGCGCCTCTTCCTTGGTGGTGATCCCGGAGCGCGCGCCGAGGACATAGCCCCAGTACTGATCCTGGCCCTCGTAGACCCACAGTAGCTGTCCGCGCATGGGGACGTTGAAGTTCGGGGTCCAAAGGTCCGCTGGCCGGCGCGACTTGCCGTCCCAGCTGTGGGTGTACTCGTGCGGCAGCAGGTTGCGGTCGGCGACCGCCGCATCCCAGTCGAGGAAGTAGCCTGGCTCCACCTGGTTCTCGCTGGAGCGGTGGTGCTCGATGCCGATCTGGCCCAGCCGATCCGAGATCGCCAGCAGGAAATCGTAGCGGTCGTACGGGCGCGAGCCGAACAGCTTGTCGGCCTGGCGGATGAGGTTGCGGTGCTTTTCGATCTGATCGGGCCTGGCGTCCAACTCGTCGGGCGTGTCCGCGAACATGTTGAGGCGCACCGGGATCTTCGCGCCCGGGTCCAGGTCGATCACCTTGCCGTACTTGCCGGCGAACATCGGAGAATCGATCAGGGTCTCAAGGGCGACCGGCTTGAAGCGTGCGACGTCGCCCTGCCTGCCGGCGTCTTCGAGCGCCAGCGCGTAGGTCCAGCCCGTGGGCAGCTTGACGCTGGGCTCCACCATGATGCGACGGGCAAAGTACCCGGCGGGGTACAGCGTCACCGCGTTCCACTGGAGGTTCAGCATCTCGGGCGTCACCACGACCCGGCCCTGGTTGGCGGCCGTCGGGGAGAGGTACTGGAATTCGACCTGCAGCTCCTTCACGCCCGCCGGGACGTCGACATGAAAGGCGTAGACCTCGACCGTGTCGCGGGTCCAAGGCAGGACCTTGCCATTGGCCTTGATGACCAGGCCCGCGACCTTCTCGATCGGGCCGCGCGGCGCGTGGTTGCCCGGCAGCCATTGCGGGTAGAGCAGGGTCATCCGCCCGGCCTGGGAAACGGGAATCGTCTCCTTGACTTGGATGATGCGGCGCTGGAGGTCGCTGGCGTCCACCTCGAGGCGGATCACGCCGGGGAAGGCCACGTCACGCGGGGCGCCGATCGCAGCCGGCATCGCGGTAGGTTGCGGGCCGACGGAGCCGATGTCGGCCATGGCAGGGAAGGCGGCGACGCAGGCGCTCGTCATCGCGAGCGCAAAGAACGATGATTTCAAAGAGATGGCCCCGAAATGATGTCGTGACCGTTTTAAGACCGGTCGGGCGGCCGGCTCAATGTTCGAACTTGCGGTCCATTCGCAGGTAGGGCGTCGGAGGCCGTGCCGGGCAACGAAAAGGGCCGCGGATCGCTCCGCGGCCCTTCCTGACATCACCGATACTTCAGGCGACTAGCACTTGAAGTACATGTCGAACTCTACCGGGTGCGGGTGGAGCTGGAGGCGCGCGACTTCTTCCATCTTCAGCTCGATGTAGCTGTCGATGAAGTCGTCATCCATGACGCCGCCCTTCTTGAGGAAGGCCCGGTCCTTGTCGAGATTCTCGAGCGCCTCACGCAGCGAGCCGCAGACTTCCGGGATCTTCTTCTGCTCGCGCGGCGGCAGGTCGTAGAGGTTCTTGTCGGCGGGCGCGCCCGGATCGATCTTGTTCTCGATCCCATCGAGGCCGGCCATCAGCAGGGCCACGAAGGTCAGATAGGGGTTGCCCATCGGGTCGGGGAAGCGGGCCTCGAGGCGCTTGGCCTTGGGGCTGTCCACGTGCGGGATGCGGATCGAGGCCGAGCGGTTGCGGGCCGAGTAGGCCAGCTTCACCGGGGCTTCGTAGCCCGGCACCAGGCGCTTGTACGAGTTCGTCGTGGAGTTCGAGAACGCGTTGATGGCCTTGGCGTGCTTGATGATGCCGCCGATGTACCACAGGCACATGTCGCTGAGGCCGGCGTACTTGTCGCCCGCGAACAGCGGCTTGCCGTTGGCCCAGATCGACTGGTGCACGTGCATGCCCGAGCCGTTGTCGCCGAACATCGGCTTGGCCATGAAGGTGGCGGTCTTGCCGTAGGCGTGCGCCACGTTGTGGATCACGTACTTATACAGCTGCAGGCGGTCGGCCATGGTGATCATGGTGTCGAACTTCAGGCCCAGCTCATGCTGCGCCGGCGCCACTTCATGGTGGTGCTTCTCGGGCTTCATGCCCAGTTCACCCATGACCGCCAGCATCTCGCCGCGCAGGTCCTGACCGGAGTCGACCGGGTTCACGGGGAAGTAGCCGCCCTTCGGACCCGGGCGGTGGCCCATGTTGCCCTCGGCGTAGGTCTTGCCCGAGTTCACCGGCAGCTCGACGGAGTCGTACGAGTAGCGCGTGTCGTGCGGCGAGGTGTTCCACTGCACGTCGTCGAAGATGAAGAACTCGGCTTCCGGGCCGAAGTAGACGGTGTCGCCGATGCCGGCCGACTTCACGTAGTTCAGCGCGGCCTTGGCGATCGAGCGCGGGTCGCGGTTGTACGGCGTGTTGGTGTCGGGGTTCACGATGTCGCAGAACAGCGCCAGCGTGGTCTGCTGGTAGAACGGGTCGATGATCGCCGTGTCCAGGTCCGGACGCAGCTTCATGTCGGACTCGTTGATAGCCTTCCAGCCCGCGATCGAGGAGCCATCGAACATCGTGCCGTCGGTGAGGAACTCCTCGTCGACCAGGTCGATGTCGAAGGTCACGTGCTGCATCTTGCCGCGCACGTCGGTGAAGCGGACGTCGACGTATTTGACGTCCTTCTCCTTGATCATGTTCAGGATGTCTTTGGCGGAAGCCATGGCGGTTATCCCCTTACTTGAAGTCTCGGATGCGGATCAGATCGCGACGGTGCCGGTTTCGCCGGTGCGGATGCGCACGACGTCCAGAACCTCGGAAATGAAGATCTTGCCGTCGCCGATGCGACCGGTGCGGGCGGCGGTGGAAATAGCTTCGAGCGCGCGGTCGAGCTGGTCGTCCGCGACCACCACCTCGATCTTGATCTTGGGCAGGAAGTCCACGACGTACTCCGCCCCGCGGTAGAGTTCCGTCTGGCCCTTCTGGCGGCCATAGCCCTTGGCCTCGATCACCGTCATGCCCTGGACGCCCAGCTCCTGCAGGGCCTCCTTCACCTCGTCGAGCTTGAAGGGCTTGATGATGGCTTCGATCTTTTTCATGCCGTCCGACTGCACTGGCCGCCGGGAAGGCCCGGCGCGGATGAGCGGGAAGCAGCACGCCGGGGGCAGGGGCCACAAGCAGCCTTCGGTTGCCTGCCGTTGGGGCGGGTTGCGAAACTGCCTATGCGCCTAAAAAGAAGGCGCCTTGAGTTCAAAAAGCGATCATGTCGGAAAACGGCGCGCCAGCGCGGATTTCGGCCCGAGGATCGCGGCAAACTTTGGTTGGGAGACCGCTGCAGGATGGACGAACGGACCCCGGTGCTCATCGGAGCGGGCCAATTCAACTACAAGGGCGATCCTGCCGCGTCGCCGGCGCCGTCGGAGTTGCTGAAGATTGCGGCGGAACGGGCCGCCGAGGACGCCGGCATCGGCGCCGCGGGCCTGGCCGCCATCGACTCGCTCGCGGTCGTCGGCTTCACGATCGACGCCCCCGGGTCCAAGCGGGGCATGATCCCGCACTCCACGAACCCGCCGGCGCAGCTGTCGCGAGAGCTGGGCGCCGCCCCGAAGTGGAGCGTCTATTCCGAGATGGGGGGCAACACGCCCCAGTACCTGATCAACAATCTCGCCGAGCGGATCGCCAAGGGTGAGACGCAACTGGCCCTCACGGTCGGCTGCGAGTTCCTGGGGTCGGCCACCAAGCGGGCGATGAAGGGGCTGCCCTTCGACGATTGGAAGGCCAAGGAGGACGAGACCCTGCCGGCGCCCAAGCGCATCGGCGATCCTCGCCCGGGCAACACGGCCTACGAGGCGAAGCACGGCCTGGACCGGCCCATCAACATCTACCCACTGTTCGAGAACGCGTTGCGCGCGCGCGACGCCCGCTCGATCCCCGATCACAACAAGCAGATGGGCGAGCTGTTCTCTGCCTTCAGCAAGGTCGCGGCAGGCAATCCCGACGCCTGGTTCCAGTCCCCCCGCACCGCCGAGGAACTGGTCGAGGTGTCGGACAAGAACCGGATGATCGGCTTCCCGTACCCCAAGCTTCTCAACTCGATCATGGAAGTCGACCAGTCGGCGGCGGTGATCGTCGCCAGCGTGGCCAAGGCGCGCGAACTGGGCGTGCCCGAGGAGAAGTGGGTCTATCTGCACGGCTGCGCCGACGCCGCCGAGCTGTGGCACCCGCTGGACCGCCAGGACTTCCACTCCAGTCCGGCCATGCGCATGACGGGCGAGCGCGCCTTCGAGATGGCCGGCATCGGCCTGAAGGACATCGACCTGATCGATCTCTACTCCTGCTTCCCGGTGGCGGTGGAGGTCGGCGCCGAGGAACTGGGCCTGGCCCTGGACGACCCGCGGGGCCTGACGGTCACCGGCGGCCTGCCGTACGCGGGCGGGCCCGGGAACAACTACGTCATGCACTCGGTGGCGGTGATGATGCAGAAGCTTCGGGAGAAGCCGGGAGCCTACGGCCTCATCACCGGCAACGGCTGGTACCTGACCAAGCAGTCCACGGGCATCTATTCCACCAGGCGCCCGGACAAGCCGTTCGAGCGGCAGGACCCGGCCGTGCTGCAGGCGAAGATCGACGCCCTGCCGCACCCGGAGATCGTCGAACAGCCGCAGGGCGAGGCGACGATCGAGACCTACACGGTGATCCACAAGCGGGAGGGACCGTTCCGGGCGATCATCGTCGGCCGCGACGCTCAGGGCCGCCGGTTCGCCGCCTACTCGCCCGAGGACGCCGAGCTTCTGGCCGGGATGGAGAAGAGCGAGCAGATCGGGCGCAAGGGAACCGTGACCCAGGTGGACGGGGTGAACGTCTTCACGCCACAATAGGCGGATGACGCGCCTCTACCTGATCCGCCACGGCAAACCCTCCGCGACCTGGGGCGGGCACGACGACGACCCGGGCCTGGACGAAACCGGCCAGGCCCAGGCCAACGCGGCGCGCGACTGGCTGCTGGGCCTGCCGGCCGGCGAGCGGCCGAAGCTCGTGGTGAGCTCGCCGCTGCGTCGCTGTCGGGAGACGGCCGCGCCGACCGCGGCGGCCCTGGGCGTCGAGGCCGAGATCGACCCGGTGGTCGGCGAGATCCCGACGCCGGCGTCGCTGTCGGCGGCCGAGCGGCCGGACTGGCTGCGCAAGGCCTTCCAGGGCACGTGGGCTGAGATCCAGGGCGACCTGGACTACGAGGCGTGGCGCTCGGCCATCGTCGGGTCGCTGGCGGCGCGTGGCGATACCGCCGTCTTCTCGCACTACGTGGCCATCAACGCGGCGGTTTCGCGCCTGCTGGGCGATCCTCGCGTGCTGGCCTTCCGGCCCGACCACGCGTCGATCACGGTGCTGGAGACGGACGGCCGGACCGTGAAGCTGGTCGCCCAGGGCGCCGAGGCGGCCACCAGCGTCCTCTAGCCGGGCTTGAAACCGCCTGCGCCCCGGGGGAAGAGGAGCTCTGACCCCGCGAGGAGTTGCGCTTGCCCGGCCGCCCGATCCTGACCGTCGCCGAGATGACCGCCGCCGACCGCGCCGCCATGTCGGCCGGCACGCCGGGCGAGGTGCTGATGGAGCGGGCAGGGCAGGTCGCCGCCGAGGCCATCCTGGCGCGCTTCGAGCCGCAGGCGGTCACCGTGCTGTGCGGTCCGGGGAACAACGGCGGCGACGGCTATGTGATCGCCAGGCTGCTGGATGAGGCGGGCTTCCAGGTCGAGGTTCGCGCGCTGGCCGATCCCGCCACCGACGACGCCAGGACGATGCGTTCCCGGTGGCCGGGGGCGGTGAAACCCATGAAGGGGCCGATTCCCGACGGACTCGTGGTCGACGCGCTGTTCGGCGCGGGGCTCTCCCGTCCGCTGGAAGGGGCGGCCGCCGACGCGGTGGCCGCGCTCGCGGGCCGCGTCGAGCAGGTCATCGCCATCGATGTGCCCAGCGGCGTCGACGGCGACACGGGCATGGCGCGCGGACCGGCCGTCAGCGCGGGGCTTACCGTAACATTCCATGCCCGCAAGCCGGCCCACGTCCTGGAGCCGTGCCGCAGCCTGTGCGGTGAAGTGGTGGTGGGTGATATCGGGCTGGCCGACACCCGCTCGAAGTTGATGGAGAATGGGCCCGACCTCTGGCTCGGGCGCTTCCCCTGGCCATCGGCCACGTCGCACAAGCACGCGCGCGGTCGCCTGATCGTCATCAGCGGAGACGCCTGGAACACCGGCGCGGCCCGGCTGTCGGCCCGCGCGGGCCTACGGATCGGCGCCGGGCTGGTGACCATCTACTCGCCCGAGGAAGCCCTGGCCTCCAACGCCGCGCACCTCGAAGCGGTGATGTTGAAGCCCTTCACGACCGATCTGGAGCTGGAACAGGCGGCCGACGCCGCCGATGCGGCGGTGATCGGACCCGCGGCGGGCGTGACCGAGACCACCCTGTTGAACGTCCTGGCGCTGGCCCGCACCGGAGCGGCCCTGGTGATCGACGCCGACGCCATCACCGTATTCCGGGACGACCCGGAGGAGCTGTTCTCTGTGCTGGACCGGGACGACGTGCTGACGCCGCATCCGGGTGAGTTCGAGCGACTGTTCCCGGGCGTGATGAAGGGCGCGGGAGAGCGGATCGCGGCGGCGCGCCAGGCCGCCGAGCGGGCCGGCGCGGTCGTTCTGCTGAAGGGCGCCGACACCGTCATCGCCGCGCCCGATGGTCGGGCGGCTGTGAACGTCAACGGCTCGCCCTGGCTGGCTACGGCGGGTTCCGGAGACGTCCTGGCCGGCTTCATCGGGGGCCTGATCAGCCAGGGCATGGAGAGCTTCGAGGCGGCCTGCGCCGCCGCCTGGATCCATGCCGAGGCGGCCGAGCGGCACGGCCCTGGCCTGATCTCGGAAGACCTGCCGGGCCTGACGCCGGCGGTGCTGCGCCGGCTGTACGCGGAGCGCTGACTCAGGCGAACAGCTCGGCCCGGACGCCGCGGGCCATCTCGTGCAGGATGTCGTTCGCCAGGACGTCCAGTTCGGAATGCTCGCTGTAGTCGCCGGCGGCGGCGAGCCGCGCGCGACCGTCCGCGAGCAGGCGGTGAGCCGCGGCCGCCGTGATCTCGCGCTCGGGATCGTAGACCGCGACCGGGTGGCCGCCGTGGTCGGTCATCACCCGCATCACCGGAATGTCCGTCAGGCCGTCGCCGAAGAAGGCGATGCGGTTGAACGGCACCGGGCGGTCGCGGTCGGCCTGGACGGCGTTGATGCTGTCGGCGTCCCACTCCTCCAGCGTCCACTTGTTGATGCGGAAGAGGTACTGGGTCTTGCTGGTGTAGTTGATCGCCAGGGCGGCCCCGACGGCGTCGTTGCGCGCGTCGAACATGAAGGCCGAGGCGTAGATGCGCTCGAACCAGCGGGCGATGGGCGACCCCTCGATCAGTTCGCGGTTCCCCGACGAGATGATGAAGTGGCGCAGGTCGAGGCCCAGCGCGTCGGCGCGGGCGTTCTGCCGCGCGAACCAGTCCTCGACGCCTGGAAAGAGGCGCAGGTTGGCGCCGCGGCGGCGCCAGCTCTCCAGGTCCAGCTCCAGGCCCTTCTGCCTGGCCTTGTCCAGCATGAGGTGCATGTAGGCGAGGATGGGGTCGCCGCGCTGGGCCTCGGACAGCGCCCGCGCCTCGGCCCAGAAGTCGGCGTGCGCCAGGCCCAGCTCCTCCGGGATGAAGGCATGCTCCTGCATGTTCCCGGGCGCGAGGGTGCCGTCGAAATCGTAGGCGAAGACGGCGAGAGGTCTGCTCATCCACGCCACCTAGCAGGGTCTCGAGGTCCCGATAAGGGTCGCCCCGGCCCCGCGACGGGAGGCGG
>JBFMGV010000070.1:0-32125 GCA_040752615.1 Pseudomonadota bacterium | reverse complement strand
GCCCTGCGAATATGCCGGTCCTGCCCAGCCCGAAGCTGGGCGGAAGCCGCTCCGAAGCGCGCCGGGGGCGGAGCCCCAAGCCCCCGACGCGCGTCCGCGCGTCGTCCCAAACGAACCGCCGCGCGAACGCGCGGCTCAAGGGAAAGGCTGCAAGGAGCCTGCGCGACCGCCGATGGCGGGGCGCTGCACGGCGGGACGCGCCGTCGAGCGGCCGTCGGCGCGAAGCGCCCGAAGGGGCGGTCCCGTAGGAGCCGCGTCCGCGGCGGGACCGAGCCCGCCCGGTGGCCGCTCTCATTATCCGGGGCGTTGCGGGGTGTCCCCGCAGAAGGGGTCGGGAGAGACTTCAGGCTTGACCGCAGGGGAAGGCCTTCCCCCAAAGATCGAAACGAAATTCCAGATCAGGCGGTGGTGCCCCCGGTCGGGCTCGAACCGACACCCCTCTCGGGACCGGATTTTGAATCCGGCGCGTCTACCAATTTCACCACAGGGGCCGCGGGCGTTGGTTACACCGCCTCACCCCGCTCGCGCAATCTGCGCCGCACCGTTCCGCGCCCCTGACACGACCTGCGGCGCCGGCGCCGAAGGCGCCCGGAGCCCACGTCCTACTTCAGGTGCGCCGCCAGGTGCTTGTTCATCTCGAACATGCTGACCTTGTCCTTGCCGCCGAAGACGGGCTTCAGCTTGGCGTCGGCAATGATCTCGCGCTTGTTGGTGGGATTCTGCAGGTTGTTCTTCTTGATGTAGTCCCAGATCTTCGACACGGTCTCGCCGCGCGAAAGCTGGCCCGCGCCGACAACGGCCGCCAATTCGGCGGAGGGCGTCAGCGGTTTTTGCAGGGCGTTCGTTTTCTTCTCGGCGGCCATCGTCCGATCTCCAAGTTCTCCACTAGAGACAGACCTGGGCCGAGTCGGAGGCTCAAGCGAGGCCGCCATTGCCCCGGTGATCGCGACTCAGACGTGCTCGCCGATGGGCCGGAAGACCGGCTGGTCCCGATGTAGCGCCAGGACGGCGCGCTCGGCCTGCCAGACTTCGATGTGATCGCAACTCAGGTGCTCGGCGAGCAGCGCTTCGGCGCGGGCGAAGACATCCTGATCTCGCTCCAGTTCGAGGGCCTCGAACGAGGGCGAGGCGCCGTCGGCACGACAAACGTGGAAGGTGTACATCGGCATGGGGGGCTCCGTCGCTGCATTGGAGCGGGAGCGTGGCCTTGCCAGGACGTCTCTCAGCCGCCGGCGCCCGAGAGGAACGTGCCGACGATGGCGCGACTATGGGCCCCATAGGGCGGCATTGCTACCCCTCAGCGCGCGCCTCGCGCGGCGGCGAGTATGGCCAGCTCCGCCCGCGCTCTGACCATTGAGCACCCGAGATCAGAATACGAGTGATCGGGATACTCGGAACCTTCGCTCCGCCGCGTGCATTGTGAAGGTTGGGCTGGTCTAGCTTACCCGTCCCTCGGAGACTGGCTCTTGGTGTGCTGTTGAGCCCCGGTCGCGGGCTCGCTGACCGGGGCTTTTCACCTGCCCGGCAGGCGAAGCGATTGCCGCTGAAGCAAAACACCGTCGGCCATGAGACGAGCCGGATCATGTGAGCCTTGGTATCAGCGGTCGACCTCGGCGCCGCGCCACACGGAAGCTCGGCTCGAACCGCAGACGGGAGGTTGGCCGGCTCTTCCTCCCGCAACATCGGTCGAGGTTGCGCTCAAGGCGCCTCTCCGGCAGGTTGTCGCGGCCATAGCCCGCCGCCGGTCGATACAGCGTGCAACCCACAGAGTCAGAAGTATACGCCAACATCGTCGAAAGTTCGAGCGAGGCCATTACAGCCTTGGACCTCGAATTTCGCATACTGGCGATCAATAAAGCCAACCTCGATGCCTTCGAGCGTGCTTTCGGAAAGCGGCCTCGCGTCGGCGAACCCTTCCTATCGCTGTTCGACGACGCGCCGCAGCACGTGGCCCAGCAGCGGGAGATCTGGACGCGCGCGTTGAACGGCGAAGCCTATGTCGTGGTCCAGGAGTTCGGCGACACTCGCTTGGAACGCCGCTACTACGAAGTCCGCTTCAGCCCGCTCTTCAACAAGAGCGGCGAACGGATAGGAGCCTCCAGCACATCGTACGACGTCACCGACCGCGTCCGCGCCGAACAGCAGCTCGCCGAGACCCGCGAGCAGTTCCGCCTCCTCGTGCAGGGCGTAACCGACTACGCGCTCTACATGCTTGATGCTGACGGAAACGTCACGAGCTGGAACGCCGGCGCCGAGCGCATCAAGGGCTACCGCGCCGAGGAGATCATCGGCCAGCACTTCTCGCGCTTCTACTCGGCGGAAGACCAGAACGCCGGCGTGCCGGCGACGGGGCTGGACACAGCTCGGCGCGATGGGCGCTGGGAGGTCGAAGGCTGGCGCGTCCGCAAGGACGGCACCCGCTTCTGGGCCCATGTGATCATCGATGCGATCCACGACGACGCCGGACAGTTCGTCGGCTTCGCGAAGATCACCCGCGACGTCACCGAGCGCATGGAGTCCGAGCGGCAGCTCGATGAGGCGCGGCAGGCGCTATTCCAGTCGCAGAAGATGGAGGCCGTCGGTCAGCTCACGGGCGGGGTGGCGCACGATTTCAACAACCTTCTGACCGTGATCATCGGCGGCCTGGATCGGATCGCCCGCAACAAGCCGAGCGCCCAGGCGAGCCGCGCCCTGGATATGGCGCGAACGGCGGCGGACCGGGCCGCGGGTCTGACGGCGAGGCTCCTTGCCTTTTCGCGCAAGCAGACGCTGCAGCCCACGCCGCTCGACCTGAATGCGGTCGTCCGAGACATGACGGAGCTCCTGCACCGGACGCTCGGGGAAGACGTGGAGCTTGAGGGTGTTCTCTCGCCCCGACTGTGGCGCGTGGAGCTCGACAGGAACCAGCTCGAGAGCGCCGTCCTCAACCTGGCCGTCAACGCGCGCGACGCCATGCCGAGCGGCGGAAAACTCACGCTGGAGACCGCGAACACCTACCTCGACGCCAACTATGCGACGAAGGACGTGGAGGTCGTTCCCGGCCAGTACGTGATGATCTCGGTCACAGACACGGGCTCGGGCATCCCGAACGACCTGCTGCAGAAGGTGTTCGAGCCATTCTTCACGACCAAGGAGCCCGGACGCGGCACCGGTCTCGGCCTCAGCATGGTCTATGGCTTCGTGAAGCAATCCGGCGGCCACGCTATGGTCTACAGCGAGGAGGGCCAGGGCACCTGCGTGAAGCTCTACTTCCCACGCTACTACGGCGACGATCTGGCGATTGAGACGCCGCAGGCCGCATCAAGCCCCAGCGCAAGAGGTGGCGAGGTCGTCCTTGTCGTCGAAGACAACCCCGATGTCCGCATCTACAGTGTCACGAGCCTCAAAGAGCTTGGCTACGAGGTGCTGGAGTCTGTCGACGCCGAGGCGGCCTTGCGGCTTCTCGCCAGCGACCGCCGCATCGATCTGCTGTTCACGGATGTCGTGCTCCCCGGCAAGACCGGTCGCCAGTTGGCGGACGAGGCGCGGGCGATGCGTCCGGCGCTGAAGGTGCTCTTCACCACCGGCTACTCACGCAATGCCATCGTTCACCAGGGCCGCCTGGATCCGGGCGTCGAACTGCTGCCCAAGCCCTTCACGTTCGAGGAGCTCGCCGCACGCATCCACACGGTGATCAACGCGTGACCTCTCGAGGATGAGTAGAGACCAAGCGGAACACGGTCGCTCGGCAAACCAACACGGCGTTCAACCTTGCCGCGGGAGCTCTGGCTCTGTTTGAAAGCCATGCCATATGATCTAAATTGCCTAGCCGAGCTGTTTTGGAGGGCAAGCGGTGAAAGCGATTTCGATCGTCCCCACCGAGGGCGGCTGGATGGTTCGCAGCAACGCGATCGAGAACGAGCTCTTCTTCAGGAGCGGCGGCTCAGCGGAAAGCGCAGCCATCCGTCTGGCGCAGGGGCTGGCCGACGCGGGCGAGGGCGCGCAGGTGGAAATCTATCTTCGCGACGGTTCGCTCGCACGGCGGTTCGCCGTGCCGGCCTTGCGGTTGGTTGCGCCCGCCTCTCGATCAGTATCGCCAGCGGCCTAGCCGACCTAAGGTCCAGACGGCGCTCGCGGCCGTCCTCCGTCAGATCTGCAGGGTGGACGGCGACCAAGCAGAGCAACCCACGTGCGAGGCCAGCGTTAGTCCTGCATCGCTGGCACGTTGATCGGGCGCCAGCGGCTGAGAGACAGCTACCACTTTAGAGCTCCCGCCTCTCCAGATGGGAGCATGTCATGCCTGCCACCGCGACCGATTTGCCCCGCGATATTCCGGAGGCCGTCAGAGGCGAACCGGTGGAGCTAACCCACGCTTCAGCGATCTCGCGCCGCGCTCTGCGCCGGGGCCAATACGCGTCGGCGCATCCTGCGCGGGCCCGCATCGCGAGGGGGTGGATCGGACTCGAGAAGACCATGGCCGATGGCCGGCGTCAGGTCCTGGCTCTCTTCCTTCCCGGCGACACCCTCACCGAACAAATTGCCGGCGACGCCGCCGAGACGCTTCAGTTCGTGGCGATGTCCGATGCGGTGCTCGAAGGCGCACCATTATCGGATGCCCCTGGTAGCGCGCAGCGCGTGGTCGAGGAGCTCCTGCTCCTGCATCAGCGGGCCCTACGACAGATCGTCCGATTGGGGCGGATGACGGCGATCGAGCGGATGGCCGATCTCCTGCTCGAACTCTACGAGCGCCAGGCGCCTTTTCCGTCTCGTTCGGAACGGGTGCGGATCGACCTGCCACTGACCCAGGCGCAGCTCTCCGACATCCTGGGCCTGAGTTCGGTCCACATAAATCGCTGCCTCAAGGCTCTGCGTGATCATGGCGCTGTGCGGCTTCGACACGGATGGGCGGAGTTCACACCGGCCGACCTGGCTCGCCAAATCGGCTGAACTCCCTGTTTTGGCCGCCAAGGTGAAGCTCGTCTTCGCACGCGTGCCGGGCGTCCGGATCGATAATCGGGCCACGGCGGCGCAGAGAGCGCCAGTCTCGGACCCTGGATCTCCCCCAGAGCAGACTCCCGACGGTCTAGGGGCAGTGCGCCTGCCGTGACGTCGCACAGCGCGACGAGCTTGCGGGCGCCTAGGCCCGAGCCGCCAGTCGCATCTCAGTCTCAGCCAGGGCGCTAAGCCGCCGAGCTGACTCCAGCAGAGCCTCTCGGCGCTCTGGAAGAGGCTCGGCAGCTGCTTCGACCGCGCGAGCCTGCGCCTGTGTCAGGTAGAGTTCGGCACGGGTAGCGGCGCCTCCCGTATGAGGCCCGTGTCGATAGCCCGCCGCCTGGGGATACTCGGACATTCGTGCCTCCACGCGAGCAAAACCGGGAGCGGCAGCGCTTCGTTCCTTCGGCCTACATAGATCCTGCCCGCGCCCACTCCGGAGACTGGACATTCGCACGGGCGACTCGAAAGACGAGATTGACCCGTTGCGGACTTCAGCGAGCGCTGTGGGCCAGCGAGGCGTTCAGGGGCGAGGTGCCCCGGTTCCGACGCCGGCAAAGGTCGCCAGAAGCCAATCGATGACCGCAGCCTGCAGGGCGATCCGATGGTCGTTGTAGCTGTGGTCGGTTCGGAACTTGATCCTCGTCGGAACAGGTCCACCGGCGGCCTCGACAGCCGTTGCCACGGCTCGGTCATAGGGCTCGTTGCCGTCGTCCGAGCTGATCGTCAGCACAGGATGACCAGCCATTTTCGCGGCGTGGCGCGGCCAGTCCCAGACCTTGGCGTTGGCCAGAATCTCATCTGCCAGAGATGTGGCGGACGCGTTGGTGAAGCTCGCGTCCTTGACCAGCTCTGCAACGAGTTCCGCCTTCTTGGCCGGAGTGTCCGCGGCGGCCGCCCAGTCCGAAAAATTGGCGGCTGAAATCACCACAAAGCCGGCGACACGCTCATCTCCGATCATGACAGTATCGAAGCCGCCCATGCTGTGGCCCAATACGACGATCCGGGATGCATCCACCCGCTTGGCATTGGAGGGATCGCGCAGCCAGGTCAGCGCCGCACGAGCGTCTTCGATCGTGTGGCCGAAGCTGAATTGTCCTGGCGCGCCCCAGACCCCGCGGTAGTGGATCGCCATGACGTTCCAGCCCGACCGTTGGATCGCCCTTGCCAGATCGAGGTTCAGCTCCGTCCCGGGGAAACCATGAAGCAGCAGCACCGTAGGATGCGGCCCTTCGCCGGCCGCCAGGAACAGCCGCGCCGGAACTTGCACCCCACCCGTCGGGTAGCGAACCTGAAGCAGTTGCGCGGGGTGTTCCGCGTTCGGGGACGGGTCCGCAATGACAGCGCTTGGGATCGCCGCAGATTGCGCTGGAGCCATCGTTGCGGACGCAATGAGCGCCGCCGCCATCAGAAAATGTCTCAACAGCAGGTCCCCCCGAACCGCAGGCATTGTCGACGTTGGCAGACGTTGGGCGACTCGGACCGCGGCGGCAACCAACCCGTGCGTGATGGTCCCGAACTAAGTTTGCCTACTCGCTGATGGCCGCCTACCACCCGGCCCTGGCGTTGGTGAAGGCCGTTCAAAGGTGACAGACGCGAGCGGGATGGCCCGTCCGCCTGGCGCCACTAGGAGACATTGGGATCGGGCCGGGAAGCGGACATTCGAGCGCCCTCGGCTTACCTAATCTTCGCGACGGCTTCTGCGATCTCTCCCTGGAACGAAGTTCCGTAGTCTCGGTGGCGTCAGCCGCGGAACTTGGGCGCTGAAGCTGCCCGGTCGGGCGCGGGCGGCCGGGCTGTCCGACCTAACGACTGATTTCCAGCGACGTGTGGCGCGTCATGAGGCCAGATAGACGGTATCGGCGCGTCAGGTGGGCGGCCGCCTCGGGGGAGGGCTCAGATGACGGCGCAAGCCGCCAAACCGAAATGCCTAGACGTCGAGATCTGGCGCAAAATCACACGAGAAGAGCACTTAGCCTATATCGAAGCCCTGTCCGACAAGGCTCAGCGGCGCAAGGGCGGCGGCATCCTCTGCGTGCGTCGCCAGATCAGCACCCTCGACATGTATTGCTATCTCCGCGCCCGCTTCGGCGCGCCCAACGGGCTGCAGTCGTTCGCGCGGCGCGACGATAGCGACAACCTCTACCACTGGGACTTCAACCTGAAGGTCGGGGACGAAGATCTTTACATCGTCGGAATGTCCCGAGAGGTGCACCTATTGGTCAATGAACCAATGACCGACGAGAATTGGAAGGCGCTGATCATCGCGATTAAGGCAGACTTCGTTCGAGTTGGGCGCGCAAAGTCGGCGATCCTCGGAAGGTTGGAGAAGTGGTCGGTCTTCCCCAACAAGTTCGTATCAATCGCCGGGCTCTGTGCCGATCACCACGCCACGATCGTCGATATCCTCGCTGCGGGCGACCCATTCAACTTCGACTCTGTCGCCGCGCTCCGCGCGAACCAGGACTCTGACGACCACAGTTCGCCGCGAACGCTTGAGACCGGCGACCCGGCGCTCTTCGGCGCCTGCCTGCAGCTCGCACTGCTGACGCCCGTGATGGCTGAAGCCTTCATCAACATGGTCATCCTCATGCACTGTCGGCCGGAGATCCGCAGCGACCGGCGGCAGTACGAGGCCTTCGTCCGCGACAACATCGACCGGAAGATCTTCGATCTGTTTTACAAGTGCGAGGGCTTCGCCCGCCCCGTCGACATGAGCGGCGACGTCTACCGGGACTTCAAGCGGATGGTCGACAAGCGCAACCATGCGATCCACGGCAACATCGATCCGACGGGCGAGCGGGTCGACACGGTCTACTTCGATCGGAAGGTCCCGCTCTACGCTGAGGGCGGCGACCACATCGGTCAGTTCCAGGCCTCACTCGCCAAGCAGTACCGCCCGCAGGATGCGGTTGCGGACTATGAAGCGACCCACCTGATGCTGTTGGAGATCGCCGGCGCGCTGAAGCCGGAGGTCCAGCCTGGCTTCTGGGCGGTGATGAATGACGCCTATCCCGGCTTCGACGCCCGTCGCAGCAAATGCGGCCACCTGTTTCCCGATCACCACGTGGGGGGCCAATTCCAGGGCGCTCGCTACGACGATGACCTCGAGGTGAAATGGTGAGTCGGCTTAGGCGGCTAGGTCGCGCGTGGGACGCCGGTTATTGACGCCGACAAGGTCCCAGAACGCGGTTGCACCTTGGGTGCAGACGTTGAGCAAGGTGCGGGCCACCGGACGTTCGGAACTTCGCCACCGAGCACCCCGACCTGGATCTGTCGCTGAGGCGCCACGAGAGAAAATTGGGTCTGGCAGGAAAGCGGACGTTCGGCAGCCCACCCTCCACTGCCTCTATCGGCCGATTGGCGGCGCAAACGAGTGGCGGTAAGCGTGACTACTCACCGGGGCCTGCGATGCGACACGACTGGACTGCCGCCTTGATGCTCATGTGCATCGCCGCCACGGGCTGCAGCGGCGAAACCGCATCGCCGCGGCGACCCTCGGATCGACTTGCCGCCGCGCTGGCGCTCCCTGGCCGAGCTGTCCAAGTAGACGCCACGTCGCCCGGCGTGCTGCGGATATCGATGACGATTTCCAGCAAGCTCGGCAGCGACATATACGTGGTTGGACCAATGGCCGAGTTAGTGGAGCAGGCAGCGAGGGCGCTGCAGACGCCGCCAGAGGATACGCTGCCGCTCGAGACCCTGGTGGTTTCTTTCTCCACGACGGCTTACGATCGCCTGGGTGCCGAAAGCGTCGTGCCGTTCGCCGACTTTACCTATAGCGGGCGGGACCTTCGCCAAGCGCGATTGGAGAACCTCTCTGCGTCTGAGGTCTTCGATCTGGCCACCGGATATCAGGTGGCCGGGGCTCTGCCGCACAACGCACTGTTCACGTATTGCGCGGTGTATCTCAATCAGAGCCAGGGCATGTGCCACAGCGTGTTTGAGGCCTGCGCGGCGGAGAGGCGTAGAACAGGCAGCCGCACCACACCCACCTGCCCGGCGAAGAGCCCGGCTGGGACGCAATAGGTCGGCACGGCACCACAAGTCGACATTGGGATCGGGCCGCAGAGCGGAGTTCGAGCGTCCTCGCCTGAATACCTCTGCACCAGGCGACGACGGCCGCCCACGGAAGGCCTTGGCTAGAAGCTGATCCTCGTCCGCTGGGGGCCGGAGTGTCGAACGTCGGCAAAGAACTGCTCCAGCAGTTCATGTGACACGCGCAGATCCTCATAGCCCGGCACGTAGGCCGGCTCAGGCTCATCGTCGCGGCGCGGAATTTGGGTCTCTTCAGCGACGACGCTGTGCCGAAAGAGATCCGGACGCTTGGCGAACAGCTTTTCAGCGGAGTCGCCAGCACTGTGTTTGGCCACGTTGGCGACAAGGCGCAACGTGTCGAGCGACGCACGCTCCGGCGACATCCCGCGCGCGGCTAGGTCCGCCATCATGTCGTCATGCCGATAGACCATCTTTCCGGTCCAGCTCTTCGACTGCCGCTCCCAGTAGTGGAAGAGCGAGATAACAAACGACTCTTGGATCAACTTAAGAATTTCGTTCGCTTCAGTATCGAGTGCGCTTAGGTGATTCCGGTATTCATCCTCGTCAGCTTCATTGACAACGGAGCCGGGCGACGCGTCGATGGCCTGCCAGGCTCGCATGACCCGTGCCTTGTCGCTTTGAGGCTCAGAACGCGACGCGCGATAGGCTTGCACCATCAGGTCGAGACCATAATGGAATCGCCAACTTTGAATCTTCTCCAAGAGCCCCAACGCCACAGCCCGCCCCTTCACTACCTGGCTTAGCGACCTACCTGCCGCACCCTACTCCTGACTCCACGCAATTTCGGGACCGCAGGGCGGGGCGGCCGTTCTGCCGCGTCTGACTTCAGATTTCCAGGCACCAGTGCTCCGGACTGGTTTCAAGGGTCGCTGTGGCCCTCGCCCCCCACAATCAGCAAGTCAGAGCCGCGCCAGGAGGCGCCATCGGGATCAGGCCGGAAATCGGACCTTCGGTCGGCGTTGCTGCACGGTTGCTTCGAGCTCAGAGGGGCGGTTGTCGATCTGGCTCCGGAGGGTGGCGTTGCCCACAGCTCGCGATTACTCAGGATCGGTGACGATCACCCACGATGGCGCTTCGGCCCGACGCGCGGGTAGAAGCTCAATCGTTCAACTCACGCTGACCAGCCTCGAGCCCGAGCATGAATGTCTGTCCGGAGTGCTTCACCCAGCCCGGCCTCAAGGCTCGGATCATCAAGCTTCGGCCCACCGAGTCGGAGGGCCCCTGCGACGCCCATCCCCATCTCAAGGGAGTGCCCATCAAGACGGTCGCCGACGTGGTCGATCCGGTGTTTCGAGAGCTCTACGTTGGGGCCCCCGACGACGGAAACTCCTGGGCCACGGGCCGCGGCGATATCCTCGTGGACGTCCTCTACGACCTCACCGGCGCCGCGGATGACGACATCCTCCACGCCATGATCGAGCAGTTGATGGAGGACGACGACTACTGGCCGCCCGACGGAGAAGAGGCCTTCTACGACCCCGAGTATCGTTACATCTCAATGCCACAGGACTTCGGCCACCACGCGGTGTTCTGGTCGAACTTCTGCAAGAGCCTGATGTATGGCCAGCGGTTCTTCAACGGCGACGCCGAGCGCTACCTGACGGGCATCTTCAAGGGCGTGCAGCAGCAGCGCAACGCCGAGGGACAAGGGCCCATCTACCTCATTCAGCCCGACGACCCGCAAGCAACCTTCTTTCGCGCCCGCTTCGCCGACACTCTGAAGGACGCGCGCGAGATCAAGGCCAAGCTTTCAGAGCGTCTCGGCCCGCCACCTGAGCGCGCGCGTCGCGCCGGGCGGCTGAACCCGTCGGGCATCGCCGCCTTCTACGGCGCCTTCGACCTCGAGACCTGCATCGCAGAGCTGCGCCCGAACGTGGGGCGCGGCGTGATCGGCGCGCAGTTCCGGATCACCGAACCGATTTGCGTCTTGGACACCACGCGCTTCGACGCTGCACCGAAGTCCCCCAACCTGTTCGCGGCCGGCGCCCTGCCGCGGGCGCGGCAGTGGCGGTTCATGCGCGTGTTCATGGATGAGATCGCCAAGCCGGTCTCCGAGGACGACGCCCACCTCGACTACCTCCCGACCCAGGCGGTCGCCGAATTTCTGAACGGTCGCTTCAAGGTCAAACTCGCCGGCGAGCACCGTGCCGTCGACGCCATCATCTTCCGCTCCGCCCAGCGCCCGGCCGGCAAGAACATCGTGCTCCTCGGCGATGCAGCCGTGGTGGGTGCCCCCGGCGGTCAGGTTGAGGCCGCGCCCCTGGCGACGGCTGATGAAGAACTTGGCTGGGACTGGGCTGAGGATCGCCCGTCGCGCCCCGTCCGCATCACGCCGCTCGTGGACACGGTCGTCACACGCCGCATCAATGGCGCGGAGTTCCAATCCGTAGAGATCCCCGACGACGACGCTCTGCTCGACGCCGAGGACTACGAAGTGCTCGCGGTTGAACCCGAACTAGACGACTTCTAAGGGCGCAGGCGCGGACCGTCGGGGGCCTCGTCGTCCTCGTGATGGTCGCTGAGCCGGCTTACGCGTTCCGACGCCGCGACATCACTCCCGCGACGCAAAGTCCAGGATCATGAGCGCCCACGTCAGGGTCGCGCCATTTGCTGATATTGGCTCCCGTCCGAAGACCGGACGTTCATCGCACAAGCGGTATTTCGGAACGTAGCCAGATGGCTGTCGCCGCGCGAGATGTTGAGCCGGCGAGCGTAGGACAGGCTCCGTGTCTGTAGCCGTCGTGGATCAGCGCCGGACGGTCGCAGTTCAGCGCGTCTGGACGCCACAACCGCGCGTCGTTGACCTGAACAAGCGCAACTGTATCGTCGCAGCTATGAAGCTCGACGGGACGACCATCAGGCTTAGCGCCACCGACTTGGTCGGGCACCTCAACTGCCGTCACCTGACCGAGCTTGAAGGCCGTGTGGCGCGAGGCGCCTTAGCCGCACCGAAGATCTGGGACCCTGCCTTGGCCGCGCTCTGGGAGCGCGGCAAACAGCACGAGGCCAGCTACATCGATCACTTGGCGGCCCAGAGTCTCGAGATCGCCACCATTGACGGCATCGACATCACCGCAGGCGCCGTCGTCGAGACCCTTGCGGCCATGAAGGCGGGCAAGCCGGTGATCGTCCAAGGCGCCTTGCAGTCCGATCCCTGGGTTGGGCGGATCGACGTGCTCCTGCGCGTGCCGACGCCGAGCGCCCTCGGCGAGTGGTCCTACGAAGTTGTCGACACCAAACTCGCCCGCGAGACCAAGGGCGGCACCGTTCTGCAGATCAGCCTCTATTCGGATCTGCTCGCTCAGGCGCAGGGCTC
Organism: Pseudomonadota bacterium; assembly: GCA_040752615.1. Taxonomy (GTDB): domain Bacteria; phylum Pseudomonadota; class Alphaproteobacteria; order Caulobacterales; family Caulobacteraceae; genus Phenylobacterium. Next base: position 19,779 of record JBFMGV010000070.1, on the reverse strand, counting down.
TGTGCCGGAACATATGCACGTGGTCCCGCCGTACGCCGGCTTCGTGCCCGAGACGTACCGAGTGGCCGACTTCGCCGCCTACTACCGGCTTGTCCAGGCCAGCCTGGAAGCCGCCATCGCCTCCGTGGGCGAGGACCCGACCTACCCGGATCCCAATCCCCATTGCGAAATCTGCCGCTGGCGAGACGCCTGCGAGCAGCGCCGGCGCGCCGACGATCATCTCAGTCTGGTGGCCGGGATTTCGAAGACCCAGATGGTCGAGCTAGGAAGCCACGGCGTGGCCACCACCGCCAATTTAGCGGGGATGCCGATCCCTCTGGCCTGGAAGCCGGAGCGCGGCGCGGCGGACGCCTATGTCCGCGTGCGCGAACAGGCCCGCGTCCAAGTCGAGGCCCGCGTGTCCGGCGCCCAGGTGTTCGAGGTCCTGCCACATCAACCCGGGTTCGGTTTGTCTCGGCTGCCGGAGCCATCGCTCGGCGACGTCTTCCTCGACTTCGAGTCCGACCCCTATGTGGGCGAGCATGGCCTCGAGTACCTGCTCGGCTACGAATATCGCAACGCGGCTGACGACTGGGTCTACACGCCGCTCTGGGCGCTGACCCGCGCTGAGGAGAAGGCCGCCTTCGAAGCCTTCATCGACTTCATCATGGCGAGGTGGGAGAGCTTCCCCGACCTGCACATCTACCACTTCGGCGGCTACGAAACCGGCGCTCTGAAGCGGCTGATGGGCCGCTACGCTACTCGCGAAGATGACCTTGACCGCATCCTGCGCGCCCTATTGCCGATCGACCTACTTAGCGTCGCCCGACAGAGCGTTCGCGCCGGCGTCGAGAGCTACTCCCTGAAGAAACTGGAGCCGCTGTTCGGGTTCGCACGCGACACCAGCCTGCCCGACGCGCGCCTTGCCCTGACCCGACTGCAAACCAGCCTCGAGCTCAACGAGCCGGCCGAGATCGACGCTGCCGACTGCGCCACTGTCCAGGCCTACAACCGCGAGGACTGCGTGGCGACGCGACATCTGCGGGACTGGCTCGAGAGCCTACGGGCCCAAGGGATCGCGCAGGGCGTCGATATCCGGCGTCCCGAACCCAGCGAAGACACGCCCTCGGACAACGTAGCGCAGTGGCTGGCGACCATTGCTCCCCTCGTCGAGGCCCTGACCACCGGCGTGCCGGTCGACCCCCTGGAGCGGACGCCGGAGCAGCACGGGCGTTGGCTACTGGCCCACATGCTGGAGTGGCACCGCCGCGAGGATAAGGCGGTCTGGTGGGAGTACTTCCGCCTGCGGGACTTGAGCGCCCCCGAGTTGCTCGACGAGAAGTCTGCGCTCTCGGGGTTGGTCTTCCAGGAGACGGTGGGCGGCACGGCGGCCGTGCCCATCCAGCGCTATAGCTTCCCACCGCAAGACACCGACGTGCGGCCCGGCAAGAGCCTGCAATATGTCGGCGGACGCCCCATGGGCGCGGTCGAGGGCATCTCGCCGGAGGCCGGCACGGTCGACATAAAGACGCGCAAAGACACTGCCGGTTTGCACCCCGAAGCGGTCTTCGTGCACGAGTACGTCTCGCCCGAGCCGATGAAGCAATCCCTGCTCCGCTTTGCGACCCACGTCGCCGCAGAAGGTCTCACAGGTACGGGTCCCTATGCGGCGGCTGAAGCCCTGCTCCTGCGCCGGCGCCCGAACCTGGGCGACGGCTTCGCGATCCAGGCGGAAGGGGAGTCGACGCTCGACGCGGCGCAGCGCATCGCGCCCCTCCTGACCGAAAGCGTCCTGCCCATCCAAGGCCCGCCAGGCACCGGCAAGACCTTCACCGCCGCCCAGATGATCTGCGCGCTCGTGCAGCAGGGCAAGAAGGTCGGCGTTGTCGCCAACAGCCACGCGGTCGTCCGCAACCTCTTGGACAAGGTCATTGAGGCCGCCGACACGACCGGGATCGACGTGCACTGCGTCCAGCGCCCAAAGGACAAGGAGGACGACAGCCATCGCCTGAAGATCGCCGCCAAGCCGGCCGATCTGTTCGCAGCCCTTCAGGATGGATGTCATGTCGCCGGCGGTACTGCCTGGCTCTGGTCGTCCCCCGACGCCTTCGGCGCCGTCGATGTCCTGTTCGTCGACGAGGCGGCGCAGATGTCTCTAGCCAACGTCCTGGCCGTCTCCCAGGCCGCGCCCGCCCTCATCTTGGTCGGCGACCCCCAGCAGCTTGATCAGCCCACCCAGGGGAGCCATCCCGAGGGAACGGAGTGCTCGGCGCTGCATCATCTGCTGAACGGCCAGGCGACAATCGCCCCGGACGAGGGGCTGTTCTTGGCGGAGACCTGGCGGCTCGCCCCTGCGATCTGCGACTACACCTCAGAGCTCTTCTACGAAGGCAAGCTGCGACCCCGCCCCGGATCCGAAGGCCAAGCCATCGTCGGTGGCCCGCTCAGTGGTGCTGGCCTGCGATATGTCGCCGTTCCCCACACCGGAAACCAAAGCGCCTCGATTGAGGAAGCCCAAGCCATTGCAACGCTCGTGCACGACCTACTGCAGGCCAACGCCACTTGGTCAGATCGCGACGGTGAGCATCCCCTCACGCTTGAGGACATCCTGATCATCGCCCCTTACAACGCCCAGGTTTTCGAGATCCAGCGCCGCATCCCGGGTGCCCGGGTCGGGACGGTCGACAAATTCCAGGGTCAGGAGGCGGCGGTCGCCATCTACTCCATGGCCACCTCGAGCCCAGCAGACGCCCCGCGGGGGATGGAATTCCTGTACAGCCCGAACCGGCTCAATGTCGCCACCTCCCGCGCCAAATGCGTCTCAGTCCTCGTCGGGTCCCGCAGCGTGTTCGAGGCTGATTGTCGAACACCTCGTCAGATGCGGCTCGCCAACGCCTTCTGCCGCTACTTGGAAGTCGCGACCTAGCGCCTCGCGTTCGCAGGCTCCGCGGAGCCCTCGACTCCCTGCACGAGCGTTAGCCTCCACTTCAGGCGGATTGACCCACCTCGGGCGCAAGCGCAACGGCGCTCGCCCCGTTCACGCTATCCGCGCCCAAAACGCTTGCGAACCCAGCCGAGCACAAGGGCCACGCGAGAAGCCGGGGCACCGACCGGCGGTTCGACGGACGCGGGCTGGTCGAGGCGTTCGAGATAGCGGCGAACGTCGAACATCGGATCGCCGACCGCCTTGGCCGGGTAGTGCGGGCAGGGCTTTCCGTGCCGCCGCGCCAGGCGGTCCGAGGGGGCCACCGTGCCCAGGTTGGCGTCGTAGGCGAAATAGGCGCTGCGGGGCGGATCAGACATCCAGGGCGTCAGCAACTGGACCACGAGGCCAACGGCGGTCGAGGCCAGCAGGCCATTTGGCCAGACAACCTGCGGCCGACTGCCAGCGACGCCATAGCGTTGCGCCTCCGCCTTCAGCCGCTCGTCGGTGACCAGTTGCAGGCACCGCAGGCAGGGCTCCCCCGGCATTGACAGCACCACCTGCCCGCTGACCAGGCTTTGGCCAGCGCCGGGCAAGGGCGTCACGTCCATGCCCATATCGATGTAGGGGATCATGAAGCGGCGGCAGAAGCCCTCCAGTTCGTCCTTCGAGCCGATATGGTCGAGGCCGCCGACAATGATGTCGCAGCCCTTCAGGAGGTCGCCGACCTCCTGCCACTTGGCCTTGCGCATCACGATCCGGGCGTTCGGATTGACCGCGCCGATGACGCGGGCCGCGATCTCGACCTTCGCCCGCTCCGCCTTGACGTCGTCCAGGGTCCCGCCGACCAGCCGGTTGAGATTGGTCAGGGTGATGATGTCGTCGTCGAGCAGAACGAAGCCGCCGACCCCCAAGTGGGCCAACTGCTGAACCACGTGGGAATTGCCGCCGCCGAGCCCCACCAGGCCGACGGTCGCCCAGGCCAAGGTGGCGTCGCTGTCCGCGCCAAGGAAGCTTTGTCGATCAAGCCAGGACATGAGACCCCCATTCGCGCTGCAGGGGCGCGTCGATGCGTTGGAGCTGGTCGATGGCGACCGGCGCCCGGTCGTTGGCGAGCCACAAGAGGCCGTGAGCCGCGTCGTTGCTGAGGACGAGCAGGCCATGCGGCATCCGCGGGCTGGTTTCGAAAAAGCCGGGGACGAAGTCATCGGCGCTGTTCAGGTCTACCCGGCTGAAGCCTGGCTTGCCGCGGCCACCGTGGGTGTGGACGTGCAGGAGCGCCGCCGCCGGCCTGTAGGCCGACTGCACCGCCTTGCGCATCGCCGCCGAGCCGATTTTGGCGCCGACCTTGCGGTCGATCTCATAGTCTTCGTCGGCGACCGGCGTGTAGCCGCGGATCGTCAGCAGCAGCCGGTCGCCCAGGTCGGCGGCGCCGGCGGTAAAGAAGCCAACGCGTTCGTGGGCGAAGGCATGCGGCCGGTGCAGGTCCTTGCGGACATCGTCCAGCAGCCGGCCGTCGATCTTCAGGTGTACGGTCATTGCAGAGGCCTCAAATGGGCACCCAGGATTTCGTCCCAGCCGAGGCTAGGATCGACGCCGTTCCACGACATGGCGTGCCAGGGCGCGCCGAGGATGTTGTGCGTGGTCCAGTTCTGGCCGCGGGCGGGAAGGGGCTTCGACAGGAAAAGCCGCGAAACGTAGCCGCCGTGCTGGCCAGGGCAGAGAAGGCCGTCGACCGTCTCCACCCCGCCCGCATACTGGACCCGCAACTCCGGAAGATGGACGAGCGGTTGCCCGCCATCTTCGTGGAGTTCGGCCCGGCGGCAGATCCGACGCAGCTTGCGCAGTTCCGACGCCGGGTCCCTCACGACGAGTGCCCCGCCGGCGGGTGCGACGAGAACTCCAGACCCTCGCGGATCTTGATCGACTCGCCGGGCTTCAGTTCCCGGAACTCACCGTCCCGCTCGATCAGGTCGAGCAGGTAGCCGGCCGGCGCCGAGAACAGCGCGATGAGCTGCTCGGTGGTGTAGGCGCCGCGCTCCAGTTCGAACGGCGCTTCTTTGTAGTAGACCGTCACCGTCTTAGGCGGGTGGCGCAGCATCAGCCGCTCCACGCCCTTGGCGGCCAGGTCCACCAGATCATCGTCGTCGAGGACGACGTCGCCGTCCTCGCTGTCGAGGACCAGCACCTGGCCTTCGGCGGCCTTGGCCAGGAACTTGATGTTCTTGGCGGCCAGCTTCGCCTTCGGCCACTCCATCGACAGGCCCTCCACCGTGAAGCGGTGGAGGTCGTCGCCGCGGATCACGAAGAACCGCTCGACCCCCTCTTCGCCCAGGTCGACGGTCTCGGTGGGGCGGATCGACTCCAGCTCGCCCGAGCGCAAATGGCGCAGGATGGCGAACGCTTCGATCGGATGGGCGCCGGCGGCTTCAGCGATCTGGAGGCCGACGACCTTGCGATCGTCGAAGCGCACGCGGCGGAACGCGAAGGTTTCGTCGCCGAGCTCGACCGAGAAAACGCCGGCGGCGTCTCGGTCGAGGGCGCTCTCCTCCTGGGGAATGAGCTGGGTCATGGGGTGGTTACCTCGGTCTTGGTGTGAAAGGGCCGCGATGCCGACCCGCGACAATAGGGATGACAGCGACTCGTGTGTGAGTCAATAACAAGCACGCTAATGAACATGCATGTTTGTGATAAGCACGTTTTGTGTCAGCCCTATTGACACCGGGTCGTAACGGTTGTCAGTATGTTCCTATGGACGACATGGAAATTTACCGGCAGCTTGGCCAGAATGTCGCGCGTGTACGCGGCAAGCTCGGCAAGACCCAGGCCGAGATCGCCGCGCAAATCGGCCTGACTCGCGCGTCGCTGGCCAATATCGAAACCGGCCGCCAGAAGGTCCTGATGCACCACGTCTTTCGGCTGGCCAACGCGCTCGAATGCCCGTCTGTCCTCGATCTCATTCCAGAGACGTTCGTCTTCGCCGACGACGAACCGCCGATCACCACACACGGAAGCCAGCTCAGCGACCAGCAGCACGCCGCGGTGCAGCGGTTTGTCCAGATCGCCGGAAAGCGCTGACAGTGGCCGATAAGGTGAAAGCCAGGGCGGAAGCCTTGCGGCTCTTCGAGGCCAACGCCGTCAAATCCGCGCCTGTGCCGCTCGACCGCATCGCCCGCGCTGCCGGCGCAGTCGTGCAATACGCGCCGTTCGACGGCGAACTGTCCGGCATGGCCTTCATCAAGAACGGCCAGGCGATGATCGGCATAAACTCGCTACATGCGCCGACCCGTAAGCGGTTCACCCTGGCGCACGAACTTGGCCACGTGATCCTCCACCGTCATGTCCTGGAGACGGAGGGCGTCCATGTCGACAAAGGCATCCTTCGCCGCGACACCTTGGCGTCCCAAGGTACGGACGACCGGGAGATCGAAGCGAACAACTTCGCCGCAGAGCTCTTGATCCCAGAACCCTTGCTCGCCGCCGCGCTCGATGGGCGAACCCTCGACCTTGAAGACGACGAGGCGGTGCAGGCCCTGGCCAAGCGCTTCAATGTCAGCGCGAGCGCCCTGGTCTACCGGATCCAACGGTCTTAGGCGGGCGGGTCAATGGGCTTCGTGATCTATGACCTCGAGACCACGGGCCTCAACAAGCGGTTCGACCAGATCCTGCAGTTCGCCGCGGTCCACACCGACGCGAACCTTGAGGTGCAGGAGCAGGTCGAATTCGAGGGACGCCTGCGCCCCCACATCCTGCCTTCGCCCGGCGCCCTGCATGTCACGGGCAGCCACTACGCGAACCTGACCGACCCGTTGCGGCCGTCCTACGACGCCATGCTGGGCGACATCTATGGGACGATGAAGCGTTGGACCCCGTCGATGTTCGTTGGCTTCAACTCCATCAGCTACGACGAAGAGGTCCTGCGCCAAGCATTCTACGAGTCTCTGCGGGCCCCGATCTACGTCACCAACAGAGACGGCAATTCGCGCGGCGACCTGCTCAAGCTGGCGCGGGTGGTCGGGACTTTGCAGCCCGAGGTTCTCAAGACCACCCGCGGTCCAGACGGCCGGCGCGTCTTCCGCCTGGCCGACCTCGCCCAGGCCAACGGCATCCATCCAGGTCGATCACACACGGCGTCGGCCGATGTCGCGACCACCCTGGCGCTGTGCCGACTGATCGCCGCCGAGGCGCCGATCCTCTGGTCGAGCTTTATGCGGTTCTCGAACAAGGCCGAGGTTTTGAGCTTCATCGCCGAGCGGGATGCGTTCGCGGTGTTCGAGTTCAAGAGGGGCGTCCAGGACGTTCACCCCGTGACCGTGATCGGCTTCAAGCCCGCCGACAAGAACGTGCGCTACTGCCTGGACCTGACGGCGGACCTCGCCGCGCTTCGGCGGATGTCGCCGGCGGAGTTGATGATCGAGATCGGAAAGCCCGATGGGCCGATCCTGCGCATGAAGGCCAACGGCTCGCCGATCCTCGCCGAACTTTGGGAGCTTGACCAACCCCTGCTCGGCGACTTCACCGAGGCCGACCTGGAGGCGACGGCCGCCAATGTGCGCGGCGACACGGCTTTTGTTCAGCGCCTAGTCACTGCGGCCATCGCCTCCGAGAGGGTGTGGCCGAAGTCAAAGTACGTTGAGTTCCAGATCTACGAAGGCTTCATCCAAGACTGGGACGAGGACGTGTGCCGGCGATTCCACGCCGCCGCTTGGAAGGATCGGCCAGCGCTGATCGACCGCTTCCAGGACCCGCGGCTGAAGAAGCTGGCCCGGCGACTGATCTATTTCGAGCGGCCTGATGTTCTCGACCCCGACATTCGCGGACAGATCGACCGGGCGATCTGGGGGCGCTTGCGGGGGAATGAGCCCGACGCACCGGGCCGAAGTTACGCCACCGCACTTCAGGAATTCGACGCTCTGGCGGCCGAGATCCAGTTCGTCAGCCCGTCCCTGGCGAGCTACCGCGACCATCTTCGGGCGCAGCTCGTCGCGCCGCCTGAGCCGCTTGGCCGACTCGCATCAACCTAGCGCTGGGGCGCATCTCTTTGCCTCCTGTTCCCCAGACCGAGGATTACGTCAGCATTGGGTCAGATCGGCGGGTCGGCCGTCGACGCTGAGCGGCGCGCCGACGAGCGGACCCTCCGAACTTCGCCTTGGAGTCACGCACTGTCTCTTGAGGAATGGCGTTCGCCAGAGAGGCGCTTGGGCGTTCGCCCGCGCCTCAGCACGGAAGGTGCCTTCCGTGGCTTAGGGGGTTTGCGCACGTTGATCGCCGCGGCGTCGAGAGTGTTCTTGATGTGCGAAGCGTAGAACTTCTCAATCATCTCGACGCTGGTGCGGCAGTTCTTGGCAATCTGATAGATGTCCGCGCCCTCCATGAGCCGGAGGCAAATGTAGGTGTGACGCAGGCTGTAGGCCGTGCGGGCGTTGCCTTCGCGGTCCGTCTTCAAGCCGAGCTCGTCCAGGATCGCATTCAGAAGCTCGCGCTGGACCTTTCCGAAGATCAGGTCGGTCGGCTTCGGATCGTGCCGCTTGCGTAGACGGAGCAACGGCTGGACGGCGCCCGGCATGCTCTTGCAGTAGCCGACACCCCGCTTCCCGCGGACCTCGATCTCCAAGATGCGCTGGTTGGTCTCGTCGTCGACGACCACGTTCACGTCTCGGTATTCGAGCCGGGAAGCCTCGTCGGGGCGCAGCCCTGTGTTGACCATGAAGAGCACATAGTCGTGGAACTGCTCGCACTCACCGCGCCAGCGCTCGTTCTTCGGATTGCGCGCGCGTTCCCGCGTCGCCTCGTAGAGCCGCTTGTACTCATCGGGCGAGAACCAGGCTCGATGGGAGATTTTTCCGGAGGCCTTGTACGGCGCCGACATATCCGGCAGCGCAGCGATCCAGCCCTTGCGGTTCGCGGTCTTTAGGACTTGGCGGAGCGTCACGAGCTCCTGGTGCATCGTGCTCCGCGACGGTCGCTTGGGAACGGCTTTCGTCCTTCCCCGGCTGCGCTTGTTGGTGGGACCCTCCGATGGGTTGAGCCGATGGACGCGGTATTCCTGGATCAAGCCCGCCGTGATCTCACTGAGGGGCCGATCACCAAAATACGGGAGCAGGTACAGCCTCAGGTGTCGCGACTTTCCCTCGACGTATTCGGCGTTCCGCTCACCGTGGGTGATGACCCCATACTCGGCGACGAACACGTCGGCCGCCTCTCGGAATGTCGGACCCGCTGGCTTTGCCTTAGGCCTCGGCCGTAGGAATAGCGGCTCGCCGGCCGCGGCGCGCTCGTCCTCGGTGGGCAGCGGAAGGCCGCGACGGCGCAGGCGGTCGTCGGCGTAGCGCTCCATGTACCATTCGCGGGCGAAGTCCATCGCGAGGGCCAAGCTCTTCTGGCGAGTCGTCTGGCGGTGATTGCGGCCACCGAGGAATACGGCGCACTGCCAGAAGGTGCTGTTTTCGCGGCGGTACACATGGACTTTTCCGTCCATGAGGGTGTGGCTTTCCATCGGCCTGCCTCACTTCCCGGGTCACGGGGCAAATGTGTAAGGCATGTGTAAACTCGGCGCACTACGCTAAGTCACGGAAATGACTACGTAAATTTACGACCTGAAGGCCCGAAATGCGCTTTTGAGTCTGCCGCGTCTACCATTTCGCCACTGGGGCAGCGGTGCGGGAACATAGGGCGAGACGTCGCGGCGTCAACGCGAGCCTTGCGCCCGCGCGGCCAAGGTCGTACCTGATAATCGTTCGCAAGACCTGCGGACGACGGGACATCTTCATGCACGACATGCTGGCCCAGCCGCACGAGGAGGCCGCCGCGGACGGCGGCGCGGCCGTGCGGCTGTCGACCCTGAACGGCGGCGCCAGGGGCGTCATCGTCGACGTTCGCGCCGAGGACCAGGCGACGGACCGAGGGGTCGATCAGGCCGAGCTGGAACGTCGCCTGCTGGAGTTCGGCTTCGTGGAGGGCGCCGTGTTCGAGGTGCTGCACGAGGGCCTGATCGGCGGCGACCCCATCGCCGTGAAACTGGACGACATGCGTGTGGCCCTGCGCCGCCGGGATGCGGCGGACGTGTGGGTCCGCCTGGAGTCGAAATGAGTGAAGCCGTCATCCGCCCAGCCCGCGTCGCGCTGGTCGGCAATCCGAACACCGGCAAGACCGCCCTCTTCAACGCCCTGACCGGAAGCCGCCAGAAGGTGGCGAACTACGCGGGCGTGACCGTCGAGCGGAAGGAAGGCTTCCTGACCACGCCGGGCGGCCGCAGCCTTTCGGTGCTGGATCTGCCCGGCACCTATTCCCTGCGCGCCCGCAGCCCCGACGAGGCGGTGACCCGGGACGCCGTGCTGGGCCGCCTCGAGGGCGAGGCCGAACCCGACGTGGTGGTGGCCGTGGCCGACGCCACGAACCTGCGCCTGGTGCTGCGCCTGATCCTGGAACTCAAGGCGGTGGGCCGGCCGATGGTGCTGGCCCTGAACATGTACGACATCGCCCAGCGCCAGGGACTTCGGATCGATCTCGAGGGCCTGGAGCGCGAGCTGGGCGTGCCGATCGTCACCACCGTCGCCACCCGCAAACGAGGGATCCCGGAGCTGGCGGCGAAGGTCGACGAGGTGGTCGCCTCGGGCGCCCTGGCGGGCCAGAACCTCTGGAGCGAACCCTCGGCCGGCGAGATCCGCGACGCCCACCGCGAGGCCCAGCGCATCCTGAGGGCGCATGTGCGCCCGCCCGAGCATCCCGACACGATCACCGGCAAGGTGGACGCGGTGCTGCTGCATCCGGTCGCCGGCCTGGCGATCCTGCTGGGCCTGCTGTTCCTGATGTTCCAGGCGGTGTTCACCTGGGCCGGTCCGCCCGCCGACGCCATCGAGGCCGGCGTCGCCTGGCTCGGCGGCCAGGCCGGAACCCTGCTGCCCGACGGACTGCTCCGCAGCCTGATCGTCGACGGCCTCTTCGCCGGCGTCGGTTCGGTGCTGGTGTTCCTGCCCCAGATCCTGGTGCTGTTCCTCTTCATCATCCTGCTGGAAGACTTCGGGTACATGGCCCGGGCCGCCTTCCTCATGGACAAGATCATGGGCGGCGCGGGCCTGCACGGCCGCGCGTTCATCCCCCTGCTCTCCAGCTTCGCCTGCGCCATCCCCGGCGTGATGGCCGCCCGCGTGATCGACCAGAAGCGCGACCGGATGACCACCATCCTGGTGGCTCCGCTGATGACCTGTTCGGCGCGGATTCCCGTCTACACGCTGATCATCGCGGCCTTCATTCCCGACCGCACGGTCAGGCCCGGCCTGAACCTGCAAGGGCTGGTGATGTTCGGCCTCTACGCGGCGGGCATCTTCAGCGCCCTGATCGTCTCGGCGGTGATCCGCAAGATCTTCTGGCGCGGCGCGGTCGAGCCGTTCCTGATGGAACTGCCGACGTACAAGATGCCCAGCTTCGAGAACGTGGCGCGCAACCTGCTGCTGCGGGCCCAGATCTTCTTGAGCCGCGCCGGCCGGATCATCCTGCCGTTGATGGTGCTGGTCTGGGTGCTGTCCACCTTCCCGCTGCCGCCGGAGGGCGCCACCGACCCGGCCATCGACTACAGCTTCGCGGGCATGATCGGTCAGGCCATCCAGCCGCTGTTCGCCCCGATCGGCTTCAACTGGCAGATGGTCGTGGCGCTGATCCCGGGCTTCGCGGCGCGCGAGGTCGCGGTGGCGGCGCTCGGCACCGTCTATGCCGTGGGCGACGCGGAAGCCAACGTCGGCGCCCTGGGCGCACGGCTGGCCGAGAGCTGGAGCCTGGCCACCGGCCTGTCGTTCCTGGCCTGGTACATCTTCGCGCCCCAGTGCGCCGCGACCCTCGGCGTGGTGAAGCGCGAGACCAACTCCTGGGGTTGGACCGCGGTGATGTTCGGCTACATGGTCACCCTGGCCTACTTGGCCTCCTTCGTGACCTATCACACGGCGGTGGCGCTGGGGGCGGGTTGACCCCGCCCCACCATCTCAACCGGCGGCTGCGTTAACCTCTCTTTTTCCGTGCGGCTTAACTCGCCGATAAACGAGGGGGTGGATGGTGATGCCACCATGCAGAACAAGCTGGACATCGCCCAGGACACGCCGGTCGCCAAGCTGCGGCCCATCAAGGTCAAGCAGACCCTGTGCAAGCGCGTCCGTGAGGCCCTCCTGTCGCTCGGCGGCGAAGCGCACCGATCGATGGTGATTGAACAAGTGGCCCGCAACCTCGGCCACGACGTCCGTTTCATTCCCGAGGAGTTGCAGATGCAGCTCATCGTCTCCTTCGAGGAGACGTGGAAGGACGAACGCAAGCGAGCGACCTACGGCTTCCACCTGCCATTCGGCGAAGGCTCGCACCGCTGGGGCGTCCGCAGCGAGGCGGCGTTCGCCTAGGCTGATCTAGCGCAGGCTAGGGCTCGACGGTGTCTCTCCGGCAAGCTGGCCGGCGGCGGTCTGCAGGCGGCCCAGCAGGCGCTTGAGCAGGGCCACGTCCTCGGGCGAGAGGCCCGCGATCAGCGCCGCCTCATAAGCCATCGCCAACGGCGCGATCTCGGCATAGAGCCGGCGGCCTTCCGGGGTCAGATCGAGCACGTGCGAGCGCCCGTCAGCCTTGTTCTCGGCGCGGGTGACCAGCCGGCGCTTCGAGAGCCCTTGGGCCGCGCGGCTGACCGTCACCTTGTCCATGACCGTGCGGGCGACGACCTGCACCTGGGTCAGGCCACCGTCTTCCGCCAGGACGCAGATCACCCGCCACTGCGGCACGGTCAGGCCGAAGCGGTCCTCGTAGGCCCGCGCGATCAGGCCCGAGACCGCGTTGGACGCCACCGACAGGCGATAAGGCAGGTAGCTGTCGAGCCGCAGGCCGACGTCGCCGGCCTCCGCGCCCCCCTCCCCATCGCCCTGTCGGATCATGCTCATGCGGGCGCGACTTCCTGCTCGATGGCCCCGAAGATCGTGTGACGCCGGGAATCGACCATCTGGATCCGCACCACGTCGCCATGACGCATGAACGGAGTCGAGGGTTTGCCGTCCTGGATCGTCTCGATGGTGCGAACTTCGGCAAGGCAGGAGTAGCCGAGGCCGCCCTGTGCGATCGGCTTGCCCGGTCCGCCGTCAGGGCCGCGGTTCGAGACCGTGCCCGAGCCCACGATCGTGCCGGCGCTGAGCGCCCGGGTCCTGGCCGCATGCGCCACCAGGGTCCCGAAGTCGAAGGTCATGTCGACGCCGGCGTCGGCCTCGCCCAGCGGCTTGCCGTTCAGCTCGACCTCGAGCTTGCCGTGCAGCTTGCCGTCTTTCCAGCCCGGCAGGGCGTCGGGCGTCACCGCGACCGGCGAGAAGGCGCTAGCCGGCTTTGACTGGAAGAAGCCGAAGCCCTTGCCCAGTTCGTTCGGGATCAGGTTGCGCAGGCTGACGTCGTTGCACAGCATGACCAGCCGGATGGCCGCCAGGGCTTCCTCGCGGCTGGCGCCCAGCGGCACGTCGCCGGTGACGACGGCGATCTCGCCCTCCATGTCGCAGCCCCAGGCCTCGTCCTTGAGCGGGATCGCGTCACGCGGACCGAGGAAGCCGTCCGAACCGCCCTGGTACATCAGCGGGTCGGTCCAGAAGCTGTCGGGCATCTCGGCGGCGCGGGCCTGACGCACCAGGGCCACGTGGTTCACATAGGCCGAGCCGTCGGCCCACTGGTAGGCGCGCGGCAGCGGGCTGGCCGCGTCGTGCTCGTGGAAGCGCGCCTTCGGCACCGAGCCATGCTCCAGGCTCTCAGCCAGGCCGCGCAGTTCGGGCTCGCAGCGCTCCCAGTTGTCCAGCGCTTCCTGGAGCGTCAGGGCGATGCGATCGGCCGGCGAGTACCAGGCCACGTCATTCGAGACGACCACGAGGCGGCCGTCACGGCCTCCCTTCAGCGACGCCAGCTTCATCCGTTGCTCCCATCCCTAGAAATCGTTTGCGCCAGCCGCACGCCGGCCTCGAAAGCCCGCGGCTCGTAGACGGTGACCTCCACCCGGATGTCGCCGCCGTTCTCGTTGTCCCACATGTAGGCCCGCTCGAAGCAGACGTCGCGGCCGCCGGGCGTGAAGCCCTCGAAGGTGTCGCCCCAGGGGGTGACCTTCGCCAGTTCGCGCCAGCCCAGGGTCAGGGCCCGGCCCAGTTCGTCCTCGGCGGCGGCCCGCAGGTCTTCGTCCAGCTTCACGCGCCCTTCCAGCTATCGACGTAGGCAGGGTTCTCGACCGTACCTGCCGCCTCGCCCACGTCCAGCGGATCGCGCGTATCGATCATCACCGCGTACTCATCGGTGGCCGGCTTCGGCTGGGCCAGCATGTTCTTCAGCGCCTTGGGATGCGGCCCGTGCGTGAAGCCCGACGGATGGAAGGTCATCATCCCCGCCTCGATGTGATCGCGGCTGAAGAAGTCGCCGGCGTGGTAGAACAGCACCTCGTCATAGTCGTCGTTGTTGTGGAAGAACGGGATCTTCAGCGCGCCGGGATCGGTCTCGAACGGCCGCGGCGCGAAGGTGCAGACCACGAAGCGGTCCGAGACGAAGGTCGAGTGGACGCTGGGCGGCAGGTGATAGCGATGGCTGACCACCGGCCGGATATGCCGCACGTTCAGCCGGACGGGGGCGAGGTCGCCGTGCCAGCCCACCGCGTCCAGGGGATTGTAGGGATAGGTGACGGTCGAAACCTGGCCGCGCTTCTTGATTTCGACGCGAACCTCGCCGGCCTGCGCCTGATGATCCCGGAACGCCTCGTCCATGACGGGGGTGTCCAGCAGCGCCGGATCGAACAGCGCGTGGCCACCCATCAGGCCCTTGTCGGGCAGCTTGTAGTGGGTGTTGGTCGCCTCGATCATCAGGATCGCGGTCGGCTCGGACGGCGCCAGCCGCCACATGGTCCCGCGCGGCAGATAGAGGTAGTCGCCGGCCTCGTAGCCGATGCGGCCGAAGTCGGTGAAGAGATCCCCGCGCCCCTGGTGGACGAACAGCAGTTGGTCGCCGTCTGCGTTGCGGGCCAGGCCCGGCATCGGGGCGGCCAGCTTCCAGAACCGCATCTCGCAGGCCTTGTTGTGCAGCACCACGCCCGCCGCCCAGGGCGACGGATCGGCGGCGTTCAGGCGCGCCAGGTCGAAGGCGCGAGGCCGCAACGGCCCCTCGAAGCTGGTCCAGCCAGTGGGCGGCCGCGGGTGATGCAGGAAGGCGGCGGGGCCGAAGAACCCCTCCTTGCTCATCTCCCGCTCGTAGGTGCCTTCCGGCATGTCGGCGTGCGCCTGCCGGGAGTGGGCGCCCTCGGCGCCGCGCACGGGAATCCAGTCACCCTTCGCCATCATGGATCATCCTTGTAGACGCCGACGACGAGCGGTTCGCCGTCGGCGATGCGGGCGCGGTACATGCCCGAGGTGTTGAAGCTCCAGGCCATCTGGCCGCCAGGGCAGACGGCGATCACGCCGCCCTCCCCGCCCAGGGCTGAGAGCTGGCCCTGGATCACCTGATCGACGGCCGCCTGCAGCGACAGTCCCCGGTGCTGGACCAGCGCATTGATTTCGTGCGCCACGCCCAGGCGGATGAAGTACTCGCCCGCGCCGGTGCACGACACCGCGCAGCCGTGGTTCGAGGCGTAGGTCCCCGCGCCGATGATCGGGCTGTCGCCCACCCGGCCCCAGCGCTTGGCGTTGGAGCCGCCGGTGGAGGTGCCGGCCGCGACGTTGCCCTCGGCGTCACGGGCGACGACGCCGACCGTGCCGTGCTTGCCTTCCTCGTGGACCAGGGAGGCCTTGCCCACCTCGTCGGAGGGCGCGCCCACCGGGCGGGCGGGGACCGGCAGGCCCTGGCGGGTCAGCGCCTTTTCCAGCGAGCGCCAGCGGCGTTCCGTGAAGAAGTAGATGGGGTCGACCTGTTCCAGCCCCTGGCTGCGGGCGAAGGCGTCTGCGCCCTCCCCGCCCAGCATCACATGGGCCGAGCCCTCGATCACCGCCCGCGCGGCCGAGATCGGATGACGGGTGGTGGTCACGCCGGCCACGGCGCCGGCCGCCAGCGTTCGGCCATCCATGATGGATGCGTCCAGCTCGTTGCGGCCCTCCGCGGTAAAGGCCGCGCCGCGTCCGGCGTTGAACAGCGGGTCGTCCTCCAGCAGGTGGATCGCCGCCTCGACCGCATCCATGGCCGAGCCGCCGACCCGGAGCACGGCGGCTCCAGCCTCGGCGGCCACGCCCGTGGCCTCGCGATAGGCCGCCTCCTGCTCAGGAGACAGCTGGTCGCGGGTGATGGAGCCCGCGCCGCCGTGCGCCACCAGGGCCCAGCGCGGGGCCATGCGGCTAGTCCTTCGCCGGCAGGACGCCGCGACGGATCTGGTCGAGCTCGATCGACTCGAACAGGGCCTTGAAGTTGCCCTCGCCGAAGCCCTCGTTGCCCTTGCGCTGGATCATCTCGAAGAAGATGGGGCCGATCATGTTCTCGGTGAAGATCTGCAGCAGCAGGCCCTGGCCCTCGCTCGGCGCGCCGTCGATCAGGATCTTGTCGGCACGCAGGCGCTGGACGTTCTCGCCGTGGCCCGGCAGGCGCGCGTCGATGCCGTCGAAATAGGTGTCGATGGTGTCCTGGAACTTCACGCCCTGCGACTGCATCGTCTCGACGGCGTAGAAGATGTCGTCGGTCCCGAGGGCGACGTGCTGGATGCCTTCGCCGTTGTAGTCCTTCAGGAATTCCTCGATCTGCGAGTGCTCGTCCTGGCTCTCGTTCAGCGGGATGCGGATCTTGCCGCACGGGCTGGTCATCGCCTTGGACACCAGCGCGGTCTGCTTCCCCTCGATGTCGAAGTAGCGGATCTCACGGAAGTTGAAGATGCGCTCGTAGAAGTCGGCCCAGGTGACCATGTTCCCGCGATGCACATTGTGCGTCAGGTGGTCGAGGTAGGTCAGGCCGACGCTGTTCTTGGCCATGGCCTCTTCCGCGCCGGGGATGGCGACGAAGTCGACGTCGTAGATCTCCTGCGCGCCGTAGCGGTCCACGAGATAGAGGTACGAGCCGCCGATCCCCTGAATCGCCGGGATGTTCAGCTCCATCGGGCCGACCGGACCCTCGACCGGCGTCGCGCCGCGCTCGATGGCCATCTTGAAGGCCTTGGCGGCGTCGCGGACACGGAACGCCATGGCGTTGGCCGACGGGCCGTGAACCTTGCGGAAGTCGGCGGCCTGGCCGGCAGGCTCCATGTTCAGGATGAAGTTGATGTCGCCCTGGCGGAAGCGGAGCACGTTCTTGGAACGGTGCTTGGCGATCGCCGTGAAACCCATCTTCTCGAAGAGGTCCTTCAGCTTCTCCGGCTCGGGAGAGGTGAATTCCACGAACTCGAAGCCGTCGGTGCCCAGCGGGTTGTCGAACAGATCGCGGGTGGCGGCGGGGGTCTGGACGTTCATGGCGGATCTCCTGTGACGCATCCAACTAGTATCATATGAAACCAATTGGCAATAGGCCGTCGAATCCAAAACGCGCCGGGACGACATTCGGCACGGGCCCTGCTAGGCAGGCGTGCAAATTCCCCGATCTGGACGGTCCATGTTCCGCAAGATGTACGAATGGGTGATGCGGCTCGCCGCGTCGCGTCACGCCCCCAGGTCGCTGGCGGTCATCTCGTTCGCGGAGAGCTCGTTCTTCCCGATTCCGCCCGACGTGATGCTCGGGCCGATGGTGCTGGCCAACCGGGACAAGGCGTTCGTCTACGCGGCCATCTGCACCGTCGCCTCGGTGCTGGGCGGGATGCTGGGCTATGCGATCGGGGTCTGGCTGGAGCCGGTCGGGCAGACGATCCTGCGGGTCTTCGGCCACCCCGAGGGGCAGGCCGAGTTCCAGGCGTGGTTCGACAAGTGGGGCCTGGGGGTGATCCTCATCAAGGGCCTGACGCCGATCCCCTACAAGCTGGTGACCATCACCGCCGGCCTCGCGCGGTTCGATCTCTTCACCTTCATCTGGGCGTCGATCGTCACCCGGGGCGCGCGCTTCTTCATCGTGGCCGGCATCCTGAAGTACTTCGGCCCGGCGATGCTCAAGGAGTTCGAGCGGCGGCTGAACCTCTACAGCGTGCTGCTGCTGATCCTGCTGGTCGGCGGGATCGTGGCGTTGAAGGTCTTCCTCTGACCGCACGTTTCGGCTCATATCCCGGCCGATGCTGAAGCCCTTCCTCGACCGCTGGCGCCTCGTGGCCGTTCTGGTCGCTGCCGCAATGCTGGCGACCGCCCACGCCTTCGAGACCTTCGGCGGCTACGCGCCGTGCACGCTGTGCCTGCGCCAGCGCGAGGTCTACTGGACCATCCTCGGCCTCGGCGCCGCGTCCATGGTGCTGGTGCGCACGCCCGGCGGCCCGCGCTGGCGCGCCCTCACCTGCTGGGTGCTGGGCCTGGCGTTCCTCGTGGGCTTCGGCGTGGCGATGTATCACGCGGGCGCCGAATGGAAGTTCTGGCCCGGCCCGCAGGCCTGCGCCTCGGCCGGCGGGACCTCGGTCAGCGCCGCCGACATGGCCGCCTTCCTGGCGGGCGAGAAGGTCAAGCCGCCGGCCTGCGACGAGGCCGCGTGGGTGTTCGCGGGCCTGTCCATGGCCGGCTGGAACGCGGTGATCTCCCTGGGCCTCGCGGCGCTGAGCGCCGTCGCGGCCATCCGGGAGCAACGCAAGCTGTGAGCGACAAGCCCGTCCCGCCGCGCCCCGGCCGAGGCGCCTCCGCAGCCCGCCTCGCCGAGATCCTGCGTGTGGACCACGCGGGCGAACTGGGTGCGGTGCACATCTATCGCGGCCAGCGCGCCGTGCTGGGCGCCGCCCGTGGCAAGGGCCGGATCGCCGGTCAGCTCGCGCACATGGAGGCCCAGGAGGCCGACCACCTCGCCCGCTTCGACAAGCTGCTGAACCAGCACCAGGTCCGGCCGACCGCCCTGACCCCGCTCTGGCGCCTCGCCGGATTCGCGCTGGGCGCCGGCACGGCCCTGCTGGGTGAAAAGGCCGCCCATGCCTGCACCGAGGCGGTCGAGACCGTCATCGAGGGCCACTACGCCGACCAGATCGCCGAACTCGCGGACAGGGACCCGGAGCTCGCCGCCGAGCTCTCGCGCTTCCGCGACGAGGAGCTGGAGCACCGGGACATGGCCATCGACGAGGGCGCCCGCGAGGCGCCGGGCTATGGCCTGCTGTCGGCGGTCATCGGTGCGGGCTGCCGCGCGGCGATCAAGATCAGCGAGAAGATCTAAGACTGAGAACAGGTCGCAGCGTCAGCTGTGGACGACCTGCCCTCCCCGATTGAGCCGACTCAAAAAAACAGCCGGAATGGAGTAGTCACCGCATCGGAGTTCTGCTTTTGTTCACCTTGAGGAGTCGCACCATGGCGGACGGAAGCAGGCATCTGGTTCGGGAATGGACCTATGGGGAGGCGCGCCTCGGCTGGGCCACGGCGGCACGCTCCAGCCTGTGGGCGCGCTGCGGCTGCGGCCGCGAGGCGGTCATCGACCCGCAGCCCTGGTTGGGCCAGGGCCTGGGGCGCCAGACCTTGCAGGATCTGGAACACCGACTGCGCTGCGTGTGCGGCGCGCGGAAGGCCAACCTGGAGATCCGCGGCCTGGCCGAAGCGCCGAACGGCGGCGCCGGCGGCATCCACGTCTTCCGCTGATGTCCTGAGCATCTCCCGGCCTTGAAGAGCCGGGAATTGCGGCTCCCCCGGCTTGGGGGAGTGTGGGGGGAGCCGCGTTCCGGGCCGCCTTGGGGAGACGGCTTGCGGGGATCGGGGGCGGAACCGGGGGGGAGGGAGTAGCCCCGCCGCCGACACCCTCAATATGGGAGGCCGTTGCGGCGGCGGTAGGGCGCAAGCGTGACCTTTTTGCCCCCAACTGCGGCGGCTCTTGGCGTTCGCGTAACAGAGCGG
>JBFMGV010000069.1:0-52262 GCA_040752615.1 Pseudomonadota bacterium | reverse complement strand
GGGCGCGCGCCCCGCGGCGGCCTTCGACCAGTAGCCGCGGCCCGGATAGGGGATCAGCAGGCGGTCGCAGATCTTGGACAGGCCGTTGCTGCTCAGCGACAGCTCGGCGGCCACCGAGCTCATCGGGCGGCTCCAGACGAGGTCGTACAGCGCCTGCCGGCTGAAGCTCGCCTGTCGCGTGTCGGTCATCAGGGGGCAGCCTAGCGCCGCCCCGCGTGCGCCGCCAGCCTAGCTGCCGGGCCGCGCCGCCGGCCGCTGATATAGCTCGATGGTGTAGCCGTCCGGATCGGTGATGAAGTTCGTCCCGTGCGCCACCTTCGGCGCTGGCCGCCCGGCCGCCACCGCCCGCTGCGCCAGGGCCGCGCCGTCCGGCACGACCAGCACGATGCGGCCGAAGGTGGTCGCGCCCGGTTGCGCCTCGCCCCGGCGGACGACGATCAGGGTGTCGGCGCGCAGGTCGCCGGTCAGCCCCAGCAGATACTCCTGCGCCGGCCCCTGGGCGGGCACGCGGGCCGCCACCTTGAAGCCCAGCACCTCAGTGTAGAACTGCTTCGAACGCTCGGGGTCGGCCACATTAAGCCCGACGCCCGACGCGCGGATCGGCCGCTGCGCATCGGTCAGCGGCGTCGGCGTTTCGGCGGCGGCGGGACTGGCGAGGGCGGCCGTCAGCAGGGTGAGAGTCAGGATCCGGCGCATCTCACTGGCCTCCAGCACTGGCGGACTTCACCGGGGGCAGCAGCGCCGATTCCGGTTGGGAAATCGCGGCCTGGCCGGCGGGCACGACGACGCCGTCGACCACGTTGAACGGAATTCTGTCCCGCGCCGGATCGGCCTTCGGCGCCTGAGCGCGGTACGAGGCGGCCGCGGGGATCGCCTTGGCGTCCGGGGTCGCGACGAAGGCGGGAATGGCGTCCACGCGCAGGGCGAACGAGATGTGGGTCTTCTCGCCCTTGGCCCCCTTGGGACTGTAGTCGGCGTTGCGGCGCAGCGCGTACCAGACGTCGGGCAGGCGCACCCAGGTCAGGGTCTCGATCACCGGGCCGCGCGCCTTCACCCAGCCGTCGTACACCGTCTGCCAGGGCCGATAGCCGCCAACGTAGCCACTGAGCCCGCCGTCCGGGCGGAACGACAGGTCGATCTGCGCCTGCAGCAGTTGCAGGTCGCGGGAGTAGCCCGGGTCGCGCAGCCAGACCTCCTTGGTCGGCGTCTTCGTGCGGATGCGTCCGCCTTCGCTGCTCGCCTGGAACACCGCCTCGTACTGGGCGTCCGGGCGAATGCGGAAGGTGTAGTCGCGGGCGATCTGGCCGGTGGCGTCCTTCACCAGCTTGTCGCCGCTGGCGTAGAGGCCGACCGTGACGTTCGGGTCGTTGAGCGGATCGTCGCCCTTGCCGTTCAGCACCACCACGACGCTCCAGGCGCCGTCGCGCATGGCGTCGTTGAACTGCAGCGCCCCGGTCGAGAGGCGGGGCGGGCCGCGATAGGTCTTCCAGCAGCCGAGGGCGCGATAGAAGGCGTTGTCGATCCCCTTCTGGCCGGCGGGACTGGTGAAGCCGCCGGTGGCGGGGTTCCGGTCCAGGTCGAGGCCCTCGGCGACCGTGCCGGTCACGCCGACGAGACCGCCGTCAGGCGTGGTCTCGGGGTGGATGTAGACATTGGCGCGGTCGGTCCCGCGGAACGCCATCTGGTTCTGGCCGTGGATCGGGCTGCGCGTCGGGTTGGCCGGATTGCGCAGCCACAGCGCCTGTTCGCGCGAGTAGCCGGCGTCGGTCATCACCTTGATCCAGTCCGGCTCGGGATTGGCGCCGGTCGGGCAGTCGGATCCGGGCTCGATGGTCCCGGACTTGCCGCCATAGTGCATGGCGGGCTCGTACCACTCGACCGCATAGGTCCTGGTCCAGGCGGCGAGGGCAGGGGCGGGAGCGAGGCCCAGCGCCAGGGCCGGCGCGGCGGCCAGGAGGCTTTTCAAGCTCAGCTTCACGCCATCAGCTCCGTGATCGGGCGCGTGGCGCGCATGCCGCCGACGCCGAACTCACTGACCGGGACGCCGATGATCCGCTGCGCGGTGAGCGAGGCGCGGGTGACGGCCTCGCCCTTGCCGGCGATGTGCTGGCCCGCCTTGTGCCGTCCGCCGGCGCCGCCGGCCAGGAAGATGGGGATGTTCTCGATCGAATGGATCTTGGCGTAGCCGGTGTCGCTGAAGGCCATCACCAGACTGCGGTCCAGCAGGGTGCCGTCGCCCTCCTTGATGGCGTCCAGCTCGTTCAGGAACGCGCCCAGGCCCTCCATCACCTGACCGGCGAGGCGGCTGGTCTCGATCTGGTAGCCCAGCGCAGCGTCGGTCGGCTCGTCGTGAGTGATCTGGTGATAGATCTTGCTGCTGCCGGCCATGTAGGTCTCGGACGCGCCCGGCGTGTGGACGAAGTTGAAAACCTTCGACTGGTTGCAGGCCAGGGCCATCGCCAGCAGCTTGGCCATCGTCTTGGTGTTGGCGTTGACGGTGTCGACCGAGGCGGCCTTCACGCCGGCCTTCGGCGGGGCGGGCACGACGCACGACTCACAGGGCTCGGGCTTCTCCAGGCCGAGGGCGAGTTGGTTTTCCATCTCGCGGACGCTGGTGAAGTACTGCTCCAGCTTGATCTGGTCGGCGCGGCCGACGTCGGCCATCAGAGCCTGGCGCTGGTCGGTGATCGCCGACAGCACGCTCTGGCGCAGCATGATCTCGGGGTCGGGGGTCCAGTCGGCGCGGTTCGGATCCTGGAAGCCGGGCCCGAACAGGCGCGCGTAGAGCTCGGTCGGCGTGGTCTCGGGGGTGGCGAAGGCCGAACCCGTGCGGGTGGAGTAGCTGACCACCTTGCCGGAGGCCGAGGCGTCGAGGACACGGAAGCGTGTGCCGCCGCCGATGGTGTCGGCCACCTTGGTGTCGAACGAGGCGGCGTCCATCCTGTTCGTCATCGCCGGAGCGATCCCCGACAGGATCGAGGCGTGGCCGGTCCAGTGGACGATGTTGGGCCGCCCGTCGCCGATCACCCGGAAGCCGGACAGGACCGAGACCTTATTCTTCACCGCGCGCAGCGGCTCCAGTTCCGGCGTCACCTCGTAGCCGGCGCCGATCGTCTTCGGCACCCAGCGCGTGCCGCCGTTCGGCGTGTCGGTAAGGCCCAGGCCCCAGAAGTAGGTGCCGAACCGGGTCGGCAGCCGCTTGCCGTCGGCCCAGGCGGCGCCGTGGCCGTCCAGGAAGATGTCCAACGCGGGGATGCCCATGGCGACGGTCCCGCCGCCCAGCAGGCCGCGCATCAGCGATCGGCGGTTGAAGCGAAGGCTCATTGGACTCCTCCCACGTCGCCGGTCGCGGCGGCGGCCACCTTGGTGGCGGGCCGGGGCCGCGCGGGCAGTTTGACCTTGAAGAACTCGGGGCTGGACGCGACCCGCACCATCAGTCCGGAGAGCCGATAGCCGTCGGCGGCGAAGGCCTTTGACTGGTCGGCCACATAGTCGTCGTCACGCTCGTCGGTCGCCCGGCCGACCCCGTACGAATAGACCTGCCGCACCAGGCAGGCCGGGATCTTGGACTGGGTGCGCAGATAGGCGCCGAGGCCCGGCGCGCCGGCGAAGCTCTGGCCGTTCAGGTTGGCCGAGACGTCGATGGGCTGGCCGTTCTCCTGCGTGCGCCGCTGGCCCGCGCCGTCGAAGTGCTCGAGCGCCAGGCCGACGGGATCGCTGACCCGGTGGCATGCCGCGCAGCCTTCGTTCTCCATGTGCGCGATCAGCCGGGTTCGCACCGTGCCGTTGGCCAGGGCCTGGACCTTGGAGAAGTCGACGTCGGCCGGCGGCTCCGGCGTCGGTTCGCAGAGGAAGATCTCGTGCAGCTTCACGCCGCGCCGGGTGGGCGAGGACGCCGCCGGGTGGGCGAACAGCGACAGGAAGGTGATCTCGGTCAGGATGCCGGAGCGTTCGGCCTCGGCCGGGAAGGTGTAGGGCGCCCACGCCTGGTCCGAGAGGTAGGGCACGCCGTAGACGGCCGCGAGCTGGCGGTTGATGACCGTGGCGTTGGAGGTGAAGAGGTCGCGGTAGTCGCGCTTCTGGACCACCAGCAGTTCGACGATCCGCCGCAGGGTCTGCTCGCGGGCGCTGTCCGCCACCGCCTGGCTGAACTTCGGATAGCTGGCCGGGTCCTTCGTCAGGCCGTCGAAGTGGTCGAGCTGCAGCATGTCGGTGAAGAAGGCGCGGGCGCCCTCCTGCAACCGGGGCGAGGCGGCGAGGCGGTCGAGCTGCCGGGCCAGGCCCTTGGGGTCGTGCAGCTCGCCGGCCGCGGCGGCGCGGCGCAGCTCGGCGTCGGGCGGCGCATCCCAGAACAGGAAGGCGAGGCGCTCGGCCTTGGTGTATCCGTCGAGGCGGTACTGGCCCGGCGCGGCCGGATCCCCTTCGGCCTTCTCGATCCGGAACAGGAAATCGGGCGCCGCCAACAGGCTGGCCAGAGCCAGTTCCAGGCCCTTGTAGGCGTCTCCCGCGCGCTCCGCGCCGGCGCCAGCGATGCGGACGCGGGAGGCGATCTCGCCCTCGGTGAGCGGCCGGCGGAAGAGGGCGGCGCCGGTCTTCGCGATGAAGGCGCGGGCGCAGGCGTCGTCGCGCGTCTTCGGGTCGGCCGGCTGGCAGGGCAGGGTGCGGGCGCGCCGTTCGGGCGCCAGCGCCTGGGCCGAGATCGAACGGGCGAGGGCGTAGTACTGCTCGAAGCCCGCCGGGGTGATCGAGAGCTGGGCCGACCCGACCGCCAGGAGGCCGGCGTCGCGACGGTCGGGCTCGAAGCGGCCCTCGATGCGAACGTCTGCACCAAGAATATCGGCGATGGCGTGGCGATACTGCGACTCGGTCAGCCGGCGCGTGCCGATGGTGACGCTCTGCGCCTGCGCGGCGGCCGCCGCCTCGGCCCAGGCGGTCTTCGCGGCGACCGTCAGGCCGCCCAGCACGAGGCTGGATGCTGCTAACACCCAGGCGGCCTTGCCGATCCGGCGCATCTTCCCCTCCGCGACCCTGTGGTCCGTTGGCCGATTGAGCTAAGGCGCGGGTCTTTCGCCGTCAATCGATATTTGCACCAATAACAAATCGACTGTAGTTGCAGGGCGAACGAAGCGGAGGTTCGCATGGGTTGGCGCGGGAGCCCGATGATCGTGGCGGCGGCGGCGGGAGCCGCGCTGCTGGGCGCGGCCGCCGCCTGGGCCCAGGCCGAGGGGGTACCGCCGGGCGACGAAGACGCGGGGGCCGAGCTCTACGCGGCCCAATGCAAGGGCTGCCACACGGTGTCGATCGCGCCCAGTCTGCGAGGCGTCGCCGACCGGTCGATCGGCAGCGAGGCTGAGTTCCACGGCTACAGCGATGCGCTCAAGGGCAGGTCCGCCGAGACCTGGACCGTCGCCAACCTCGACGCCTTCCTGAAGAGCCCGCCGACCTTCGCGCCGGGCACGCGCATGGTGATGTCGGTTTCCGACGCCCAGGCCCGGGCCGACATCATCGCCTACATCCGCAGCCTGCCGCCCAAGCGATAGGCGCGGGCGCCCACCTGTAACCTGCCGTAACCGTTCCGTACTGTGACTCGACGCTGGGCGGGGCTCTTCTCGGCCCGGTGAGTCGGAGGATGGGGTTGAGTTCGACGGACAGTCCCGCGGCGCGGCCCATCCGGGCCGGCGTTTTGCTCGTCGCCCTCGGCGCCGGATTGGCCCTCTGCGGCGCGGCCGACGCGCACGAGATCGGTGGGACCGACGCGGCCTTCGTCGCCGCGGCGCGTGGCCCGGATCCCATTCCGTTCGCCTATCTCGGCGCCAAGCACATGGTCACGGGATATGACCACCTGCTGTTCCTGGTGGGCGTGATCTTCTTCCTGTTCCGCCTCCGCCAGATCGCCCTGTACGTCAGCCTGTTCTCGCTGGGCCACTCGATCACCCTGCTGGCGGGCGTGGCGTTCGGCTGGCAGGTGAACCCCTATCTGGTGGACGCGGCCATCGGCCTGTCGGTCGCCTACAAGGCCTTCGAGAACCTGGGCGGTTTCCGCACGCTCTTCGGCGTGCAGCCGGATACCCGCGCGGCGGTGCTCGGCTTCGGCCTGATCCACGGGCTGGGCCTGGCGACCAAGCTGCAGGCGCTGAACCTGCGGCCGGACGGCCTCATCGCCAACCTCGTCGCGTTCAACATCGGGGTTGAGCTGGGCCAGATCCTGGCCCTGTCGCTGATCCTGGTGGTCATGACCGCCTGGCGATCGACCCGCGCCTTCGCGCCGATGGCCCAGGGCGCCAACGTCCTCCTCATGCTGGCCGGCTTCATCCTCGCCGGACAACAGATCGCCGGCTACGTCCTGGGAGCGCCGCAATGAGCGAACCGACCCTTCCGCCCATGCCGCGCGGCCGCCTGCTGGCCGCCGTCGGCGCGACCCTGGCGGTGGCCGTGCTGGTGGTGCTGGGCGCTGTGCTGCCCGCCGAGTTCAATCGCGATCCCCTGGGTGTCGGCCGCCTGTCGGGGCTGTCCAGGCTGTGGGCCCCCGACGACGAGGTGGTGGATGCCGAAGCCGGCGCGGGACCGGCCGCGCGCGAGTACGACACCGCCTTTCGCAGCGACGTGATCGAGATCCCGGTGGGGGACTTCATGGCCGGCGCCGACAAGTCGGAGCTCGAGTACAAGGTCCATATGCGGAAGGGCGAGACTCTGACCTACAGCTGGGAGGTGGTGGGGGCGAAGCGGCCGCAGGACATCTACTTCGACCAGCACGGTCACACTGCGGCCAGGCCGGGCGAGGGGATGACGGTGGCCAACTACCGCAAGGGCGAGCGCCTGTCGCAGCGCGGCGCGCTGACGGCGCCGTTCGACGGCATCCATGGCTGGTTCTTCCAGAACAACGGTGACGTGCCGGTCGTGGTGCGCCTGCGCCTGTCCGGCTTCTACGACCTGATCCCCTCGGGCCAGGCGGGCAACGAGGCCGGCATCGTGGCCAATGTGCCCGCCGCGCAGGCCAGGCCGGGTCAGCCCGCCACAGCCGCCAGATAGGCCTCGAGCAGCCGCACCAGCTCGTCCTCCAGGGCTTCGGGATCCAGGCCGAGGTCCGGGGCGGCGGCGGCGGCGCGCAACAGGCTGATCGGCGCGTGCGTGAGGATGAACGCCCGCTCGGGCGTCAGTTCGAGGCCCAGGTCCGCCTTACCTTCGATGGAGGCCAGGAATGCCTGGTGATGCTGCTGCAGCGCGCCGTCCCCGCCCTGGCGGTGCATGGCGTCCAGGAGGGCCGCGCGGGCGCGGGGCGTATCCTCGAAGCTGCGCATGAGCGCCTGGATGATCGGCCGCACGGTCCGGCCGTTGGGATCGCGGATGATGAGGTCGGCGATCCCGTCCCGCACCGCCACCGTCCGCCGCTCGGCCAGGGCGGCCAGGATGGCGTTCTTGTCCCGGAAGTACTGGTAGATCGTCCCGATGCTGACGCCCGCCCGCGCGGCGATGTGGTTGGTGGTCAGCTTTCCGGGGCCGTCGGCCTCCAGGAGTTGAAGGGTCGCGTCCAGAATGGCGTCGACCGTCGAGCCGGCCCGCGCTTGCCGCGGCGTTCTGCGTTGTCTTTCAGTCACTTGTCGGGTCTTCCGGTGGCGCGTCCGGCCCGCGGGGAACGCGAGTAGAAACATGAGCAATGCTTACATAGGCTGCGCGACATCGGAAGTCAGCGTGCCTGGAGCCCCCGGATGACCCTTGCCGTCGAAAGCGCCCGCCAACGGATCGCCGCCCAGAAGGCGCGCCTGCCGGTGATGTATGCCTCGGTCGATTTCGACCATCAGCCCGAGCGTTTCACCGACGATCCGCAGCACGCCGTGGCGCGCGACCGGACGCCGTTCGGGGTGGCGGTGACCGCAGACGATCTCGAACTGGTCCGCGCCTACACGATGCTGGGCGACGAGGTGGGTGACGCCTACGCCGCCCTGATCCCGCAGTATGGCTTCCGCAACCTGGTGGGCATGCTGGTGACGGCCTGTGAGAAGGGGATCGAGGCGGTGGACGATGCGCCGGCCGAACTGGTCGCCTTCATCCGCGCGATGGAGGCGACGCCCGACTGGGTCGACATGGACATGGTGCGTGAGGGCATGCGCGCCGACCGCCTCAGCACGGCGCTGGTCGCGCCCTTCGCGATCCGCGGCGCCTTCATCGCGACCTTCCTGAACAAGTACTCGGCCCTGCCGATGGCGCTGACCGGGACGCTCAGCAACGAGACCGCGGCCAAGCGGGTGAACGAGACGGCGACCTTCTTCGCCACCACGGTCCTGCCGGGCGCCCTGGAGCGCCACGGCGAAGGCTTCAAGGCCGCCGCGATGGTGCGCCTGATGCACTCGATGGTGCGCTTCAACGCCCTGCGCTCGGGCCGTTGGGACAGCAAGGTCTACGGCGTGCCGATCCCTCAGGTGGACCAGATGCCGGCCGGCCTGATCCCGATCTTCCTGCTGTCGTTCAAGATGATGGCCGAGGGGCGGACCACCTTCACCCGCACCGAGCGGGCCAAGGTCGAACTGGCGCGCTACCGCTGCTTCCTGTTGGGCCTGCCCGAGGATCTGCTCGCCGACACGCCCGAGGGCATCGTCCGGGCCATGACCGCGCGCAACACCACCCTGCGCCAGGGGTTCGACGACGAGACCTGCGGGGCGCTGGTCCGCGCCACCCTGGCCGCGTATCTGCCCACCCGGGAGACGCCGGGCGCCAAGCTGCACAACGCGCTCGAGAAGCGGTTCGCCAAGGTGCTGTTCCTGCGCCAGTTCCTGAAGGGCGACCGCGCGGCGGCCCGGCGGATGGGCGTCGAGATCAGCGGCCTGGACACCGCCGTCTTCGCGGGCATTGCCCTCTGGATCGCGTTGCAGAGCGCGTTCTACCGCCTGGCCTCGCGCCTGCCCGGCCTGCGCGAAGCTGCGGATGCGGCGCTGGTCGGCCGGGTGCGCAAGCTGCTCGGCATGTACGGCCACGCCGAATTCGTCTCGGACGCCTCGCGCTACCGTCCCGCCGCCACGCGCGCCGCGGCCTGATCTTTACGCAGCCCTTATGCATCGGGGCCGAGGTCCGTCTCGCGCCCTGATGCCCTTTGGCGCGACACCCCGGTCCTGAACTTCGGACCGAGGGCTGCATGCTCGACATCGTTTTCCTGGCGCTGGGCCTCGGGGCCTTCGCGCTCTTTGCCGGTTTCGCGGCTGCGCTGAGGCGCCTGTGATGCTGGAACTCCTGCTGTGGGGCGCGGGCGCCCTCGCCATCGGCGGCTACATGCTGGCCGCCCTCCTGCGGCCGGATCGCTTCTGATCCCGCCGCCCTGACGGACACCTTCAAATGAACTGGCAAGGATGGGCGGAAGTCGCCCTCGTCATCGGCCTGGCCGTCGGCCTCGGCTGGCCGCTCGGCGTCTACATGTCCCGGGTCTGGGGCGGCGAGCGCACCTGGCTCGACCCCGTGCTCCGCCCCGTCGAGGCGCTCTTCTATCGCGCCTGCGGGATCGATCCCGCGAAGGGGCAGACCTGGTCCGGCTATGCTGGCGCGCTGCTGGCGTTCAACGCCGTCGGCTTCGCCCTGGTCTATGCGATCCTGCGGCTGCAGGGCCTGTTGCCGCTCAACCCGCAGGGGTTCAGCGGGGTCTCCGAGCATCTGGCGTTCAACACCGCCGTCAGCTTCGTCACCAACACCGACTGGCAGTCCTACGGCGGCGAGACGACCATGTCTCAGTTCAGCCAGATGACCGCCCTGACGGTGCAGAACTTCGTCTCCGCCGCCACCGGGGCCGCCATCGCCGCGGCCCTGGCGCGCGCCTTCGCCGCCAACCGGGGCAGGGAGGTCGGCAATTTCTGGGCGGACCTGACGCGTACGACCCTGTGGGTGCTGCTGCCGGCTTCGATCGTCCTGGCCCTGGCTCTGGTCGCCATGGGCGTGCCGCAGACGCTGGACGCCTCGGCCGCCGCCACGACGCTGGAGGGCGCGAACCAGAAGATCTCGCTGTTCGCGGTGGCCGATCAACTGGCCATCAAGCAGTTGGGCATCAACGGCGGCGGGATCTTCAACACCAATTCCGCCCATCCGTTCGAGAACCCGACGCCGCTCAGCAACCTCGTCACCGCCGTGGCGATCAATGTGCTGGGCTGGGCCGCCTTCTTCGCCTTCGGCCGCTCGGCCAGCGCCAGGAAGGACATCCGCGCCCTGGTCATCGGGGCGACGATCCTGCTCTCGGCCGGAACGGCGGCGATCTACTGGTCCGAGACCCAGCCGGCCCCGGCCCTGGTGGTGGCCCACGCCGACGCCTCGGTGAACATGGAGGGCAAGGAGGTCCGCTTCGGCGCCTCCGGCTCGGCCGCCTGGACCGGCCCCACGACCGGCGCCTCGAACGGCTCGGTCAACTCGATGATCGGCAGCTACATGCCCCTGGGCGGCGGCGCGGCCATGTTCCTGATGATGCTGGGCGAGATCCTGCCCGGCGGCATCGGCTCGGGCGTCGCGGTGATGGTGGTGATGGCCCTGCTGGCGGTCTTCGTCGCCGGGCTGATGGTCGGCCGCACGCCTGAGTACCTCGGCAAGAAGATCGAGGCCCGGGAGGTGAAGTACGCCATGCTGGTGGTGCTGGTGATCCCGCTCGCCGTGCTGGGCTTCACCGCCGCCGCCGCGGTCCTGCCCGAGGCGCTCAAGGGGCTTCTCAACTCGGGACCTCACGGCCTCTCGGAAATGCTCTACGCCTACACCTCGGCGGCGGCGAACAACGGGTCGGCCTTCGCGGGCCTCACCGCCAACGCCCCCTGGTGGAACACGACCCTGGGCCTGGCCATGCTGATGGGCCGCTTCGCTCCCATCGTGGCCGTCCTCGCCATAGCCGGCTCCATCGCCGACAAGCCCAAGCTCGCGCCCACGGCCGGCACCCTGCCGACCGACAGCGGCCAGTTCGTGGGCCTCCTGATCGGGATCATCCTGATCCTGGGCGGCCTGCAGTTCTTCCCGGCCCTCGCCCTCGGCCCCATCGTCGAGCACTTCCAGGTGCTCCAGGCGGTGGGCGGCGGCCACTGATCCCGAAGGATCCACCTCAATGACCGCCAACTCCATTCCGGTGGGCGAGGGCCGCAAGGGCCCCGTCGCCTCCGGCTTCACCGCCGAGCTGACCCTGCGCGCCGTCCGCGACGCCTTCGCCAAGCTGGATCCGCGCCGGCTGACCGGCAATCCGGTGATCTTCGCCACCTGGATCGTCGCGCTGCTGGCCAGCGCCTCGGCCGGGCTGGCCATCGCCGCCGGCGGAGCCTGGGGCTTCGCGCTCCAGATCGCCGGCTGGCTTTGGGCCACCGTGCTGTTCGCCAACTTCGCCGAGAGCATCGCCGAGGGGCGGGGCAAGGCCGCCGCCGACAGCCTGCGCGCCGCCCGGGTCACCACGAAGGCCAAGCTGATCGTCGATGAGAAGACCGGGACGATCGTGCCCACCCCGGCCCACAAGCTGGGCGTCGGCGAGGTGGTGCTGGTCGAGGCCGGCGACGTGATCCCCGCCGATGGAGAGATCATCGAGGGCGTCGCCTCGGTCAACGAGGCCGCCATCACCGGCGAATCCGCGCCCGTGATCCGCGAGAGCGGCGGCGACCGCAGCGCCGTTACCGGAGGCACCACGGTGGTCTCCGACTGGCTGAAGGTCCGCATCACCGCCGAGGCCGGCAACACCTTCCTCGATCGCATGATCGCGATGGTGGAAGGCGCCGATCGCCGCAAGACCCCGAACGAGATCGCCCTGGCCGTGTTGCTGGCTGGCTTGACCCTGGTGTTCCTGATCGCCGTGGTGACCCTGCTGGGCCTGGGCCAGTACTCTGGCGTCGACCTCCAGCCGATGGTGCTGGGTGCGCTGTTCATCACCCTGATCCCCACCACCATCGGCGGCCTGCTGTCGGCCGTGGGGATCGCCGGCATGGACCGGCTGCTGAAGGTCAATGTGCTGGCCACGTCCGGCCGCGCGGTCGAGGCCGCCGGCGACGTCGACACCCTGCTGCTGGACAAGACCGGCACCATCACCTTCGGCAACCGCATGGCCACCGAGGTCATCCCTGTCCCGGGCGTGCGCCCCGACCACGCCGCGCGGGTGGCCTGCCTGGCCTCGCTGGGGGACGAGACTCCGGAAGGTCGCTCGATCGTCGAACTGATCCGCGGTCAGGGCCAGATCATCGCCACACCGGCCGGCGCGACGGTGATCCCCTTCAGCGCCACCACCCGCCAGTCCGGCCTGGACGCCGAGGGACGCTCCTGGCGAAAGGGCGCGGTCGACGCGGTCCTCAAGGACGCGGGCCTCAAGCCGGAACAGGTTCCGGCCGAATTCACCGCCGCCGTCGACCGCATCGCCCGCTCGGGCGGCACCCCGCTGGCCGTGACTGAGGACGGCGCCCTCGTCGGCGTCATCCACCTGAAGGACGTGGTGAAGCCGGGTGTGAAGGAGCGGTTCGCCGACCTGCGCCGCATGGGCCTGCGTACGGTGATGATCACCGGCGACAACCCGGTGACCGCCGCGGCCATCGCCTCCGAGGCGGGGGTCGACGACTTCCTGGCCGAGGCCACGCCCGAGGACAAGCTGCGGCTGATCCGGGCCGAGCAGGGCAAGGGCCGGCTGGTCGCCATGTGCGGCGACGGGGCCAACGACGCCCCCGCCCTGGCTCAGGCCGACGTCGGCGTGGCCATGCAGACCGGCGCACAGGCGGCGCGCGAGGCCGGCAACATGGTCGACCTCGACAGTGACCCGACGAAGGTCATCGAGATCGTGCAGGTGGGTAAGCAGATGCTGATCACCCGTGGCGCGCTCACCACCTTCTCGATCGCCAACGACGTGGCCAAGTACTTCGCCATCATCCCGGCGATGTTCGTGGGCTCGTTGCCCGCCCTGGGCGCGCTGAACATCATGGGCCTGTCGAGCCCGGAGAGCGCGATTCTCTCGGCGGTGATCTTCAACGCCGTGATCATCGTGGCGCTGATCCCGCTGGCGCTGCGCGGCGTGCGTTACCGGGCCATCGGCGCGGCGCGGCTGCTGTCGCGGAACCTGACGCTGTACGGCCTGGGCGGCCTGATCGCCCCGTTCGTCGGCATCAAGCTCATCGACATGGCGGTCGCGGGCCTGGGCCTGGCCTGATGGACGCCCAGCTCGTCCGGGCCGGCCTGGTGAGCGCCGGCCTGATCCTCCTGCTCGTTCTGGTCGCGCTCCTGGGTCCGCGACCGGAACCCGCGGCGGACGCGGACCTACCCCGGTCCACGTCCGCCGCCCCCTCGACCACTCCCGAAGAAAGCCAAGTGAAATGACGTTCCGCGTTGCCTATGACCTCCGCCTCGCCCGCCTGATGGCCGGCGTCTCGGGAGGTCTCCTGCTCGCCTTCGCCGCCGACGCGGCCCAGGCCCAGGAGGCGGACATCGCCCCGATCTGCACGGACCGGCCGACCAAGGCCAATTCCACCTGCACCGCGCCGGCCGGCGCCTGGCAGGTCGAGAGCGACCTCGCCAACTACACCCGCAACCGCGCGGGCGGGGTGCGGTCCGAGACCACCTATGTGGTCAACCCCTATCTGAAGTACGGCCTCAACGATCGCATGGACCTGCAGGTCAGCTGGGCGCCCTACATCCGCGCCGAAGCCAAGGACATGGCCTCTGGCGCCAAGGCCAGCGACTCCGGGTCGGGCGACCTCTACGTGCGGCTGAAGGCCAAGGTCTGGTCGGGCGGAAGTGGGTCGGCCGCGATCATCCCGTTCGTGAAGGCGCCGCTCGCCTCGCGCGGCTTCGGCAACGACGAATGGGAGGGTGGGGTGGCAGCGCCGGTCAGCTTCGCGCTGCCGGACAGCGTCACGCTCACCTTCGGGCCTGAGCTGGACGTGCTCGCCGACGCCGACGGCTCGGGCCGCCACGTCGCGGTGGTCAACCTCGTGAACGTCGCCCGGCCGCTGAGTGACCGCGTCAGCCTGATCGGCGAGCTCTGGTCGTCGTTCAACTTCGACCCCGCCGGCACGGTCCGCCAGTACTCGGCGGACGTGGCGATGACCTACCTGGTCACTCCGGTGGTCCAGCTCGATGTCGGCGCCAACTTCGGCCTCAACCGCAACACCCCCGACGCCCAGCTCTACGCCGGCGTCTCAACCCGTTTCTGAGGAGGACGCGATGTTCGCGCTCGTCCGCCCGGCCCTGGTGTCCATGGGCCTCTTCACCCTCATCCTTGGCGTCGCCTACCCGCTGGCCGTGACGGGGATCGCCCAGGCGGTCCTGCCCGACCAGGCCGGGGGCAGCCTGATCCGCCGTGAGGGGCAGGTGGTCGGCTCGGCCCTGATCGGTCAGTCGTTCGCCCAGCCCGGCTATCTCCACGGCCGTCCGTCCGCGGCGGGCTCGGACGGTTATGACGCCGCCGCCTCGTCCGGCTCGAACCTCGGCCCGCTGAACGACGACCTGATCGCTCGGGTGAAGGCCGGCGCAGACGAACTGCGCGCGGAGGCCGGCGGCCGCACCATCCCGGCCGACGCGGTGACCACTTCCGGGTCGGGCCTCGACCCCGACATCTCCCCGGCCTACGCCGAGCTGCAGGCCCAGCGCGTGGCGCAGGCGCGCGGCGTGCCGGTCGAGCGGGTGCAGGCCGTGATCCGGAGCCACGTGCGCGAGCGCACGCTGGGCGTCCTCGGTCAGCCGCGGGTCAATGTGCTGGAGACCAACCTGGCCCTCGACGAAGCTCTCGGCCGGCGGCAACCTCCGCCGCGATGACCGAAGAGCCACTGAGGCCCGACCCCGACGCCCTGTTGGCCGCCGCACGCCCTGGCCAGGGGCGGCTGAAGGTGTTCCTCGGGATGTCGCCCGGGGTCGGCAAGACCTACGAGATGCTGCGCGCCGCCCGCCGCCGGAAGGCCGAGGGCGGCGACGTCGTGGTCGGCGTGGTCGAGACGCATGGCCGCAAGGAGACCCAGTCGCTGCTGCGCGGCCTGGACGTCATGGCGCGCAAGCCCATCGAGTATCGCGAGCGCACGCTGCTGGAGTTCGATCTCGACGCGGCCCTGGCCCGCAAGCCGGACCTGCTGCTGGTCGACGAGTACGCCCACACCAATGCGCCGGGTTCGCGCCATCCCAAGCGCTGGCAGGACGTGGAGGAGCTGCTTCAGGCCGGGGTCGATGTCTGGACGACGCTGAACGTCCAGCACCTGGAGAGCCTGGTCGACGTGGTCTGGAAGATCACCGGGGTGCGCCAGCGCGAGACCGTGCCGGACCTGGCCCTCTCGCGCGCCGACGAGATCGAGCTCATCGACATCACGCCGGCCGAGCTGCGTGAGCGGATGGCCGAGGGGAAGGTCTATGTTCCGGAGACGGCGAGGCTCGCCGCCGATCGCTTCTTCAAGACCGAGAACCTGACCGCCTTGCGCGAGCTGGCCCTGCGACGGGCGGCCCAGGCGGTGGACGACCAGCTGATCGGGGCCATGAAGCGGGCCGGCGTCGAGGGGCCGTGGGCGGCGGGCGAGCGCATCCTGGTGCTGGCGGGGCCCGACGGCATGGCCAGCTCCCTGGTCCGGGCGGGTCGGCGCCTGTCGGACATGATGATGGACGCGCCCTGGACCGTGGCCCACGTGGAGCGGCCGAACGCGCCGGCGCCATCGCCGGTCATGGCCCAGAAGCTGCGGGATGCGCTCAAGCTGGCCGAGCAGCTCGGGGGCTCGGTGGTCACCCTGACGGGCGACGACCTGGTGGCCGCCGCCCTGGACTACGCCCGGCGCAACAACACGACCCAGATCGTAGTGGGCAAGACCCACCGTCCCCGGCCGTTCCGGCGCAGCCTTATCCGCGCGCTGCTGGACGAGGCCAACGGCGCGGCGCTGCACGTGATCACCGAGACGCCGGAGGTTTCGGCGCGCGAGACCCGTCCGCGGCTCTCCCTGAAAGACGTCGGCTGGAGCGGACACCTGGGCGCCCTGTCTTCGGTGGGCCTCGCGGGGGCGATCGCCTGGCTGATCGACCGCTACGTCGAGAGCGCCAACCTCGCCATGGTCTTCATGCTGAGCGTGCTGGTCTCGGGCCTCGCGTTCGGCCTGTGGCCGGCCGTGCTGGCCGCGGCAGCCTCGGCCGTCGCCTACAACTTCTTCTTCCTGGCTCCGACCCTGACCATGCGGATCGGCCATCCGGCCGATGTGCTGACCTTCGCGGTGTTCTTCGCGGTGGCGATGACCACGGGCTATCTCACCGGCCGGGTGCGCGATCAGGCGCGGATGACCGCACGGCGGGCCTCGGCGATCTCGGCGGTGCTGGCCGCCACGCGCCGCCTCTCGTCCGCCGCCAAGGCGGAGGAGGCGGCGACGGCCCTCGCCGAGCAACTGGCGGCCGCGACCGGCTGCAGGGCGGTGGTGCTGACCCCGCTGGACGGCGACGTGGCGGTGTCGGCGACCTCCCCGCCGGACGTGGCTCTCTCGGCCGGCGACATGGCCGCGGCCCGCTGGGCCTGGGAGCGCGGCGAGGCGGCCGGAGCGGGGACGGGAACCATGCCCAACCTCGGCTGGACGTTCCGGCCGCTGCAGGGCGTGAAGGCGCGGGCCGGTGTCGTCGGTGTCGAGCCGGCCGCCATCGCCAGCGAGGACGGCGAACGCTTCGTGGCGGCGCTGCTGGACCAGGGCGCGGTGGCGCTGGAGCGGGCCGAGTTCGCGGCCGTGGCCGCCGAAGCTGAGGCCCTGCGCCGCACGGACCGGCTGCGCTCGGCGCTGCTGAACTCGGTCAGCCACGACCTGCGGACGCCGCTGTCGGCGGTGCTGGGCTCGGTCACCACCCTGATCGACTACGGCAAGACGCTGTCGGCCAAAGTGCGCGACGACCTGCTGGACTCGATCCGTGAGGAGGCGGAGCGCCTGAACCGCTACGTCGGCGACCTGCTGGACATGTCGCGCCTGGAGGGCGGGGCCCTGGTCACCCGACGCGACTGGATCGACGCCCGGGACGTCCTGCGCGCCGCCACCGAGCGGGTGAAGCGCCGGCTGGAGAATCGCCGCGTGACATGGGACTTCCCCGATCGGGTGACCCTGGTCATGGCCGACCCCTCGCTGCTGGAGCAGGCGCTGGTGAACATCCTGGAGAACGCGGTCGCCTACAGTCCTGACGGCACGGCCATCGAAGTGGCCGCCTACGAGGATCGCAACAACGTGGTGATCAGCATCGAGGACGAGGGCCGGGGAATCCCCACGACCGAGCTGGAACGCGTCTTTGAGAAGTTCCGCCGCATGGAGGAGGCCAGCGACCGGGGCAAGGGCGCGGGCCTGGGCCTCGCGATCTCCAAGGGCTTCGTCGAGGCGATGGGCGGCCGGATCGCGGCGGCCTCGCCGATCCACGAGGGGCGGGGCACGCGCATCCTGATCAGCCTGCCGAAGGCGCAGCCGACCCCTGCGAGCCTGCTGTGAGCGACTACCGGCCGCGCATCCTGGTCATCGACGACGAGCCGCAGATCCACCGCTTCCTGGGGCCGGCCCTGGACGCCGCGGGCTATGATCCGGTGCGCGCCGACACCGCCGCCGACGGTCTGCGCGAGATCGCCCGCAAGGCTCCCGACGCCGTCGTTCTGGACCTCGGCCTGCCGGACCTCGACGGCAAGGAGGCCCTGGCCAAGGCCCGCGCCTTCTACGAGGGACCGATCATCATCCTGTCGGCGCGCGACAAGGAGACCGAGAAGATCGACGCCCTCGACCTGGGGGCGGACGACTATGTGGAAAAGCCCTTCGGCGTGGGCGAGCTTCTGGCCCGGCTGCGGGTCGCCCTGCGCCACCGCCTGCGCGACCAGGGCGCCGAGCCCGTGGTCACCGTCGGCGACCTGACCGTCGACCTGGTCAAGCGGCTGGTGACCAAGGGCGGCGAGGCCATCCGCCTGTCGCCCCGCGAGTACGACCTGCTGGCCCAACTGGTGAAAGGCGCCGGCAAGGTTGTCACTCACAAGCAGCTGCTGACGGCGGTCTGGGGGCCGGCGCACGAACACGACATCCAGTACCTGCGCGTCTTCATCGGCCAGCTTCGCCAGAAGATCGAACCCGACCCGTCGCAGCCGGCGCTGCTGCTGACCGAGCCCGGCGTCGGCTACCGGTGGATGGGGTGAGACGGCCATGAGCGCGACGGCCGCGCCCGTCCTTCACCTGAGCCAGGAGCAGATCCGGTCCATCGACCGCGACCTGGACCTCGTCGCAGGGCCCTCCCACCCGGCGAGCGCGCTAAAGCCGGGGGTCGTGTCGGGAACCGGCGCGGCGGTCGCGGGACACGACGGCTACCTCTTCATCGCCGACGGCGCGAACCTCTGGGAGAAGCGGTTCCACATCGACAAGCCGGTGGTGGCGGCCTTTCTGGACGGCTGGCGCGGCCTGTTGGACCGGCGCGCGGGCGAGGCCCAGGCGCGCGGTGTCACGCTCCTCAACCTCGTCGTGCCCGAAAAGCAGGTCATCTATCCCGACAAGCGTTGGCCAGACCTGGCCTCGCCTGGCGCCATGCGGCCGTTGAAGCAGCTCCTCGCCGCGCTGGGTCCTGATGCGCCGCTGATCTATCCCGCCGACGCGCTGATCGCCGCGCGGCCTGACGTTCCGGTCTTCTTCCGCCACGACTCCCACTGGACGCCATCCGGCTGTCTCGTCGCGGCCGGAGAGGTCGTGGCGGCGCTGCGTGACGGCGTCGACCTGTCGGACGTGGCGTTCGCGGCCGACCGCGAGATCGGTCCGTTGGACCTGGCCGTGCATTTCCTGGAGCCTGCCCCGAGTGAGGAGCGCCTGAGCCTGCGGTTCGGGGGCGAGATCATCTTCGACAATCGCGACTTCCGGCCCGGCGCGCGGCTCACCGGCATGTCGTTCGGCCTGCGCAACACCGCCGCGCCCGACCCGCGCCGCCTGGTGTTGTTCGGCGACAGCTACTCCAGCGGCCAGGGCCTGGTGGCGGCCATGAGCGCCATCTTCAGCGAGGTGATCTTCGTCTGGTCCAAGGCCGTCGATTGGGCGGTCGTGGAGACCCATCGCGCCGACATCGTCCTGTGGGAGAGCGCGGAGCGGTTCCTGGTGACCTTGCCCGAGGCCTGAGCGCCGGCATTGATCGCACCCCGGGCCGGCTCTATGGCGGGGACGAAGCGGGGAGACGAGTCGACAGCATGGCAGCCAGGGTCAGCGTGCTTCTCCCGGCGTTCCGGCCGACCTACCTGACCCAGGCCATCGCCAGCGTGCTGACCCAGGGCTTCGGCGACTACGAACTGCTGATCAACGACGACAGCACCGGCGACGTGGTCCGCGCCATCGTCGATCGCTTCGCCGACCCACGCATCCGCTACAGCCGCACCGCCGGCGGTGAGGGCGGCGCCGAGAATTCGCGGCAGCTCTGGGCCAAGGCGAACAGCGACCTCATCAAATTCATGTTCGACGACGACGTCCTGCTGCCTCACGCGCTGAGCGAGCTGGTCAGGCTGGTCGAGGCCAATCCCGCCGCCACCTTCGCCTTCGGCCACCGCGACTTCATCGACGCCGAGGGCCGGATCACCAGCGAACCGCGGGTCATCGCCCCGGGGGCGACGGTGACGCTGGATCCGCATCAGGTCTCGGGCTTGCTGATCGGCGGGCTCAGCAACCGCATCGGCGAGATGCCCAATGTCCTGATCAACCGGGCGACCGGGGTGAACCTGGACGACATGCTGGACTACGCCGGCTTCCCGGTGGGGATGCTGGCCGACGTGTCCTTCTACCTGACCGCCAGCCGGCGCGGCCCGGCGGTGGGGATCGGCCGGACGATCTCGCAGTACCGCAAGCATCCCAACCAGAACTCCTCGATCGGCTACAACCCGGCCTTCTTCCGCGGGATCATCGAGTGGGAGCTCTTTATTCGTGGGGAGGCGGCAGTCGGCTACCTGTCGGCCGACCAGGCCGTGGCCGCAGCCGAGAAGCTGGAAGGCGGCTACCGCAACTGGGCCGAGGCGCTTCCGGAACTCCGAATCCTCGCCCCGGGCCTCGCGCCGCTGCGCGAGCGGATACGAGCCGGTGACCGCGACCTCATCGACGCCGATTTCCGCGCCCGCTGGGACGAGACGGTGGAGGCCGCCCGGGCGCGCAACGCGGCCAAGCCCTCGGTGCTGCGCCGCGACGACTGAGCCGCCTCAGGCGCCCTGGCAGAGTGCGCGGATGACGCCGCAGATCGTCTCGATGTCCTCGACGCCGACGCTTGGGCCGGTAGGGAGCACCACAACCCGCGCCGCCACCGCATTCGTATTGGGCAGGTGCTTGTCAGCCCACGGATAGGCGTCGCGGTAAGGCTTCATCCGATGGCAGCCGGGCCAGAAGTACTTCCGCGCCAGCACGTTCTCGGCATGCAGCGCGTCCACGATCTGGTCGCGGGTTGCGGCCGATCCGTCGCCGACCTCGACGACCACATACTGATAGTTGTTCCGCTCGCCCTCGGCGTAGGGGAGCAGCCGGACGCACTCCAGGCCGGCGAGTGCGGTCTTGTAAGCCCGCCAGTTGCGAGCATTCGCCGCCACGATGGTGTCCAGACCATCCAGGTTCACGAGACCCATGGCGGCGCAGGCCTCGACCATCTTCCCGTTCGTGCCGGGGTGGATGACGTTGTCCAGGCCCGAGAAGCCGAAGTTGCGCATCAGCCGCGCCGACTCCGCCAGGGCGTCGTCGTTGGTGGCGATGGCCCCGCCCTCCAGGCTGTTGAGGAACTTGGTGGCGTGGAAGCTGAAGACTTCGCAGTCGCCGAAGCCGCCGATCGGCCGGCCGCCGTGCGTCACGCCAAAGGCGTGGGCGGCGTCGAACATCAACTTCAGGCCGTGCTTGCGGGCCAGGGCCTCCAGCGCCTCCACCGGCGCCGCGCCGCCCCACAGGTGCACCCCGACGATGCCCGTGGTGCGCGGGGTGATCATCGCCTCGACCGAGGCCGGATCGATCACATGCGTCGCCGGGTCGATGTCGGCGAAGACCGGGGTGATGCCCTGCCAGGAGACCGCGTGGGCCGTGGCGATGAAAGTGTAGGAGGGGACGATGACCTCGCCTTGCAGGCCCAGCGCCCGCACGGCGATTTCCAGGGCGATCGTCGCATTGCACATGGCCACCACGTGCCGAACGCCCAGTTGTTGCGCCAGCCGGGCCTCGAACTCGTGCACGAGGGGGCCGTTGTTGGTGAGCCAGCCCGAGTCGAGCATCGCCTCGACCCGGCGCAGGTAGGCGGCGCGGTCGGCCACGAAGGGGCGCCCGACGTGCAGCGGCGAGTCGAACGCCGGCGCCGCACCCCGTATGGCGAGGTCCTGAGCGCCGGAAATGGTCTTCCGCGGCCGCTCGGCTGTCATGGGATGGCGCTCGCAGATCGGGGTGAAGGGGCCCGCCGGGGCGATCACGCCGCCGGACTCGGTGTCGGCCGTCATACAACGAAACCCGCCAAGCTCAATCCTGGGGCTCGTCCGGAGCGGGAGCCGCGCTTCCGCCTCGCGCGCGACCTGTGATACCGCTCGCCCATGGCGAATGACTGGCGGCCACTCCAGGAGCACTACGAGCGCTGCCTGGATCAGGCCGGCGCGACGCCGCAGGGTGTCGACTGGCCCAATGGCCGAGACCTCGAGGCGCGCTTCGCGACGCAGCTTTCGATCCTGGACGGCCTGCCGGCGGGGGCCTGTCTGCTGGACCTCGGCTGCGGCCCGGGTCTGCTGCTGGACTACCTCGGGGCCACCGGCCGCGCGGACGCCGTCCGCTACCAGGGGATCGACATCTCGCCGGCGATGATCGCCGCGGCGCG
Organism: Pseudomonadota bacterium; assembly: GCA_040752615.1. Classification (GTDB taxonomy): domain Bacteria; phylum Pseudomonadota; class Alphaproteobacteria; order Caulobacterales; family Caulobacteraceae; genus Phenylobacterium. Next base: position 30,533 of record JBFMGV010000069.1, on the reverse strand, counting down.
CGCGCGCTGGCCGGGGGTGGCGTTCGAGGCGCGCGACGTGGTCGCCGATCCGATGCCGCCCCTGAGTGTCGACGTGGTGGTGATGAACGGGGTGCTCACTGAGCGACGCGGCATCCCCCGCGAACGCATGGTTGAGATGGCGGAGAGCATCGTCGCTGCGGCGTTCCGCGCGGCCCGGCACGGCGTGGTCTTCAACGCCATGAGCAAGCACGTCGACTGGGAGCGGGACGACCTCTTCCACTGGGGTTTCGACGAGGTCGCGGGGTTCCTGACGCGTGACGTCACGCGTCACATCGCCATCCGCGCCGACTATGGCCTGTACGAATTCAGCGCCTTCGCCTGGCGCGAGCCGCGGCGGCCCGCGCCCTGCGCCGACGAGACATGGTGGGAACGATGAGCCGCGACCTGGTGGTGTTCGGCGTGCGGCAGATCGCCGAGGTGCTGACCTGGTATCTCGAACGCGAGAGCGACTACCGCGTGGCGGCCTTCACGGTGGACGGCGCCTTCGTGGACGAGCCCACCTTCATGGGCCGGCCGGTGGTGGCGTTCGAGGAGATCGCGGCGCAGTTCTCGCCCGAGACGCATGAGATGTTCGTCGCGCTCAGCTACGCCAAGATGAACCGCATCCGCGCCGAGAAGTTCGCCGCCGCCAAGGCCGCCGGCTATCGCCTCGCCAGCCACGTGAGCCCCAAGGCCCAGGTGTGGGACGGGCTGGAAGTGGGTGAGAACACCTTCGTCATGGAGCAAAACGTCGTGCAGCCGTTCGCCCGGATCGGCGCGAACACCACGCTGTGGGCCGGCAATCACATCGGCCACCATGCCCGCATCGGCGACCACTGCTTCCTGGCCTCGCACATCGTCGTCTCGGGCAGCGTGACCATCGGCGACCACTGCTTCATCGGCGTGAACGCGACCCTGCGCGACGGGATCACCGTGGCCGACCGCACCCTGATCGGGGCCGGCGCGCTGCTGTTGGGCGACACCGAGCCGGAGCAGGTCTTCATGAGCCAGGCGACGCCGGTGGCGCGCGTGCCCTCGTCGCGGGTCCGGATCTGAATGGGCTGGCGTCGCCTGGGCCTCGTCTACGCCCCCAGCGGCGAGGCGGACTGGCTGGTCTCCCACGCTTCCGTTCCCTTCGCCGAGCCACTGGACGGCGACCGCTGCCGCATCTGGTTCTCGCCGCGCGACGCGCAGAACCGCTCTCATGTGGCCTGGATCGTCGTGGACCTGGCGCGGCCAACGCAGGTGCTGGAGCATTCGCCGGGTCCGATCCTCGGCTGCGGACCCATGGGCGCCTTCGACGACTGCGGCGCGATGATGTCGTGGCTCGCCGGCGGCAGGCTCTATTACATCGGCTGGAACACCCGCTCGACGGTGCCGTATCAGGTGTCGATCGGCTTGGCGGAATCGGACGGCCACACCCTTCGCCGGGTGGAGGGACCGATCCTGGAGCGGTCGCCCGCCGACCCCTGGTTCTGTTCCAACCCCTGCGTCCTGCCGGACGGTGACGGCTGGCGGATGTGGTACCTTTCCGGCCTTGGCTGGAACGAGATCGGCGGCCAGTGGTCTCCGTCGTATCGCATCTGCTCCGCGACCTCGGCGGACGGCCGCGAATGGACCGCCCGAGGCCGGCCGGCCATCGACCTGGAAGGCTACGAGTACGCCCTGGCCCGGCCCAGCGTGCTGCGCGCGAGCGGCGAGTGGCTGATGTGGTTCTGCGCGCGGACCCGTCAGCGACCTTATCGCCTGGCCGCCGCGCGATCGATCGACGGGATCACCTGGACCAGGGCGCCCGAGCTGGCAGGCCTGGCGCCCGCGGCCGATGGCTGGGACAGCGAGATGATCGCCTATCCGCATGTATTCGAGCAGGCCGGGCGACGGTGGATGCTCTACTGCGGCAACGGCTTTGGCCGCTCGGGCTTCGGTCTCGCGGTCTGGGAGTAGTCGCTAGGCGCTGAGCGTCGTGTTCGCGGCGATCTCATCCGCCACCGCCTCGGCAGGCTCCTGCAGCAGGCGCGCGAGGATCGAGGCGAAGCTGCCCGCGTAGTCGCCCAGGAAGCGCAGCTCGAGCCCCGCCCCGGTGAACCGGTCGCCCTCGTACAGTTCGCGCCCGCCCGGCGCGTTGACGTATCGCCGCGCCCCGACCGCGCTGGCGATGGCGATGATCCGGTCCTGGGCGTGCAGGTCCGCGGGGACTCCCAGGCTGGACGAACGCACCGTGCGCCAGGGTATGCCGAGCGCCACCGCCGCCCGCTCCAGCAGGCGCTCCATGTAGTCCACCGGCGTGCCGCCGAGGTCGCGGAACGCATCGATCAGGCCGTGGGGGTCGGGCTGGGCGGCCGCCAGCAACGGAAAGCGCCGGGCCTGGGCGTCGAGCGCCCCGGCCGCGTCGTCCCGGAACGCGAGATCGCGGATCAGGATGTCGCGCGGGGCCTTCTCCAGCGGCAGGGTCAGCCACTCGAGTTCGCCGTTCGCGTTCGGCAGGCGGTTGCGATGCACCCAGCCGCGCCGCGGAAACTGGACGCAGTCGTAGATCACGAAGAGGTCCGACGCGGCCGCGAGCCGGAAGTAGCCGGCGTAGGGCGCGAAGTACGGCTGCATGATCGCCACCGTCTCCGCCCGTGCGGGGTCGTGGGTCGCGCGCTCCACCGCCCTGCCTCCTCAGGCCGAAGGCGGGAAGGCCGCCGCCCACGAGCGCACGACGGCCAGGTGCAGCGGCATCTCGGCGTCGCGCGGGATGTTGTGGCCGGCGCCGGGCAGCATCTGGACCTCCACCGCCGGGTGGTCGCGCAGCCGTTGCAGCGCCTCGGCCGTGACCAGCGTCGGCATCCGCTCGAAGGGGCGCGGCTCGCCGATCGGCGCATCACCGACCAAGGCCAGGGTGGGCGTGATGAGGCCGTCGAGCACCCAGGTGTGGTCGCGCGGCTCGGTGTGATCGGCGAACACGCCGAAGATGTTCCGCACAAAGGCCTCCCCACCAGCCGGCGCCTGGGTCCGGTAGAGTTCCAGGGGCCAGACGCCCTGGGTCAGCAGCAAGGGCTCTATCACCACCAGCCGCCGCAGGTTCGGGCTGCGGAGGGCGAGGGCGACCAGCCCTCCGACCGACAGGCCCACCGCCATCAGCGGCCGGTCCGGCCAGCGCGCCGCGAGCGCCGCATCGATGGCGCTGGCGAAGGCGGGCACCGAGGTCTCGCTCAGCGCCGGACTGTGATTGCCGGGCAGGTGGACCCGCAGGATGTCGGCCTCGGGAAAGTGGTCCTGCATCCTGAAAAACAGGCTTTCGGCGGCGAAGGCGCCGGTCACGACGAGCAGGAGCGGGCGGCCGGTGTCGCGGCCCAGGAACCAGACCGGTCCCAGCGGCGTCGCCACCTCGAAGCGCGAGGTCATGTCCGCTGTTAGCGCAGCGTGAGGCTCGGCGCGAGGGGGCGCCGACATGGCCGGCAAAGGCCGATAAGGTCGCTGCAAGAGAAGTCGGAACGACCTCGGGAGGACCAGTCCAGTCATGCATACCGCCCTGCTGCTCGAAATGGCCTCCGGCGCTTTTCCGGATCGCCTGGCTCTGGGCGCGCGGGCCGAGGGCATCACCTTCGAGGAACTTGCCGCGCGGGCGCGGGCGGGGGCCGCGCTGCTGGCGCGCGAGGGCGAGGGGACGGTGGTCTTCCTGGGGCTCAACGGGCCGACACTGCCTGCGGCGGTGTTCGCGGCGGGCCTGTTGGGACGTCCGTTCGCGCCGCTGAACTACCGCCTGCCCGACGCCGATCTGCGCCGCCTGCTGGCCCGCACGGCTCCCTCGGTCGCGGTGGTGGACGACGACATGCGGGCCCGGATCGAGGGCGTTGAGGGTGTCGAACTCGTCAGCCGCAGCACGTTCGACGCCGCCGGGCGCGACCCCGAACTCCGCGACAGCTTCCATGACGCCGGCGATCCGGACATCGCCGTGTTGCTGTTCACCAGCGGGACGACCGGCGAGCCCAAGGCCGCCGTGCTTCGCCACGCGAACCTGGCGTCGTACGTGATCTCCACCGTCGAGTTCATGGGGTCCGACGAGGACGAGGCCGCGCTGGTCAGTGTGCCGCCCTATCACATCGCCGGGGTGTCGGCGGTGCTGACCGGCGTCTACGGCGGGCGGCGGATCGTGCACCTGCCGGCCTTCACGCCCGAGGCGTGGGTCGACGCCGCCGCGGCCGAGGGGATCACGCACGCCATGCTGGTGCCGACGATGATGGGACGGGTGCTGGACGTGCTGGAAGCCCGTGGCGAGCGACTGCCAGCCCTGCGCGCCCTGTCGTACGGCGGTGGCCGCATGCCTGTGACGGTGATCCGGCGGGCGCTGGACCTGTTGCCGCACGTCGACTTCGTGAACGCCTATGGCCTGACCGAGACCAGTTCGACGATCTCGGTCCTCAATCCCGACGACCACCGCGCGGCGATCGGCTCGGACGATCCCCAGGTGCGCGCGCGCCTGGGCTCGGTCGGACGGCCGTTGCCCAGCGTCGAGATCGAGATCCGGGATGCGGGCGGCGCGCCGGTGGCGGCGGGCGAGGCGGGAGAGGTCTTCGTGCGGGGCGAACAGGTCTCGGGGGAGTATCTCGGCCGCAAGGTCACGGACGACGCCGGCTGGTTCGCAACCAAGGACGCCGGCTGGATCGACCGCGAAGGCTACCTCTTCCTCGACGGCCGTCTGGACGATGTGATCGTGCGCGGCGGCGAGAACATCTCGCCCGGTGAGATCGAGGACGTTCTGAGACTGCACCCGGCCGTGGCCGACGTCGCCGTGGTGGGCGCGCCGGACGAGCAGTGGGGCGAACGGGTGGCCGCCTTCGTGGTGCCGCGGGGCGCGGCGCCCGCCGAGGCAGAGCTCGCCGACTGGGTGAAGGCGCGGCTACGCTCGACGAAGACGCCCGAGACCTGGGTCGTGCGGGAGGAACTGCCTTACAACGACACCGGCAAGCTGCTGAGGCGGCTCCTCAAGGCCGAACTTGCCGGCTGATGGGTCAGCGCGGCGGCGGCCCGCCACGCTGACCCATGCCGGGCCGCTGCCCGCCGCCGCGCGCCTCGCCGGGCTTCCCCATCGGGCCCTGCGCGGGCGTCGGCTTGAGGTCGGTAGCCAGGATCGCGCCGTCGCCGTCGGGGTCCAGCACCGTGAACCGCCGGTCGGTGGCACGCCGCCATTCGGCCAGGCTGACGCCCATCGAGAAGTCCTCGTCCGCGCCGCGGATCGGATGGGGCTCGTTGATCAGACTATAGGCCGCCGCACCGGCGCGGCGCGTGTCGGGACCGCCGCCGCCCCGCCCGCGCGGACCGCCGGCTCCGCCGACAAAGGTCGGGCGCGTCACCTCGGGGACGAGCTCCTCCTCCCATCGTGTGACCTCGAGCATGCTGATCTGGCCGTCGCCGTTGGCGTCCAGGCTCTTGAACCAACGCTCGGCGTCGGCCTGGAATTCGGCGCGGGTCAGGCGGCCGTCCTTGTCCGCATCGGCCTTCGCGAACCATGCCGCCGACGGATAAGGCTGGCCGCCCTCGGCCCGGAAGGGTTCGCCGGACGGGCTGATGAAGAGCTGGGCCCGGTCCCGTGGCGGCCCGTCGAAAGCGTCGTCCTCGAAGCCCGGCGGAGGGCCGCGACCCGGGCCGCCAGGGCCGCCCGCGCATCCGGCCAGGCAGAGCGTCGCGGCGACCGCCGCCCAGATCTTCACGCGCATTCCAGGGTCCCCGACCGTGTGGTTCCGTCATCTCGCCCCGGAAAGCGGCGCGGCCATGTCCGGCGCGCCACAATCGATGCGCCGTCGCGGCCGAGACGGTCGACCTCGCAACATCTATGACTGAGCCCACGTCGCCGAAAGCCCCGAGGAGAAGAACGTCCATGGTCAGCCGCCGCCAGACCCTGATCGCCGCCGGAGCGGCCATGGCCGCGGGGCCCGCACTCGGCCAGTCGGTCGCAGCGCCCAAGGTGAAGTCCGAGCACGCGGCCTTCGCCGCCGAGATCGCCGCCGCCCAGGCCTGCCTCGATGCGTTCATGAAGGCGTTCAACGGCCGTGACCTGGCCGCCTATGAGGCGACGTTCAACTTCCCGCACGTGCGCTTCGCGTCCGGCAAGGTGACGATCATCAACCCCGGCTATCACAAGCCCGAGATGTTCACGTCCGGCGCCCTCAGCGACTGGGACCACTCGGCCTGGCAGCGGCGGGACGTGATCCACGCCGGCGCGGACAAGGTGCATCTCGACACCCGTTTCAGCCGCTTCCGCAAGGACGGGAGCGTGATCGGGGGCTTCGATTCCATCTACATCGTGACGCGACAGGACGGACGCTGGGGCATCCAGGGACGTTCGAGCTTCGCTCCCTAGGCCGAAGCCAGCAGGGTGCTGGCCGCCCAGGTGTCGCGGGTCAGCTTCTGGCGGCGCGCGAAGGCTGCCATGGCGGCGGTGGACGGATCGCGTGAGGCCTCCCAGACGCCGTGGCTGGCGTAGCGGGTCACGAGCAGCAGCCGCATGCGCCCCGCCGTGCGCTCGGCCGCGGTCGGCTCGGCGGTGAAGAGGCCGAAGATGTTCGTGTCGAACCGCGTCTCGAAGTCCTTCCAGCCTTCGGTGGACAGGGCCACGAACTCGTCCAGCGCCGGCGTGTCGATGACGAACCAGCGATGCACATAGATCCCGCCCGAAGCCGGCCGGTCCGTCGGCGAGGGACGCGCGGTCGGCGTGAGGCGATCGCGTTCGCCGCCCAGCGACGCGACGACGGCTTCCCGGCCGCTCGCCGCCTCCGACCAGCGCAGCAACACGGCCGCCTGCCGGGCGCGCCAGCCGAGTTGGGGAGTGAAGAGGCCCAGCACATCGCCGCCGCCCGCCGCGATCGGCAGGGCCTTCAGCTTCGCGGCCAGCGCCGGGCCGGGCGGACCGCCGTCCAGGTCGAGGAACAGGTAGTCGTACATGGCCTGACTCCGGGGTCTGACCTGGGTCTCGGCGGCACGCGGCGCGAGCAAGGCTGTGGCGGCGCCGGCGAGCCAGCCCCGACGGTCGAGAGTGATCATGGGGGCACGCTCCGGCCTCGCCAGGCCGACGTCAACCCGACGTCGCGGCATGGCGCTCATGCCCTGGACGCGGCGGGCCTGACGTCGCGGCACGAACAGGCCTAAAAGGACGGAATGACTGAAGAGACCCACCCGGCGGCGGCTCAGATGGCCTCGCCGACCTACCGCCTGGCCTCCACCGACCAGGATTTCATCATGAACCCCTCGATGCGGGGGGTCCGTTTCCTGCTGGAGTTCGCCAAGTGCGACGAGGCGCTGCGGGTCTGGGGCGTCCGCTCGACCATCGTGGTGTTCGGCTCGGCACGCATCCGCGAAGACGGCGAAGGCCCGCATCCGCGCTGGTACGCGGCCGCGCGCGAGTTCGGCGCGATCGCCTCGAAGGAGGGCGGCGCCTATCTCTCCGAGACGGCCGACCGGCACAATGTGATCTGCACCGGTGGCGGCCCAGGCGTCATGGAGGCCGCCAACCGGGGCGCGTCCGACGTGGGCGCACCGTCCATCGGCCTCAACATCACCTTGCCGCACGAGCAGTACCCCAACGCCTACTCCACGCCGGAACTGACCTTCCGCTTCCACTACTTCGCCATCCGCAAGATGCATCTCGCCATGCGGGCCAACGCGCTGGTGGTGTTCCCCGGCGGCTTCGGGACCCTGGACGAGCTGTTCGAGATCCTGACCCTGCGCCAGACCGACAAGTCGCCGCCGATCCCGATCGTGCTGTTCGACCAGGCCTATTGGCGCTCGATCATCAACTTCGAGGCGCTCATCGAGGCCGGCATGATCCACGCCGACGACCTCAAGCTGTTCCACTTCGCCGAGACCGCACAGGAGGCCTGGCAGTGCCTGCTGGACGGCGGCCTCAAGCCCTACCGCCAGCCCGACTGGGATCCCAATCCGCACGATCCGTAGGCGCCGGGCCGGCGTTGGTCGCCGCGGGCTTGCGCGGCGGCCCCGGCGCGCGCCAACTGTCCGGCCGGGTTAGTTTAGGCGGGGGCTCATGGACATCGGCGTCTTCATTCCGATCGGCAACAACGGCTGGCTCATCTCCGAGACCTCGCCGCAGTACATGCCGAGCTTCGCGCTGAACAAGGAAGTGGTGCAGAAGGCCGAGCGCTACGGCTTCGACTTCGCCCTCTCGATGATCAAGCTGCGGGGGTTTGGGGGAAAGACCGAGTTCTGGGAGCACAACCTCGAGAGCTTCACGCTGATGGCGGGGCTCGCCGCGGTCACCGACAAGATCAAGATCTTCGCCACCGCCGCAACCCTGACCCTGCCGCCGGCGATCGTCGCGCGCATGGCCTCGACCATCGATTCGATCGCGCCGGGCCGGTTCGGCATCAACCTCGTCACCGGCTGGCAGAAGGCCGAGTACGACCAGATGGGCCTCTGGCCGGGCGAGAGCCACTATGCCGACCGCTACAAGTACCTCTCCGAGTACGCGACGGTGCTCAAAGGGCTGATGGAGACCGGCGTCTCGGACTTCAAGGGCCAGTACTTCACCATGGACGACTGCCGGGTCAGCCCGAAGCCGACGCCCGGGGTGAAGATCATCTGCGCCGGCTCCAGCGACGAGGGCCTGGCCTTCACCGCCGAGTACGCCGACTACTCGTTCGCCCTCGGCAAGGGGGCCAACACGCCGACCGCCTTCGCCTCGGTGAACCATCGCCTGGAGGCGGCGAAGGCCAAGACCGGCCGCGACGTCGCCGCCTACATCCTCTTCATGATCATCGCCGACGAGACCGACGAGAAGGCGCTGGCCAAGTGGGAGCTCTATCGCAACGGCGCCGATCAGGAGGCCCTGGCCTGGCTCACCAACCAGGCGGCGCCCAACGCCCAGGGCGGCACCAGCAACACCAACACCACCCAGCTCGCCGCGCCGGAGTCGGCGGTGAACCTCAACATGGGCACGCTGGTGGGCTCGTATGAGCGCGTCGCCGCCATGCTGGACGAGGTGGCGGAGGTGCCGGGCACGGCTGGAGTGCTGCTGACCTTCGACGACTTCGTGCAGGGCGTGGAGGATTTCGGCACGAAGATCCAGCCGCTCATGAAGAGCCGGGCGCACGTCGGCGCATGAGCGACAGGCCCACCGTCCCGCGCGAGGGCGCGGTCACCCTTCCGGCGCGGCCCGAGAACCTGCCGATCGATCCCGGCGCGACGGCGCTCGTCGTGGTCGACATGCAGAACGCCTATGCGAGCCCCGGCGGCTATCTCGACATCGCCGGGTTCGACATCGGCGGGGCGGCCGCGGTGATCGAGAAGATCGCCCTCGCCATCGACGCCGCGCGAGCGGCGGGCGTCACCGTCGTCTTCTTCCAGAACGGCTGGGACCCGCAGTACGCCGAGGCCGGCGGGCCGGGTTCGCCCAACTGGTGGAAGTCCAACGCGCTCAAGACCATGCGCGACAAGCCCGAACTGGAGGGCACGCTGCTGGCCAAGGGAACCTGGGACTACGCTCTGGTGGATCGGCTGCAGCCGAAGCCGGGCGACATCGTCATTCCGAAGCCGCGCTACTCGGCCTTCTTCAACACCGCCCTGGATTCGATGTTGCGCGCGCGGGGGATCAGGAACCTGGCCTTCTGCGGTATCGCCACCAACGTCTGCGTCGAGAGCACCCTGCGCGACGGCTACCACCTGGAGTACTTCGGCGTGCTGCTGGAGGACGCCACTCACCAGGCCGGTCCCGCCTTCCTGCAGGAGGCCAGCGTCTACAACATCGAGAAGTTCTTCGGCTGGGTCTCGACCACGGCCGACTTCTGCGGCGCGATCTCGCAGACGTCGCCGCAAGCCTAGAGGATCACCAAATGCCCAAGACCGTCATTACCCCTCCGGGGACCGGCACGCCGATCGCCCCGTTCTCGCCCGGCACGCTGGCCGACGGCGTGGTCTACGTCTCGGGGACGCTGGCCTTCGACAAGGACAACAACGTCGCTCATGTCGGCGATGCGGCCGCCCAGACGCGGCAGGTGCTGGAGACCATCAAGTCGGTCATCGAGACCGCCGGCGGGACCATGGAAGACGTCACGATGAACCACATCTTCCTGAAGGACTGGGCCGACTACGCCGCCATCAACAAGGTCTACGCGGAGTACTTCCCGGGCGAGAAGCCCGCGCGGTTCTGCATCCAATGCGGCCTCGTGCGTCCGGATTTCCTGGTCGAGATCGCCACCATCGCGCACGTCGGGAAGAAGTGATGGCCGAGACCAACGGACGCGCCTCGGGCCACGACGTCGACCCGCAGTTCCTGGAGCGCTGGTCGCCCCGCGCCTTCACGGGCGAGGCCATGCCGCATGAGACGCTGATGAGCCTGTTCGAGGGCGCGCGCTGGGCGCCGTCGGCGTTCAATCTTCAGCCCTGGCGCTTCGTCTACGCGCACAAGGGCACGGCCGATTGGGAGCGGCTGTTCGACGCCCTGATCCCATTCAACCAAGCCTGGGTGAAGCACGCCTCGGTCCTGGCCTACATCGTGTCCGACCGCTTCCGCCGGAAGGAAGGCGCCGAGCCGCAGCCGGTCTACAGCCACTCCTTCGACGCGGGCGCCGCCTGGGGCTTCCTGGCGCTGCAGGCCAGCCGGATCGGCTGGGCCACGCACGGCATGAGCGGCTTCGACGTGGCCAAGGCCTATGAAGCGACCGGCGTGCCCGAGGCGGAGTACCGGGTCGAGGCGGCCATCGCGATCGGGCGGCCGACAGGTCCCGAGATCCTCGACGAACCTTATCGGTCGCGCGAGGCGCCGAGCGGGCGTAATCCTGTGGAGAGCTTCTCTTTCGAAGGCGTGCTGAAGCTCTAGGTCGGCGGGGGCTGGCCGAAGGTCGCGTCAGGGGCAGGGGTTATGGCGAAGGACAGCGTGGTCGAGACGGCCAAGCCGACAGGTACGCCCGACGGCGTGCATCTGCTTCGCACGGCGATGACCGTGCAGTACCAGCTCAGCCAGATGGCCGATCAGAAGGCCAACATGGTGCTGGCGGCCACCTTCGTGATCTTCACGATCACGGTGAGTCAGGTGCGGATCGGCGGCGCGGTGGTGGTGCCCCTGCTGATCCTGGGCGCGGCCGCCTTCATGGCGGCGACGCTGGCGATCCTGGCCGTGCTCCCGTCCGTGAAGACGCCGCCGCGGGCGGGCGGGCCGGCCAACGTGCTCTTCTTCGGCTCGTTCACCCAGATCAGCGAAGCGGAGTTCGTGGACCTGCTCACCGGCGTCGCGGCCGACCAACGCACCGTCTACGAGGCCTTCGCTCACGACATCTACCAGAACGGCCGGGTGCTCGCGTTCAAGAAGTACCGCTACCTGGGCTATGCCTACCGCATCCTGCTGGCGGGCCTGGTGGCCAGCTTCCTGGCCTTCATCGTGCCCTTCGCCTTCGCGGGCTAGACGGGCGACCAGTCGGGCGGCGCCAGTTCGAACCCCTCGAAGCGGAAGCCCGGCGAGACCACGCAGGACACCAGCGTCCAGCCGTCGCCGTCGGCCTCGGCCGCCTGCCACTCGTCCTTCAGGACGACGTGCTGCGGCTGCGCGTCACCGCCGACACCCAGGCGCGTCTCGGTGATGGGACCGCCCTTGAAGCCGGTCCAGAGGGTCAGCGGCGCGCCGGCCTGGTGAATCCAGACCTCCTCGGCGTCGACTCGATGCCAGTGCGACCGGCCGCCGGGTTCCAGCAGGAAGAGGATCGCGGTGGCCGCCGCGCGACCGTCGGCCAGGCTCGCGTCGGATCGCCACGTCTCGCGATACCACCCGCCCTCCGGGTGCGGTTTCAGGCCCAGGTTCTCGATCATCTCTGCGGCGGTCATGGGCGCCAGTGAAGCGCGTTCCGCCGGCTCGGACCAGCGCGAGCTTGACCGCGCGCCCGGGGTGCGGACGGTTGCACGCATGGGACGATTCCTCGCCAGCCTCGCCGCCGCGCTCGTCGTGGCCAGCCCCGCCGCCGCCGCGACGCCAGACCTGTCGAAGATGGGCGCGGCCGAGCTGACGGCCTTCTTCAAGGCCTTCCCCAAGGGAGGGGAGCTGCACAACCACCTCGGCGGCAGCACCCCGACGGAAGACATCATCGACTGGGCGGTGGAGGACGGCCTCTGCGTGGACATGGTCGAGCTGGCCATCCGGATGACCTGCCAGGGCGACAACATGAAGCCGGCCGCCCAGGTGGTCGCCGACGAGGCGCTCCGCTCGCTGCTCACCGACAGCCTGACGACCCGCCATCCCGGCTTCCGCGACCGCTCCGGCCACGACCAGTTCTTCACCAGCTTCAGCCGGCGGAACACGTCGCCGAGGCGGACAGGCGACGCGCTGGCCGAGACCATGGACACCCTGGCCCGCCAGAACACCTGGTACATCGAGCTGATGGTCACGCCCCAGGCCGCGGCCGCGCGGGGCCTCGGCGCCCGCGTGGGCTGGAAGGGTGACATCGCGACGACGCGAGCGGCCTTCACCGAGGCCGGCCTCGAGAAGCTGGTCCCCGCCGTCACCGCGGACACCGACCGCTTCGAAGCCCGCGCCCGCGAGGTGCTGAAGTGCGGGACGCCGCAGGCCCGGGCCGGCTGCAAGGTGACGGTCCGCTACCTCTTCCAGTCCATCCGCCAGGGGCCGCCCGAACAGACGATGGCCCAGTTACAGCTCGGCGTCGCGACGGTGCTGGCCGACAAGCGCTGGGTGGGGATGCAGCTCGTGGCGCCCGAGGACAGCTACGATGCCACCCGGTACTACGACCTCCACATGCAGATGATCGCGGCGCTGACCGACCAGGGTCGGAAGGTCCCGGTGGCGCTGCACGCCGGCGAGCTGACCATGAAGCTCGCGAGCCCCAGGCACCTCAGCTACCACGTGGCCGACGCGGTGCGGGTGGCGGGGGCCCGTCGCATCGGCCACGGGACCGATCTGCCGGAAGAGGCCGGCGCCGATGCGCTGGCCGCCGAGATGGCCGCCAAGGGCGTCCTGGTCGAGGTCAACATCCTCTCGAACGAGACGATCCTCGAGGTGAAGCCCGAGGAGCATCCTTATGCCTGGCTGCGAAAGAAGGGCGTGCCGGCCAGCCTGTCGACGGATGACGCCGGGATCACGCGCACCGAACTGGCCGACGACTACCAGGCCGCAGTGCGCAACGGCGCGACCTACGCCGATCTCAAGACCGCCGCGCGCAACGGCATCGCCTACAGCTTCCTCTCAGGCCCTGGGCTCTGGGACGATCCGAACGTCTATCGCAAGCCCGCCAAGGTCTGCGCCGGCCAGGTCGGCAAGCTGGAGCCGACGGGCGCCTGCGCCGCTTTCATCGCCGGTAGCGACAAGGCCCGCGAACAGTGGCGGCACGAGCGGGCCCTGGCCGAATTCGAGGCGACGAGGCGGTGAAAAACCTCCCCCGCTCGCGGGGGAGGCTTGGGTTCAGCCCTCCACAGCCATGTAGACGAACCGCGCGATGAACAGGGCCGCCAGGGCGAACAGGAGCCAGTCGGCCTTGGCGACGCGGCGTGTGGCGAGCTTCAGGATGGCATAGGCGATCACGCCGAAGGCGAGCCCGTTGGCGATCGAGAAGGTCAGCGGGATCGAGATCAGGGTCAGGAAGGCCGGGATCGCCACGACCGGGTCGTCCCAGTCGATCTCGGTCAGAGGTCCCATCATCATCCCGCCCACCAGGATCAGCGCCGGCGCGGTCGCGGCGGCCGGAACGACCTGGGCCCACGGCGCGACGAACATCACCGCCAGGAACAGCAGGCCCGTGACCACGGCGGTCAGCCCCGTGCGGCCTCCGGCGGAGACGCCCGAGGCGCTTTCGATGTAGCTGACCACGGTGCTGGTCCCGGCCAGTGAACCCACGACCGTCGCGCCGGCGTCGGCGAACAGGATGCGGTTGAGGCGCGGGATCGTACCGTCCGGCCGCATCAGGCCTGCCTTCTTGGACACCGCCACCAGGGTGCCGACGTTGTCGAACAGGTCCACGAACAGGAAGACGAACAGGATCTCCAGCAATGCGAGGCCGAAGCCGTGGCCGCCGATGCCCAGGGCCGCGGGGATGTCGAGCTGCAGCGCCGTGCTGGTCATGGCCTCGACGTCGTAGGGCTGGGGCGACCACTCGGCGAGACCCAGGACCCAGCCGAGGACCGCGGTGGCGACGATGCCGATGAAGATCGCGCCACGCACCTTCAGCACCATGAGGACCGAGAGGATGGCGAGGCCCAGCAGCGCCAGCTGCACAGTCGGCGCCTTCACATCGCCCAGGGTGACGAGAGTGGCGGGATTGTCTGCGACCAGGCCCGCGCCACGCAGGCCGATGAAGGCGATGAAGAGGCCTATCCCGGCGGCTATTGCCGAGAAGAGCGCGCGGGGGATCGCATTGACGATCAGCTGCCGGACCCCCGCCACCGTCAGCACGATGAACAGCACGCCCGAGACGAAGACGAGGCCGAGGGCGGTCTGCCAGGGGATGCCCATGCCCTGCACGACGGTGAAGGCGAAGTAGGCGTTGAGGCCCATGCCGGGCGCGAGCGCGATCGGATAGTTGGCCAGGAAGCCCATGAGCAGGCAGCCGACGCCGGCCGCCAGGCACGTGGCGGCCGCGACACCCGCCGCCGGCATCCCCGCCGCCCCGAGGATCGAGGGATTGACCAGGACGATGTAGGCCATGGTCAGGAAGGTGGTGGCGCCTGCCAGCACCTCGGTCTGGACGCTGGTCCCGCGCTCGCGGAGCTGGAAGGTCTTGTCGAGGAAACTCACGGCCGCGCCTCCGGCAGCTTGGTCTCGTAGGCAGCCCAGCCGGCCACCAGGGCTTTCACGACGGGAGAGCCCACGCGATAGGCGGCTTCGAACGCGGCCTCGGAGCCGCCGTCCGCGAACTCGATCCGCATCGGCTTGCCAGCGCCCGGCCAGGAGTAGTTGCTGGCGGTCCGCAGCACGAGGACCCGGCGGGCGTCGACCCGGCCGTCCTTGGCGAAGAGATGCAGGGTGTCGAGCACGGCCTGGTCCTCGCCGTCGGTCATGGTCAGCACGCCGGCGCCGTCGGTCTGCACGCGCACCCAGTCGCGGGCCCAGTCGGTTCGCCGTTTGCCGTGCCAGAAGCGCACCGTGGCGAGGCTGGCGCCGACGAAGACGTGCGGCGGCTTCTGGGCTGCGGGCTGGTCCTTATAGCCTGAGCGCTCGGCGGCCAGCTTGGGGCCGTCGGGCAGGGGGATGTCGCGGGTCAGCTGATAGGCCCATTGGGTCAGGCCGGGGTCCAGCTTCCAGGCCATGCCGCTGGCGCCTTCGCCGCTGCCCTTCTCGCCGGGTTGCTTGCTGTGGAACGCGTAGAGGCCCCACGGCCAGCCGGCCATGATCTCGCGGTCGTCGATCTCGTACAGGGGGTCGGCGTCGACCACCCAGTCGGACCAGGCGGCGCTGCCGATCGAGCCGACCTTGGGATCGACCCCGGCGATGCCGGCCATCAGGAAGTAGCTCTTCGACAGGTCGAAGCGCGGGTCCGAAAGCAGGGCGGCCATCGAGCCGCGCGCCCGACCGAACATGCCGGTGGTGATCGCGAGGACGCCATCCTTGGAGAGGCGCGCCGGGCGCTCGATGCCGGGGATCCTCACGGTCTCGGTCAGCGGGTAGCGCTCGACCCAGTGCTGGAACTCGCCGGGGGTGTCGCCCGTCTCGGCGCCGATCTCGAAGGCGGCGATCACCACCACCTTGATCGGGATGGGTTTGGCCTGCGCCCACGCCGGCAGGGGCGCGAGCAGGCAGGCGATGATGGCGATGAGACGAAGCACCCGAACCCCCGGCTGGAAACCGGGGCATAGTCGTCAGGCGGCGGGCTGCGCCGCAAGCCCCCGCTGGTGCGCGAGCCGGCCCATCAGGTAGGTGCGCTCGACGATGCGGTCGTCTGCCAGCACCGCGAGCACGAACAGCGCCTCCGCCAGGTTGCGCGTCCGTGCGGTGCGCCGGGCCAACAGCGGGGTGGCGGCCAGGTCCAGGACGACGAAGTCGGCTTCCTTCCCGGGCGCCAGGTTGCCCACGCGGTCATCGATGTGCAGCGCCCGCGCTCCGGCCAGGGTGGCAAGGTAGAAGGCGTGCAGCGGGTCGAGGTTGTCGCCCTGGAGCTGGCCCACCTTGTAGGCCTCGCCCATCATGTGCGGCAGGGAGAAGCTGCCCCCGCCGCCGACGTCGGTGGCCAGGGCGGTGTTCACGCCGTGCGCGCAGGCCCGCTTCAGACTGAAGAGACCGCTGCCCAGCAGCAGGTTCGAGGAGGGGCAGAAGGCGACCGAGGCCTCGGCCCGGGCCAGGCGGCGCAAGGCGTCGTCGTCACAGTGGACGCAGTGCGCGAAGACCGAGCGGCGGCCCACCAGGCCATGACGCTCGTAGACCGCCAGGTAGTCCCGGTCCCGTGGAAACAGGCGCGCGACCTCGGCGATCTCGCCGAGGTTCTCCGACATGTGGGTGTGCATCAGGACGCCGGGATGGGCGGCCAGAACCTCGCCGGCCATGGCCAGCTGGGCGTCGGTGGAGGTGACGGCGAAGCGCGGCGTCACCGCGTAGCCCAGACGGCCTCGCCCGTGCCAGTCGCGGATAAGGGCCTCGGTGTCGGCGCGGCCCTCCTCGACGGTGTCGGTCAGGCCCTCGGGCGCATTCCGGTCCATCAGCACCTTGCCGGCCACGAGGCGCATGTTGCGCGCCAGGGCGGCCTCGAACAGCGCGTCCGCTGACGTCCTGTGGACCGTGCAGAAGGCCAGGGCGCTGGTGGTGCCGTTGGCCAGCAACTGGTCCAGGAACACGTCGGCGACCGCGTCTGCGTGGGCGCGGTCGGCAAAGGCCAGTTCCGCTGGGAAGGTGTGGGTGTTCAGCCAATCGAGCAGCTGCGTCCCCCACGCGGCGATCACGTCCACCTGGGGGAAGTGGACATGGGCGTCGACGAAGCCGGGGGTGATGAGCCGACCCGGGAGGTGTTCGACGGGCGTGTCGGCGGCGAGCGTAGGCGCGAGGTCGTCGTAGGCGCCGAGGGCGGCCACGTGACCGTCCTCGACCAGCAGCAGACCGTCGGCGTGATAGGCGACGGCCGCCGGCCCCGCGCGTGACGGGTCGTCCAGCGCATGCAGCAGCGCGGCGCGGTAGGCGTGGCGGCTCATGAGGCGACGGCGATCCAGTCGGCCTCGGCCAGTTCGATCTCGTCGAGGTTGTCGCCCGGGCCCTCGCGGTCGACCACCAGGAAGTCGCTCTCGGCCTCGAGCGCCAGCAGGAAGTGGTGCCAGGTTCCTCGGGCGTAGTTCACGCCCTGGTGCGCCTCGGCGCGGAACACACGGACGGCGGCGGGGTCGAACTCGCCCGGCGGCGCGACAGCGACCAGGTAGGGGCGGCCCTGCACCGGCACGAAGGCCTGGCTGCCCAGGGGATGCCGCTCGAAGATCTTCAGCACCAGCGGCGCCAGCGGCTTGGAGCGGAAGATGCTGAGGATCGCGTGGCCGTCGCCGACCGCCACGTCGGACAGGGCGTTGAAGCGGGTGGTCCAGCCGTAGTTGATCGGGATCACCTCGGCGCGCTCCGAGGCCTCGATCACATCGCCGAACGGCGCGAAGGCGTCGGCGGTCAGGGGGACGGGGGTGAGGTGACGCATCAGTCGGCCTTCGCTCCCGCCTTGATCCAGGCCCCGAGCTGGGCGCGCTCCACGGCGGTCATCTTGGTCTCGTTGCCCAAGGGCATGCTCTCGGTCGCGACGGCGCGCTCGTAGATCTTGGGCGCGTACTTCTGGAGGTTCGCGGTGGTGTCGAACATCGCCCCGTTCGGCGCGGCGGGGTAGGCGCGGTGCGTCGGATGGACGGCGTGACAGGTCACGCAGTGCTTGTCGACGATGGCGCGGACGGTGGCGAATGTCGGGACCTCGCTGACCTCCGCGGGCTTCGGCCGGGCCGAGATGTTCAGCGCCGCCACCGTCAGGAAGGCGAGGGCGCCATACAGCAGCACCTGCGGCTCGACCCGGCCGGCGTTCTTCAGGTTGAAGAAGTGGCGGATCGTGACGCCCGTGATCCCCAGGCCCGCCAGCCACAGCCAGTTCAGCGGGGCGGCGAAGATCATCGGGTAGTGGTTGCTGATCATGATGAACAGCACCGGCAGGGTCATGTAGTTGTTGTGGACGCTGCGCTGCTTGGCCTGTTTCCCGAGGTTGGGATCGGGCGCCTGGCCAGCCAGTACCTGGGCGACCACCTTCCGCTGGTTCGGGATGATGATCATGAAGACGTTGGCGGCCATCACCGTGCCGATGATCGCCCCCACGTGCATGAAGGCCCCGTGGTCCGAGAACACCCGCGTCAGGCCGTAGGCGGCGGCGGTGAGCACGGCGAACCACACGGCGCCGAACAGCTTCAGGTTCTGGCCGATCGGCGAGCGGCAGAGGCCGTCGTAGACCGCCCAGCCGGCCACGAGACTGGCCAGACCCAGGCCGATGGCCTGCCAGGTGGCGAGGTCGGCCTTGGACCTGTCGATCAGGTTGAGGTCGGCGCCGACATAGAAGATCAGGCTCAGCAGCAGGAAGCCGCTGATCCAGGTGGTGTAGGCCTCCCATTTGAACCAGTGCAGGTCCTCGGGCATGTCGGCCGGGGCCACCATGAACTTCATCTGGTGATAGAAGCCGCCCGAGTGGACGCTCCACAGCTCGCCCGCCACGCCTTCGCCGCGCGGGACCTTTGGCGGCTTCAGATGGCTGTCCAGCCACATGAAGTAGAAGCTGGACCCGATCCAGGCGACGCCGGCGATCAGGTGCAGCCACCGGATCGCCAGGTTCGCCCAGGCCCCCCATTCGGCGATCACTGAGGTTCGTCTCCGGTCAGTTGCAGAAGTTCGGCGGCCAGGGCCACGGCGATCACCGCGGGCGCCTTGCCCTTCAGGGCCGGGATACCGATCGGGCAGGACAGGCGCGAGAGCTGGTCTGGAGTGACCGCGTCGGCTTTCAGCCGGCTCTCGAACCGCGCCCGCTTGGTGCGCGAACCGATCAGGCCGACGTAGCCCAGGTCGTCCCGGCGCAACGCCGCGCGGGCGAGGCGGTAGTCCAGGTCGTGGCTGTGGGTGAAGATCGCCACCAGCGCGCCGGCGGGCGCCGCGTCGATGGCCTCTTCCAGCTCGTCCTCGGAGAGGATGGTGGCGCGTGTGCCGCTGGCTTCCGGGCGCAGGTCCTCGCGGCTGGCCAGCCAGTCCAGATGGAAGGGCAGGGGCGCGAAGGCCCGCGCCACCGCCTGGCCCACGTGTCCGGCGCCGAAGATCGCCAGGCGCGGCAGGGTGGGGCGGATCAGTTCGGCCATGCGGCGCACCTTCGGAATGGGAACGCGGGGGCTGTCGGTCTCGCCGGGCGTGTCTGCGGCCTCGAGATCGCGGCGCATCCGACCGTCCGCGAACTCGGCGACGAGCTGGAAGGGCGCCCGCGCCGCGCCGGCCGGCTCCAGCCAGTCCAGGCTCTCGGCATCCAGGCGTTCCACCAGGATGCGCACGTGGCCGCCGCAGCACTGGCCCAGCAGTGGCCCCAGCGGATAGTCCTGCAGCGCATGGCGGCGGGCGTCCTGGCCCAGCATCCGCCTCGCCTGGTCCAGGCCCTGCCGCTCCAGGGAGCCGCCGCCGATGGTGCCGGTGAAATGGTCCGCCCAGACCAGCATCCGGGCGCCCCGCTCGCGGGGCGTCGACCCCTGGGCGCCGACGACGGTGACCATGGCCAGCGGCCGGCCCGCCCGCACCGAGGCCAGGGCTTCGCCGATCCACTCAGACATCGGTGCCCCTCCGCCGCACATCGCCCACGGCGGCCAGGACGCGCTCGGGCGTGGCCGGGGCGTCGAGGTTCGGCATCACGCGGTAGTCACCGACGCTGGCCACGGCGTCGGTCAGGGCCGACAGCACCGAGATCGCCAGCATGAAGGGCGGCTCGCCCACGGCCTTGGAGCGATGGATCGTCGGCTCGCGGTTCTCGCCGGGCTGCCAGATGCGGACATCGAAAGCGTCGGGCCGGTCGCCCGCGGTCGGGATCTTGTAGGTCGACGGCGCATGGGTGCGCAGGCGGCCGGCGTCGTCGAACACCAGCTCCTCGGTGGTCAGCCAGCCCATTCCCTGGATGAAGCCGCCCTCGATCTGGCCCAGGTCGATGGCCGGGTTCAGCGAACGGCCGACGTCATGGAGGATGTCCACCCGCACCACCCGGTTCTCGCCGGTCAGGGTGTCGATCACCACCTCGGAGCAGGCCGCGCCGTAGGCGTAGTAGTAGAAGGGCCGGCCCTTGTGGGCTTCGCGGTCGTAGTGGATGTCCGGGGTCTTGTAGAAACCGGTGGCCGACAGCGAGACGCGAGCCAGATAGGCGCTCTGGACGAACTCCTTCAGGCTCATCAGCCGCTCGCCCAGCATGACGCCGTCCGGCGTGTAGACAGGCTCGGCGCCGAAGCTCTCGCGGGCGAACCCGGCGAGGCGCGCCTTGATCGTCTCACACGCCGCCAGCGCCGCCATGCCGTTGAGATCGCTGCCCGACGAGGCGGCGGTGGCCGAGGTGTTGGGCACCTTGTCGGTGCGGGTCGAGCTGATCTTCACCCGGTCCAGGCCCACCTTGAAGGCGTCGGCGACCACCTGGGCGATCTTGAGGTAGAGGCCTTGGCCCATCTCGGTCCCGCCATGGTTCAGGTGGATAGAACCGTCGGTGTAGAGGTGGATCAGGGCGCCGGCCTGGTTGAGGTGGCTGGTGGTGAACGAGATGCCGAACTTCACCGGCGTCAGGGCGATGCCACGCTTCAGATGCCCAGGCCCGGCGTTGGCGGCGCGGACCGCCGCGCGGCGGGCGCGGTAGTCGCAGGCCTCGGCCAGCTCGGTCATGATCTCGCGTGCGACGCTGTCGGTCACCGTCTGGCCGTAAGGCGTCACGTCGCCGGAGACGCCGTAGAGGTTGGCCAGCCGCACATCCAGCGGATCCAGGCCCAGGCTCAGCGCCGCTGCATCCAGCGCCCGCTCGATCCCCATCATGCCCTGCGGTCCGCCGAAGCCGCGGAAGGCAGTGTTGGAGACGGTGTGGGTGCGCAGGCGATGCGACACGATCTCGGCCGTCTGCAGGGCATAGGCGTTGTCGGCGTGGAACATCGCCCGGTCGTTGATGGCCCGCGACAGGTCGGTGGAGTGACCGCAGCGCGAGGCGAACTCGAAGGCCGCGCCGTGCAGCTTGCCCACGTCGTCGAAGCCCAGCGTCCAGTCGATCTCGAAGTCGTGCCGCTTGCCGGTCATGACCATGTCGTCGTCGCGGTCGAGGCGGAACTTGGCCGGCCGGCGGGTCTTCAGCGCGGTCAGCGCGGCGATGGCGGCCCATTGCACCGACTGGGTCTCCTTGCCGCCGAAGCCACCGCCCATCCGGCGCACCTCGACGGTGACGGCGTTGTCGGGGCAGCCAAGGCAGCGGGCGATGACGTGTTGGGTCTCGGTGGGGTGCTGGGTCGAGGTCCAGACGTGAAGGTCGCCGCCTTCGCCCGGGATCACCAGCGCCACCTGGCCCTCGAGGTAGAAGTGTTCCTGCCCGCCGATGGTCAGCGTGCCGGATGCGCGGTGCGGCGCGTCGGCGATGGCCGCGCGGGCGTCGCCCAGCTTCATCACCTGGGTCGGCTCCAGGTGCAGGTCGGCGGCGCGCGCGTCGGCGATGGTGACGGCGGGCGTCAGGTCTTCGTATGCGATCACCGCCAGGGCGGCGGCGGCGCGGGCCTTCGGAAGGCTTTCGGCGGCGACGGCGAAGAGCGGCTGGCCGACGAAACTGACGATGCCCTCCGCGAACATCGGATCGTCCCCGGCGAACGGGCTGATGTCGTTCTTGCCGGGAATGTCGGCCGGGGTGAGCACCGCGACCACGCCCGGTGCGGCGCGCACCTCCGTCAGGTCCAGCTTCGTCACCCGCGCATGCGCCCTTGCGCTCTGACCGACGCAGAGGTGCAGCAGGCCCGGCGGTTCGGGGATGTCGTCGATGTAGATCGCCTCGCCGCTCACATGGCGCGGCGCGCTGTCGTGCCCGATCGGCGCATGCAGCACCGGCAGCAGGGCGGAGCGTCCCCCGGAGTCAGCCATAGGCCACCGCCTCCGCCGAGCGAATGGTCGGCGCTTCGGGCCTGCTCTCCAGATAGGCCCGCAGGATCAGGTTGCCGGCGGCTTCCAGGCGGTAGGCGGCCGAGGCGCGCATGTCGGTAATGGGCGCGAAGTCGTCGGGCAGCGCCTCCACGGCCGCCTCGACCGTCTCGCGGGTCCACGGTCGGCCGACCAGCGCGGCCTCGCAGGCGCCCGCGCGTTTCGGAGTCGCGGCCATGCCGCCGAAGGCGATGCGTGCGTCGGTGACGTAGCCGGCCTCGACGCCGACCGAGAGCCCCAGGCACACGGCCGAGATGTCCTGGTCGAAGCGCTTGGACAGCTTGGCGATCGAGAAGACGCGGTCGGCGGCCAGCTTCGGCACGAGGACGGCCTCGACGAACTCACCGGGCCGGCGATCCTGCTTTCCGTAGGCGAGGAAGTAGCCCTCCAGCGGGAGCTCACGCCGCTCGGCGCCCCGGCGCAGCACGAGAGTTGCGCCGGCCGCGATCAGCACCGGCGGCATGTCGCCGATGGGCGAGCCGTTGGCGACGTTCCCGCAGACGGTGCCCAGGTTGCGCACCTGCTGTCCGCCGAGGCGGCGCAGCAGTTCGTCGAAGGCGGGGTGCAGGGCGGCCAGGGTCGCGTGCGCGTCGGCGTAGCGAACCCCGGCGCCGATCCGGACCGCGTCGCCCAGGTCCTCGATCCGGCGCAGGTCGGTGGCGGCGTTCAGCGAAACCAGCGTCGGCAACGCGCGGTGCTGCTTCGTCACCCAAAGGCCCACGTCGGTGCCGCCGGCCAGGATCGTGGCGTCGGGATGCGCCAGCAGCACCTCCGCCAGCGCCTCGCCACTGGCGGGGGCGAAGAAACGACCGGCGACGTGCTCCAGCGTCAGGCTCTCGGTGGGCTGGATCGCCGCCAGCGCCGCCGCCAGGGCGTCGACCCCGGCGGCCAGGGGATCGGACCCCATGCCCTGGCCAGCCGCGATGATGGGGCCATAGCCGGTGCAGCGGCACAGGTTCCCGGCCAGCGCATCCTTCAACGCCCCGGTGGACGTCGAGCCGCCCTCGCGCTGGATCGCGTAGAGGCTCATCACGAAGCCCGGCGTGCAGAAGCCGCACTGCGAGCCGTGGTGATCGACCATTGCCTGCTGCACGGGGTGCAGGTTGCCCTCGCGGCCCAGGCTTTCGACCGTGAACAGCGCCTTCCCGTCCAGCAGCGGGGCGAAAAGGATGCAGGCGTTGACCGCGCGGAACCGGACGCGCCCATCTTCCAGTTCGCCCAGAACCACGGTGCAGGCGCCGCAGTCGCCCTCGGCGCAGCCTTCCTTGGTCCCCGTCCGTCGCAGGTCGTAGCGGAGCAGGTTCAGCACGGTCAGCGTCGGGTCGATGTCCGAGAGTTCCCGAACCTCGCCGTCCAGCAGGAAGCGGATCGGCCGACCCATCTCAGCTTCCCCGGTAGGTGGAGTAGCCGAACGGGCTGACCAGCAGGGGCACGTGGTAGTGCGCGGCGGGGTCTGCGACGCCGAAGTCCAGCACCACCGTCTCCAGGAAGGCCGGCTCGGGCAGGGCGACGCCCAGGCCGCGGAAGTACGCCCCGACGTCGAACTCCAGGCGATAGCGTCCGGCCGTCAGCAGGTCGCCTGGCAGCAGGGGCTGATCGCAGCGTCCGTCGGCGTTGGTGAGGGCCGCCGCTATCACCTCGCCGTCGCGCAGCAGGCGCAGGGCGACTCCCACCGCGGGCCTGCCGTGGGCGGTGTCGAGGACGTGGGTGGTGAGGCCGGCCATGCGCGCTACCTGAGTTCGGCCGTCCAGAATCCGCGCTTGGGCGAGGAATTGCAACCGTACCGGCGTCTTGCGAGGCTGGCGCCCGCGCAAAGCCTGCTAAGCGGTCAGACATGCCCGACACGACCTATCCCCGCGACCTGATCGGCTATGGCCAGGATCCGCCCCGCGCCGACTGGCCCGGCGGGGCGCGCATCGCGATCCAGATGGTGCTGAACTACGAGGAAGGCGGCGAGAACTGCGTCCTTCACGGCGACGCCGGCGCCGAGACGTTCCTGTCGGACATGATCAATCCCGGGCCTGTGGTCGGGGCGCGCCACATGAGCATGGAGCAGATCTACGAATACGGCAGCCGGGCCGGGGTCTGGCGACTGCTGCGGCTGTTCGAGCGCTACGGGACGCCGGTCACCGTGTTCGGGGTGGCGATGGCGCTGGAGCGCAATCCGGCGGCGGTCGAGGCGTTCCTGAAGGCAGGCCATGAGATCGCCAGCCACGGCTGGCGCTGGATCAACTACCAGGACGTCCCCGAGGCGGTGGAGCGCGAGCACATGGCCCGCGCCATCGAGATCCAGCAACGCCTGACCGGCGAACGGCCGCTGGGGTGGTACACGGGCCGCACCAGCCCGAACACCCGCCGACTGGTCGCGGAAGAAGGCGGGTTCCTCTACGACGCCGACGATTACTCCGACGATCTGCCGTTCTGGACGCAGGCGGCGGGCAAGCCGCACCTGATCGTGCCCTACACCCTGGAAGCCAACGACATGCGCTTCTCGGGGACCGGCCTGAACACCGGCGAGCAGTTCTTCTCCTATCTGAAGGACGCCTTCGACGTGCTCTACGAGGAGGGCGCCGAGCGGCCGAAGATGATGAGCATCGGCCTGCACTGCCGCATCGTCGGCCGGCCGGGGAAGATGGCCGGGCTGGAGCGCTTCATCCGCTACGCCCTCGGCCACCAGGACGTCTGGTTCGCCCGCCGTCTCGACATCGCGCGCCACTGGCGGGAGCGTCATCCGCATGGGTAGCCAGTTGACTATCTCGCTCTCCTCACCCCTAGGGGGAGGGGGACCGCGGAACGCGGTGGAGGGGGAACGACCCAATCTCCGAGCCTCCGGCTTGGGGGGCCGCCCCCCCCGCCGCGGGGGGGGGCGGCCCCCCCCCCCCCCCCCCCCCCCCCCCCCCCCCCCCCCCCCCCCCCCCCCCCCCCCCCCCCCCCCCCCCCCCCCCACGACCCAATCTCCGAGCCTCCGGCTTTGCCCCCTCCACCACGCTGCACGTGGTTCCCCTCCCCCAACGGGGGAGGAGGGCATGACCCGTGACGAATTTCTGATCAAATTCAGCCACATCTACGAAGCTTCGCCCTGGGTGGCTGAGGGCGTCTGGCCTGATCCGCCGGGTGATCTCGAAGGTCTCGCCACGGCGATGGCGGCCGTCGTCGACGCCGCGCCGCGGGAGCGGAAGCTGGCGCTGATCCGTGCTCACCCCGAACTGGCCAGCCGCACGAAGATGGCCGAGGCTTCGGTGCAGGAGCAGGCCGGCGTGGGCCTCGACCAGTGCGGTCCGGACGAGTTCGCGGCCTTCCAGAGGCTGAACGCCGCCTACAACGCCCGCTTCGGCTTCCCCTTCATCTTCGCCGTGAAGGGCGCGACGCGCGCCGACATCCTGGCGGCCTTCGAGGCGCGCCTGCACAACGACCCCGAGACCGAGTTCCAGACCGCCATCGCCCAGATCCATAGGATCGCGCGGTTCCGGCTGGCTGATTTGCTGTAGGATATCCGCATGTTCGACGATCTGCGCCGCCGCTATGTCGACCTGGCCCAGCCGCGCCTGGGCTCGGAGGTGGTCTTCGCCACCGACGACTTCTTCGCCGACAAGAGCCGGCTGATCTCGCCCGCCGATCCGGTGTTCATCGTCGGCAAGTACGACGACAACGGCAAGTGGATGGACGGCTGGGAAAGCCGCCGCAAGCGCATCCCCGGTCACGACTGGTGCGTGATCCGACTGGGCGTGGCGGGCGTGGTCGCCGGCTTCGAGATCGACACCAGCCACTTCACCGGCAACTACCCGCCGGGCGCCGAGATCGAGGTCTGCAACTCGACGGAGAGCAACCCGCAGGACGGCTGGATCACCGTCACCCAGCGCCTTGCGCTGAAGGGGAACGACCGGATCTATGTGCCCGTCGAGCATGACCAGCCGATCACCCATGTCCGCCTGCACATCTTCCCGGACGGCGGCGTGGCGCGCCTGCGGGTCTGGGGGCGCGTGCAGCCCGACTTCTCGCCGGTGAAGGACGACGAGGTGATCGACCTGCTGGCCCTGGCCTGGGGCGGCCGCGGCGTCATCGCCAACGACGAGCACTACGGACGCGTCGGCAACCTGACCGCGCCGGGACGAGGCGTCGACATGGGCGACGGCTGGGAGACCCGCCGCCGCCGCGAGCCGGGCCACGACTGGGCCATGCTGGAACTGGGGACCTTCGGCCGGATCGAGGAGGTCGTCGTGGACACCGCGCACTTCAAGGGCAACTACCCCGATCGCTGCGCCATCCAGGCCACGGCTCGCGCCCACGGCTCTCCGGAAGAGATCGCCCAGCAGGCCGAGAGCTGGCCCGTTCTGCTGCCCGAGGTGAAGCTGCAGGCGGACCACGTCCACAGCTTTCGCGAGGAACTGCAGGCGCTGGGGCCCGTGCGGTTCGTGCGGCTCAACATCTATCCGGACGGCGGCGTCAGCCGGCTGCGGCTGAATGGCACGATCGTACGCTAGGCGGCGAGCTTGCTGGGCAGGCCGCCGGCCCTGGCGATGAAGGCGATCACCTCGTCCAGGCCGGACAGCCGCGTGAGGTCGGTGAAGACATACGGGCGCTCGCCCCTGGCCACCGTGGCGTCGCGATCCATCACCGCCAGGTCCGCGCCGACGTGGGGCGCGAGGTCGGTCTTGTTGATGATCAGCAGGTCCGAGCGCGTGATCGCCGGGCCGCCCTTGCGGGGGATCTTCTCACCCTGACAGACGCTGACGACGTAGAGCGTCAGGTCGGCGAGATCGGGGCTGAAGGTGGCCGCCAGGTTGTCGCCCCCGCTCTCGATGAAGATCACGTCCAGGTCAGGGAAGCGCCGGTTCATTTCAGCGATGGCGGCGAGGTTCAGCGACGCGTCCTCACGGATCGCGGTGTGCGGGCAGCCGCCGGTCTCCACGCCCAGGATCCGGTCTTCGGGCAGCGCCTGCAGCCGGTTCAGGATCAGGGCGTCTTCCTGGGTGTAGATGTCGTTGGTGACCACGGCGATGGACCAGCGCTCGCGCATGGCCTTGCACAGCTTCTCGACCAGCGTGGTCTTGCCGGACCCCACGGGGCCGCCGACGCCGATGCGAAGGGGACCGTTCCCGCTCATGAGATGAAGAGCCTTCCGTCCAGGGTTTCGTGCTGCATCGAGGCGATATCCGAGCGAATCGCCGCCGTGCCCAGGTCCTCGAGCGACGAGGCCGCGGCCCGTGTGGCCGTGCGAAGGATCACCGGCTCCAGGCCCGCGATCACGGCCACCGCGTCCGACTGGCCCAGCGGCACGGCACGGACGGCGACGCTGACCATGTTGCTGACGAAGGCGTGCAGCCAGGCGGTCAGGGCCGGCTCCAGCGGCACCTGCGCCGCGCCGGCCGTGGCGCCCAGCGCGACCGGGTAGGCCGCGTCGGCCAGCGGCGGCGGGTTCCAGGCGGAAACAGCCTCCAGGAAGGCCTTGCCTTGGCTCAGGGTCTCGCGGCGACGCTCCAGGGTCGGGGCCATGGCCGCGGCCAGTTCGGCCACCTCGTCGAGGGCGACCTCGTCCTCGGCCGTGGCGGCGGTCCAGGCCGCCTTGACGAGCACCGCGTCCGACCAGGCCCCGCCATGCTCCAGCAGGGTGGCGATCCAGTCGGACAGGGTCTTGGCGTCCTTCACCTCGCCGGCGCGGATCGCGGTCTCCAGGCCGTGCGAGTAGCCGAAGGCCCCGACCGGAAAGGCCGGGGACAGCCAGGTCAGCAGCCGCAGGAGGCGGGATTCAGTGGGCATGGTCGTGCCCGTGGCCGTGGTAGGCGCCGCCCTCTGGATCGAAGGGCGCTTCCACCTCGCGGACGACGGCTCCCTGGTGTTCCAGCATGTGGGCGATCACGTGGTCGCGACGGATCAGGATGCGGTCGGCGAACACCTGGGCCGCCAGGTGGCGGTTGCCGATGTGCCAGGCCAGCCGCAGCAGCGCGGCCGGGCTCTCGGCGGTCACTTCGATCAGCGGCTCGGGCTTGGCCACCACCTCCAGCACGCCGCCGCCCGGCAACGAGAGGCCGTCGCCGCCGCGCAGGTGTGTCGCCTCGGCCAGGTCCAAGAGGTACTCCGCGCCCGAAGCGCCGGTCAGCACGATCCGTCGCCGGTGCCGCCCGTCGTAGTCCAGCACCACCTGATCGACTGCGGCGCCGCTCCAGGCGCCTGCGGGAAGGACATCGGTGATCGCGGTCATGGTCGCTCTCAGAACAGGAAGTAGCGCTGCGCCATCGGCAGCACGTCGGCGGGCTCGCAGGTGAGGAGTTCGCCGTCCGCGCGCACCTCGTAGGTCTCGGGATCGACCTCGATGTGCGGCAGGGCGTTGTTGTGGATCATCGACGCCTTGCTGAGGCCGCCGCGCACGTTCTCGACCGGCAGCAGCGCCTTCTGCATGTGCAGCCGCCCCGCGAGGCCGTTCTCGATGGCCGCCTTCGAGGTGAAGATCACCGCCGAATGGTGCACCGCGCGGCCGTAGGCGGCGAACATCGGCCGATAGTGCACCGGCTGCGGAGTCGGGATCGAGGCGTTGGGATCGCCCATCGGCGCGGCCGCGATCGCGCCGCCCAGCAGCACCAGGTCGGGCTTCACGCCGAAGAAGGCGGGCGTCCACAGCACCAGGTCGGCCCGCTTGCCCGTCTCGATGCTGCCGATGTGCGCCGACAGGCCCTGGGCGATGGCCGGGTTGATGGTGACCTTGGCGATGTAACGCTTCACCCGGTTGTTGTCGGCGGGGCCGTCGCCGGGCAGGGGGCCGCGCTGGCGCTTCATCTTGTCTGCGGTCTGCCACGTGCGGATCAGCACCTCGCCCACCCGGCCCATGGCCTGGCTGTCGGACGAGATGATCGAGAGCGCGCCCATGTCGTGCAGGATGTCCTCGGCCGCGATGGTCTCCTTGCGGATGCGGCTTTCGGCGAAAGCCACGTCCTCGGGGATCGCAGGGTCGAGGTGGTGGCAGACCATCAGCATGTCCAGATGCTCGGCCAGGGTGTTGCGCGTGTAGGGCCGCGTCGGGTTCGTGGACGACGGGATCACATGGGATAGGCCCGCGACCTTCAGGATGTCGGGCGCATGGCCGCCGCCGGCGCCCTCGGTGTGGAAGGCGTGGATCGTCCGGCCCTTCATGGCCGCGATGGTGTCCTCGACGAAGCCGCTCTCGTTCAGCGTGTCGGTGTGGATCATCGCCTGGATGTCGTAGTGGTCGCAGACCGACAGACAGCAGTCGATGGCGGCCGGCGTGGTGCCCCAGTCCTCGTGCAGCTTCAGCGCCGCCGCGCCGGCCAGGACCTGTTCGGCCAGGGCGTCGGGCAGGCTGGCGTTGCCCTTGCCCGAGAAGGCCAGGTTCATGGGGAAGGCTTCCGCCGCCTCCATCATGCGCGCCAGGTGCCAGGGGCCGGGGGTGGAAGTGGTGGCGTTGGTGCCGGTGGCCGGGCCGGTGCCGCCGCCCAGCATGGTGGTGACGCCGCTCATCAGGGCTTCTTCGATCTGCTGCGGGCAGATGAAGTGAATGTGCGCGTCCATGGCGCCGGCGGTCAGGATCTTGCCCTCACCGGCGATGATCTCGGTGCCGGGACCGATGATGATGTCGACGCCTGGCTGGGTGTCGGGGTTGCCCGCCTTGCCGACGCCCGCGATCCGCCCGTCGCGCAGGCCAACGTCGGCCTTCACGATGCCCCAGTGGTCGATGATCAGGGCGTTGGTGATGACGGTGTCCATGGCCCCCGAGGCGCGGGTCGCCTGGCTCTGGCCCATGCCGTCGCGGATCACCTTGCCGCCGCCGAACTTCACTTCCTCGCCATAGACGGTCAGGTCGCGCTCGACCTCCACGAACAGTTCGGTGTCGGCCAGCCGGACCCGGTCCCCAACGGTGGGGCCGAACATGTCGGCGTAGGCGGCCCTGCTGATCCTCGCCATCAGAGCTTTCCCATCACATCCTGGCGGAACCCGTAGACCGCGCGGGCGCCCAGCAGCGGCACGAGGTCGACCTCCCGCTCCTGGCCTGGCTCGAAGCGCACGGCGGTGCCGGCGGCGATGTCGAGGCGCAGGCCGCGCGCCGCGGCGCGATCGAACCGCAGCGCCGGGTTGGTCTCGGCGAAGTGATAGTGGCTTCCCACCTGGATCGGCCGGTCGCCGGTGTTGGCGACGCGCAGCGTCACGACGGGCGCGCCGGCGTTCAGTTCGATCTCGCCGTCGGCGGGGATGACTTCGCCCGGGATCACTTGCGCGCCTTCGCCCGGCGCCACGACCAGGTCCCGACGACGGCCAGCACCACGAGGCCGGAGAACGCCAGGATATGGTCCGGCTGGGTCATCAGGTGGCGGACCTGCTCGGCGAAGGTCAGCGTCTCGTGATGGCCTTCGTGAGCGAGGGCGGGCGTTGCGAGGAAGGTGGCGAGCGCGGCGCAAGACCCCACCGCCCCCTCCACCCTTCGGGTCCCCCT
>JBFMGV010000068.1:0-83739 GCA_040752615.1 Pseudomonadota bacterium | reverse complement strand
CGCGGAGGACCCGATTGATCTAGCGGCCGCCACCCACGGTGGGTTTGTTCACCTGGGCCGGCGCGGACGGCATCGGATGGCCCTCGGCCTGTTCGCGGCGACGGCCGAGGAAGGCCTGCAGCGCCGCGATCTCGCCCGCTTCCAGCGCGCCGGAGGAGTCGCGGTCGACCTGGGCGAAGGCGGGCTTCAGCCGATCGCCGAACTCACCCTTCAGCTCGGCCTTCTGAATCTTGCCGTCCAGATTGTCGTCGAACATGCCGACCATGCGCGAACGGTCCATCTGCTGGTCGTAGTCGGTGAGCTTGGCGGAGGTCTCGTCGAGCCAGCGATAGCGGATCGCCGTGTAGAACATCTCCTCCCAGGACTGGTCCCCCCAGACCACCGTCTTGGCGGCATCGGGGTTGGCCGGGTTCTGCTTGGAGTTGTCGTACCAGTAGTTGGCGACCAGCCGCGATCCGGCCGGGACCTTGATCGGCTGGGCGAAGGTGTATTCCCGCTGCCAGTTGAAGTCGTACCGCGGCATGGCCAGCAGGCGCGTCCTGGTCCCGTCCGGCGTCTCCAGCCACAGGTCCGAGGCATAGCCGCGATAGTGGGCGTGCGGGAACGCCGAGTAGAGCAGCATCTCCTTCGGGACCGTCAGGTAGGCGGTCTCCTTGTGGCGCGCGGCTCCGGCGGGGATGACGATGGTGTTGTCGACCACCACCGAGTTGCGCATCACCAGCCCGGGTTTCTCGCCCGGCTTGTAGAAGTAGAGACCGAGCTGGGACTTGTCGGTCACTTCCTTGCCGAAGGGAGTGTAGTGCGCCTGCACTCCGATCGCGCCGCCCGGCGGCAGGAAGGTGCCGACGTTCTTGGGCCAGAGGGTCGCCTCGGCGCCCACGGCGTAACCGCCCATCGAGGCGCCCCAGCGGGACTCGTTGCCCTTGCCGTCGGCGGGGACCTCGTTGAGGTAGCCCGTCAGGAAGTGGTGCACCGCCTGGCGCTCATTCACGCGGAAGGCGGCGGCCTTCACCCAGCGGCCCTCGGTCAGCGGATTGACCATCACCGGCCGCTGGTAGTCGACCACGCCCGCGGCGGGGATCGTGTAGGCCGGGATGTTGAGGATCAGGTCCGGCTTGCCCATCGGCCAGTCCTGGGCGACGTGCTTGCGGGCGGCCAGCGGATCGGCTCCCTCGCCGCGCGGAGCGCCCTGGTCCACCCAGCGGACGATGGTCTTGATCTCGGCCGGCGTCAGGCTCTTGTCGTCGGCGAACTTGCCCACGTGGGCGTCCACGTTCCACGGCGGCATGCGGTCGGTGCGGATCGCCTCACGGATCATCGGCGAGAAGCCCTTGACCATCTCATAGTTGGTCATGGCGAATGGGCCGATCCCGCCATCGGAGTGGCAGGCCACGCACTTCTTCTCGAGGATCGGCGCGACCTCCTTGGCATAGGAAATCCTCGCCACCTTCCCGCGCTCGGGGAAGTCTATCAGGCAGCCCGCGGTCTGCTTGCTGGCCGCCAGAGCCGGACGCCCGGCGATGGCCGCGTCGATGGCGTCGGCCGCCCAGGTGTGATCGGCCTTGGCCTTCTGCGTGCCGTAGTCGAGCCGGTCGTCCAGCGGCCCGCGGTAGACGATCTTCCAGGTCTTGGGATCGACCACGATGAACTCGGCGGTGCGGGTCACGCCCAGCTGCTCGCCGACCAGCTGGTTGGCGTCCTTCAGGATCGGAACGTCGAAGCCGAACTCGACCTTCTCCTTGGCGATCGCCTCGACGCTGTCCTGGATCGCCGAGTTCAGCATCAGGAACTGCACGCCCTGGCCCTCGTACTTCGCCTTCAGCTCGCGAAGCGCGGGCGCGAGGTTGCGGACGATGGGGCAGCCGTTGGCCTGGGTGACGATCACGATCACCTTGGCGTCGCTCATCCGATAGAGCTCGTGGCCCATGTACTCGGTGTCGGCGAGCATGAAGTTGTCGATGGTGGAGGGGGTGGCCGCCGCAGCCGTCTCGATCGCCGCCACCGGCGCGCCGGCCAACAGGGCGCTGGGCGCCTGGCCGTCGCTGGTGCAGCCGAACAACAGCACCGCCGAAGCAGCCGTCGCCAACGCGGTGATGCGCGTCTTCATCGTTCAATCCTCCCCCAGGCCCGCCGGTGCTTGCTGCGCCGTTCGAACCGAACCCGGAAATCTTCCGTTACGTCAAATCATACGGAAACACGCCCGCGTTTCAGCAATATTTCTTATCGCTGTTCAGATTGGAATCGACGGACGGCGTCAGCGCTTCGTCGGATGCGCCGTCTCGGCGGCGATCCAGGCGTCGATGCGCGCCTCCAGCAGGTTCAGCGGCAGCGGGCCCGCCAGCAACACGGCGTCGTGGAAGCGGCGGATGTCGAACCGCTCGCCCAGCCGGTCGCTGGCGCGCTTGCGTAGGGCCAGCAGCTTCAGCTCGCCCACCTTGTAGGCCAGGGCCTGACCCGGCCATGAGACATAGCGGGCCAGTTCGACCTCGATGTTCAGCGACGACAGCGCCGAGTTCTCGGTGAAGCAGGCGCGCGCCTTGTCCAGGCTCCAGCCCATCCAGTGGATGCCCGTGTCGGCGACCAGGCGGCAGGCGCGCCACATCTCGTATGACAGCCGGCCGAACCGCTCGTAGGGGGTGCGATACAGGCCCATCTGGCCGCCCAACTCCTCGGAGTAGAGCCCCCAACCCTCGGTGAAGGCCGAGATCTCCGCGTTGCGGCGGAAGGCGGGCACGCCCTCCAGCTCCTGGGCCAGCGCGATCTGGATGTGGTGCCCCGGGGCCGCCTCGTGGACGGTGAGCGCCGGCAGCTCATAGAGGGCCCGCTGGTCGAGGTGACTGGTGTTGACCATGTAGCCGCCCGCCACCCCCTGCGCCGGAGACCCGGGGAAGTAGCGGCCGGTGGTGTAGCCCTCCTCGATCTCGGCCGGCACGGGTCGCACGCCGTAGGGCAGGCGCGGCAAGGTCTGGAACCAGCGCGGCAACTGGTCGTCGGCCCGCTTGGCGATCTCGGAG
The DNA here is from genome assembly GCA_040752615.1 of Pseudomonadota bacterium. Lineage (GTDB taxonomy): Bacteria > Pseudomonadota > Alphaproteobacteria > Caulobacterales > Caulobacteraceae > Phenylobacterium. The sequence continues at coordinate 80,725 of JBFMGV010000068.1, read as the reverse complement.
GCCTTTTCCATCAGGTCCTCGCGCGAGGCGGCGTAGAAACGCGGGTCCTTGCGCAGCATGGCGATTAACCCCGCCAGATCGCCGGACCAGCCGGCCTCGGCCATCACCTTGCCCATCTCGCCGCGGATGCGCGCCACCTCGGACTGGCCGAGAGCGTGGATCTCGTCCGGCGTAATGTCCGTGGTGGTGTGGTCGCGCACGAGGAAGCGGTAGTAGGCGTCGCCGCCCTTCACGCTGCGCACGCCCAGCCCCTTGCGGGCGGCCGGCGCGTACTCCTTCTCGAGGAAGGTCGCGAAGTCGCGCTGGGCCGGGCGGATCTCCTCGCCGATCACCTTCACCGCCACGGCGCGCGTCTCGGCCAGCTTCGCCGCCGGCAGCTTGGCGCGATCGAATGGCTTTAGAAGGGGGTCGGTCTCCACGGGCGCGGTAGCGGCGGCCCTGGCGCGCGCCACCACCTGATCGGCCACCGACTTCGGCTGCGTGAAGCCGCTCCGCACGGCGCGGCGGGCATTGTCCGTGCCACGGACATAGAGCCGTGGCGTCGCCCGCAGGCGCTGGATCCAGGCCTCGGCGTCCGCCTCGCTGTCGATCGGCGTCACGGCGGCGAGGTAGCCCATGAGCTGGTCGAACCCGCCGTCGCTGTCGAACGCCCAGCGCGCCTGATCCAGGGCGATGGCCTCCAGCCGACGGTCCAGCGTCCAGGCCAGGAAGTCGTGGTTCAGCCGCGCTTCCGGCGACAGGCCCGCCGCGTCGATCCCGGCGAGACGCTGCTTGAACTCCTCGTAGGCGCTGCGCCGCAGAACGTCGGCCCCCACGGAGATGTCCGGCAGCCGGGCCATCGCCTTGCGATCCCCGTCGAAGCCGGCCGTGACCGGATCTTGGCCGAGGGCGTAGGCGTCGAACTCGGCGACCAGGGCGTTCAACGCCGCGTCGTCCGCCAGGGCGGGGCCGGCGGCGATCATGACGGCGAGGGCGGTGGCGGCGAACAGGCGGCGCATGCGGGGACTCCGTGAGGCGCGCTCAAGCTGGCGCGGGTCGGCCCCGGCGCCAAGGCTTGGCAGTGGCGGGCGACGCAGGCCAAATGCCCGCTTGCTGTTCGAAGGGCCGCCTATGAGCTTCCTCACCCGCACCAAGACCCTGGAGCTTGCGGCGCCCGCCGACGGGCTCAAGAAGTCGCTCGGCTGGCCCCACCTGATCGCGCTGGGCGTCGGGGCGATCATCGGCACGGGCATCTACACCCTGACCGGCGTGGCCGCCGGGCTCGCCGGGCCGGCGGTGATCCTCTCGTTCGCGGTGGCCGGCCTCGTCTGCGCCTGCGCCGCGCTCTGCTACGCCGAGATGGCCAGCCTCACCCCCCAGGCCGGCAGCGCCTATACCTATTCGTACGTCAGCCTCGGCGAGGGGATCGCCTGGATCATCGGCTGGAGCCTGATCCTCGAATACACCTTGGTCTGCAGCGCGGTCTCCGTGGGCTGGTCGGGCTACGCCTCGGGCCTGATCCGGCAGGCGGGCTGGGCCGTGCCGGACGCCTTCCTGGCCGGCGGCGTGGTGGACGTCCCGGCCATCGTCATCGCCCTGGCCGTGACCGGCCTGCTGCTGGTCGGCACGCGCGAGAGCGCCACGGTGAACTTCATCCTGGTGATCGTGAAGCTGGTGGCCCTGGCCGCCTTCGTCGCCTTCACCCTGCCCGCCTTCGACGCCGCCCACTTCGAGCCCTTCGCCCCGTTCGGCTACGGCGCGCACGACATCGACGGGACCAAGTTCGGGGTGATGGGCGCAGCGGCCATCATCTTCTTCGCCTTCTACGGCTTCGACGCCATCTCGACCGCGGCCGAAGAGGCCAAGAACCCCAAGCGCGACCTGACGATCGGCATCGTGGGGTCGATGGCGATGTGCACCGTCATCTACATGGTGGTCGCGGCGGCGGCGCTGGGCGCGGTGCCCTTCGGCCTGTTCTCCAAGAGCCCCGAGCCCCTGGCCTTCGTTCTGAAGGAGCTGGGCCGGCCCGGTTCGGCGGCGATCATCGCCGGCGCGGCGGTCGTCGCCATGCCGACGGTGATCATGGTCTTCATGTTCGGCCAGAGCCGGGTGTTCTTCGCCATGGCCCGCGACGGGCTGCTGCCGCGCAAGCTGGCCGCCATCGACGGACGCGGCGTGCCGACCGCGGTGACCATCCTGACCGGTGTGATCGCGGCGCTGATCTCGGGCTTCATGCCCCTGGACGAGATCGCCTCGCTGGCCAACGCCGGCACCCTGGCCGCCTTCATCGCCACCGCCTGCGCGGTCATGATCCTGCGCCGCCGCTCGCCCGAGCTGGAGCGCCCGTTCCGCACGCCCCTGGTGTGGTTCATCGGCCCTGCGGCAGTGCTGGGCTGCCTATATCTCTTCACCAGCCTGAAGGTGGTGACGATCGTGTTCTTCTTCGTCTGGAACGCGATCGGCGTCGTCGCCTACATGCTGTACGGCCGCTCGAAGAGCGCGCTGGCGAAGTAGCCGGTCAGGCGGCCATCCCGGCCGCCTGGATCAGGTCCCGCACCTGGGCCATGCGCTCGGGCGCGGCGGCCAGTTCGGCGCGGGTGCTATCCAGCTTGAACAGCTTCAACGCCTCGCTGCGGGCGCGCATGCTGGCGGGGCCGCGCGGCGCGGTCTCGCCGGCCGCCAGCCGCAGCAGCATCACCAGCCGGTTCACGGTCGGAACGTTCGCACGGGCGACCGCCTGGGTCAGCCGGGCCTCGGTCTCGACCGCGCCGCCGACGTCGCCCAGCTTCTCCTGGATCGGTTCATAGTCCTCGGGCACCAGGCCGCAGCGGCCGACGGCCCGATGCAGCGCGGCGAGTTGGGCCAGGCGGCCGCCGGCCGTCTCGAGCGGCCCCGCGACCATCTCCTTCTCGAAGCGCAGCGATCCGATCAGCGCCTTCAGCCAGCCGCCGGCCTGACGCTTGTTGGCCGCACCGATGACGTTCTCGGTCAGCCAGACCAGGGCCTCGACCTCATCCAGGGCCGAACGCCCCTGGCCCAGATAAGCCTCCACGAAGTCGCCGTTCACCAGCATCTTGGAGCGGGCGGCGAAGGCGGTCTGGACGTCTTCCAGCGGCAGCAGGTTGCCCGACGCGGCGGTCAGCGACATGGCCAGCGCGCGCAGGACATGGATCTCACGCTCGGCGTCGCCCGGGCAGAGGCGGCGCGGGCCCATCAGTTCGCGCAGGATGCGGCGGCCGATGGCGCTGCGTACGTCCTTGAAGCTCTCGCCCGACAGCCACCTGGCCAGGCGGACGGCCAACGGCGACATGGGCGGCATCACCCGCTCGACCGACTTCTCGATGGAGATGAGGCTCTCGACGGCGTCATAGGCCGCCAGGCGGGTCATGGCGGCCAGATTGGCCCCCAGATCCTGGCCCTTGCCCATGATGTCGCTCATCCCGGGCTTGGCCTCGAGAATCTCGGCCAGCGGCTGCTGAATGACCGACAGCGCGGCGGTGCGACCCAGGCCCTTCTGAGGCGCGGAGTCGGCCAGGTCCATCAGCCGGTCGACCTTCTCGGCCCAGGTCTTGGCCGGCGCGATCGAGGCGGCCACGCCGGCGCCCAGCAGGTAGCCCCGCTCGGGGTCCTGGGCCAGGCGATCGGCCGCGGCGGCGAACCCTTCCTTGTCAAGCTTGGGCAGCACGCCCTTGCGGTGATCCTTGGTCAGGCGATCCACGGCGCGTTCGATCAGGCCGTGGAAGATGCGTATCAGCTCATGGACCGACATCGACCGGGCATGGGCCTCGGGGACGGCGATCTTCTGGATGGCGTGCTGCAGGTCGACCCCGGAGGCTTCCAGCTTCTCCACGAGATCGGGACGATGCAGCAGTTCGAAGGGTGTCGCGTTGTTGCGTTCGAGCCAGCCTTCCAGGAGGCGGCCGATGCGCTCGCGGGCGTGCAGGGTGTAGAGGTCCTGCGGCGTGACGCACAGCGGCTGCGGCTCGGACTGCGGACGGGCCTTAGCGGTGTATTCGGCGGCGCCCAGCTTGAGGATGACGGCAGATGAGAACTCGCGCGCCTCCTCGTCGAAGACCTCCTTCGACACGCGCACGGCGGCCACGCGGCCCTCGTCCATCAGCTCCTGGGCGGTCTGCAGCGCGGCTTGTCGGTTCTCGGTCGCGAGATCGAGCGTCCACGGGGCCCCAGGGACCTTCCGTATGAAGACTTCGAAGTGCACCCGTGATCCGTTCATTGTCTGGCATCCCCCCGTGGGGGAGCATGTTGGGCCGATTAGCTTAAAGCTGCGTTGACTTTGTTCGGTTTTCCAGCGGCCCCATTGAGGCCACGGTGAAGGCTCAATAGGTTGCACGTCTCGGTTAAGGAGAGTTCCACCCACGATGGCTAAGATCACCCTCGTCGACGACGACGAGAACATCGTGACCTCGGTCAGCCTCGCGCTGGAGAGCCACGGCCACATCGTCAAGGCGTACTACGACGGGGCCGCCGGCCTCGCTGCGCTGGAGAACGACCCGCCGGACGTGGCGATCCTGGACGTCAAGATGCCGCGCATGGACGGCATGGAAGTCCTGCGCCGCCTGCGGCGCACCTCGGACATTCCCGTGATCATCCTGACGTCGAAGGACGAGGAGATCGACGAGATCCTCGGCTTCAACCTCGGCGCCGACGACTACATGCACAAGCCGTTCAGCCAGCGCCTGCTGCTGGAGCGGGTGAAGGCCGTCCTGCGCCGTTCGGGCCGGGGCGAGGCCGACGAAGCCGCGGGCCCCGCCAGCGCGGCGACCGCCGAGGCGAACCGCCCGCTGAAGCGCGGCAAGCTGACGCTGGACCCCGCCCGCCACGAAAGCCTTTGGGACGGCAAGCCGGTGAAGCTGACCGTCACCGAGTTCCTGCTGCTGCAGTCGCTGGCCCAGCGCCCGGGGTTCGTGAAGAGCCGCGACAACCTGATGGACGCGGCCTACGACGATCAGGTCTATGTCGACGACCGCACGATCGACAGCCACATCAAGCGCATGCGGAAGAAGTTCCGCGAGGTGGACCCTGAGTTCGACGCGATCGAGACCCTCTATGGCGTCGGCTACCGATACCGGGAGTCCTGAGGCCAGCGGACCGGACCGGCCGCTGTGGGAACGCCCGCGGCGGCCGCCACGCTTCCGTGGCCTGCCCGGCTCGCGCCTCGGCCGGCTGATCCTGGCGCTCAATCTGCTCGGCCTGGCCATCCTGGTGTCGGGCGCCCTGGTGCTGAACGAGCTGCGCCGGGGTCTGGTCAACGCGCGCATCGACAGCCTGACCACCCAGGGCGAACTGATCGCCAGCATCCTCAACCAGGCCGCCACCATCGGTGAGCCCGAACCGCAGATGGACGCCGCCCTGGCGACCGAGCTGCTGCAGACCCTCTCGAACCCCAAGGCGCAGCGGGCGCGGCTCTACGACAGCAAGGGCCGGCTGGTCGCCGATTCCGACTGGATGGCTGACGAGGTCGAGCGCAGCGACCTGCCGCCCGCCCGTGGCCGCGACGAGGACCAGCGGCGTTTCGACCTGATCCCCGCCATCGCGCCGCCGTCGCGACAGGAGGTGGACCGCGCCCTGCAGCGCGAGGTGGCCGCCGCCCTCAGCGGCCGCCACCAGGCCGGCATGAGACCGGGGGATCGGGGGGACCGGGTGGTCTCGGTCTCGATCCCCATCCAGCACGTCCGCGCGGTGCTGGGCGTGGTCACCCTGGAAGCCAACGACGTCGACGCGATCATCGCCCGCGAGCGCGCGGCGCTGGTTCCGTTCATCCTGATCGCGATCGCCGTGAACGTCGTCTCGTCGCTCCTGCTGAACAATCTCGTGGCCCAACCGGTCCTGCGCCTGGCGCGGGCCGCCGACCGGGTGCGGGCCGCGCGGGCGCGCGCCATCTCGCTGCCCGATCTCGCCAAGCGCGACGACGAGGTGGGCGACCTGACCCGCAGCCTGGAGGCGATGACCCACTCGCTGTCCGAGCGGATGGACGCCATCGAGGCCTTCGCCGCCGACGTGGCGCACGAGATCCGCAACCCGCTGACATCGCTGAGATCGGCCGTCGAGACCCTCGACCTGGTCACCGAGGCGGCCCCGCGCGAACGGCTGCTGGGCATCCTCAAGAACGACGTCCAGAGGCTGGACCGGTTGGTGACCGACATCTCGAACGCCTCGCGCCTGGATGCCGAGCTGTCGCGCGACCAGCCCAAGATCCTCGATCTCGGCCGCCTGATCGCCGACATCGCCGCCACCTACGAGGCGACGGCCCGGCCCGGCGACGTCCGGGTCGAGTTCACCCCTCATCGGGGCATGGAGGCCGTGACGATCCTCGGCCGTGAGGGGCCGCTGGGCCAGGTGGTGCGCAACCTGATCGACAACGCCCGCTCGTTCAGCCCGGCGGGTGACGTGGTCTCGGTGGGCCTCGTCCGCGCGAAGGACGAGGCGATGGTCTTCGTCTCGGACAACGGCCCGGGCATTCCGCCCGAGAACCTGGAGACGATCTTCGAGCGCTTCTACACGTCACGGCCCAAGGGCGCGGCCTTCGGGGGCAATTCGGGCCTCGGCCTCTCCATCGCCCGCCAGATCGTCCAGGCGCACGGCGGCAGCCTGCGCGCCGAGAACCGCATGGGCGGGGAGGGCGCCGTGCTGGGCGCCATGTTCATCCTGACACTGCCGGTGTCGGAGCTGTGATCGTCCACGCCGGCCTGGTCGCGCGGCGGATCGGCGGGGCGTGGCGCGGCGCCCTCATCCGGGGCCCTTCCGGCGCGGGCAAGAGCGACCTGGCCCTGCGCTGCCTGGACCACGGCTTCCGGCTGGTCGCCGACGACCGCGTCCTGCTCTGGGCCGCCGGCGGGCGACTGTTCGGCCGCGCGCCCGATACGCTGCGCGGGCTGATCGAGGTGCGTGGGCTGGACGTGATCGCGGTGGAGCCGCTGGGCTTCTGCGAGGTCAGCCTCGCGGTGGATCTGGCCGAACCCGAGCGCATCCCCGATCCCACAACCCTTGCGATCCTGCATATCGACGTTCCACTCCTGGCGGCAGATCCCTTTGAAAACTCTGCGCCTGCGAAACTAGGCCGCGCGCTGGAGGTCTTTGACGCAGCGCACAAGAGGCGTATTTAGCTCCGCTCGCGTCCGTTCACGGGCGTCGCCACGGGTGGGGATACCCCTTGGATTGTCTGGCATGATCGGCCTCGTGATCGTCACTCACGGAAGGCTGGCGCAAGAGTTCGTATCCGCCATGGAGCACGTGGTGGGACCGCAGTCGTCGGTGGAAGCCATCTGCATCGGCCCCGAAGACGACATGGAACGCCGACGCCAGGACATCCTGGCCGCCTGCGGACGCGTCGAGACGGGTTCGGGCGTCATCCTGCTCACCGACATGTTCGGCGGCACCCCCTCTAACCTCGCGATTTCGGTCATGGAACAGACCCGCGCCGAGGTGATCGCCGGCCTCAACCTGCCCATGCTGATCAAGCTGGCCTCGGTCCGCACGCGCTGCAGCCTCGAAGATGCTGTTGCAGCGGCGCAGGAAGCCGGGCGAAAGTACATCTCAGTGGCCTCCTACGTCCTGGCCGGAGAGAAGTGAGCTGAGCGAAGCCGCCGCCCGCACCGTCGAGATCGTGAACAAGCGGGGCCTGCATGCGCGGGCCTCGGCGAAGTTCGTGAAGCTCGCCGCCGGTTTCGACGCCGAGGTGACCGTCTCCAAGGACGGCCAGACCGTCGACGCCCGATCGATCATGGGCCTGATGATGCTGGCGGCCGCGCCCGGCTGCTGCATCGAGATCGCCGCCGAGGGCGACCAGGCCGAGGAAGCCCTCGCCGCGCTCACCGACCTCGTCGAACGCCGCTTCGACGAGGACGAGTAGGCTTTCCCAGGCCTAGGTCTTCAGCCGCCAGCCGGTGCGGAAGATCCATGTCACCGTCGCCAGGCAGATCGCCAGCACGCCCAGGGTGGCGGCCAGGCTGACCCACACACCGACATCCGAGACGCCGTAGAAGCTCCAGCGGAATCCGCTGACCAGGTAGACGACCGGGTTGAAGAGGGCGACCGTCTTCCAGGCCCCCGGCAGCATGTCGATCGAGTAGAAGCTGCCGCCCAGGAACGTCAGGGGCGTGATCACCAGCATCGGGATGATCGACAGCTTTTCCCAGCCGTCGGCCCAGATGCCGGTCAGGAAGCCGAACAGGCTGAAGGTGATCGAGGTCAACGCCAGGAAGGCCAGCATCACGAAGGGGTGGTTGATCTCGTACGGCACGAAGATTCGCGCCGTGGCCAGGATCACGAGGCCCAGGATCATCGACTTGGTCGCCGCCGCGCCCACATAGCCGATCACCGTCTCGGCCGCCGAGATCGGCGCGCTCAGCACCTCGTAGATGGTGCCCGCGAACTTGGGCATGTAGATGCCGAACGAGCCGTTGGAGATGCTTTCGGTCAGGATCGACAGCATCAGGAGGCCCGGCACGATGAAGGCGCCGTAGCTGACTCCGTCGATCTGGGGCATCCGGCTGCCGATCGCGGCCCCGAAGACGATGAAGTAGAGCGAGGTGGTGATCACCGGCGCGGCCACGCTCTGCACGATGGTGCGCCGCCAGCGGTTCATCTCGAACTGGTAGATGGCGCGGATCGCGTGGACGTTCATTGGCGCGACCCTTTCACGAGGCTGACGAAGATCTCTTCCAGGCTGCTCTCGTGGGTTCGCAGGTCCTTGAAGTCGACGCCCCGTTCGGTGAGGCGTTTCAGCAGGTCGGCGATGCCGGTGGACTCCGCCTGGGCGTCGAATGCGTAGACGAGGTCGGCGCCGTCGTTGATCAGCTCCAGCTGAAAGCCCTCGAGTCCCGCGGGCAGGGTGGCCAGCGGCTCCTGCAGGTGCAGGGTGAGCTGCTTCTTGCCCAGCTTGCGCATCAGTACGGCCTTCTCCTCCACCAGGATCAGCTCGCCCTTCGAGATGACGCCGATGCGATCGGCCATCTCCTCGGCTTCCTCGATGTAGTGGGTGGTCAGGATGATGGTGACGCCGCTCTCGCGGAGCTGGCGGACCAGCTCCCACATGTCACGCCGCAGCTCGACGTCGACGCCGGCGGTCGGCTCGTCAAGGAACAGGATGGTCGGCTCGTGGCTGAGCGCCTTGGCGATCATCACGCGCCGCTTCATGCCCCCCGACAGCGCCATGATCTTGGCGTCCTTCTTGTCCCACAGGCTCAGGGACTTCAGGACCCGTTCCAGCAACGCATCGTCCGGGGCCTTGCCGAACAGGCCGCGGCTGAACTTCACCGTGTCCCAGACCGTCTCGAAGGCGTCGGTGGAGATTTCCTGCGGCACGAGGCCGATCTTGGCCCGCGCCGCCCGGAAGTCCTTCTGGATGTCATGGCCGTCGGCGACCACGCGGCCACCCGTCGCGCGGACGAGACCGCAGACGATGCCGATCATCGTGGTCTTGCCGGCGCCGTTGGGGCCCAGGAGCGCGAAGATCTCGCCGCGATTGATGGTGAGGTCGACGCCCTTCAGCGCCTGGAACCCGCCGGCATACGTCTTCGACAGGCCCTCGATGGATATGATCGGCTGCACGCGCTCTCCCTCGCCAGTCTCCCAGATAGGGACCTTGCGGCGACGGAGCTAGGGCCTCGCCGCCGGCACGCTCAGAGGTGGGCGAAGAGCTGGACGATCTGGGTCGCGATGGCCCGGGGCTCGTTGAACTGCATCGCCGCGTGGCCGGCGAAGAAGAACGCGAGGGCGGCCAGGGCGCCGCGCCAGCGCATGAAGAGCTCGGTGACCCGGGCCGAGGCCTGCCACTTCGCCGCCAGGGTCGCGAAACCCAACGCGAAGCCGGCGCCCAGGGCGGCGCCCGCGAGGATGTCGGTCGGGTAGTGCCGGCCGCAGTAGATGCGCAGCAGGCCCGCCAGCACCGCGATGGCCAGGGCCACGAGGCCCCAACGGCGGTTCACGATCAGGATCGCCGCCGCCAGGCCGAACAGCAGGGCCGCCGTATCGCTGGGGAACGAGTTCCAGTGGCCGATGCCATCGTCTTCCATGCCGTAAGGCGCGGTGAAGTGCATGGCCGGATCGACCAGAGGCCTCGGCAGGCGCGGCAACACGATCTGCGCCGCGCGGCTGGCCAGGCCCGAGATGCAGGCGCCCACCGCCGCGGCCACCAGCATCCGTCGGGCGGAAACCGTGCGGGCGTCGACGAACGCGGCATAGACCAGCGCGAGCGCGGCCAGGCCCTTCATGCTGTAGAGTTCCATCCCGCGACGCGCGAGCGTGTCCAAGGTCTCCGAGCGGCGGGCGAACTGGTTGAACGCGGCGGTGATCGGCGCATCCACCACCGGCCAGGCGTTCATCCGCAGCAGGGCGAGCGGCAGCAGCAGAGCGAAGGCGCCGACAGTCAGCCAGGCCAGGCGGCGCACCATTTCGTCGGCGTCCGAAAGCGAAGCCGAGGCGAGCGGCCGTCCAGCCGCGACAAGCGTACCTGCGTCGTCCTGCGCCACCCGTCCCCCGGGACCTGTGCGAGAGGCGGCTCAGACTGGTACGCGCGCCGCCATCGGGAGTGGCAGTCTACGACAGATATGTGACACCACAAGTTGTCGCGAACGCCGTTACGCTTAACGGCCGTGTCTGCCTGCGGATCAGGCGCCCATCGGCCGCATCTTGAGGTCCGCCAGCAGGGCGTCGTCGTTGTCGCGGCCCGGGTTGTCGGTGGTGAGGAGCCGGGCGCCGACGAAGATCGAGTTCGCTCCCGCCAGGAAGCAGAGCGCCTGCAGCTCCTTCGACATGTGCTCCCGGCCGGCCGCGATGCGGACCATGGCCTTCGGACAGACGAGGCGCGCGACGGCGATCATCCGCACGAACTCCAGCGGGTCCACCGCCTTGCTGTTGGCCAGCGGCGTGCCGGGGATCGGCATCAGGTCGTTGATCGGCAGGCTGTCGGGATGCGACGGCAGGATCGCCAGCTGATGCAGCAGGCCGGCGCGATCGCGGCGCGTCTCGCCCATGCCGACGATGCCGCCGCAGCAGGTGTTCATCCCCGCGTCCCGCACGGCTTCCAGCGTATCGAGGCGGTCCTGGTAGGTCCGGGTGGTGACGACCTTGTCGTAGTAGTCCGGGCCGGTGTCGAGGTTGTGGTTGTAGTAGTCGAGGCCGGCGGCCTTGAGCTCCTTCGCCTGGTCCGGCGTCAGCATGCCCAGGGTGGCGCAGGTCTCCAGGCCCAGGGCCTTCACGCCCGAGATCATCGCGGCGACCTTCGGCAGGTCGCGATCCTTCAGGTCGCGCCAGGCCGCGCCCATGCAGAAGCGCTGGGCGCCGCCCGCCTTGGCGTCGGCGGCGGCGGCGATCACCGTCTCGGCGTCCATCAGCTTGGAGGCCTTGGTGGCGGTCTTGAAATGCTGGGACTGGCTGCAATAGCCGCAGTTCTCGGCGCAGCCGCCGGTCTTCACCGACAGCAGCTGCGAGAGCTGGAGCTCCGAGGGGTCGAACCAGCGGCGGTGGACCTCGGCGGCGCGGAAGACCAGCTCCATGAAGGGCAGCTCGAACAGCGCCTCGATCTCGTCCAGCGTCCAGTCGTGACGAGGCTGGGCGGGGTCGGCGTGACGGAAAGGCGCGTTCATCGGGAGGACTCCACGATCGGGGGGAGCGCCCGGATAGACCGGTCACGCTGCGGCGGGCAACGACCTTCACATAAAGATTTCTTTATGTCTGAGTTGATAGAAAGCCCCCGCGCCGCTATAGGGCGGGCAACGCATTCCCCTCATCAGGATCCAAGATGACCGACTATGTGGTGAAGGACCTGTCGCTCGCCGACTGGGGCCGCAAAGAGATCGATATCGCCGAAACCGAGATGCCGGGCCTGATGGCCACGCGCGCCGAGTTCGGCAAGGCGCAGCCCCTGAAGGGCGCCCGCATCGCCGGCTCGCTGCACATGACGATCCAGACCGCGGTGCTGATCGAGACGCTGCAGGCCCTGGGCGCCGAGGTCCGCTGGGCCTCCTGCAACATCTTCTCGACCCAGGACCACGCCGCGGCCGCCATCGCCGCCAAGGGCACGCCGGTGTTCGCCATCAAGGGCGAGACGCTGGTCGAGTACTGGGAGTACGCGCACAAGATCTTCGAGTGGCACGACGGCGGCTACCCGAACCTGATCCTGGACGACGGCGGCGACGCCACCCTGCTCTGCGTTCTCGGCCCGAAGGCCGAGAAGGACCCGAGCGTCCTCAACAACCCGACCAACGAGGAAGAGGAAGCCCTCTTCACCGTCATGAAGCGGTACCTGAAGGAGAAGCCCGGCTTCTACTCGGCCATCCGCGACGCCTGTAAGGGCGTGTCGGAAGAGACCACCACGGGCGTGCATCGCCTGTACCAGATGCACGAGCGCGGCGAGCTGCCGTTCACGGCGATCAACGTCAACGACAGCGTGACCAAGTCGAAGTTCGACAACCTCTACGGCTGCCGCGAGAGCCTCGTCGACGCCATTCGCCGCGGCACCGACGTGATGCTGGCCGGCAAGGTCGCGGTGGTCCTCGGCTACGGCGACGTGGGCAAGGGCTCGGCCGCCTCGCTCCGCAACGGCGGCGCGCGCGTCATGGTCACCGAAGTCGACCCGATCTGCGCCCTGCAGGCGGCGATGGAAGGCTATGAAGTCGTGACGATGGAATATGCCGCCGACAAGGGCGACATCTTCTGCACGGCGACGGGCAACAAGGACGTGCTCACCGTCGACCACATGCGGAAGATGAAGAACAACGCCATCGTCTGCAACATCGGCCACTTCGACTCCGAAATTCAGATCGCCGGCCTGCGCAACTTCAAGTGGGACGAGATCAAGCCGCAGGTCCACCACGTGGAATTCCCGGACGGCAAGAAGATCATCGTCCTGTCGGAAGGCCGCCTGGTGAACCTGGGCAACGCCACCGGCCACCCCAGCTTCGTCATGTCGGCCTCGTTCACCAACCAGACCCTGGCCCAGATGGAGCTGTGGGTGAACGGTTCGAAGTACGAGAAGAAGGTCTACACCCTGCCCAAGCACCTCGACGAGAAGGTGGCCATGCTCCACCTCGAGAAGCTGGGCGCGCAGCTGACGAAGCTGTCGAAGGATCAGGCCGAGTACATCGGCGTGACCGTCGAGGGCCCGTTCAAGCCCGAGCACTATCGCTACTAGTTCGTCTCTCCAGGACGACCTACGGCGCCGTCGGAGCTCCTGGCTTCGGCGGCGTTGCCGTTTCCGGCTTCGGGAATTCGGCGAACCCCTGGATGATGGTTTCCAAAATACTACCTGGGATCGTTAAATCGGGGTGAACCGCCATTCACGGTAGAATAACACTGGTTCGCCCCAGCAAGCTGAGCTAGGGGCCACGCCGTGCCGCTCGCCCTGATCCTGTCCTCGTTCGTCGCCGCCTCGCGCATCGGAGGGGCCGCCCAGCAGTACGTGCTGGCCGCGCACAAGATCGATCCCGTCCTGGCCCCGACCGCCATCTTCGGCCGCACGCCGGCCAAGGGCGCGCAGGGCGAGGCGACGGCGCCCGACGTGTTCCGCCGCATGCTGGCCGACATCGAGGCCGACGCGATCTTCGGCCTGCTGGACCTGATGATCACCGGCCATTTCTCCAGCGCCGAGCAGGTGGAGATCGCCGCCGGCGTCATCGAGCGGGTCCGCAACGCCGAGCGCACCGCCGCCTGGGGCGCGCGACCGCTGATCCTTGTGGACCCGATCCTCGGCGACGCGCCCAAGGGCCTCTATGTGAAGCCCGAGGTGGCTCAGGCCGTGGCCCGCCGGCTGGTGACCCAGGCCGACTGGATCACCCCGAACGTCTGGGAGTTGAGCTATCTCACCGGCCGGACCATCGAGACCGCCGAGGAGGCTCGCGACGCCGCCCGCGCCCTGGGCCGCCCGGCGCTGATCACCTCGGCCCCCGCCGGCGACGGCGAGATCGGCCTGCTCTACGTCGACAAGGAGGAGGCCGTGCTCTTCTCCCACGCCCGGCGGCCCTCGGCGCCGAACGGCACCGGCGATCTGGTGACCGCCAGCTTCGGCGCCGGGTTGATCGAGGGCATGGATCCGCGCGACGCGGCCGAGCGCGCCGCCCGGGCCGCGGCCGAGGCCGTCGCGGCGGCCGAGGCCTGGAAAGCCCCCGAACTGCCCATCGTGGCCCTGGCCGACCGCATCGTCCGCCCGTCGGCGAGCGTCCTGACGCAGAACCTCTGAGCATGACCCGGCCGGCGCTGCGCATCCGCGTCCAGGGCCGGGTTCAGGGCGTGGGATTCCGCTGGTGGGTGACCACCCAGGCCCGAGCCCTCGATCTGCAGGGCTGGGTCCGCAACCGAAGCGACGGCAGCGTCGAGGCCCTGGTCATGGGCGGCGGACGAGCCATTGCGAAACTCGTGGAGTCCTGCCATCGCGGGCCCACCGGCGCCCTCGTGCGTTCCGTCGAGACGGAGCCCGCCGAGGACGACGGCAGCCAGGGGTTCGAGCAGAAGGCGACGGTCTAGGGTCATGGTGGAAATCGCAGGGCGGGCGCCGGCGCGGTTCAGCGCGGTGAAGGACGCCTTCGCGGCGAGCTTCGAGGCCGGCGACGAACTGGGCGCCCGCTTCACCCTCGTCGAGGCGGGCGAGGTGGTGCTGGACATCTGGGCCGGCCACGCCGACCGCAGGCGGACCATCCCCTGGGACGAGCGCACCCTCGCCCCCGTCTTCTCCACCACCAAGGCCGTGGCGGCGCTGATGATCGCCCGCCTGGTGGAGCAGGGGCGCCTCGACTACGGCCAGACGGTCGCCAGCGTCTGGCCCGAGTATGGCCAGGCCGGCAAGGCCGGGATCACCATCGAGCAGGCCATCTCCCACCAGGACGGGCTGCCGGGCTTTCCCGAGCCGATGGACCCCGGCCTCTGGGCCGATTGGGACGCGATCTGCGCCAAACTCGCCGCCATGGCCCCCATGTGGCCGCCCGGGACGGCTTCCGGATACCATCCGGTGACGGTGGGCTACGTGGTGGGCGAGATCTTCCGCCGGGTGGACGGACGCACGATCGGGACCGCCTTCCGCGAAGACCTGGCCGAGCCGTTCGGGCTCGACCTCTGGATCGGCCTGCCCGACAGCATCGAGGACCGGCTGGCCGAGCTGCAGCGGCCCAGCGCGATGCCGCAGTTCGGAGAGATCAACGAGCCCACGCGCGCAGCCTTCCTGGCTCCCTGGTCCTCGGCCGCCGGCAAGGCCGGCCCCGACTACCGGCGGATGGAGGTGCCTTCCACCAACGGCTACGCCACCGCCCACGCCCTCGCGCGGCTGCTGGGCGCCGTGGCCGACGACGGGTGGCTGGACGGAGAGCAGATCCTCTCGCCCGCCATGATCGCCGAGCTCAGCCGCGAACGGATCCACGGCCAGGACCTGGTCCTGCCCTATGTGATGAGCTGGGGCGCGGGCGTGATGCGCAACCCGCCCTGCTATCCCTGGGGCCCGGGGGAGCAGACGTTCGGACATTCGGGCTGGGGCGGCGCCTGCGCCTTCGCCGACCCGGAGCGCAAGCTGGGCGGGGCCTATGTGATGAACAAGCAGGGCGTGGCCCTGATGGGTGACGAGCGGCCGAAGCGCCTGATCGCAGCGGCTTACGAAGGGGTCTAAGGGCGGCCTCGCACCCGAATGGGTACGCGGACCTCTGTGCCTATTGCAGGCAGGCCCTCGGGCGTGACCGCACGCACTTCAAACTTCCGGGCGACGCAATGCGCGAACTTCAGCGCGCGCGCTTCAGGCGGAGGCGCTTCAGGTGCAGCGACACAGCCCGTCAGCCGATCCTTGGGAGCGGTCTTGCACACCAGTAGAATGTCTGCGGTCGGCACGACGCCAGGAACACATTCGGCTAGGTCCCGGGCGGCCGGTCGCGCCAGCCAGTCCACACGATTCCCCGCCGAGTCGAAGGCCGAGACGTCGGCGCCGCTCGCCGCTTGCGCCAGCATCACCAAGACCAACACCGAACTCACAGAAGAACCTCCGCCCAACAAGCTCGACTATGCCATTCGCCGCGCTGCCGTCTATTCGCGGATCACTCTGCCGCCTCGGCCACCTGCACCGCGCGCACCGCGGTCCGTGACCGCCGCCAGGCGCCGTACAGGAACACCGCGGCGCCGCACCAGATGAAGGCGAACGACACCGCGCGGGCGGTGGTGAACGCCTCTCCCTGGCTCAGCCCGATGAAGAAGCTGATCGTCGGCGCGATGAACTGCAGGAAGCCCATGGCCGACAGCGGGATCCTGCGCGCGGCCCAGGCGAACAGCACCAGCGGCGCGGCCGTGATCGGACCGGAGGCGATCAGCCACAACGCGGTCGGCAGGTCCTGGGTGAAGTGGCCCTGGCCGGCCGACTGCAGCCAGACGATGAAGGCGAGACTGGGCAGGCCGAGGAGCAGGCACTCGACCAGCAGCCCCGTCTGGGCGTCGGCCGCCACCTGCTTGCGCACCACTCCATAGCCCGCGAAGCTGAAGGCCAGCACCAGCGACACCCACGGCAGGTGGCCCAGGGCGAAGGCCTGGAAGGCCACGCCGACGAGGGCCAGGCCGATGGCGACAGCGCCGACCCGGTCGATCCGCTCGCGGAAGATCAGCGCCCCGGCGGCCATGATGACCAGCGGATTGATGTAGTAGCCGAGGCTGGTTTCGAGCAGCCGGTTGCTGGTCACGGCCCAGATGAAGACCACCCAGTTGAGGGCGATCAGCACCGAGGAAAGGCCCAGCAGGGCCAGGACCCGCGGCTGACGCAGGACCTGCGCGACCTGCCGCGCCTGTCCGGCCAGCAGGACGAAGACGGCGGCGGCCGGGATGCTCCAGACGATCCGCTCCGACAGGATCTCCCACGGGCCGACGCCACGATGGCCGATGGCCTGGAAGACCAGGGGCACGAAGCCCCAGATGGTGTAACAGGCGATCCCCGCCGCCAGGGCCTGGCGGGAGTCTCCGCCCGGCGCTGACGACGACGTCATGCTAGGCGGTCACCTTCGACTTGATCAGCCCGCGGGCGTGCAGCAGTTCGGCGATCTGGACCGCGTTCAGGGCGGCGCCCTTGCGCAGGTTGTCGGCGACCACCCACATCGACAGGCCGTGATCCACGGTCGGGTCCTTGCGGATGCGGCTGACGTAGACCGGGAACTCGCCCTGAGCTTCCTTGGGCGTGATGTAGCCGGTGGGCTCCCGCTTATCGATCACGATCAGGCCGGGGCTCTCGCGCAGCAGGTCGCGGGCCTCGTCTTCGTCCAGCGGCTCGTGGAACTCGATGTTCACCGCCTCGGAGTGGCCGACCATCACAGGCACGCGCACGCAGGTGACCGTCAGCTTGATCGCCGGGTCGATCATCTTGTGCGTCTCGTTCCACATCTTGGCTTCCTCATCGGTGTAGCCGTCGTCCTGGAACGACCCGATGAAGGGGATGACGTTGAACGCGATCTGCTTGGGGAACTTCTTCGGCGGCGGCGCGCCCAGGACGAAGATGCCCTTCGTCTGGTCCCACAGCTCGTCCATGCCTTCCTTGCCGGCGCCGGAGACCGACTGGTACGTCGCCACGACCACCCGCTTGATCTTGGCCCGGTCGTGCAGCGGCTTCAGCGCCACGACCAACTGGGCCGTCGAACAGTTCGGGTTGGCGATGATGTTCTTCTTGTTGGCCCACTCGACGTCGTCGGGGTTGACCTCGGGCACCACCAGCGGGACGTCCGGGTCCATGCGCCAGGCCGACGAGTTGTCGATGACGATCGGGCCGGCGGCGCCGATCTTCGGCGACCATTCCTTCGAGAAGTTCCCCGACACGCTCATCAGCACGAGATCGACGGTCGAGAAGTCGAACTGCTCGACATCCTCGCACTTGACGATCTGCTCGCCGAACGAGACCTCGACGCCGATCGAGTTGCGCGACGCGATCGCGTGGATCTTCTCCACGGGGAATTTCACTTCCTCGAGGATGTTCAGCATCTCGCGACCCACGTTGCCCGTGGCGCCGACCACCGCGACCCGGTAACCCATCGGCAAATTCTCCTTAGTCTGGGGCGCGTCCCGTACGCCCCCAGGTCCGCGCGCGCAAGGCGAGCGAACCTCATCGCTCCATCAGATAGGCTCAAGCGGCGCTCACGGAAGCCGGTCGCGCCTGTCTCTTGACCTCAGAGGTCATGGTCGCGTGCAGTCGGCGCGGACTATCCCGTGGGTTTTCTAAGGAGAGCGACCGTGGCCGACACCGGCATGCCCTTTTCCAACCTGATGGGCGTGGAGATCGTTGAACGGGGCAAGGACCGGGTCGTCGGGCGGCTGACCGTGCGCGAGGACCTCTGCACGGCCGGCGGCATCCTGCACGGCGGCGCCTTCATGGCCTTCGCCGACGCGCTGGGCGCCATCGGCGGGGTGATGAACCTGGAGCCCGGCGCCCGCACGACCACACTGGAGAGCAAGACCAACTTCCTGGGCTCGGCGCCGGTGGGCTCGGTGGTGCAGGGCGAGGCGACGCCGCTGCACGTGGGCCGCCGCTCCAGCGTCTGGCAGACCCGGGTGACCAACGCCGACGGCAAGCTGCTGGCGCTGATCATCCAGACCCAGATGACGATCGCGGCCAGCTAGGGGCCGGCGCTCAGTCGAGCGGGCGGACCCAGATGTTCCGGAAGCTGACCGGCCCGCCGCCGGCGTGGGCCTGCAGCTTGATGGGCGAGCGGCCGTGCGCGGCGTACTGCGGCGCCCCGATGAACCGCGTCGGGCCCTTCAGCGCCGTGTCGTTCTGCACCAGCACCCCGTTGTGGAGCACCGTGACCCTGGCGGGAGCCTCCAGCGCACCGTCCGCGGCGAAGCGGGGCGCGGTCCAGATCACGTCATAGACCTGCCAGCGCCCCGGCGGACGACCCGCGTTCGCCAGCGGCGGCGCCTGCTTGTAGAGGCTCGCGGCCTGACCGTTGACGTAGGTGGGGTTCTGGAACGGGTCCAGGATCTGCAGCTCGTATCCCGCATCACCCGGCCCGGTCGAGGCCAGGAAGAGCCCGCTGTTGCCCCGCAGCTGTCCGGCGCCGGTGACCCCCTCCGGCACGCGCCATTCGATGTGGAGCTGATAACTGTCGAAGCGGCGCCGGGTCTCGATGTTGCCGGCGGCGAGGTTCACCACCAGCACGCCCTCGGCTACCGTCCAACCCGCCGGCCCCTGGTCGCGGACGCTCACCCACTCGCGCAGATCCCCGCCGTCGAACAGGACCACCGCATCCGACGGGGGCGCGCCGGGGGCCTGGGCCAGAGCCAGCGCCGGAACCATCACGACCAGCATGCCGGCGAACCACGGGCGCCACATGCGCTCAGCCCGCCATCTTCAGGATCTCGGCCCACTCGTCATCGCGCACCGGCGAGACCGAGAGGCGCGACTGACGGATCATTTCCAGCCCGGCCAGCGCCGGATTGGCCTTCATCGCCTGCAGGGTGACCGGCGACTTCAGCTCGCGCACCGGCGCCAGCTCCACGGCCACGAAGCGGCCGGCGGGGTCGGTGACGTCCGGGAACGCCTCCTTGACCACCTTGGCCACGCCGACCACGGCCAGTCCTTCCTGCGAGTGGTAGTAGAGGACCTCGTCCCCGACCTTCATGGCCTTCAGGTGCAGGGCCGCGGCGTTGTTGCGCACGCCGTCCCAGACCGTCTTTCCGTCACGGATCAGGTCGGCGAAGGCGTACTTCGCGGGTTCGGACTTCACCAGCCAATGCGACGCCATCACTGCCTCCCCGGATCTTGGGGAGACCATGCCACGGCCGGCGGAATCCGCCAGCGCCGCGTCAGGCGGCCTGGGCGTCGGCGTACAGCAGGAGGATCGCGCGGAGACCCGACATCAGGCGGGCCTGGGCCTCGGCGTCGGCTTCGCTGGTCAGCAGCAACCGCCAGGCGCGCAGGTGCACGGCCACCGCCTCGCGGTCGGCGCAGCCGCTGGCGATGAACCGCCCCAACAACATGAAGAGGCTCGCCGCCACGTCCCCCGCGCCCGGCGATCCCATCTGCGGATAGCTGCTGATGAGAGTGCGGAGCGCGAGCAGGGCGTCGGCGTCAAAGGTCTTGCCGAGGGCGTCCAGCTGCGCCTCCGCCTCGGTGATCAGGCGAAGCGCCACCGGATCGGCCGCCCTCAGGGCTGCATCGTCGTCGGCCATCGCCCACGCGTTCCGTTTGGCGCCGGTGTCGGGCCGGCTGACTGAACGGCGATCATGAACGGCAAGCCTTAACGGCCGGCTACCCCCGGTGGTGAACGTCGGGTACCCGCCCGAAATTTAATTGACCAGGTCAACTAAATGGTTTTCGCTCGGATCATGACCGAGCTTGAGACCGTGGCCGCGCTGCGCCGCTTCAACCGCTTCTACACCCGCGCGATCGGCGTGTTGGATCGCGCCTATCTGGGCGGCCCCTACAACCTCACCGAGGCGCGGGTGCTGTACGAGATCGCCCAGGCCGACGGCGTGACCCCCGGCGCGATCTGCGCGGCGCTGGCGCTCGACGCGGGCTACCTCAGCCGGATCGTGGCTCGGTACGAGAAGGACGGCCTGGTGGCGCGCCAGCGCTCCCCCAGCGACGGCCGCAGCTTCGTGCTGCGCCTGACCCCGCGGGGCCGCGAGAGCTTCACGGCCCTGGACGCCCGGTCGGCCGCCAAAGCGCAGGCCCTGATCGGCGACCTGTCCGAGGCCGAGCAGGCGCGCGTGGCGCAAGCGCTCGACACCGCCCAGGCGCTGCTGGAACCGAGGGCGACCGAGGCTCCCGTGATCCTGCGCGCGCACCAGCCGGGAGACATGGGGTGGGTCACCGAGCAGCACGCCCTGATCTACGGCCGTGAGTATGGCTGGGGCGTCGGGATCGAGGCCGTTACGGCCCGCATCTGCGCCGACTTCCTGGAGAAGCACGATCCGACCCGCGAGCGTTGCTGGATCGCCGAGCGCGGTGGCGAGCGGCTGGGCTCGGTCTTCCTCGTGCAGGACGGCGAAGGCGTCGCGCGCCTGCGGCTCCTCCTGCTGACGCCGTCGGCGCGCGGCCTCGGCCTCGGGCGACGCCTGGTGGAGACCTGCGTCGCCTTCGCCCGCGAGGCGGGCTACCGCGAGATCGTGTTGTGGACCCACGCGGTGCTGACCGCCGCGCGCGGCATCTACGCCTCGGTCGGCTTCGAGATCGCGGAAACCTGGACTCACGACGAGTTCGGCAAGCCCGAAGTCAGCGAGACCTGGCGCCTGACGCTATAGGCGCGGCGAGGCCGATAGATTCAAACCGCGGAAAACGCAGAAGACGCGGAAGGCCCAGCGGGCAAGGCGTACTCCGCGGCTTCTATGGACGTCGCTTGCGTCGCCTACAGTTCCGCCAGGACGGCGTCGCCCATCTGGACGGTGCTGAGCGCGCCGCCCAGGTCGCGGGTGCGGGCGCCCTTCTCCAGGGACTTTTCCACGGCGGCGTAGAGGCGATCGGCCTCGGCCGCGCGGTCCAGCGACCAGCGCAGGGCCATCTCGAACGACAGGATGGCCGCCAGCGGGTTGGCGACGCCCTGGCCGGCGATGTCCGGGGCCGAACCATGGATCGGCTCGTAGAGGCCCGGCTTGCCCGCCACGCCCAGGGCCGCCGACGGCAGCATGCCGAGCGAGCCGGTGAGCTGGGCCGCCGCGTCCGACAGGATGTCGCCGAACAGATTGTCGGTGAGCAGGACGTCGAACTGCTTGGGAGCCTTCACGATCTGCATGGCCGCGTTGTCGGCCAGGATGTGGGTCAGCTCCACGTCCGCATACTCGCGCTTGTGCAGGTCGGTGACGACCTCCCGCCAGAGAAGGCCGCTGTCCATCACATTGGACTTCTCGGCGCTGGCCACCTTGTTGCTGCGGCCCCGGGCCAGCTCGAAGGCGACACGGCTCACGCGCTCGATCTCGGCGGTCGTGTAGACCTGGGTGTCCACGGCGCGCTTGCCGCCGGTGGGCAGGTCCTCGATGAAACGGGGTTCACCGAAGTAGATGCCGCCGGTCAGCTCGCGGACGATCATCAGGTCCAGGCCCTCGACGATCTCGCGCTTCAGGCTGGAGGCGTCGGCGAGCGGACCGAAGCACAGGGCCGGCCGCAGGTTGGCGAACACTTCCATCCCGGCGCGCAGGTTGAGCAGTCCCGCCTCGGGGCGCTTGTCGCGCGCCACGCCGGCCCACTTCGGACCCCCCACGGCGCCCATCAGCACGGCGCGGGCGGCCTTGGCCGCGGCGAGGGTCTCGTCAGCCAGCGGCGTGCCCAGCTGGTCGTAGCTGGCGCCGCCGAACGGCCGCTCGTCCAGCTTCAGGTCGGGCGTGAGGGTCTCGGCCACGCGGCGGACCTGCGCGGTCACTTCCGGCCCGATCCCGTCGCCGGGCAGGAGGAGCAGATCGGTCATTGGTATCCCCGGTGGTTAGAGTGGCCGCTCGGCGGCGACCTCGTACAGGCTGAGGTTCCGGTCCGAAACCCCCAAGTCAGGCCAGGCCGCCCGCCAGGCCGCCATATGCGCGGTCTGGAAGTGCGCCTGAAGGGCCGCCTCGTCGCGCCAGACCTCGAAGACGCGGATCAGGCCGGCGTCCTGGACATCGATGGCGTAGGAATAGGCGACGCAGCCGTCCTCGGCGCGACTGCCCGCCAGCATGGCGTCCATGTGCGGCCGGAAGGCGTCCAGGTTCTCGGGCGGAACCCGCACCGTCCCGGCGACGACGACGCTCACGCGCCTTCCAGCCAGGGCTGCGACAGCGCCCGCTTCATCTCGTAGGTGTCGATGGCCGGCGCGGCTTCCAGGGTCTCGCCGATGGCGTCCAGGCCCTTCAGCATCTTGGCCTTGCGCTTGGCGTCGATCTCGAAGGTGAAGGTCTTGCCCGACGGCGAGGTCACCGTCTGGGTCTCCAGGTCGACGCTGACCACGTGATTGCCCCCGCGGGCCTCGTCCATCAGCTGCTGGACTTCCTCGGCCTTCAGCACCACCGGCAGCAGGCCGTTCTGGAAGCAGTTGTTGTAGAAGATGTCGGCGAAGCTGGTGCTGATCACGCAGCGGATGCCGAAGTCCATCAGGGCCCACGGCGCATGCTCGCGCGAGGATCCGCAACCGAAGTTGTCGCCCGCCACCAGCACGCCGGCGCCCTTGTAGGCCGGCTGGTTCAGCACGAAGTCGGCGATCTCGCGGCCCTGCTCGTCGAAGCGGTACTCGTAGAACAGGCCCTTCGCCAGGCCCGCGCGCTCCACGGTCTTCAGGAACTGCTTCGGGATGATCTGGTCGGTGTCGATGTTGGCCAGCGGCAGCGGCGCGGCCTTGGCGTCGAGGCGGGTGAAGGCTTCCATCAGCGGGGTTCCGGTACAGATTGGGTGATGACCCAGCGCTCGGTGCGCAGGCCGATTTGCGGCGGCAGGCCGGCGCGGATCTCCACCGTGCAGTCGGTGGTCGCCGCCAGGCCCGTCGCCATGTCGATCTCGTAGCGGCAGCCCTCCTGCCGCTCCAGGGTGAGGTTCGCGAGCCGCGCCTTGGCTTCGGCCTGCTTGTCGGGCGCGACGCGGGCCGACATGGCCTCCATCGAGACCTTGAGGCTGGCGGCCATGGAAGCTGCGTCCGGCGTCTGCGACCAGGTCAGGACGGCACGCTCCCGGGCCTTGTCCACCGCGTCCAGCCGGAAGGCGCCCGAGGCCTTGATGGGCGGGCCGCCGAGGATGTTGGGGATCTCGCTGTCGTAGGGCGACGCCTGCCCGGGCTCGAGGTCCGCCCCCTGGCCCAGAGCGACCAGGCCCTGCTCCTTGAATAGCGACGCCGCCTGGACCGCGTCCATTCCCGCGAACATCGACTTCGCGGCGTCCAGGGCCGGGGCGTCGGGTATCGACGCGGCCAGGGCCTGGAAGATGGTCTCGCGCATCTTGTCCCAGTCGCGGACGCGGGTCGGGATCAAGGCGTCGTCGACTTCCAGCACCGCCGGGTAGACGAGCCGCGCCTTCTCCGCCAGGGCCGCCTTCGCCTCGCCCTCGACGCCGTCGACGTCGAACGAGACGAAGTCCACACGCAGCGTGCCGACGCCGGCCTCCTTGCGATAGGTCGACCGGGTGACGCTGGTCGCGGTGGTCGAACGCGTGGCGCCCTCACGGGTGTCGGTGCGGGTGTGGACGCTGGTCTGGGTCCAGGTCGCGCCGTCGCGCAGCCTGACCGGCAGGTCCAGCGCCTGGGCCGCCGCAGGTGCGAGCGCCAGGATCAGGGCGGGAAGCAGTCGCTTCACGCCACCGCCTCGGCCGGTTCGGCGCTCAGCATGATGGTCGGCACGCCGCCGGGAACATCGCGCACCGTGAAGACGTGGGTCCCCGGCTTGCGGCCGACCCGCACCTCCGAGACGTTGAAGCCGGCGGCGGCGATGCGGGCTTGCGCGGCATGGGGTTCGTCCACACGCCAGGCGAGGCCGCCCGAGCGGTCGGGTTCGTCGGTGGCGGGGCCGCCGATCCTGGCCGCCATCTCGATCACGGAGTCGCCGCAGCGGAAGAAGAGCTGGCGCGCGTTCCACTTGGGGTTCTCGCGATCGAGCCGCAGGTCGAGGCCCAGCTTGGCGCCGTAGACGGCCAGCGCCCGGTCCACGTTGGGCGTCATGACCACCACATGGTCCAGCCGGGTGATCGGCGCCTCGGCGGACGGCGTGGCCAGCGGCAGGGGCTCGGCGCGCGTCGCCATCAGCAGGATGCGCGTCCCGCCGGTGGCCGTGGGGTCGAGACTGGCGCCGGTCCACTCGCGCACGCTGCCGTCGTCCGATCTGGTCCGGACGGGAGCCGGCTCACTGGTGGGGATGCCCCGGCGGTTCAGCAGCTTGGCATCGCCCACGATGTCGTCGCTGGCGAAGGCCAGGGCCCAGACGCCCTCGCCCGCATCGGCGAGATGCGCCCGCACGCCATCGGCGAACGCGCCGTCGCCCTCGGGCGAGATCAGGTCCAGCGCCATGTTCGGAAACTGGAACCAGGCCTGGCGCACGCCGCCGCCCCGGCCGATCCAGTCGGGGGTGACGCCCAGCAGGCGCGCGTAGCCGTCGATGGCCGCGTCCAGATCGCGGACCACGAGGGCGACGTGGTCCAGCCCCCTAATCACGGAGCGACCTCACAGGAAATCCCGGACGTCGGCGATGTGGCCGGCGATCGCCGCGGCGGCGGCCATCGCCGGGCTCATCAGGTGGGTGCGCCCGCCACGACCCTGGCGACCCTCGAAGTTGCGGTTCGAGGTCGAGGCGCAGCGCTGGCCGCTGGTCAGGCGATCGGGGTTCATGCCGAGGCACATGGAGCAGCCCGGCTCGCGCCATTCGAAGCCGGCGGCCTTGAACACCTCGTCCAGGCCCTCCTCCTCGGCCTGGGCGGCCACCAGGCCCGAGCCCGGGACGATCATGGCGCGTACGCCGTCGGCCACCTTCCGGCCCTCGGCGATCTTCGCCGCGGCGCGCAGGTCCTCGATGCGGCTGTTCGTGCACGAGCCGATGAACACCACATCGACCTTGGCGTCGGTGATCGGCTGGCCGGCGGAGAGGCCCATGTACTCCAGGGCCCGCGCCGCCGAGGCGCGTTTGTCGGGGGTGTCGAAGCGGGAGGGATCGGGCACCACGCCGGTAATGGCGACCACGTCCTCCGGGCTGGTGCCCCAGGTGACCGTCGGGGCGATCTTCGCCGCGTCCAGCACGATCTCGCGATCGAAGACGGCGTCCTCGTCCGAGAAGAAGGTCTTCCAGTACGAGACGGCCATGTCCCAGGCGCCGCCCTTCGGCGACGACGGGCGGCCGACCAGATAGGCGAAGGTCGTTTCGTCGGGCGCGACCAGGCCGGCCCGCGCGCCGCCCTCGATCGTCAGGTTGCAGAGGGTCATCCGGCCCTCCATCGACAACGCGCGCACCGCCGAGCCCGCGTACTCGATGACGTAACCGGTGCCGCCGGCCGTGCCGATCTCGCCGATCACCGCCAGGGCGAAGTCCTTGGCGCCGACGCCGGGGGCAGGCTCGCCCTCGATGCGGACGCGGAAGTTCCTGGCCTTCTTCTGGCGCAGGGTCTGGGTGGCCAGGACGTGCTCCACCTCGGACGTGCCGATGCCGTGCGCCAGCGCGCCGAACGCGCCGTGCGTCGAGGTATGGCTGTCGCCGCAGACGATGGTCATGCCCGGCTGGGTGCGGCCCTGCTCGGGGCCGACCACGTGGACGATCCCGTTCCGGATGTCGCCCATCGGGAAGTACTCGATGCCATAGGCCTCGACGTTCTTGCCCAGGGTCTGAAGCTGGAGACGCGCCTCCTCGTCGGCGACCGCGTCCACGCCCAGCGCCTGGCCCTCGGTCGGCACGTTGTGGTCGGCCACCGCCAGCGTGCGGTCGGGCCGGCGCACAGGCCGACGGCTGGCGCGAAGGCCGGCGAAGGCCTGCGGCGTCGTCACCTCGTGGATGAGGTGCAGGTCGATATAGAGGATCGCCTCGCCGTCCTGTTCGGCGACGACGTGGGCGTCAAAGATCTTGTCGTAGAGCGTCTTGCCGGGCATGGGCGGCATGTAGGTCCGGCGATATGCGCACGTCTAGTGCTGCGACGCCGCATGGATGCCGCTAGGGCAGCAATTTTCTTGCTTCACGCCGCACGCGCACCCTCCGCCGCCAGCGAGCCCTGGCCGACCAGGGCGGTTCGCAGCGCCTCGATCAGCGGCGTGCGCGGCTCGTGGCCCAGGCGGGCCTCCAGGCGGCGGCCGTCCAGCAGCACCTCGCGGCGCCACAGATAGCGGACCTCCTGCATCTCGCGCAGCGTCTCGTTGAACGGCGCGGCGGCGGCGATGGCGAACCACGGCAGTCGGCTCAGCGACAGCTTGCGCCCGGCCGCGCCCTCCAGCCCGCCGACCAGCTCGTGGCCGGTGATCGCCTGGCCCCGCATGTGGAAGCTCTCGACCTCGCCGAGGTCGACGCCCAGCAGCCGAACGAAGGTGTCGGCGACGTCGGGCAGATAGGCCCAGGCGTGGCGGATCTCCAGCGGACCGGGATAGCTGACCCCGGTGATCGGCCGGCCCGCGCGGACGATGCCCTGCGACAGCCAGTTGTTGCCGGGACGAGGGCCGAAGAAGTCGCCGGCGCGGACGATCAGCACGGGCGCGTCCGCCGCGCGCAGCGCCTGTTCCATCTGGACCCGGATCGCGCCCTTGCGGCTGATCGGGGTCTGCGGCGACGCCTCGTCGATGAGCGGGAAGGCGTCCGGTCCGTAGTTGTAGACCGTGCCCGGGAAGAGCAGCCGCGCGCGGGCGGTCCGCGCCGCGGCGATGCTGGACGCCAGCATGGGCATCTGCAGCCCCGCCCAGTTGCGGTAACCGGGCGGGTTCACCCCGTGAACCACGACCTGGGCCCCGTCGGCCGCCGCGACGATGGACGCCGCCTCCATCGCATCGCCCGCCACCCAGTCCAACGCGGGCCGGCCGCTCGTCGCCCGGGCCCTGTCCGGATCGCGGTGCGGCGCGCGCACCCGCCAACCGTCCTGCACGAGCCGGTCGGCGATCGCCCCGCCGACGCCGCCCGTCGCGCCGATCACAAGAGCCAGGGGTTTCGTCATCTGCGCCTCCATCGTTCGGCGACAGGGATGCGCCCGGCCTGAGCAGAACAGAATTGCCGAAGCGCGCAGAACAGCTATTCAATGTCGCATGTCCACGACCCCAGACTGGGACCTTCTCCAGAGCCTGCACGCGGTGCTGGAGGCCGGCAGCTTCTCCGCCGCGGCGCGCATCCGCCGCCTGACACAGCCGACGCTGGGCCGGCATATCGACCAGCTCGAACGCCAGCTCGGCGCGCCGCTGTTCCTGCGCAGCCCCCGGGGCCTGCAGCCCACCGACCTGGCGCTCGCCTTCCGCCCCCACCTGGCCGACATGGCCGCGGCGGCCAGCGCGGCGGGGCGTGACATCGCCGGCATCGTCAGCGGCGAGGGCGGCGTCGTGCGCGTGACGGTCAGCGAGATCGTCGGCATCGAGGTGATCCCGCCGATGCTGGCCCGCTTCCGGGCGGCGAACCCCCGCATCGACGTGGAGCTGACGCTCAGCAACAAGAACGACGACCTCACCCGCCGGGACGCCGACGTGGCGGTGCGCATGGCGCGCCCGACGCAGAACAGCCTTGTCGCGAAGAAGGTCGGCGAACTCGGCCTCGGCTTTCACGCCACGCCCGAGTACCTGGCGCAACACGGCACGCCGACCAGCTTCGACGAACTGGTGAAGCACACCCTGATCGGCTTCGACCGCGCTTATCCCGAGCTGGTCAACGACCTGTCGATCGGCCGGCCGATCACCCGCGACCTCTTCTCGTATCGCACCGACAACGACGTGGCCCAGCTGGCCGCCATCCGCGCGGGCGTCGGGATCGGCGTCTGCCAGAACCGGCTGGGACGGCGCGAACAGCTGGTGCGGGTGATGCCCGGGGAGTTCGGCTTCAGCCTCGACATCTGGATCGTCATGCACGAGACGCTGCGCGGCTCGCCCCGCATGCGCCTGATGTTCGACCATCTGGCGAAGGAGTTCGCCGCCTACGTGGCCGACGCCGCCTGAGGATCGACGCCGCGCCCAGCGCTATCGCCTGGGCGTGTGCAGCAGGTTGGAGCCGCCGCTGGCCACCAGCCGGCCGTCCTCGGTCCAGACCCGGGCATGACCGTGGATCAACCCTTCGCGCGCCACGTCCGCCGCGCCGTCGAACATAAGCCACTCAGCCGGGCCGGCCGGCTCATGGAACCACACCGTCAGGTCCAGGCTGGGCGCGATGTAGTCGGGCGCCTCCCGACGCCCGCGGTGATGGGTCGGCCAGACCATGGTGTCCAGCAGCACCACCGCGCGCCCGAAATCGGCGAAGGGGTCGAGGCTGTCGAAGTCCTTGAACCGGTACCATTCGCGCAGGGTCGCCGCCCGCTCCTGGCGAGGCGCCCCCATCGGCGTGAACACCAGCGGCTTAGCGTCGAAGTTGCGCCAGAAGACGTGTTCCATCGGCGCGCCGATGTGTTCCTCGTAGGTCTTGAGCTCCGCCGGCCCAGGGGCCTCTGGGGTCGGCGCCTCGGCCACCACCGGTCCGCCCGCGCGGTTGGTGGTCCAGACCTGGGCCTGGAGGAACACCTTGCCCTCCTGCTGCAGGGCCACGTTCAGGAGCCATGCGCTTCGCCCCTGCTTCACCGGGGTCACCACCGCCTCTGCCGGGCCGAAGGCGCCGACGCCGACGTACTGAACGGTCAGGGTCGCGGGGCGGTGATCCGCCGGAGCCCGCGTGCCGGCCGCGCGCAGCGCGATCGCCGAAACGTAGCCGCCGTTCGGGCCCCAGATCTCCCAGTCCCGGGACAGGTCGGCGAAGAACCGGCCGTCTTCCTCCCGGATCGACGTGTCGACTTGCAGCGCCCCCATTTCACCCTCCCCGATTGTGCTTACCGCCGTGGGTAACAACGGTCGCCCGGGAAAGCCAAGCCAGAGTGTGTCGTGTTCGGATCGAGGTTCGATGCAGGCTCAGGCCGGCGTGATGCGCCCGGCCAGCGTGTCGCGCGCGTCCAGCGTGTGCTGGATCACCGTATCGAGGAACGCCCGGACCTCCGGCGCGCCGCGCAGCCGCTCGGGATAGACCAGCCACACCGGCGTCACCGGCTCGGGCTGGACGAAGCAGCGCACGAAGTCCGGCATGCCGTCGCCCAGCACGCAAGGCAGGCTCGCGACCCCCAGGCCGGCGCGCGCCGAGACACAGAGGTCGTTGACCATCTCCCGGTACTCGCGCCGGGCGGCCGGGACCAGTTCACCCAGGCGGGAGCCGCTGGCGTCGGGGATCATCAGCAGGGTGTGCCGCTCGAGGTCGGCCAGACCCTCCGGCGCCCCGTTGAACCGGGCGTAGTCGCGGCTGCAGTAGACGCCCCAATGGGCGTCGCCCACGCGCCGGGCGATCAGGTCGGGCTCGGTCGGCTGCGGCGCGGCGCGCAGGGCGATGTCGGCTTCGCCGCGCATCAGGTCCAGTTGGCGCGGGGTGATCACCACGTCGATCCGCACCTCCGGGCGCTGGGCGCGGAAGGCGGCGATGGCGGGCGCGAGCACCGTGTTGGCCAGCGGTTCGTTGGTGGTCACCCGCAGGTGATCCAGGCCGCGCGCCACCGACGCCGCGAGGTCGGCAAACGCCTGGGCGGTCAGCTCCGCCTGTTCGGCGAGCGCCACCAGGGGCTCGGCCGCGGGTTTCAGTCGGTAGCCCTCGCGCTGGCGGTCGAACAGCACCGCGCCCACCCGCTCCTCGAGTTGGGCGATCCGGCGCGAGACGGTCGTCTGGTTCACGCCGAGCACGCGCGAGGCCGCGATCGTGCTGCCCGTCCGCACCACGGCCAGGAAGAAGCGCTGGTCGTCCCAATCGATCATGGGGGGACCCTGCATCGATGCAGCCCCCTCTGCAATATCGGGGATTTCTGAGCGGGGGCGGCGTGTCTAGTGAAACGTCCGTCCAACGACGGAGCCGACCGATGATCTTCCACCTCTCCATCGCCGCCGACGATCCGATCCGGGTCGGCGAGGCCATCGCCCAGCTGTGGCGCGGCGAGGTCTTCCCCTTTCCGCCGATCGCGGAAGGCTCGGTGATCGTGCTCGCCGGCGACCATCGCAACTCGGCCATCGAGGTCTATCCGCGCGGCACGGAACTGCACCCCGCCGCCGGGGACGCGGACGCGGAAGGCCGGGCAGGCGCGGCGGTGCGGCACGGCGCGGTGCACGTCGCCATCGCCTCCCCGCTGGCGCGCGACGAGGTCTTCGCCCTGGCCGCCGAGCACGGCTGGATCGCCAAGACCCGGATGCGCGGCGGCATGTTCGGCGTCATCGAGCTCTGGGTCGAGAACGCCCTGATGATCGAGGTGCTGACCGGTGAGATGCAGGCCCAGTACCTGGCCACCATGACGCCCGACGGCTGGCGCGCGGCCCTGGCCGCGGGACCCGGCGCCGCCTGATTTTCGCGCCGCCCCGGCGGCGTCTCCCAACGCGCATCCGACGACGCGGCGGCCCCGGCCGGCGTGAGCGGCCGGCTGCGCCCTTATCCAAGGACCAGACCATGACCAGCTTCCAGATACCCACTTTCCGCTCGGTGCTGATCGGCGCGAGCCTCGCGCTGTCGATCGGCTTCTACGCCACCGACGGCCGCGCCCAGGACACCGGGGCCGGCTATGGCGCGCAGGTGACCACCGACGGCGTGACCGTCGGCGGATCCGGCTTCGCGGCCATCGCGGGCAGCCGTGAGCGCGCCGCCGTCTCGACCTCAGGCTCGGGCGATCTGGCCGTCGTCGAGCTCAAGGCCCTGACGGCCACCACCGCCACCGGACCCGGCGGCTGCGCGCCGACGAGCTGCACCTACGGCGGCGCGGCCTCGGCCTCCATCTGGGACACGATCACCTTGACCAACACGACCGGCGGCCTCCTGGAGATCCCCTACCTCTTCACGGTGGACGGCGTGGTCAGCGGCGGCGCCAACGGCAGCGCCTCGGCCATCGTCGAGTACTACTTCGGCGACAACCGGAACCGCTGGTTCAACAACGGCCGCTTCGGCATCAGCGGCGACTACCAGACCGGCGGGACGATCCAGCTCCTGGCCAACCAGACGCGCACGCTCTACTGGCGCGCCGCCCTCTCCACCACGGCGGCCCGTGGCGGGGTGTCGGACTTCTCCCACACCATGACCTTCGACTGGACCCTGCCCGAAGGCGTCACCTACGCCTCGAAGTCCGGCGCCTTCATGAGCGGGGCGGCGGTTCCCGAGCCAGCCTCCTGGGCGCTGATGATCCTGGGCTTCGGCGCGGCCGGCGCGACCTTGCGCGCGCGGCGGAGCGTCCCCCTTCCGGCGTGAGGCCCTCCCCAGCCCCACAACGGAAAACGGCGGCCGGATCGCTCCGGCCGCCGTTCTGATTCTTCAGTGCCTGAAAGCGCTTAGCCTTCCGACGAAGCCTCTTCCTTGGTCGTCGTCATCTGGCGCTCGGCGATCCGGGCCGACTTACCGCGACGGTCGCGCAGGTAGTACAGCTTGGCGCGACGGACGACGCCGCGGCGCTTCACTTCGATGCTGTCGATATTCGGCGACAGCAGCGGGAACAGACGCTCCACGCCTTCGCCGAACGAAATCTTGCGGACGGTGAAGTTCTCGTCGACGCCCTGGCCGGCGCGGGCGATGCAGACGCCCTCGTAGGCCTGGATGCGTTCGCGATCGCCTTCCTTGATCTTCACGTTCACGCGGACGGTGTCGCCCGGACGGAAGTCGGGGATCTTGCGGTCGGTCAGGAGGCGGGCGGCCTCTTCCTTGCGCAGGGTCTCAATGATGTTCGCAGCCATTGTCGTGATCCTTACTGGGCTTAGTCGCCCTTTGCCTGTTGATTGGCGGATCGCCGCGCCCACAAGTCCGGACGCCGCTCCCGCGTAGTCTCGTTCCGCTGTTCCTGGCGCCACTTGCGGATGGCCGCGTGGTTCCCGGACAGCAGCACCTCGGGAATGTCGTGCCCTTCGAACGCCCGCGGTCGCGTGTACTGCGGATGCTCGAGAAGACCGTCCTCGAAGCTTTCTTCACTCAAGCTCTCGGCCTGGCCCAGCACACCCGGGACAAGCCGTACGCACGCCTCGATCGCCACCATCGCCGCCGCCTCGCCACCGGCGAGCACCGCGTCTCCGACGGAGACCTCCTCGAACCCCCGGGCGTCGAGCACCCGCTGGTCCACCCCCTCGAACCGTCCGCAGAGGACGATCAGCCCAGGCGCCTGGGCCCACTCCTTCACGCGCGCCTGGGTGAGGGGACGACCCCTGGCGCTCATGTACAAAAGCGGCCGTCCGCGCCGCTCCACGCTGTCCAGCGCAGAGGCGATCACGTCCGCCCGCATCACTTGCCCCGGACCGCCACCCGCGGGGGTGTCGTCGAGGAAGCCGCGCTTATCTGTGGAAAAGGCCCGAATGTCCACTGTTTCCAACGACCAGAGCGCGGCCTCTCGCCACGCCGTCCCGATCAGGGATACGCCCAGCGGCCCCGGAAACGCGTCCGGGAACATGGTCAGGACAGTGCAGTCGAACGACATGAGCGCCTCTAGAGCGCGTCAGGCGATGGCCACCGGTTTCGCCGCAAGACGCGCTCCAAACCAAAAAGATAGAGCCTGTTGATCGGGTTCGGATGGTTCCATCCGAGCCCGACAGGCTCTAGGCCGCGCAAGAGGGGCCGACGTCAAGCCTTGCCGCCGCCGCCACGCCCGCGTATCGCCGCTCGCCATGAGCGAGAACCCGACCCCCGAGACCGAGGCCCAGGACGAGACCCTGGTCGAGACGCTGCAGCTGGAGCGGATCGAGGAGAACCTGTTCCGGGGGACCTCGCCCGACAACTCGCCGGGCCGGATCTTCGGCGGGCAGGTGATCGCCCAGTCGCTGCTGGCGGCCTACGAGACCGTCGAAGAGCGCATCTGCCACTCGCTGCACTGCTACTTCATCCGCCCGGGCGACCCGACCGTGCCGATCGTCTTCGAGGTGGACCGCAGCCGTGATGGCGGCAGCTTCACGACCCGCCGGGTGATAGCCGTTCAGCACGGCAAGCAGATCTTCAACCTCGCCGCCTCGTTCAAGGACCCGGAGGAGGGCTTCTTCCACCAGGCCTCGATGCCGCCGGGCCCGCACTGGTCCGAGCTGCGCGACCAGCGCGAGGTGATGCTGGAGATGATGAAGAACGCGCCCGAGCAGGCGAAGCGCTGGCTCTCGCGCCCGATGCCGATCGAGATGCGCTCCAAGGACGCGCGCACCTACTGGCTGGACAAGACGCCGAAGGAGCCGGAGTCGCAGAACTGGTTCCGCTGCGCCACGCCGATCGGCGACGATCCGCGCATGCACCAGGTGATCCTGGCCTACGCCTCGGACATGAACCTGCTGTCGACGGCCATGCGCCCGCACGGGGTCCACTGGCAGACCAAGGGCTTCCAGTCGGCCAGCCTCGACCACGCCATGTGGTTCCATAAGCCGACCAACTTCAACGACTGGCACCTCTATGTGCACGACAGCCCCTCTGCGTCCGACGGCCGGGGGCTGATCCGCGGCGCGATCTACGCGGAGGACGGCACGCTGGTGGCCTCGGTGGCGCAGGAAGGCCTGCTGCGGATGAAGGCCCAGGCGTAGACGCGCGCGCTTCCCGGGCGTAATCCACCCGGCTTCGCAGTTGCAGCATCGCGGACGCCCGATGGACACCACCCAGACGCTGGCCGAGACCCTCAAGCTCGAGCGGCTTGAAGTGAACCTCTTCCGCGGCACGACGCCCGACGCGGAACAGCGCCAGCGCATCTATGGCGGCCAGGTGATCGCCCAGTCGCTGCTGGCGGCCTATGAGACCGTCGAAGAGCGGATCTGCCACTCTCTGCACTGCTATTTCATCCGCCCCGGCGACCCGTCGATCCCGATCGTCTTCGAGGTGGACCGCAGCCGCGACGGCGGCAGCTTCACGACCCGGCGCGTGATCGCCGTCCAGCGCGGCCAGCAGATCTTCAACCTCGCCGCCTCGTTCCAGAGCGCCGAGGAGGGCTACGAGCACCAGGCCGACATGCCCGACGCGCCTGAGTGGGAGACGGTCGAGGACGACTCGATCGTCCGCAAGCGGATGAACCCCAACCCGCCGCCTGAAGACGTGGACTGGATCGATCGGGTCCAGCCTATCGAGATGCGCACCGTCGGCGGCCGCTTCGACACCGCCACGCCCGACAGGCGCGAGCCCAACCAGCAGGTCTGGTTCCGCGCCCGCCACCCGATCACCGAGGCGCACATGCAGCAGGTGATCCTGGCCTACGCCTCGGACATGAGCCTGTTGGGCACCGCGATCCGGCCGCACGGAGTGAGCTGGCGCACGCCGGGCTTCCAGTCGGCCAGCCTGGACCACGCCATGTGGTTCCACCATCCGACCGACTTCAACGAATGGCACCTGTATGTGCAGGAAAGCCCCTCGGCCTCGGGCGGCCGCGGCTTCAACCTCGGCTACATCTATCGGGCCTCGGACGGCGTGCTGGTGGCCTCCTGCGCGCAGGAAGGCCTGATGCGGATGCGCAAGCCGAAGCCGAAAACCTAGAGCCCCAGCACGTCCTTCAACGCGGCGGCGACCTTCTCCACGTCGCCGTCCCCCATGCCCGGATAGAGCGGCAGGGAGAGGCAGCGCGCGTACCACGCCTCCGCGCCCGGCAAGTCCAGCTCGCCATAGCGCTCGCGGTAGTACGGCTGGCGGTGCACCGGGATATAGTGGACCTGGGTCCCGACGCCGCGCGCCTTCAGGGCGTCGACGACCTCGCGACGCGTCTTGCCCACCGCCTCGAAGTCGATCAGCGCCACCAGCAGATGCAGGGCCGGATCGCTCCAAGACGGCTGCGTCGCGATGCGCAAGGCAGGCGCCAGCGGAGCCAGGGCGTCCCTGTAGAGCGCGGTCAGGGCGCGACGGCGCTCGGCGAAGCGCGGCAGCTTCTTCAGCTGCGACAGACCCAGGGCGCAGAGGATGTCGGGCAGGCGGTAGTTGAAGCCCGGCTCGGGCATCTCGTACCACCAGGGCTCGCACCCCTCGGGCCGGACCATGCCGTGGCTGCGCAGGGTGCGCAGGCGCTCGGCGATGGCGGGGTCGTTGGTGGTGATCATGCCGCCCTCGCCGGTGGCGATGGTCTTCACCGGATGGAACGAGAAGGTGGCCATGGCCGAGTGGCGGACATCGCCCACCGTCTCGGCGGTGTTGCCGTACCGCATGGTCGTGCCGAGGGCATGGGGCGCGTCTTCCACGAGGACGGCGCCCGCGCCGTGGGCCAGGGCGGCCAGGGCAGGCAACTCCACCGCGTCTCCGCGCAGGTGCACCGGCAGCACGGCGCGCAGCCTGCGATCGCCCACACGCTTCAGCGCGTCGGCCAGGGTGTCGGCGGTCATCAGGCCGCTGTCCGGGTCGACGTCGGCGAACACCACGTCGGCGCCGACGTAGCGGGCGCAGTTGGCCGTGGCCAGGAAGGTGATCGACGGCGCGATCACCACCTCGCCCGGCTGCACCCGCAGGGCCAGCATGGCCAGGTGCAGCGCCGCCGTGCCGTTCGAGCAGGCCACGGCGTGCCGCGCGCCGACAGTCTCGGCAAAGGCGCGTTCGAAGGCCTCGACCGTGGGGCCGGTGGTCAGGAAATCGGCCCGCAGCGCCTCGGCGACGGCCGCGATGTCGTCGTCCTCGATCGTCTGGCGGCCGTAGGGGAGGATCATGTCAGTCGTCGGACCGGCGGCGGCGCTCGACCGGCTTGTCCTCGGCCAGCATCCGCATCAGGCCCGCGCCATCCAGCCAGTCGTGGTTGGTGTCGCTGGCGTAGCTGAAGTCGTCGACCAGGCTGGTCCCCTTCAGAGGCTCGCGCGGGTACTCCACGAAGGCCGGCTCGATGGCGTAGCGGTCGCCGAGGTCCACCGTGTTCCGGGCGTCGTCGGCCGAGATCATCATCTCGTGCAGCTTCTCGCCCGGGCGGATGCCGACCAGCTTGGTGGCCATGCCGGGCGCCAGGGTCTCGGCGATGTCGGTGATCTTCATCGAGGGGATCTTCGGCACGAAGATCTCGCCGCCGTGCATGGTGTCCAGCGAGGACAGCACGAACTCCACGCCCTCACCCAGGGTGATGAGGAAGCGGGTCATGCGGGTGTCGGTGATCGGCAGTTCGCCGGCGCCGCGCTGGATCAGCCGCTGGAAGAACGGGATCACCGAACCGCGCGAACCGACCACGTTGCCGTAGCGCACCACCGCGAACCGCGTGCCGATGTCGCCCGACAGGTTGTTGGCCGCCACGAAGGTCTTGTCCGAGGCCAGCTTGGTGGCGCCGTACAGGTTGATCGGGTTGCAGGCCTTGTCGGTGGACAGCGCCACCACGTGCTTCACCCGGTTGTTCAGGCAGGCCCAGACCACGTTCTCGGCGCCCAGCACGTTGGTGTGGATGCATTCCGAGGGGTTGTACTCGGCGGCGGGCACCTGCTTCAGGGCCGCGGCGTGGATCACCACGTCGACGCCGCGCAGGGCCAGGGTCAGGCGCTCGCGGTCGCGCACATCGCCCAGGAAGAAGCGCATGGCGGCCAGCTTGTTGGGCCCGAACCGCTCGGCGAGATCGATCTGCATCTCGCTCTGCTTCAGTTCGTCGCGGGAGTAGACGATCAGCTTTCGCGGCGAGTAGCGGTCGAGGACCGTCTCGATGAAGCGGCGGCCGAAGGAGCCGGTGCCGCCCGTGACGAGGATGACCTTGCCGTCGAGGTCGAGGTTGGTCGGCGCAAATCGGCCCAAGGCGGGGCTCCGAAGCAGTTTTCAGGCGTCGTTCCCCAAGGTGTCGCACCTGCTCGTAAAGAGACCGCTAACCATGATCGACGATCTGTTGCGCATGGATCGCCGCCTATTCCTCAGCCTCGCCGCGCTCGTCCTCGCGCCGGCGGCCGCTCGAGCGGCCGCTGAGGGCGGTGACAAGAAGAAGTCTGGCGGCGGCTCCTACATGGCGATCGAGACCCTGCTGGGTACGACGATCCGCAACGACGGCCGCCGGGGCGTGCTGTCGGTGGACTGCGGCCTGGACATCCCGAACGAGGCGCTGCGCACCCGCGCGCAACAGTCCCTCCCGCGCCTGCGGGCGGCCTTCGTGCAGACCGTGCAGTCCTATTCGGCGGGGCTGTCCACCGGACAGCTGCCCAATCCGGAGTACCTCGGCCAGTCGCTGCAGCGGCAGACCGACCTCATCCTCGGCAAGCCCGGCGCCCGCGTGCTGCTGGGCTCGATCGTAGTGAACTAGGCGGCGGCGGCCCCGGCGATCTCGTCCATGAAGGTCGCCAGTTTCACGTCCAGCTCGGTCACGCCGTCGGCGTCGTGGGTGGTCAACACCACCTCGACCCGGTTGTAGACGTTGAACCACTCCGGATGGTGGTCCAGCTTGTCGGCCAGGATCGCCACCCGGGTCATGAACCCGAACGCCGCGTTGAAGTCGGCGAACCGATAGGTCCGCACGATCGTCTCCCGCTCGCCGTCGCCCTGCGCCCAGCCGGGCAGGGCCTTCAACGCCGCCTCGGCGCCGATGCGCTGCGGCCGGCTCACGCCGGTTGCTCCGCGCCGAAGCCGAGGCCGGTGTAACCGGACAGTTCGGCCAGGGTCTGGTCCACGTCGACGACCTTGATCGCCTTCATGCCCAGGCCCGCCGCCGGCTTGCAGTTGATGCCCAGGTCGTCGAGGTAGACGCAGGCCTCCGGCTTCACCGCCAGCAGGTCGCACATCATCAGGTAGATCTTGGGGTCAGGCTTGCGCACCCCGGCCTTGGAACTCTCGATGATGGCGTCGAACAGCGGCATCACCTGCGCCATCGCGCCCGCCGATTTCTGGCCCTCGTCCTGGCCGGGGCTGTGCATCGACACGACGTTGTTGGTGATGCACCCGACCTTGAACTGCGCCTTGCAGGCCTTCAGCGCCTCGACCATCCGCGGGCGCAGCATCCCGTTCAGGCGCGGCAGCACATCGGCGCCACGCAACGGGTGACCCAGGGCAGTGGACTCGGCCAGGAACAGTTCGTCGAAGCCCGCGGCGTCGATCTCGTTGCGCTCGAACAGCGCCCAGGCGTTGGTGTCCGGATTGATCGAGTTCACCCGCCGGACCAGGTCCTTGGGCAGGCC
Source organism: Pseudomonadota bacterium (assembly GCA_040752615.1). Taxonomy (GTDB): domain Bacteria; phylum Pseudomonadota; class Alphaproteobacteria; order Caulobacterales; family Caulobacteraceae; genus Phenylobacterium. The sequence goes on along the minus strand of JBFMGV010000068.1, from coordinate 42,161 downwards.
ACGTTCCTCTTCCAGGCGATTGAACGCCTCGAACGGCGAGGAGGTGAACACCCCACCGAAATCCCAGATCACCGCCTCGATCGTCACTGCACGCGTCCTCGACCTTTTCTTGAGCGGGCGGACGCTAGAGAGACGCAGTCGGACGTGCAAGTAAGAGGACGATGCTCCTCCCCCATCGATTGCCCCGCCCGGTCCGCCTGGGCCTCTACGCGCTCGCGACCGCGATCCTCATGGTGCTGTGCATGCTGCCCACCGAGGACCTGCCGGACCCCGGCACGGGCGACCGGTTCGAGCATACGGCCGCCTGGTTCGTGCTGACCGCCACCGGCTACATCCTGGCGCCCGAGCGGCGTCTGGCCATACCGCTCTTCGCCCTGGCCTATGGCGTGGTGGTGGAAATCGCGCAGGCGGCCTCGCCGCTGGGCCGCCACGGCGACGTCGCCGACTTCGTGGCGGACGCTATCGGCGTGGCGCTGGCCGTGGCCGGCTACCTGGTGATCCGCCTCGCGCGACGGCGTGCATCGACGGCCCCCTGAGCGGCCTCTATGGTCGGGCCATGCCTGATCCGAGCAAGCCCTACATCTACCTCGCTGTGCCCTGCTATGGCGGCCAGCTCACCCTGCATTTCGTGCAGTCCCTGCTGACCCTGAAGGACGCCTGCCGCGAGCGCGGCGTGGGCCTGCACGTGGAGATGATGGGCGGCGAGGCGCTGATCACCCGGGGCCGATCCCGGCTGGCGGCGCAGTTCCTGGCCCACCCCGAGGCCACGCACCTGCTCTTCATCGACGCCGACATCGCCTTCCTGCCACACAACGTCTTCCGCCTGCTGGACTCGGGCAAGGACGTCATCGCGGCGGTCTGTCCGCTGAAGAAGATCGACTGGAACAAGGTGCGCAAGGCGGTGGAGAAGGGCGTCTCCGACCTTCAGGCCGCCGCGATCGGCTACGTCGTGCGCTTCCTGCCCAACCCGCAGAACAGCGTCGAGGTGAACGACGGCTTCGCCCAGGTCGCCTACGGCGGCACCGGGTTCCTGATGATCAGCCGCGACGCGATGCAGCGGCTGTTCGACGCCCACCCCGAGCTCCGCGCCAAGATGGGCGACATGGCCGATCGGGCCGCCGCCGAGACGGTGATGGTGTTCGACACCATGATCGAGCCCGAGACCGGACAGTACCTGTCCGAGGACTATGCCTTCTGCCGCCGCTGGCGAAACCTGGGCGGGGAGATCTGGGCCGACTTCGAGGCGCGGCTGACCCATGTGGGCCACGCCGCCTACACCGGCAGCCTGATGCAGGCCCTCGAAGCGGCCGTCTGACCTATTCGGCCGGCGTCGCCGCGGCGACGCCCGGAGGATCCTTCACCACCGCCGGTTCGGCCGCGACGCTCGCGCGGGCCCGTCGGGCCACCAGGGCGGCGCGGGTCTCCTCGTAGGTCTGCTTGCTGATGCGATAACGGCCGTAGCACACGGCGGCGATCAGGCCCGGTATGGCCGCCAGAACCCCGTCCCAGAGGGCCAGGTTGTGCAGGACGCCGTCGGCGACCGCGCCGGGACGCGCCTTTTCCGGGAAGGCGATGAGCAGAAGCACGAAGCCCGCGAGAACCGAGCCGATAGCCTGGTCGATCTTCGCCGCCAGGGCCCGCGTGGAGTAGAGAATTCCCTCCTGCCGCACGCCGAAGCGAAGTTCGTTCTCGTCCGCGATGTCGGCCAGAGCCGACATCGCCCCGATCTGCAGCACGCTGAGCGACCCATAGGACAGCGCGGACCAGGCGATCAGGATCGCCAGCAGGTTCGGCGTCTCGGGCGTCAGCACGCCGGTCAGACCGGCCACCAGGGGCGCCGCCGTCGTCACCGAATAGGCCACGCCGCCCCAGACCAGGGTCGCGCGCTTGTCGAATTTGCCATGCATCCTGGCCGCGAAGGCGAAGGCCGCGGCGTAGCCGACGAAACTGCCGATCACGAACCAGCGCAGCTCCTCGCTGGAGAGCTCCCAGTAGAAGGTGCCCGTGTAGAGGCGCAGGCCCTCCTTCAGGCCGATCATCATCGACAGGAAGAAGATCCCGATCAGCAGCCAGACGTAGTTGCGGTTCTGCAGCGCCTTCCAGACGTCGGCGAAGAACTCCGACATGCTGAACTTCTTCACGTCCGCCGCCGGCTGCGGCAGGTGGGGGATGCGGTCGCGGGTGAACCAGGCCGAGGCGAACAGCACCACCACGATCGTCAGGGCCATGGTCAGGGCAAAGTTCGGCCAGGGCGCCGGGTTCAGCAGGCCGCGCGGATACTCGGGCGTCGACGGGAAGAAGTAGCTGAGCGCGATCCACGTCATCGACGCGCCGCCGGCCCAGGTGAAGAAGCTGTTGTAGGCCATCACCTTCGAGCGCTCGAGATAGTTGGGCGAGAGCTCGGCCCCCAGCGCCAGGTGCGGCGTATGGAAGAAGGTCATCACCTGCCGCAACAGCGAGACGAACACGCCGCACCACAGGGTCAGGCCCATCTGGTCCAGGCCTTCGGGCGGATTGAAGATGAAATAGAAGGTGAGGGCGATCGGGATGGGCGCGGCGTACATCCACGGATGCCGGCGACCCAGCTTCGACTTGGTGCGGTCCGACCACGAGCCGACGACCGGCTCCGTCAGCCCGTCCAGCACCAGGCTCACCGAGATGGCGATGCCGATCCAGTGCGCGGGCACGCCCATGACCTGATTGTAGTAGAGCAGGGCGAAGCTTGAGACCGCGTAGAGCGCGATGATCTCGGCGGCGCTGCCGATGCCGAAGGCCAGCTTGGTGCGGAGCGGCAGCTTCTCGGCCGCCGCGGCAGGCGCGGTCGCGGTCATTCGAATTTCCTCCGGCGCGCTCTGTCGGCGCTGTCCGGGACCAAGGCTGCCCTCAAGGAAAGAGCGGCGTCAATCGGAACGTACCGATGTTTCGAGAGAGCAAAACTACGTCACACAGCGGCCGCCTCACGTTCATGCCGGAAGTCTGTTAGAACCGGGCGCAACGAACCCCGGAGCTGCGGCTTGGGGAGGAACTTCAGCCCGACAGACCGAGGCCAGCGCAATTTCCATGCTCCAGCCCAAAGCCGCGGCGAAAGCCGGTCACAATATCGGCGCCGCTCAAAACGCCGAGCTTCTGCGGCGCGTGGACGCCCGCCTGCGATGGCTGGCCACCTGGACGATCCACAACGCCAACCACCTGCGCGAGAGCCGCGACGGGCTGAAGGTGGGCGGTCACCAGGCGTCCTGCGCCTCGATTAGCGCCATCATGACCGCGCTCTACTTCCACGCCCTGAAGCCCGAGGATCGGGTGGCGGTGAAGCCGCACGCCAGCCCGGTGTTCCACGCCGCGCAGTACCTGATCGGCCGCCAGACCCGCGAGCAGCTGGAGAACTTCCGTAGCTTCGGCGGCGCCCAGTCCTATCCCTCGCGCACCAAGGACAAGGACGACGTCGACTTTTCCACCGGCTCTGTGGGGCTTGGCGTGGCGATCACCGCCTTCGCCTCGCTGATGCAGGACTACCTGGAGGGCCACGGCCTGCTGGACCCGGCGCGCAAGGGCCGGTTCGTGGCCACCCTGGGCGATGCCGAGCTGGACGAGGGCAACATCTACGAGTGCCTGATCGAGGCCTACAAGCACGACATCCGGAACTGCTGGTGGATCGTCGACTACAACCGGCAAAGCCTCGATGCGACCACCGCCGACAGGATGTTCGACCGGTTCGACGACATCTTCGAGACCGCCGGCTGGCGGGTGGTGACGCTGAAGTGGGGTAAGGCCCAGATGCGGGCCTTCGCGCGTCCGGGCGGCAAGGCGCTGCAGGCCTGGATCGAGGCCTGCCCCAACGCCGAGTTCGCGGCCCTTACCTACCAGGGCGGCGCGGCCTGGCGCGAGCGGCTGACCCGCGACATCGGCCGCGAGAAGGGCGTGCCAGCCCTGCTGGAAAGCTTTGACGACGCGGCTTTGCACGAGCTGATGATCGGGCTGGGCGGCCACTGCATGGAGACCCTCACCGAGGCGTTCGACGCCGCCCAGGACGACACCCCGACCCTGTTCATCGCCTACACCATCAAGGGGTTCGGCCTGCCGCTGCAGGGGCACAAGGACAACCACGCCGGCCTGATGACCCCGTCTCAGGTCGAGACCTTGCGCCAGGCCATGGGCGTGCCGGAGGGCCAGGAGTGGGAGCCGCTGGCCGGTATGACCGGGTCGGACCAGGACGAGGTCCGCGCCTTCATCGACGCCGCACCCTTCGCCCAGCCGGCGGATCGGCGCTTCTCCGCCGAGCCCGTGCCGGTGCCCGCCCGGGCAGACTTCCCCAGCCCGGACGGCGCCGAACAATCGACCCAGCAGGCGTTCGGCCGCATCCTGCTGGACCTCGCCAAGGGCGGCCATCCGCTGGCGGACCGCATCGTCACCACCTCGCCCGATGTGACGGTGTCGACGAACCTGGGCGGCTTCGTGAACCAGCGCGGCCTGTTCCGGCGCCGGGAAACCGCCGACGTCTTCCGCGACGCCAAGATCCCGTCGCCGCAGAAGTGGGCCGGCGGCGGCGCGGGCCAGCACGTCGAGCTGGGCATCGCCGAGCACAACCTGTTCCTGAACCTCGCCGCCTTCGGGCTCTCGGCTCCGCTGTTCGGCCAGCGCCTGCTGCCGATCGGGACGGTCTACGACCCCTTCATCAGCCGCGGCCTCGATGCGCTGAACTACGCCTGCTACCAGGACGCCCGGTTCATGCTGGTCGCCACGCCGTCCGGCCTGACCCTCGGCCCGGAGGGCGGCGCGCACCAGTCGATCTACACGCCGCTGATCGGCATCGGCCAGCCGGGCCTGACCTACTTCGAGCCCGCCTTCGTGGACGAGCTGTCCGAGATCATGCGCTGGTCGTTCCAGCACATGCAGGCTGAGGACGGCGGATCGGTCTATCTGCGCCTCACCACGCGCGCCCTGGCGCAGGTGGAGCGCACGGACGATGACTGGCGCGAGGACGCGCTGAAGGGCGCCTACTGGCTGAAGGCGCCGGGTCCAGCCTCGGACGCGGCGATCGTCTTCTGCGGCGCGGTGGCGCCCGAGGTGCTGGCGGCGGCCGAACAGCTGGCCGACGACATCCCCGGCCTGGGCGTGCTGAACGTGGTCTCGCCTGGCCTGCTGCACCGGGACTGGATGGCGGCTCGGCGGCAACGCTGGACCTCGGGCCAACGCCGTACGAGCCACGCCGAGGCCCTTCTGGGCCGGCTCGCGGCCGGCGCGGGCCTCGTCACCGTGGTCGACGGGTCGCCCGCGACGCTCTCCTGGCTGGGCGGCGTGCTGGGCCAGCGGGTCAGCGCCCTGGGGCTGGACAGCTTCGGCCAGGTCGGCGACCTGCCGGACCTCTACCGCCACTATCGCCTGGACGTCGACGCCATCACCGACGCCTGCGCCGACCTGTTCCTCTGACCAGCCGATTTCCGCATATGCGCTCCTTCGATACTCATACGCGGACTATCGATCTACATATGTGGAACTAAGCCCAGCGCCTGCTCCAGATCGGCGATCAGGTCGGCGACATCCTCGACGCCGACGGACAGGCGGATCAGCCCATCCGAGATGCCGATCCGGGCGCGGGTCTCGGCCGGGATCGAGGCGTGGGTCATGATGGCCGGGTGCTCGATCAGGCTCTCCACGCCGCCGAGGCTCTCGGCGAGGGTGAAGAGGTGGGTGCGCGCCAGCATCCGCTTGGTTCCCTCCAGGTCGCGATCGAGCACGGCGGTGATCATGCCGCCGAAACCGGACATCTGCTTCCTGGCCAGGTCATGCTGTGGGTGGCTGGGCAGGCCCGGATAGATCACCTTGGCCACGTCCTTCCGCGCCTCCAGCCACTCGGCGATCCGCTGGCCGTTCTCGCAGTGGCGCTGCATGCGCAGGGCCAGGGTCTTCATACCACGCAGGGTCAGGTAGCTGTCGAACGGCGAGGCCACCGAGCCGATGGCGTTCTGCAGGAAGGTGAGCTTGTCCCGGAGCTCGGCGTTGTCGCCCACCACCAGCGCGCCGCCGACCACGTCGGAGTGGCCGCCGATGTACTTGGTGGTCGAGTGCATCACCGCGTCGAAGCCGAACTCCAGCGGCCTCTGCACATATGGGCTGGCGAAGGTGTTGTCGGCCGCGGCGATCAGGCCGCGCCGCTTGCACAGCGCCGCGATGGCCTCCAGGTCGGCCAGCCGCAGCAGCGGGTTGGTGGGCGTCTCCACCCAGATCATCCGCGTCCTGGGCGTGATCGCCGCCTCAATGGCCGAGACGTCGGCCATATCGACGTAGCTGAACTCCAGGCCGGCCGAGCGCGTCCGCACCTTGTCGAACAGCCGGAACGAGCCCCCGTAGAGATCCTCGCTGGCGATCACGTGGTCGCCGGCGTCGAAGCACTCCAGCAGGGTGGCGATCGCCGCCAGGCCCGAGGCGAAGGCGTAGCCCTTGGTCCCGCTCTCCAGGTCGGCGATGCCCCGCTCGAGGGCGAAGCGGGTCGGGTTCTGGCTGCGCGAGTACTCGAAGCCGGTGTGCTGGCCCGGGCTGGTCTGGGCGTAGGTCGAGGTGGCGTAGATCGGCACCATCACCGCGCCGGTGGTGGGATCGTGGCTCTGGCCGCCGTGGATCGCGCGGGTCGCGAAGTCCAGGCGGTTCTTTCCGTGCTTGTCGTCCGTCACGCGGCGCGCCTCAGGTAGTTGATCAGGTCGATGCGGGTGATGAGGCCGAGGAACTCCCGGCCCTCCATCAGGATCGCCACCTCGTCACGTTCGAAGATCGGCAGCAAGGCCTCCAGCGGCTGGCTGGCCTGCAACGTGTTGAGCTTGGCGGTCATGGCGGCCGAGACGGGCTGTTTGAAGCGCTGGTCCTGGCGGCGGTCTTCCACAGCCTCCAGCAGGTCGCTCTCGTCGATCAGGCCGATGAGGCGACCGTCGTCGAGCACGGGCAGCTGGCTGACGTCGGCCGCGCGCATGCGGTTGTAGGCGGTCAGCAGGGCGTCGTCGGGGCCCACGGTCACCGTGTCGCCGGCGCGGGCGATCAGGTCGCGCAGGTCGCCGTGCAGCTTGCGGTCGACCAGACCCTGCTCGGCGACCCAACTGTCGTTGTAGACCTTGGAGAGGTAGCGCGAGCCGGTGTCGCAGACGAGGGTCACCACCCGCTTCGGCTCGGTCTGTTCGCGGCAATAGCGCAGGGCGCCGGCCAGCAGGGTGCCCGAGGACGAGCCGCCGAGGATGCCGGCCTGGGTCAGCAGCAGCCGCGCCGCGGCGATACTTTCGGCGTCCGAGATCTCGTAGGCCTTGGCGACCAGGTCCAGATCGCAGTTGTCGGGGATGAAGTCCTCGCCGATGCCCTCGACCACCCAGGAGCCGGGCTCGATCTGCTCGCCGCGCTCCACCAGGGGCGCCAGGATCGACCCGACCGGATCGGCCAGCACCATCCTAGTCTTGGGAGAGGCCTTGCGGAAGAAGCGGCCCAGGCCGGTCAGGGTGCCGCCCGAGCCCACACCGACGACCATTGCGTCGATGTCGCCCTCCATCTGCTCCAGGATCTCGGGACCGGTGGTGGTCTCGTGCGCCAGCGGGTTCGCCGGGTTCGAGAACTGGTTGATGTAGACGGCGTTGTCGGTCCTGGCGGCGATCGTGGCGGCCATGTCCTGGTAGTACTCGGGGTGGCCCTTGCCCACGTCAGAGCGGGTGATGCGCACGTCCACTCCCATGGCGCGCAGGTGCTGGATCTTCTCCCGCGCCATCTTGTCGGGCACCACCAGCAGCAGCTTGTAGCCCTTGAGGATCCCCACCTGGGCCAGGCCCAGTCCGGTATTGCCGGCGGTGGCCTCGATGATCGTGCCGCCGGGCTTCAGCGAACCGTCCTTCTCCGCCGCCTCGATCATCGAACGGGCGATCCGGTCCTTGATCGACCCGCCCGGATTGGCGCTCTCCAGCTTCACGAAGAGGCGGCAGAGGCCGGTGTCGAAGCCCTTCAGCTCGACCATCGGCGTGCGGCCGATGAGCTCCAGGGCGGATTCCGCGGGCGGCGACAGGGATTGGACGGTCAAGGGGGTCTCTCGCGTTGGCGCGACATGCAAACGGAAGCGCATTGCTTCGGTTTCGAAGACCCGAGGTAGACATGAGCGGGATGGCCTAGGCAAGGCGCGTTTTCCTGCCCCGCTTCGTGCCGGTGAGGGGCACGTCCCGTCACCGCATCATGACGAGCGGCCGTGATGTAACGCTTCCGCTACCGTTCCGTACGGGCATAGAGGGAGACGATCGGCGCAGGATCGAAGGCCGAGTATGGGAGACCCTTGTGAAGCCCGAGTTCGCGATCATCGCCGCCGCCTGCGTCGCCCTGGCGGCCTGCTCTCCCGCCAAGAAGGACGACGCCAGCGCCGTCGGCGGAGCCAAGTTCAGCACCAATGTGCCGATGAGCGAGTACATGGGCCACGTCGTGGACCCGGCGGCCTTCCTCTACTGGCACAACTCCGGCTCGGACATCACCGCCGAGGGGGAGAAGGAGCGGTATCCGACCACCGACGAGGGCTGGGACGTGCTCGTGACGGGCGCGACCACGCTGATCGAGGCCGGCAACACGCTGCAGCTGCCGCATCGGGTGCGCCAGCCCGCCGCCGACTGGAACAAGTACGCCCAGCTGCTGAGCGAACGCGCCACCACCGCCCTGGCGGCCGCCGAGAAGCACGACAAGCAGGCGGTCTTCGAGGAGGGCGGCAAGCTGTACGAAGTCTGCGTCGCCTGCCACGAGCAGTTCGTGATCGAGCCCCAGCTCGAGAGCTCCGGGCCGGCTGAGGGCGATCCGCTGCCCAAGCTGCCTCAGAAGAAGTAGGGCTCAGGGGACCTCGACGCCGCGCGCGCAGCGGCTGGCGCGGCCGTCGTCCATCGGGCGCGGCGGGGTCAGCCCCTCCAGATCGCAACGCTGGCGGTCGGCGCCGAACGACAGGCCCGCGCCGAACCGGTCGAAACGGCCGGGCGCGTAGCCATAGCCTCGTCCCCGGCCGAACCTGGTGTCCTCGAACGCCAGACTGAGCCGCCCGCTCTCACCGAGCGGCATCTCAGTGCGTGCATAGACGCTGCGATAGCCGCCCGTGCCGACGCCCACCGACACCTCGCCATGGATCTTGCCGTCGCCGCGAGCCGACGGAACGACGCCGGCCATGCCGCCGGGAGCCTCGGTCTCCAGAACCGGCGAGCTCTTGAGGTAGGCGTCGATCTGCTCGGCGGTGGTCATCGCCGTATCCGGCCGGGCCGTCGCCACCGGCGCGTCCTCGGCGAGGGCGGGGCCCGCCAGCAGGGCGGCGGCGAGGAACACGGCGGGGGCGGTACGCATGGGCTGATCTCCGGTCGAAGCCACTAGACCCCCCAATTGCGGCGAAGGTGTTGCAGAACCCGGGCAAGCGAAAGGGGCGGCGTCTCGCGACCCCGCCCCTCCCGCTCTCTCCAGTCTAAGCCCTGGCCGTCCGGGGTCGCGTCAGAACGACTTGCGGAACGTGGCGCCCATCGTGCGCGGCGGGTTGGTCACGAAGCCGTAGCGGGCCCGCAGGCCGCGCTCGCGGTCGATCGACAGCCGGGCGCGCTCGTCGCCCAGGTTGTTGATGAAGGCCGCCGCCTCCCACCCGTCGGCGCGCACCCCGATGCGCAGGTTGATGATCTCGTACGACGGCAGCTCCAGCGGGAAGATCAGGCTGGCCGCCGTGCCGCCGCCCACATTCGGGAAGAGCGGGACGCTGCGCGGATTGTTCTCCTGGTCCGAGATCTGCGTGTAGCGCTTGCCGACATGCTGGAAGGTCAGGTTCGAGAAGAAGACCCCGCCCTCCATCACCTCGCGCTCGTAGCCGACGCTGAACGACGCCTGGAACTTCGGCACCGTCGGCAGGCGGTTGCCGTCGCGCAGGCCCTGGATCGGCTGGCCCGTGGCGTCGGTCAGGCTCGAGGTCAGCTGGGCGTCGTTGTACGAGGCCGCCGCCGAGACGTCGAAGTTGTCGGTCAGCCGATAGTTCAGCTCGGCGTCGAAGCCGATCGAGCGGGCGCTCTTCACATTGGCGATGATCCGCGACGAGCAGCTGCCGGCGTCGATGGTGGCCTGCAGGTTGCTGATGTCGGCGTAGAAGCCGGCCAGGGTCAGCTGGCCCGCGCCGCCGCCCAGCCGCGCCTTCATCCCCGCCTCGTAGTTCCACACCGTCTCGTTCTTGAAGCTGGGCGTGGAGAGGCTGTTGAACGTGGCGAAGTCGGCCGGCGTGCAGAGCGGCCGGTTCAGCGGGTCGTTGATGCCGCCCAGCCGGAAGCCCTTCGAGACCTGGGCGTTCAGGGTGACGTCGTCGGTCGCCTCGTAGGCCACGATGACCCGCGGGGCCCAGGCGTCGGCCTTGGTCTTGCCCGGCACCTCGATGGTCTTGTCGGCGAAGATCCCGTCGAAGGTGAGCTCGCGGGTCTCCTTGTAGTCGCTCCAGCGCAGGCCGGCGGTCACGTCCAGGCGCTCGGTGACCGAATAGGTCGCCTCGCCGAACAGGGCGTACTGGCGCTGCTTATAGGGCACCACCGAATAGTAGAGGCTGTCCGTCGGCGCCCGGTCGCTGGCGGTGGGGATGCCCGTGGCCGCCGTGAAGCCGACCACCCGCAGGTCCTGCGAGTAGTCGCGGTCGATGTCTGAGTAGAACGCCCCGGCCACCCACTGCAGCGGACCTTCGCCGGTAGACGACAGGCGCACCTCCTGGGTCACGGTCTGCAGGTCGGTCTCATCGTAGAGCGGCGCGTTGATCGTGTAGACCGCCTGCGGCAGGCCGATGGAGCCGCCGGTGATCGAGCCGGTGAGGGCGGTGGCGTCACGCAGGACCAGGACGTCGCGATCCGTGAAGCTGGTGATCGACGCCAGCTCGACCCCGCCGAAGTCGTACTTCAGCGTCAGGTCCGCGAGGAAGAACTCGTCCTCGAACTTCTCCTTGAGCTGGGTGTACTGCTTCAGTCCGCCCAACTGGACGCGGGGGCGGGTGGTCGTGAACTCGTTGCCGAGGATGTTGTAGATGTCGACCCGGTTGAAGCCGTCCACGTCGATCTTCTGGTAGATGACCCGCGGGGTGATCTCGAAGTTCTCGGTGGGCTTGATCAGCAGGGCCGCCCTGACGCCGCTCCGCGTCCCGTCGTTGACGTCCTTCTTCACGCTGCCGCCCGGCTGCACCGCGTCGATGAAGCCCGCATACTGTTCGGTGTAGGCGGTGACGCGCAGGGCCATCTGCTCGTTGATCGGCGCGTTGATCGCACCCTTGATGTTCCAGCCCACGTCGCCGCCCTGGACCTTCGAGGCGGTGGCCTCGACCACGCCCTCGAAGCCGTCGGTGGTCGGCTGGTTGGTGATGTAGCGGACCGTGCCCGACAGCGAGCCCGAGCCGTACAGCGTGCCCTGCGGGCCGCGCAGCACCTCGACGCGGTTCAGGTCGAAGAGATCGAGATCCGGGGTGAACAGCGAAAGCGAGATCACCGATTCGTCGAGATAGACGCCGACCTGCTCCTTCACGCCCGGCTGGTCGCGGACGATCTGGCCGGCGGAGATGCCCCGGATGGCCACCTGGCTCTGGCCAGGCCCCAGGTTCTGCACGCTGAAGCTCGCCACCGTGCGCGACAGCTCCTCGACGTTGGTGATGCCCCGGCTGCGCATGGCCGCCTCGCTCTGGGCGGCGACCGAGAACGGCACGTCGATCAGCGCTTCGTCCCGCTTCCGCGCGGTGACCACCAGTTCCTCGACCTCGGCCTCGTCGGCCGCCCACGCGAAGGAGGGCAGGGCCATCGTCAGGGCGAGCGTGCTGACGCACGCGCTGAGCGCGAGTTTCTTGTGGGTCATGGTTTCCTCTCACAACCGCAGCGTGAGTCGCTGCTTGTCTGGTGAGCAGACGTAGCTACAAATCCGTCACAACCGCCAGAGAACGCGGGTCTTTCGGCCGCGCTTCGCGGCGAACCGATGCGCCGCGGCCACACATCGTTAATCGCCCTTAAGACTTTCCCGCCGGAGACACTGGATGACCCGCCCCTACGCCCGCCGACAGGCGCTGATCCTCGGCGGCGGGCTCGCCCTGTCGGGCCTGACGGCGGCGCGGGCGCAAGAGGGCGGGCCGATGGCCAGGCTGAAGGCGCTGGGGATCGAGCTGCCCAGGCTGTCGCCGCCGCTCGGGACCTACGCGCCCTATGCCCGTGACGGCCGCCTGCTCTTCATCTCGGGCCAGCTTCCGATGTTGAACGGCAAGCCGATGGCCGTGGGCCGGGTCCCGACCGACGTGGCGGTCGAGGCCGCCCAGGCCGCGGCGCGGCAATGCGCCATCAATATCCTGGCCGCGGCGACCCTGGGGCTCGACGGCGACCTGGGGAAGATCGAGTCGTGCCTGAAGGTGACGGGCTATGTCGCCTGCGAGCCGGGCTTCGGCGACCAGCCGAAGATCATCAACGGCGCGTCGGACCTGATCGGCGCGGTGTTCGGCGAAAAGGGACGCCATGCCCGCGCGGCGGTCGGCGTCGCCTCCCTACCCCTCAACGCCACCGTCGAAGTGGATGCGGTCTTCGCCTTGAGAAGCTGAGGTTCGCTGGCGCACCCGACACGATTCGAACGTGTGACCTTTGCCTTCGGAGGGCAACGCTCTATCCAGCTGAGCTACGGGTGCGTTTCCAGCGGAGGGTGTCTCTAGCGGAAAGGGCGCGATCCCGCAAACGTCCTCGCACGGCATTTCAAACGGGCAATCTCTCAGCAGGGCTTCGGAGCTAGGTTCCGCCTCAAGAAACAATCGAAGGACCGGTATGGTCCATGGGGGAACACATGGGGCTCTGGAAGCAGTACGCCGCGGCGGGAGCCGTGGCGGCGAGCCTTGGCCTGGCCAGCTTCGCCGCCGGCACGATCGCGCAGGCGCAGGCCACCGACGAAGCGCCGCATCCGGGCAAGCTGATCTACGACGCCAACTGCGCCGCCTGTCACAACACGCCTGAACCGGGCAGCCGCGCCGCGCCCGTGGCGGCCTTGCGCAAGATGAGCGCCCAGACCCTGACCGCCGCCCTGACCACCGGGGTGATGAAGCCGATCGGCGACGGGCTCGACCGCCGCCAGCTGCGCGATGTGGTCAGCTATCTGGCGGCCCCCGAGGGTCCGACAGGCACGGCCTGGATCGACGACGCCCGCTGCCCCGAGGGCCAGCGCGGGGTCGATCTGACCGGCGCGCCCGCCCAGATCGGCTTCGGCGTCGATACCGACAACACCCGCCGCATGACCGCGGCCCGCGCCGGCCTGTCCACGAAGGACGCCGCCAACCTGGAGGTGGCCTGGTCGTTCATCTTCCCGCGCACCTCCGGTCTGCGCGGCCAGGGCGTGGTGGTGGGCTCGACCCTGTTCTATCCGGCCGGCCAGTCCGGCTACGTCATGGCGCTCGACACGCGAACCGGCTGCGTGAAGTGGGCGACGCCCGGCGGCGTCCGCACCAGCCTCACCTACGGCCGGCTCGGCAAGAACGGCCCCTGGGCCGTGGTGGGCGGCGACGGCGAGGGCAAACTGACCGCGTTCGAGGCCGCGACCGGCAAGGTCGTCTGGTCGGTGGATCCCCGCCACGACAAGAGCGTCCCCCTCTCGGGCACGCCGCTGTTCGCCGGGGACAAGATCATCGTGCCGGTGTCGGCCATCGACGTGGCCAATTCGATGCGGCCCAGCTTCGCCTGCTGCAAGGCGCATGGCGCGGTGGCGGTGGTGAACGCGGCCGACGGCGCGCCGGTCTGGACCTGGCACACCATGGAGGACGCCAAGCCGCTGGGCCGCAGGAACAGCCAGGGCGTGGAGATGTTCGGTCCCTCGGGCGCGCCGATCTGGTCCAGCCCCGCGGTCGACCTGAAGAAGGGCGTGGTCTATGCGGCGACGGGCGAGAACACCTCGCCGCCGGCCACGGTCACCAGCGACGCCATGGTCGCCATCGACCTGGCGACCGGCAAGCAGAAGTGGGTCTTCCAGGCCCTGGCCAACGACGTCTGGAACATGTCCTGCCCGGTCGGTTCGCCCACGGGCGGGCGCCCGCCGGGTCCGAACTGCTTCTTCGCGGCCGAGGGCAGCGTGCTGCGCGACCACGACTTCGGCGGCGGCCCGGTGATCTGGCGCGGCAAGGGCGGCAAGACGCTGCTGCTGGGCGGCCAGAAGTCGGGCGACGTCTGGGCCCTGGACCCGGCCAGCGGCAGGAAGGTGTGGCAGGTCCAGTTCGGGGAGGGCACGGCCCTGGGCGGCGTCCATTGGGGCATCGCGGCCGACGAGACCCGCGTCTACGTCCCGATCGCCGATCCGAACGTGCCCGCGCCGAAGAACGCCGCCGGGCTCTATGCCGTCGACGCCCTCACCGGGAAGGTCCTGTGGTCGTGGAAGGCCAGCGCCGACTGCGAGAGCGACGGCCGCAAGGCCCGGGTGCCCAGCTGCGCCGGCAAGTTCGGGCTCTCGGCCCCGCCGCTGGTGGTGGACGGGACGGTGATCGCCGGCGGCCTGGACGGACGGCTCTATGTGTTCGAGGCGGCGACCGGCAAGCTGCTGGCCACCCACGACACCGCCGTGCCGTTCACGGGCGTCAACAAGCTGGCCGGCTCGGGCGGTTCGATCGACGCGGCCGGCCCGTTCGCGGGCGACGGGATGCTGTTCGTCAGCTCGGGCTACGCCAGCTTCGGCCAGCAGCCCGGCAACGCACTGGTGGCGTACCGGCCCAAGCGGTGAGCGGTCACTCCCTCCCCCTCGGGGGAGGGGGATTCCTCAGTTCTGGCCGGTGACGTTGTCCCAGAACCGCTTGGCCTTGCCGGAGAAGCCGGCCGACTTGGGGTGCTGGGCCTCGCCGCAGAGACCGGCCAGCTCGCGCATCAGTTCCTTCTGGCGCGCCGTCAGCTTGGTGGGCGTCTCGACGAAGAGCTCGACCACCAGGTCGCCGCGTTCGCGGCTGCGCAGCGAGGGCATGCCGCGGCCCTTCACGCGCAGGGTCTTGCCGGTCTGGGCGCCCTCGGGGACGTTGACCGTGATCTTGCAGTTGCCGTCACAGGTCTCGCCGCCCAGCAGGCAGGGGGCCTCGATCTCGCCGCCAAGCGCCGCGACGCACATGGGCACCGGCACCGTGCAGAGCAGGTCCAGGCCGTCGCGCTCGAACAGCTCGTGCGGCTTCACCGACAGGAAGATGTAGAGGTCGCCGCGCGGCCCGCCACGCAGGCCCGCGTCGCCTTCGCCGGCCAGGCGGATACGCGCGCCGTCGTCCACGCCCGAGGGGATGCGGACGGCGAGGGTCTTCTGCTTGCGGATATGGCCCTGGCCCCGGCAGTCCGTGCAGGGATCCATGACCATCTGGCCCGTGCCGCCGCAGCGGGGGCAAGCGCGCTCGATCGAGAAGAAGCCCTGGCTGGCGCGCACGCGGCCGGCGCCATGGCAGGTGGTGCAGGTGGTGGGGCTGGTGCCCGGCTTGGCGCCCGAGCCCTCGCAGGTCTCGCACGACAGGGTCACCGGCACGTCGATCTCGACCTCGGCGCCGGCGAAGGCCTGCTCGAGGGTGATCTCCAGGTCGTAGCGCAGGTCGGACCCGCGCGCCGGCCCGCCACGCTGCTGTCGGCCGCCACGGCCGCCGAACATGTCGCCGAAGACGTCGCCGAACACCTCGTTGAAGATGTCGTGCACGTCGTGGAACTGGCCGCCCTGACCGCCGCCGAAACCGCCCTGGCCGTTCACGCCGGCATGGCCGAAGCGGTCGTAGGCCGCGCGCTTCTGGGGGTCGGAGAGAACCGAATAGGCCTCGTTGATTTCCTTGAACCGCGAGGCCGCGTCTTCGCAGCCGCCGTTCCGGTCCGGGTGGTGCTGCATGGCTTGCTTGCGGAACGCGGCCTTCAGGCCGGCCTCATCGCAACCGCGCTCCACGCCCAGGATCTCGTAATAGTCCCGCATGAGACGTCAGACGCTCGGAATTCGTTGTGAATGGATTTGGGTAGACCCCCGCCCGACTGCAAGGCTGTAGGCCGAGCGGGCGGGGGTCAATGCCTTGATAGCGAAGGCGTGAATTTCACGCCCGCGTCGCGAAGGCGGCGGCGACGTCCCCATGCCCCAGTGATCGCATTTCACGTTCGCCGAGGACATGGGGCGCGTTGTCACGCGGACTTCTTGCCGTCGCCGTCGACTTCCTCGAACTCGGCGTCGACGACGTCGTCCGAGGCGCCTTCGGAGGTCGCGTCGGCGTCACCGCCGCCCGACTCCTGCTGCGACTTGTACATGGCCTCGCCCAGCTTCATCGAAGCCTGGATGAGGGTCTGGGTCTTCGCCGAGATCGCCTCGCCGTCACCCGACTCCAGCGACCCCTTCAGGTCGTCCAGGGCGGTCTGGATGGCGGTGCGCTCAGCCTCGCCGACCTTGTCGCCGTGTTCGCTGAGCGCCTTCTCGGTCGAGTGGATGACCGCGTCTGCCTGGTTCTTGGCCTCGACGGCCGCCTTGCGCTTCTCGTCGTCGGCCTTGTTGGACTCGGCTTCCTTGACCATGGCGTCGATGTCCGCGTCCGAGAGGCCGCCGTTGGCCTGGATGCGGATCGACTGTTCCTTGGACGTGGCCTTGTCGCGGGCCTGGACGTTGACGATGCCGTTGGCGTCGATGTCGAAGGTGACCTCGACCTGAGGAACACCGCGCGGCGCCGGCGGGATGCCCACCAGGTCGAACTGGCCCAGCATCTTGTTGTCGGCGGCCATCGGGCGTTCGCCCTGGAAGACCCGGATCGTCACGGCCGACTGGTTGTCGTCCGCGGTCGAGAAGGTCTGGCTGCGCTTGGTCGGGATGGTCGTGTTGCGCTCGATCAGCGGGGTGAACACGCCGCCCAGCGTCTCGATGCCCAGCGTCAGCGGGGTCACGTCGAGCAGCAGAACGTCCTTCACCTCGCCGCCCAGCACGCCGGCCTGGACCGCGGCGCCCAGCGCCACGACCTCGTCCGGGTTCACGCCCTTGTGCGGCTCGCGACCGAAGAACTCCTTCACGGTCTCGACCACCTTGGGCATGCGGGTCATGCCGCCGACCAGGATGACTTCGTCGATGTCGGACTTCTTCAGGCCCGCATCCTTCAGCGCCTGCTCGCAGGGACCGACCGTCTTCTTGATCAGGTCCTCGACCAGGGCTTCCAGCTTGGCGCGCGACAGCTTCACGTTCAGGTGCAGCGGACCCGACGCGTTCATGCTGATGAAGGGCAGGTTCACCTCGTACTGGGTGACGCTGGACAGTTCCTTCTTGGCCTTCTCGGCCTCTTCCTTCAGGCGCTGGAGGGCCAGCTTGTCCTTACGCAGGTCGACGGACTGTTCCTTTTTGAACTCGTCGGCCAGGTAGTCGACGATCCGCAGGTCGAAGTCCTCGCCGCCCAGGAAGGTGTCGCCGTTGGTCGACTTCACCTCGAAGACGCCGTCGCCGATCTCCAGGATCGACACGTCGAACGTGCCGCCGCCCAGGTCGTAGACCGCGATCTTCTTGCCGTCGTTCTTCTCGAGGCCGTAGGCCAGCGCGGCGGCCGTCGGCTCGTTGATGATGCGCAGGACTTCCAGGCCGGCGATCTTGCCGGCGTCCTTGGTGGCCTGACGCTGGGCGTCGTTGAAGTAGGCCGGAACGGTGATGACCGCCTTCTCGACCTTCTCGCCGAGGTGCTGCTCGGCGGCTTCCTTCATCTTCTGCAGGATGAAGGCCGACACCTGCTGCGGCGAGTAGTCCTTGCCGTGGGCCTTCACCCACGCATCGCCGGTCGGGCCCTTCGTGATGTCGTAGGGCACCATGCCCTTGTCCTTCTCGACCATCGGGTCGGAGAAGTTGCGCCCGATCAGGCGCTTGATCGCGAAGAGCGTGTTGGCGGGATTGGTCACCGCCTGACGCTTGGCGGGCTGCCCCACGAGGCGCTCACCGTCGTCCATGAAGGCCACCACCGAGGGAGTGGTCCGCGCGCCTTCGGCGTTCTCGATCACTTTCGGCGTCTTGCCGTCCATGATGGCCACGCACGAATTGGTCGTGCCGAGGTCGATGCCGATGATCTTGCTCATAGCCTAGGTCTGCTCGCTCCTATGTGGCGGACGCCGCGGATGGGCCTTCTAGTGAAGCACCCGGGAAAAGGCGACGCCCCCGTTCGATTTGCACATCACCGAGCTCCACTTTCCGTTCGCGGAACCCGGCGTTCGAGAGCCGATATGGGGAAAATGGAGGGCGCTGCAAGGGCAAAGCCCCTAATCGTGCAGGGGGCATTGCTCAAGCACTCCACCAATGACGGCGCGCCTCGGCGTAAGCGGCGGGCGGGTGCGGCGTCCTGACGCCCCGCGCGGCGAGGAACGCGTGCTCCACCACCATGGCCTGCTGCTCGATGTTCATGTCCAGGAATCCGGGGCCCCGGTCGAGGTCGTAGGCGTAGGACGCGGGCCGGTCGCCGGCCTTGATCTTTGCCAGGAGCAGACGCGCGCCGCGCTGGGCCTGCCACACGTGCGTCAGTTCGTGGATCAGCACGGCCTGGCGGGCGAGGGGCACCTGAGGCGCCGAGAAATCCGCCGGCAGCGCGGCCGCCGGCCACACGATCAGCCCCGGACCGGCGACGAAGGCGCGGTTCCAGACCGGGATGGCCAGGATCCGGACCCGGTCGGCGTCCAGCCCGGCGCCGAACATCTCGGCCGCCATCGCCCGCTCCCCAGGGGTCAGGCGGCGCAGAAGCGGCGGTCTGGAGCGCGGAGGGGTCATGGACGGTTGACGCGGGCGGCGGCGGCGGGTTCCGCTCCCACCTTCGCCCAAAGGCCCCGCAGGAGGAAAGCGCCATGGTCACCCTCACCCGTCCCGACGGCACCCGGCCCGGCGACCTCAACCTCTCCCGGCGCGGCCTGACCCTGGCGCTGACGGGCGGCTACGCGGTGGCGGCCTGGTCGGCCAGCGCCGAGCCGGTGAAGACCGACGAGGCGGGCCTGACCACCGGCATGGTCCAGATCAAGGCGGCCGACCGCGAGATCCCCGCCTTCGTGGCGCGGCCCGCCAAGGCGGGGAAGCACCCTTGCGTGGTGCTGGTCTCCGAGATCTTCGGCCTGCACGAATACATCCGCGACACCGCACGGCGCCTGGCCAAGGCCGGCTATGTGGCGATCGCGCCCGACTACTTCGTCCGCGCGGGCGACCCGTCGGCCATCGAGGACCGCGCGGCGATCATGAAGATCGTCGCCACCGCCACCGACGCCCAGGTGATGGGCGACACCCAGGCGGCGCTGAACTGGCTCAAGGCCCAGCCCTTCGCCGACGCGAAGAAGGTGGCGATCACCGGCTACTGCTGGGGCGGGGCGGTGGTCTGGGAATCCGTGGCGCGGCTTTCGGGCCTGCGGTGCGGCGTGGCCTGGTACGGCCGGCTCTCCAGCGGCATGGCGGCCGACCCCGACAACAAGAACCCGCTGGACCTGGTCGCCGACCTCAAGGCGCCGGTGCTGGGCCTCTATGCCGAGAAGGACCAGGGCATCCCGCTGACCGATGTCGAGGCGATGAAGACGGCGCTGGCCTCAGCCGGCAAGAAGGACAGCAGCATCGTCGTCTATCCGGGCGCCCAGCACGGATTCCACGCCGACTACCGGCCCTCGTACAACAAGGAGGCTGCCGAGGACGGCTGGAAGAAGATGCTCGCGTTCTTCAAGCAGCACGGGGTCTAGCCCCCCGCGCGGAGCCGGCTCAGAACACCGGCTCTTCCACCTTCGGCGGGGGAGGCGGGGCGGCGGCCGGTTGCTGAGCCAGGACCTCGCCGATCTTGTCCGTGGGCGCCGCGCCGGCGGCCGCCGCGGCTTCGGGCCCGGCGGGCGCGCCCTTGTCGGCCTCGGTCTTGGCCAGCAGCGCCGCCTCTTCCTTGGCCTTCTTCTCGGCTTCGAGGGCGGCCTTCTCTTCCTCGGTCAGCTCCTCGACCACGGCCGCGCCCTGGATCCGCTCGTCCACCAGCGGCGTGGCTTCGGTCGCCTGCAGGACCGCGGCGCTCTCGCCGCCGAGGCGCTCGCCCGGCAGGCGGCCGCGCGACGGGGCCGTGGCCACGCCCAACGCGAACGAGCCGATCGCCGCGACGACGATGCCGGTGGCGACGACCTGAAGGACCGGGCGGGGCATGGACCAGTTCATGCGCGGCAACCTAGTGCGCGCGCGGGCCGCACGAAAGCCCGATCTGGCCGCGTCAAAATCACGGTAAACGCCCGATTAACGGTCCGTGCCGCAAACAGGGACGGATCTGCTTCGGAGACCTTGGACTTATGGCGCGGGTGGCGCGGAAAACCGGCGGGGAGCTTGCGCTCCACATCGCGAAGCTCACCTGGAGCCACCCGGGCACGGCGCGCCTGCGCGGCGGCCTGACCGCCGCGTTCGGCGTCGCCCTGGCTGCGGCCTTCGCCACCTACAATCCCGCCGACCCCAGCCTCAACGCCGCCGGTCCGGACGCGCCGCACAACGTGCTGGGCGGGGCCGGGGCGGTGATGGCCGACATCGGCATCCAGTCGCTGGGCGTCGCCGCCGGCCTGGCGGCTTTGCTGCTCGTGACCTGCGGCCTCGCCCGGGTCGCCGATCCGGAGCCGGACGCCAGCCGCATGCGTCTGCGCCTGCGCGCCGGCCTGGGTGTGCTGGGCGTGCTGGCCCTGGCGGGCGCCCTGGCCTGGGCGCCGACCCCCGCGGCCTGGCCGCTGGCCAAGGGTCTGGGTGGGTTCTGGGGCGACACCTTGCTGAGCGGCCTCGCCGGCCTGATCGCCTATGCCCGCCTGCCGGCCGGTCACGCCATCGCCGGCGGCGTGCTGACCGCCGCCGGTACCGTGGCCTACGGCTATGCCCTGGGCCTCTCGCGCCTGGACGTCCGCCGTCTCGCCGACACCGTCGGCCACGCCCTCACACCGAAGCCTCGCCTGAAGGCCGCCGCGCCCGAGCCCGTGGCCGCCGCCAAGGTGGCGCGCCGCAAGCGCGGCGAGGCGCCGATCCCCGACGCCGCGCTGGCGGACACGCCCGCGCCGGCCATGCGGGCGGCGCCTGAGCCCGCCCCGGCCACCGAAGCCTCCGGCGACGCGCCGCAGCTCACCGTCAAGGCGCCCAAGGCCGCGCCCAAGGAGAGCGTGCGCGAGCAGAAGGAGGCGCAAGGCACCTTCGCCTTCGCCCAGGAGGGCGGCTTCCAGCTTCCCGAGCTGTCCATGCTGTCCAAGGCGCCCGCCCGCGCCGCGCAGTATGACGAAGGCGCGCTGCGCCAGAACGCCCAGCTCCTGGAGAGCGTGCTCGCCGAGTTCGGCGTGCGCGGCCAGGTGGACCAGATCCGCCCGGGCCCCGTCGTCACCCTCTACGAACTCGTCCCGGCCGCCGGTGTGAAATCGGCCCGGGTCGTGGCGCTGGCCGACGACATCGCCCGCTCCATGTCCGTCGCCTCGGCCCGCGTCTCGGTGGTGCCTGGCCGCAACGCGATCGGCATCGAGCTGCCGAACCAGCGGCGCGAGACCGTCTACCTGCGCGAACTGCTTGGCTCGGGCGAGTACGAGCGCGGCGGCCAGTCGCTGCCCGTCGTCCTGGGCGAGACCATCGGCGGCGAGCCCTACATCGCCGACCTGGCCAAGATGCCCCACCTGCTGATCGCGGGGACCACCGGCTCGGGCAAGTCGGTGGGCGTCAACGCCATGATCCTGTCGATCCTCTACCGCCTGCCGCCCGAGCAGTGCCGGTTGATCATGATCGACCCCAAGATGCTGGAACTGTCGGTCTACGACGGCATCCCGCACCTGCTGGCTCCGGTCGTCACCGACCCGAAGAAGGCCATCGTCGCGCTGAAGTGGACCGTGCGCGAGATGGAGGACCGCTATCGCCGGATGTCGAAGATCGGCGTCCGGAACGTGGCCAGCTACAATGAACGCGCCCGCGAGGCCCTGGCCAAGGGCGAGCACTTCGAACGCACCGTGCAGACGGGGTTCGACGAGGCCGGCCGCGCCACCTACGAGAGCGAGAAGATCCGGCCCGAGCCCATGCCGTATCTCGTCGTGATCATAGACGAGGTGGCCGACCTGATGATGGTGGCCGGCAAGGACATCGAAGGCGCCGTCCAGCGCCTGGCCCAGATGGCCCGCGCCGCAGGCATCCACCTGATCATGGCCACCCAGCGCCCGTCGGTGGACGTCATCACCGGCACCATCAAGGCGAACTTCCCGACCCGGATCAGCTTCCAGGTCACCTCCAAGATCGACAGCCGCACCATCCTGGGCGAGCAGGGCGCCGAGCAACTGCTGGGGCAGGGGGACATGCTCTACATGGCCGGCGGCGGCCGCATCACCCGCCTGCACGGTCCGTTCGTGTCGGACGGCGAGGTCGAGGCGGTGGCCAAGTTCCTGCGTGACCAGGGCACGCCGTCGTACCTGGAGGAAGTCACCGCCGGCGGCGACGAGGACGGCGAGGAGGGCGACCTCGAGTTCGGCGGCGACGGCGAGAGCAACGATCTCTACGACCGCGCGGTCGCCGTGGTCACCCGCGACGGCAAGGCCTCCACCAGCTACATCCAGCGCCGCCTGCAGATCGGCTACAACCGCGCCGCCTCGCTGATCGAGCGCATGGAGCAGGAGGGGGTCGTCGGCCCCGCCAACCACGCCGGCAAGCGCGAGATCCTGGTCAGCGCGGCGCCGTAGGGCGGATCAGCCGCGCCGCCGCCCGCCAGGCTTGTGGCCGCTGGTCATCGGGTCAGGCTTCTTCGGCAGGGCCTTCTTCTGGCGGTCCGCGCCCAGGTAGCGCTCCTGGCTGGACCCAAGGCCCATCTTGCCCGGCTGTTGCTCGCGCAGGCCGCTCTCGCCCGAGCGGATCCGGGCGATGGAATCGCGCAGCAGGGCGGCGGTCTCGAAGTCGCCGGCCTCGGCCGCCTCGCGCATCCGGCGCTCCAGGTCCTCGATCATGCCCATCGGAACGTCTCCTCGCGGCTCAGCGTTGCCATGACGCCCTATTGCCGCCGCCCTGGCGCGATAGGCCTTGTCCACGTTACGGAGCAAGCATGACCTTCACCCGACGCAGCCTGACCCTCGCCCTCGCCGCCGCGCCGTTCGCGACGCCCGCGCTGGCGCAAGCCAAGCTGCCGCCGGCCGACCAGGCGCTGGTGGACCGCGCGGTCGCCTATCTGGAAGGGCTTTCCGAGGCGCGCGGCCGGTTCGTTCAGACCGACGGCCGGGGCCGTAGCACCACCGGGGAACTTCTCCTGAAGCGGCCGGGCAAGGCCCGCTTCGCCTATGATCCGCCCTCGGGCCTGCTGGTCGTCTCGGACGGCAACGTGGTGTCGGTGCACGACAAACGCCTGAAGACCTTCGACCGCTATCCGCTGGGCGCGACCCCGCTGTCGCTGTTCCTGGCCAAGACCATCCGCCTGGACAAGGGCGTGACGGTGACGCGGGTCTCGCGGATGTCGGACGGCTTCTCGATCACCGCCCGCGACGGCCGGAAGCAGACCGCCGGCCAGATCTCGCTGACGTTCCGCGACAATCCGCTGAGCCTCGTGGGCTGGACGGTCACCGACGCCCAGGGCCGACCGACCCAGGTGCAGTTGCAGGGCTTCGAGCGCGCCTCGGGCCTGGACGGGTCGCTGTTCACGCTCCGCGATCCGCGACCGCGCAACGTGGGCCGCGGCAAGACCTGACGGTCCGAACTGTATCAAAAAGCACACAGGCAAGCTCAACCATGCTTTGCCTTTGACAAACTGTCGTACTGTGGCGATATTATCACTACGTCGCTGGCGCGCGCGTCGCGTCGGCGAACACCGTGCCGGAACCTATCCCCTCCCGGCGGCGGCATGAGAGACAACTTTTGATGGCCCGGGTGCTCGCCATAGCGCCCGGGCCTTTCTTTCATTCGCCGGCCGGCCCTAAACAGGCCCCATGCGCTTTCGCCTCTGCACCTGGAACGTCAACTCCGTCCGCCTGCGCGCCGAACAGGCCGCCCGCTTCGTCGCCGAACAGGCGCCGGACGTCCTGTGCATGCAGGAGATCAAGTGCCAGGAGGGCGAGTTCCCGGCCGAGGCCTTCAAGGAGATGGGCCTGCCCCACCTGAAGATCGCCGGGCAGAAGGGCTGGCATGGCGTGGCCATCGCCTCGCGCTTTCCGATCGAGGACGCCAAGCCGCTGCAGGTCTGCCGCGAGGGTCACGCCCGCTGCGTCGGCGGCACGATCGCCGGGGTGGAGGTGCACAACTTCTACATCCCCGCCGGCGGCGACATTCCCGATCGTGAGCTGAACCCCAAGTTCGACCACAAGCTCGACTTCTACGAGAAGCTGACCGCCGATCTGGCCACGCGCGACCCGAAGGCGCCGCTGGCCCTGGTGGGCGACCTCAACGTGGCGCCCGGCGAGTTCGACGTCTGGAACCACAAGTACATGTCGAAGGTGGTCAGCCACACACCGATCGAGATCGAGGCGTTCCGGGCGATGGAGAAGGCGGGGAGCCTGATCGACGTCACCCGCTCGACGTCACCCGAGCCGACCAAGCTGGCGTCCTGGTGGAGCTATCGCGCCGCCGACTTCCGGCAGTCGAACCGCGGCCTGCGCCTGGATCACATCCTGGTGACCCCCGGCCTGCGCGACGCCGCATGGCGAGAGGGCGCGTCGGCCAGCCGCGTCCACGACGACGTCCGCGCCTGGGAACGCCCCAGCGACCACGCGCCGGTCAGCGCGGATTTCGTGCTCTAGGCCCTACGGCGCCAGCCGGTAGCCGCCCTGCTCGGTCAGCAGCAGACGGGCGTTGGCGGGATCTGGCTCGATCTTCTGCCGCAGGCGGTAGACGTGGGTTTCGAGCGTGTGGGTGGTGACCCCGGCGTTGTAGCCCCACACCTCGGCCAACAGTTCCTCCCGCGAGACGGCCTTCTCGCCGGCCCGGTAGAGGTACTTGAGGATGTTCGTCTCCTTCTCGGTGAGACGGATCTTCTTCGCCTTTTCGTCGACCAGGATCTTGGCCGCCGGACGGAACTCGTAGGCGCCGAGCCGGAACACCGCCCCTTCCGAGTGCTCATAGTCGCGCAGTTGCACCCGGATGCGGGCCAGCAGCACGGCGAACTTGTAGGGCTTGGTGACGTAGTCGTTCGCGCCGGAGTCCAGGCCGCGGACCGTATCGTCGTCGGTGTCGGCCGCCGTCAGCATGATGACCGGGGTCGACACCCCGTCCTCGCGCATGCGCCGGCACGCGTCCCGGCCGTCCATGTCGGGGAGGTCCACATCGAGCAGGATGAGGTCGGGCTTCGATTCACGGGCCAGCCGGATGCCTTCGGCGGCCATCGGCGCTTCCACGGTCTGGAAGCCCTCGGCCTGAAGCTGCTCGGCGATCGCCCCGCGAAGGTCCTGGTCGTCGTCGACGATGAGGAGGGTCTTGCGTTGAGCCATGTAGGGCAACAAACACCATTAGGGGCCGCAGCGCCAAAGGGATTTGAACGCACCGTGATCTTCACCGCCACTTCCGACGGCTGGCTCGACATCGGCGAGCGCAAGGTGCGCTGCGCCCTGGGGCCGGCCGGGGTCAAGCCCGCGGCCGAGAAGCGCGAAGGCGATCTGGCCTCTCCCGCCGGCGTCTGGCCGATCCGCGAGGTCTGGTTCAGGCCCGACCGCGGGCCGCCGCCCGCCACCGAGATCCGGGTGCGAGCCATGAGCGAGGACGACGGCTGGTGCGACGACCCGGCCGACCCGGCCTACAACCGCCACGTCAAGCTGCCCCATGACGCCAGCGCCGAGGCCCTCTGGCGAGAGGATCAAGCCTACGACATCGTCGTCGTGCTGGGGCACAACGACGACCCTCCGGTCCCGGGCCTGGGCTCAGCGATCTTCCTGCACCTCTGCAAGCCGGGGATGCCGCCGACACACGGCTGCGTGGCGGTAGAGCGCGCGGACCTCGAGGAACTGTTGGACAAGGCCCGGCCGGGCGACGCGGTGGAGATCCGCCCCGCATGAGCCTGCCGCTGCGCCAGACGGTCCAGCGCGGCGAGTTGGCGCGACACCGCCACGCGGAGGCCTATGTCGCGGTCGTTCTGTCTGGCGCCTATGAGGAGGCCGGCGACCCGGGGCGCCGTCGGGTCGAGGCGGGCGACGTGGTGATCCACCGGCCGTGGGAGGCGCACCTCAACCGTACGCCGGCCCGCGCGGAGGTGCTGAATCTGCCGATCGAGGCCGCCGGCCTGGCCGCCTTCGGGCGCGTCGACGACCTCGACCGGCTGGTCACGATCGCGCAGCGCGACCTCACGGCGGCGCGATCCATGCTGTTGGAGGCGTTCCGGCCGCGACCTCCGACCCTGGCCGATTGGCCCGACGCCCTGGCCGCGACACTGACCGCCGATGGACCCGTGTCGCTGGCCGGCCAGGCCGAGCGCCTCGGCGTGTCGCGCGAATACCTGTCCCGAGGGTTCCGGCGGATGTTCGGGATCACGCCACAGCGGTTCGCCTGGGAGACCCGTTGCCGCGCCGCGCTGCAGGCCGTGCGCGCCACCGACGAGCCGCTCGCCGACCTCGCGGCCGGCCACGGCTTCGCCGACCAGGCGCACATGACCCGCGCGATCCGCGACTTCAGCGGCCGGACGCCGGGCGCCTGGCGCAGGTCAAATCCGTTCAAGACGGCGGCCTGAGCCCCGGCGCACCCTCGCGCCATGAACAGACGCCAGCTCCTGGGCGCCGCGAGCGCCGCCGCCCTGCCCCTGCCTGTCGCGGCCCGGTCAACGCCACGCACCCGTTGGAGCATATCGACCTCGGAGGGCTTCGACGCGGTCGCCTTCCTGGGCGCGCTGTCCGGGCGTCCGCTCTACGCCAAGCCGTACGCCGCCGAGACCGCGGCCTTCACGCCCCGGATGACGGCGCCCCTGCGCGCGACGATCGACGCCATGCAGGCGAAGGCCGACGCGGGCAAGAAGCTGCTCTGGCCCACCCTGCGAATGTCCTGTCGTACGGTCCCACCGACCGCATCGACGACCTGTTGGCCAGCCTGGCCGATCCCGTGCGCCGCGTGCTTCCCGCTTTCCGGACGGGCCCGCACTGGGACCAGGAGAGCTGGGATCTGCTGCTGGCCTGCCGTGATGAGCTCGTGGCCTACCTCACCGCGATGCTGGCCGCCGACTTCGCCGCTTTCCGCGCCGGGCTGATGGGCGACAGGTTCCAGACCCACCGCGCCGAGCTGGACGCCGCCCTGGCCAAGTACGACGTCATCGCCGAGCAGGAGCGGCTGCTGGGCCGCGCCCTCCAGCCGACCATCGGGGTGGTCCTCCTGTGGTTCACCAAACCCCATGCGGCCAGCGTCGGCGGCCAGCGCTCGCTCTCCAGCGTCGACTACCCGCCCGAGACGGTGGTGCGCATCGTGGCGCACGAGATGCTGCACCCGCCCTTCCCCATGGACGGCCCCGCCGCCCTCAACGAGGACGTGGTCGAGGCCCTGGACCAGATCGTCTCCGAGCGCCTCGGCGTGGCCCGCGACCCGGCCGAGCGCTGGGCCGGCGCCGATGGCGGAATGCACATCCTGGCCGCGGCGGTCTACGGCATGCTCAAGGCCGAGGGTTACGACAAGGCAGGCGGAAACATCGAGCGCTGGATCGAAGCCGCCGCCACGACCGGCAAGCTGTCGCCCGAGCGGATCCGGACCTACGCCGGCGAAGTGACCAAGACCCCACCCGACCAGCTATGGCCCCGTAAGACAGCCTCCTAGCCGCGACCCCCGAACACCGCCGAGCCGACGCGCACGCTGGTGGCGCCGAAGCGGATGGCGGTCTCGAAGTCGCCGCTCATGCCCATCGACAGCTTCGAGAGCCCGTTGCGCCGGGCGATCTGGCGCAGCAGGGCGAAGTGTGGCCCCGGCGGCTCGTCGGCCGGCGGGATGCACATCAGGCCCTCGATCACGAGGCCGTGGGTCTCGCGACAGGCGGTGATGAAGGCGTCGGCCTCGGCCGGGGCGACACCCGCCTTCTGGTCTTCCTCGCCAGTGTTGACCTGGACGTAGAGACGCGGCGTGCGGCCTTGGCGCGCGATCTCCTCGGCCAGCACCCGCGCCAGTTTCTCGCGATCCAGCGTCTCGATCACGTCGAAGAAGGCCACCGCCTCCTTGGCCTTGTTGGTCTGCAGCGGCCCGATCAGATGCAGGGTCAGGTTCGCCAGGGCCGGGTTGCGGGACCGCTCGCCCCAGCGCTCCATCGCCTCCTGCACGCGGTTCTCGCCGAATACGGCCTGACCGGCATCGAGCACCGGCTCGATCGCCTCCCACGGCTGTTGCTTGGAGACCGCCACCAGGGTGATCTCGGCCGGATCGCGACCCGCGGCTTGCGCGGCGCCGGCGATCCGGGCCACCACGTCGGCGTAGGCTTCTGGAGGGGCGCTCATTTCGGGGTTCTGGACCTTGCAGCGGACGGCCCGGCTTCTACCGGCCCGCAGGCGGCTTCGGAAGCCTCTGCCCGCCCTGTTGTTCTTCACCGACCCCGTTCGCACGCCGGACCCCCTGGCCACGGCCGCCCGGCTGCCCCGGGGCAGCGCCGTGGTCTATCGCCACTTCGGCGCGGCAAACGCCGAGGCCGTCGCGCGCCGTCTGCTGGCCGTCGCCCACCGCCGAGGCTTGCGCCTGCTCATCGGCGAGGACGCCGCACTGGCCGCCCGGATCGGCGCGGACGGCGTGCACCTGCCTGAGCGGGCCGCTCACCGCGCGGCGGCCCTGCGACGCGCCCGCCCCGGCTGGATCATCACCAGCGCCGCGCACTCGCTGGAGGCCGCGATCGCCAGCCGCGCCGACGCGGTCGTGCTCTCGGTCGCCCTGCCTTCGGCCAGCCCTTCGGCCGCCACAGCGAAGCCGCTGGGGCCAGTCCGCCTGGCCGCGCGGGTGCGCGCGGGCGGACGCCCGGCCTACGCGCTGGGGGGTGTGAACAACAAAACGGCCCGCCGTCTTCTCGACGCGGGCCTCATCGGTCTCGCAGCAGTGGAGGGCTTCGCGCCCTAGAACTTGAAGGTCGACTCCAGCCGGACCTTCGGGGTATCGGCCGGGCGGGCCTGGTTGGCGCGCGGGGTCAGTTCCTGCTCGCCGAGGGCCACCGAGCCTCCGACGCGCAGCGACGGAGTGAGGCGGAAGTAGGCGCCGGCCTGCACGTCGTTGCCCGTGGTCGGGCGTTCGGTCGGCTGCTGGATGTTCAGGGTGAAGCCGAAGCGGCCCTTGCTGGCGTCGTACTTGGTGGTGCGGCCGGCGTTGGGGGTCAGCAGCGGCTGTTCGGCCTTGACCGTGAAATCCATCGGCTTGCTGGCCTTGTCCGCCGCGTGCGCGGAAACGCCCACCGCGCTGAGCAGCGCGGTCGCGGCGATCATCACGCTCGTGCGACGAATGGACATCTCGGTACTATATAGCCCCAACGGTCACCGATCGCGACCCTGCCCCAAATGTACGAGGCCACGATTTCGATCCGATTAAGGGCGCCGCACTTTCCCGGTCAACGGGACTCGGGCTCCGGAGGCGCGCGGTAACCTAGTTCGCTCGAACCTGTGGCGTCCGCGCCACGCGATTCCTGTTTGGCGCCTTGAAACGCATTGTTATAGAGGCAGCCGGCGCGGGGCGGCGCCGTGGCGCTTGCGTCGCGGAATTCTATTGGAGACGGACAGATATGCCGTTTGTGCGCGGTAACCGGATGCGTGGCCTGACGATCGCGGCCGTGGCGCTGAGCGCCCTCGCTGTGTCGGCTTGTGGCAGCGTTCCGAAGCCTTTCGGCGGCAAGTCGAACACACGTCCGTCGGGCGACAACGCCGCCGCCATCGGCGTGAACGGCTATCTGTGGCGTGCGACGCTGGACACCCTGTCGTTCATGCCGCTGGCCTCGGCCGACCCCTACGGCGGCGTGATCGTCACCGACTGGTACACCAACCCGGAAAAGCCGGACGAGCGCTTCAAGTGCACCGTCTACATCTTGGACTCGCGCCTGCGCGCCGACGGCCTGAACGTGGCGGTCTTCAAGCAGATCCGCGACGCCTCGGGTAACTGGGTCGACCAGCCGACGGCCGGCCAGACGGAGACGGACATCGAGAACTCGATCCTGACCCGCGCGCGCCAGCTTCGACTTTCGAACATCAAGGGCTGATCCGCCCAGCGCCGGCTGACGCCGGCGCCCTCCCACGGGAGGAATGTCTCGATCGTCGACGCGCCATGACCGTCCAAGGCCGTTGACCGGAAGTCCAACTCCAGTCCAAAGGCCCCGATCATGGCCCGCTACAATCCCAAAGAGACCGAGCCCAAGTGGCGTCAGGCGTGGACAGACGCCGACGCCTTCCGGGCTGTCGCCGATCGCTCCAAGCCCAAGTACTACGTGCTGGAGATGTTCCCGTACCCGTCGGGGCGTCTGCACATGGGCCACGTGCGCAACTACGCCATGGGCGACGTCATCGCCCGCTTCAAGCGCGCCCGGGGCTTCTCGGTCCTGCACCCGATGGGCTGGGACGCGTTCGGCCTGCCGGCCGAGAACGCCGCCATGGAGCGCGGTGTCGATCCCAAGGGCTGGACCTACGACAACATCGCCCGGATGCGGGACGAGCTGAAGCAGCTGGGCCTGTCCATCGACTGGTCGCGCGAGTTCGCCACCTGCGACGTGGACTATTACGGCAAGCAGCAGGCCTGGTTCCTGGACCTGCTGGCCCGTGGCCTCGTCTATCGCAAGGAAAGCGTCGTCAACTGGGACCCGGTGGACCAGACCGTGCTGGCCAACGAGCAGGTGGTCGACGGCAAGGGCTGGCGCTCGGGCGCGCCGGTGGAGAAGCGCAAGCTGAACCAGTGGTCCATGCGGATCACCGACTACGCCGACCAGCTGACCGACGATCTGAAGACCCTGGACCGCTGGCCCGAGAAGGTCCGCGTGATGCAGGAAAACTGGATCGGCCGCTCCAAGGGGCTGAAGTTCCGGTTCCACTTCGCGGGCGACGCAGGCTCGAAGGACGGGCTGGAGGTCTACACCACCCGCCCCGACACCCTGTTCGGCGCCAGCTTCGTCGGCATCGCCGCCGATCACCCGCTGGCCGCCGAGGTCGCGGCGCGCGATCCCAAGGCCGCCGCCTTCATCGAGGAATGCCGGCGCGGCGCGGCCACCGAGGCCGAGATCGAGACGGCCGAGAAGAAGGGCTACGACACCGGCATCAAGGTGAAGCACCCGTTCGACCCGAACTGGGAGCTGCCGGTCTGGATCGCGAACTTCATCCTGATGGACTACGGCACGGGCGCGATCTTCGCCTGCCCCGCCCATGACCAGCGCGACCTGGACTTCTGCCGCAAGTACGACCTGTCTGTGAAGCCGGTCGTCCTGCCCCCCGGCGAGGACGCGGCGACGTTCGACGTCGGGACCGAGGCCTACATCGGCCCCGGGACGATCTATCACTCGCAGTTCCTGGACGGCCTGGAGATCGAGGCGGCGAAGGCCGAGGCGATCTCCCGCATCGAGGCCCAGGGCGACGGCGACGGCGCGACCGTGTTCCGCCTGCGCGACTGGGGCGTCTCGCGCCAGCGCGCGTGGGGCTGCCCGATCCCGGTGGTTCACTGCCCCACCGATGGCGTCGTGCCGGTTCCGAAGGACCAGCTGCCGATCAGCCACCCGGCCGACATCGAGTTCGGCAAGTCGGGCAACGCGCTGGAGCGGCACCCGACCTGGAAGCACACCACCTGCCCCAAGTGCGGCGGCCCGGCGACGCGTGAGACCGACACGCTGGACACCTTCGTGGACAGCTCCTGGTACTTCGCCCGCTTCGCCAATCCGCATGTGCCCGAGCCGATCAGCAAGGAAGACGCGGACTACTGGCTGCCGGTCGACCAGTATATCGGCGGCATCGAGCACGCGGTGCTGCACCTGCTGTACGCCCGGTTCATCACCAAGGCCCTGGCCGACGACGGCCAGCTGTCGGTGCGCGAGCCGTTCGCCGGCCTGTTCACCCAGGGGATGGTCACCCACGAGACCTATCGTCGCCAGACGGGCGAGTGGGTCGAGCCCAAGGACATCGAAATCGTCGCCGAGGGCGCGAGCCGTCGCGCCACCCTGGTCGGGTCGGGCGAGCCGGTGGTGATCGGCGACATCGAGAAGATGTCGAAGTCCAAGAAGAACACCGTGGCGCCGGAAGAGATCTTCGACGTCTACGGCGTGGACTCCGCGCGCCTGTTCGTTCTGTCCGACAGCCCCGCCGAGCGCGATTTCCAGTGGTCCACCGCCGGCGTCCAGGGCTCCTGGCGCTTCGTGAACCGCGTCTGGGACGAGTTCGACAGCCAGCCCGACGGCCGGGCCGAGGCCGAACCCGATGCCGAGCTGCGCCGGGCGACCCACAAGCTGGTGAAGCAGGTGACCGAGGCCATCGACGGCTTCCGCTTCAACTCGGGCATCGCGCGCCTGTACGAGTTCCTGAACCTGCTGAAGGCCAACCCGGCCAAGGACGCGACGCCGGCGGTGTTGGCGGCGCGCGCCGAGGCGCTGTCGGCCTTCGCCCGCCTGATCGCCCCGTTCACCCCGCACCTGGCCGAGGAATGCTGGGCCCGGATCGGTGGCGGGGGCATGGTCGTGGCCGCGCCCTGGCCCACCTTCGACCCGGCCCTGACCGAGGACGCCACCAAGGTCCTGCCGGTGCAGGTGAACGGCAAGCGCCGGGGTGAGATCACCGCGCCGGCGGGCGCCGAGCCGGCCGACGTGGAAAAGCTGGTGCTGGCCGACGCGGACATCGCCAGCAAGCTGGACGGCCTGACGATCCGCAAGATCATTGTGGTCAAGGACCGGATCGTGAATATCGTGGCCGCATGAGGACGTTCGTCACCCTCGCCGCGCTCGGCGCGACACTGGCCCTCGGCGGCTGCGCCGGCTTCCAGCCGCTGTATGCCCAGCCGGAGGTCGTGAAGAACCTCGCGGCGATCCAGGTGAACGCGCCCTCCGGTCGGACCGGCTACCTGATCCGCCAGCACCTGGACGACACCTTCGCCCGGGGTGATGCGCCGGCGAAGTACGCCATGGATCTCAGCTTCGGCGAGGCGCGCTATCCCCGCGGCGTGCGGATCGACAACGTGGCCACCCGCTACGAGTACGTCCTGACCGCCAGTTATGCCCTGGTGGAACTGCCTGGCCGTTCGCTGGCCAAGCGGGGCCAGGTGCGCGTCGCCCTGACCTACGACTCCGCCGACCAGCCCTATGCCTCGATCGCGGCCCAGCAGAACGCCCAGGACCGCGCCGCCGAGGAGGCCGCCCGCCGCATCGAGATGGAACTGGCGGTCTGGCTCGCCAACGGCGCCAAGGTCGCGGCCCGCTAGCCGCCAGGAGCCCGACCCGTGCTCCTCAACAAGCGTCCGGACGTCGAGCGCTTCCTCCGCGGACCTGATCCGGCCTTTCGCGCCGCCCTGATCTTCGGGCGCGACACCGGCGTCGTGCGCGATCGCGGCCATCAACTCGCCGCCAAGGTGGTTCCGAACCCCGACGACCCGTTCGACGTCTCGCTGCTGACCGAGCAGGATCTGAGCGACGACGGAGGCCGTCTGGAGGGCGAGCTGGCGGCCCAGTCGCTGATGGGAGGCCGGCGCCTGGTGCGCCTGCGTCTGGTGGGTGAGAAGCCGTCCGTCGACAAGCTCGCCGCCGAAGCGCTGGAGCGCCACGCGAAGGGCGAGCTGAACCCCGAGGCGTTCTTCCTCATCGAGGCTGGCGACCTGAAGAAGGACTCGGCGCTGCGCAAGGCGGCCGAGAAGGCCCAGGGCGCCGCCGCCATCCCCTGCTACGAGGACGAGCCCGGCGACGTGGCGCGGCTGATCCGCGAGGTCCTGGCGTGCGACAACGTCTCGCTGAACACCGATGCCCTGCAGCTGTTCGTCGCCCGCCTCCCGCGTGAGCGGGGCGTGGCGCGGCAGGAGATCGAGCGCCTCGCGCTCTATCTAGGCCCGGGCAGCAATGTGGTGGCTACGCCGGCCGATCTGGAACCGTTCCTGGGCGTGGAGCCCGAGGCCTCGCTGTTCGACGCCGCCTCCGACGCCTTCGGCGGCCGCCTCGGCGAGGCTCAGGCTGGTTTGCGGCGCGCGGCCCAGGAGGGCGAGACCGGCCCGGCAGCCGTCAGGGCGATCGGCATGCACCTGGGCAAGCTGCGGCGCGCCCTGACCCTCGCCAAGGCCGGCGCCGGGCTGCAGGAGGCTGCCAAGGCCAGCGGCGTCTTCTGGAAACAGGAACGCGAGTTCCTTCGCCAGGCCCGCGCCTGGAACCTTCAGGAACTGGACCGCATCCAGCCGGACGTTCTGGCCGCCGATCGCGCCTGCAAGACCGCGGGCAGCCCCGATCGGCTCATCGCTGAGCGACTGGCGCTGACGATTGCCGGACGGGCGAGAAGGTTGGGCCTCTAGGGCCTACTGCCGCGTCAGGCGGCGGCAGATCTCGTCGAGCTGTTCCAGGCTGGCGTAGCGGATCCGGACCTCCCCCGCGCCGCCGCGATCGGCGATGTCCACCGACAGGCCGAGGGCATCCTCGAGGTCGGCTTCCAGGGCCTCGGTGTCGGCGTCCTTGGACTTGCGCGGGCCGGAGGCCTTCTTCGGCGCCGCCGAGGTCTTCTCCCCCCGTGCGAGGGTCTCGGTCTCGCGAACCGACAGCCCCTGCCCCACCACCTGTTCCGCCAGGGCCTCGGCATTGTCGGCGGTCAGCAGCGCGCGGGCGTGGCCGGCGGTGAGCTTGCCTTCCATCACCAGGGCCTGGACCGCCTCGGGCAGCTGCGACAGCCGCATGGTGTTGGCCACGTGGCTGCGGCTCTTGCCGACGGCCTGGGCGATCTGTTCCTGCGTATGGCCGAAGCGGTTCACCAGGACGGCGTAGGCCTGCGCCTCTTCCAGGGGGTTGAGGTCGGTCCGCTGGACGTTCTCGACTATGGCGATCTCGTAGGCGCGATCGTCGTCCAGCGCGCGAACGAGCGCCGGGATGGCGATGAGCCCGGCCTGTTGCGAGGCGCGCCACCGGCGCTCGCCCGCGACGATCTCGTACTCTCCGGGCTTCACCGGCGAGGGGCGCACCAGGATCGGCTGCAGGACACCCTTGTCGCGGATCGATTCCGACAGCTCGGCGATCTCGGCCGGGTCGAAGTGACGGCGCGGCTGCTCGGGATTGCGATTGATCAGCTCGATGGGGATCTCGCGAACACCCTCGGCCGGATCAACGGCGTGGCTGATCTCCTCGGCCTCGCCCAACAGGGCCGACAGGCCGCGGCCCAGTCCTCTGCGGTTCTCCGCCATCTCAGCTCACTTCCAGTTCCTGGCCGGCGCGGCGCTTGCGCTCGCGCAGCACCACCTCGCGGGCCAGTTTCAGATAGGCCTGACTGCCGGCGCACTTCAGGTCGTAGACCAGCGCCGGCTTGCCGAAGGACGGCGCCTCGGAGACGCGTACGTTCCGAGGGATGACCGTCTGGTAGACGGCTTCGCCGAAGTGACCTCGGACGTCGAGGGCCACCTGCTCGGACAGGCTGTTGCGCCGGTCGTACATGGTCAGCACCACGCCCTGCAGCTCCAGCGCCGGGTTCAGGCTGCCCCGCACCAGATCGATGGTGCGCATCAGCTGGGTCAGCCCCTCCAGGGCGAAGAACTCGCACTGCAACGGCACCAGCACCGCGTCGGCGGCGGCCATGGCGTTGACGGTCAGCAG
The DNA here is from genome assembly GCA_040752615.1 of Pseudomonadota bacterium. GTDB lineage: Bacteria > Pseudomonadota > Alphaproteobacteria > Caulobacterales > Caulobacteraceae > Phenylobacterium. Next base: position 6,586 of record JBFMGV010000068.1, on the reverse strand, counting down.
GTTCAGCGACGGCGGGCAGTCGATCAGGACGTAGGTGTAGCTACGACCGTTGCGCAGCGGCGCCAGCGCGTCGCGGAGCTTAAACGAGCGCCGGGCCTGCTGGCCCAGTTCCAGCTCGACACCGGAAAGGTCGGGGTCGGACGGGATCAGGTCCAGGCCGGGCACCGAGGTCTTCACGACTGCGTCGGAGATGGCCTGCTCGCCCATCAGCACGTCGTAGAGCGTCTTCTTGCGCAGCGCCCGGCCGACGCCGAGGCCGGTGGAGGCGTTGCCCTGCGGATCGCTGTCGACCAGCAGCACCTTCTCGCCGACGGCGGCGAGCGCGGTGCCCAGGTTGATGGCCGTGGTCGTCTTGCCGACCCCGCCCTTCTGATTGGCGATCACCAGCACACGTAGGGCCGGGTCAGACCTTCCGGGCACGTCCCAGCCTCCTCACTCGCACGATGCGGCCTCGCTCATCACTTTGAGACGGAACCGTATCCGCTTCAAAGTCCCAATATTTTGTAGCCTCTTCCAGCTCTGCCGCAACATCTTGGCCCTTGAGGAAGAGCCCCGAGGCCCCCGCCTGAAAGTATGGCCGGGCGTACCCCAACAGTCTGTGAAGCGGCGCACAAGCCCGCGCGGTGACGATGTCCACAGGCAGCTTCAGGTTTTCCGCCCTGTCGTTGTGGACGGTGGCCGGCAGGTCCAGTTCGCCCACCACCTGGGAGAGGAAGCGGCAGCGCTTGGCCATGCTCTCCACGAGGTGGACATGGAACCCCTCGCGCCCCTTGAAAAGGCAGGCCAGGACCAGCCCGGGGAAGCCGGCGCCGGCGCCGAGATCGGCCCAGACCCTGGCCTCCGGCGCGAGTTGCAGCAGCTGGGCCGAGTCCCAGCCGTGGCGGTTCCAGAAGTCCGGGATCGTGGCGGGTCCCACGAGGTTCATGACCTCGTTTCCGGCCGTCAGCATATCCAGAAAGCGGCTGAGGTCGGCGATGTTCTGTTCGGTCGCGGCCGTGGCGGCGGCGAAGGTGGCAGCGTCGCCAACCGCAATTCCTCCCCCATTGGGGGAGGGAGACCGCCCCAAGGATGGCGGAGGGGGTCCCCCACCAACGCCGGGGGCGACCCCCTCCACCGCTTCGCGGTCCCCCTCCCCCGACGGGGGAGGAATAGGGATGATCGAGCTCATGCCGCGCGGCGTCGGACGTGGGCCAGGAGGGCCGTCAGCGCGCCAGGGGTGACGCCCTCGATCCGGGCGGCCTGGCCGAGCGTCAGCGGACGCACGTTCGCGAGCTTCTCGCGAACCTCGTTCGAGAGTCCGCCGATCGCCGCGTAGTCGAGATCCGCCGGCAGGCGCAGGTCCTCGTCGCGGCGGAACGCTTCGGCGTCGGCTGCCTGGCGATCAAGGTAGCCTGCATAGCCGGCATCGATCTCGATCTGCTCGCGCACGGCCGGGCTCCAGTCGCCGATCTGCGGCCAGACGCCGGCGAGGTCGTCGAAGCTGATGGTGGGATAGGCCAGAAGCAGGTTGAGATTCCGGCGCTGACCGTCCGCCTTCACCGGCAACCCGGCCTTCTGCGCCTCGGCCGGCGTCAGGGTGAGGTTCGCGGCCATCGCGCGGGCGTCGGCGAGCGCCGCCTGTTTCACGTGGAACGCTTCGGCGCGTCGGGCCCCGACCACCCCCAGCTCGATCCCCCTGCCCGTCAGGCGCTGATCGGCGTTGTCGGCGCGCAGGATCAGGCGGAACTCGGCCCGGCTCGTGAACATGCGATAGGGCTCGGTGACGCCCCGGGTCACCAGGTCGTCGATCAGGACGCCGATGTAGCCCTCGTCTCGCGCGAACTGCGCCGGCTCCGCGCCCGATGCGGCGCGGGCGGCGTTGAGCCCGGCAACAAGACCCTGGGCCCCAGCCTCCTCATATCCGGTCGTGCCGTTGATCTGACCCGCGAGATAGAGGCCCGCCAGGCGCTTGGCCTCCAGGGTGGGATAGAGCTCGCGCGGATCGACGTAGTCGTATTCGATGGCGTAGCCGTGCCGGCGGACCTGCACGTTCTCGAGCCCTGGGATGGTGCGCAGGAACAGGTCCTGGGTCTCGGCCGACACGGAGGTCGAGATGCCGTTCGGATAGACGGTGTCGTCGTCCAGGCCCTCCGGCTCCAGGAAGATCTGATGGCTGGTCTTGTCGCGGAAGCGGACGACCTTGTCCTCGATCGAGGGACAATAGCGCGGACCACGGCCCGACACCCGCCCGCCATAGACGGCGCTCTCGGTCAGACGCTCGGCGATAATCCGATGGGTCTCTTCAGTGGTGTAGGTGATCCCGCACTGCACCTGCGGCGTAGTGATCGCGTCGGTGAGGAACGAGAACGGGATCGGTTCCGCGTCCGCGTCCTGCATCTCGAGGCGGTCCCAGGCAATCGTCGAGCCGACAAGCCGCGCCGGGGTGCCGGTCTTCAGCCGGCCCATCTGCAGGCCGAGGCTGTAGAGACGGTCGGACAGCCCGATCGCCGGCGCGTCGCCGATCCGGCCAGCCGGGATGCGCTGCTCACCGAGGTGGATCACGCCCTTGAGGAACGTGCCCGTGGTGAGGACGACCCGGCCCGCGCCGTACGTCGCGCCGCTCACCCCCACGACGCCCGTTATCCTACCATCCACCACCGTCAGGTCCTCGACCGCTTCGGCGATGATCTCGAGGTTCGGCGTCGCGGCCAGTTCGGCCTGCATGGCCTCGCGATAGAGCTTGCGATCGATCTGGCTGCGCGGGCCCCGCACCGCCGCGCCCTTCGAGCGGTTCAGCATCCGAAACTGGATGCCGGCCACATCGGCCAACCGGCCCATGACGCCATCCAAGGCATCGATCTCACGGACCAGGTGGCCCTTGCCCAGACCGCCGATCGCCGGATTGCAGCTCATCTCGCCGATCGTCTCGAGCTTGTGCGTGAGCAGCAGCGTTCGCGCGCCGAACCGCGCCGCCGCGGCCGCGGCCTCGCATCCGGCGTGTCCGCCGCCGATGACGATGACGTCCCAGGTGTTGGTCATGACGGCGGGCATATAGGCGAAAACGGGGCAGGTTTCACGTGAAACAGCGCCGCAACCCCTCCCCGGCGTTCGCCGATCACTTCCCGATGCAGAAGGTGGAGAAGATGCGGCCGAGGACCTGCTCGGGATCGATGCGACCCGTGATCCTGTCCAACGCGCGGGCGGCAAGACGAACGTCCTCCGCAGCCAGTTCGATGTGCACGTCGTGGCGCAGGGCCGAGCGCACGCGGTCCCCGGCTTCGGTCAGCAGTTCCTGGTGACGCAGACGCGTGGCGGCCGGCGGCTCGGCGCCGGCCAAGGCTTCCACCACCCGCTCGGCCAACGTCGTCTGAAGCCAGGAGAGATCGCCAGGCCCCTTGGCCGTGAACTCCGCGACTGACATCTCCAGCCGCCGGGCCTGCTGTGTCGCCCAGCTGCCGGCCGAGCCCACCGGCCGATCCCGCTTGGTGATCAGGCAGATGTCGCCGCGCCGCAGCTCCATCGGAACACCCGGCGCCTCGTCCGAGGACCCGTCCACGAGCCACAGCCGCAGGTCGGCACCGGCCGCCCAGGCCCTGGCGCGGCGCACGCCCTCGGCCTCGATCTCGTCGCCCGTCTCCCGCAGCCCCGCCGTGTCGGCCACCAGCGCCTTGTAGCCGGCGAGCACCAGCGGAACCTCGATGATGTCGCGCGTGGTGCCCGGCGTGGCTGTGACGATCGCGGCATCCCGCCCGGCGATGGCGTTCAGCAGAGTGCTCTTGCCGGCATTCGGGGCGCCGATAAGGGCGATCCTGAACCCTTCCCGCACCCGCTCGCCCCGTTCGGCGTCGGCCGCGGCCGCATCCAGTTCGGCGGCGAGGCGCTCCAGCACCGGCCGGGCCCGCTCCGCCACGTCCTGCGGCACCTCCTCGTCCGGGAAATCGACGGCCGCCTCCAGCATCGCCAGCGCCTCGAGCAGCGCATCCGCCCACCGCGCCTGCACCGCCGAGAGCCGCCCACCCAGCTGCTCCAGCGCCTGGCGCCGCTGCGCCTCGGTCTCGGCGTCGATCAGATCCGCGACCCCTTCAGCCTGGGCCAGATCCAGCTTGCCGTGTTCGAAGGCCCGCCGCGTGAACTCGCCCGGATCGGCCAACCGCAGACCCAGCGCCGCCAGGGTCTCCAGCAGCGCCGCCACCACCGAAAGGCCACCGTGCACGTGAAACTCGGCCACGTCTTCGCCGGTGTAGCTGTCCGGACCCGGGAAGAAGAGCACCAGCGCCCGGTCGATCTCCTCACCGTCAGGGCCCCGCAGCGATTTCAGGCTGGCGCGCCGGGCCTTGGGCACGGCCCCGGCCACGGTGCGCAGCGCCTGCCGAGTCCGCGGGCCGGAGATCCGCACCACCGCGACGGCCGCCCGGCCCGCGGCCGTGGCCGGCGCATAGATGGTGTCGCTCATTTGCGGGTGGTGGTGGCCGCTTCCATGAACTTGCGGAACTGCTCCTGGGCGCCGGTCCCGAAGCTCATCCAGTTCTTCATGAACTCCTCCGGATTGAGCAGCGACATGTTGGAGTCGATGCGCTTGCTCATCTCGCTGACCAGGTGGTCGTTCAGGCTGCTCACGTCGGGCAGCCCCAGGAACCGGCGCGCCTCCTCCGGCGTACAGTCCACCTCGATGGTCATCTTCATGACGTCTGGCCCTCGCTAATCTTCAACGCCATATGGCCGTGAGCCGGGCTCGTAAGCTAGTAGCCCTGTGCACCACACCAAAAGTGTCACCACAGCAGAACGACAGAGGACGGATATGGGCGAGCGCATCAGCATTTCCACGCCGGACGGAGACTTCTCGGCGTACGTGGCCCGGCCGTCGGCCGAGAAGGCCCCCGCCGTGGTGGTGATCCAGGAGATCTTCGGCGTGAACCAGGTGATGCGCGACATCACCGACGGCCTCGCCGCCCAGGGCTACCTGGCCATCTGCCCCGACCTGTTCTGGCGGATCGAGCCCGGCATCGACATCACCGACCAGTCCGAAGCCGAATGGAAGAAAGCCTTCGAGCTCTTCAACGCGTTCGACGTGGAACTGGGAGTGAAGGACATCCAGGCGACGATCACCAGGATCCGCGCCGACGCCGGCTCCAACGGCAAGGTCGGCGCCGTCGGCTTCTGTCTGGGCGGCCTGCTGGCCTTCCTCACCGCCACCCGCACTGACACGGACGCGGCCGTCTCCTACTACGGCGTCGGCATCGAGAACCGCGTGCCCGAGGCCGAGAAGCTGACCCGGCCGCTACTGATGCACATCGCGGAGGAAGACCAGTTCGTTCCCAAGGACGCGCAGGGCGTGATCCTGCAGGCGCTGAAGGACCATCCGCAGGTCGAGCTCCACACCTACCCCGGCCGTGACCATGCCTTCGCCCGGGTGGGCGGCGAGCACTATCACGATGCCGACGCCAAGACCGCCGGCGGCCGGACCCTGCAATTCTTCCAGCGGACCATCGGCTGATGCGCGCGGTTCGTTTCGAAAAGACCGGCGGCCCGGACGTCCTGGAGCTCGTCGAGATCGACACCCCCGAGCCACGCCCGGGGCAAGTGCTGGTCCGCCACGAGGCCATCGGCATCAACTTCATCGACACCTACCACCGCACGGGCCTCTATCCCGTGAAGCTGCCCTGCACCCCGGGCGGCGAGGCGGCCGGTGTCGTGGACGCCGTCGGCGAGGGCGTCACCCAGGTCAAGGTCGGTGATCGGGTCGCCTACTCCGGCGGCTTCGGCGCCTATGCCGAGGCCAATGTCGTGGCCGCCGACCGGGTGGTGAAGGTGCCGGACGGGATCGACAGCCGCCTGGCCGCCGCCATCCTGCTTAAGGGCATGACCACCGAGGCCTTCCTCTGCCGGACCTATCCGGTGAAGGCCGGCGAGACCATCCTGGTTCACGCGGCCGTCGGCGGCGTCGGCCAGATCATGACCCAATGGGCCAAGGCCATCGGCGCGACCGTGATCGCCACGGTGGGCTCGGAGGCCAAGGCCGCCAAGGCCCGTGAGCTGGGCGCCGACCACGTGATCCTGTATCGCGAGCAGGACGTGGCCGCCGAGGTGCGTCGGATCACCGACGGCAAGGGCGTGCCGGTCGTCTACGACTCTGTGGGCAAGGACACGTTCGAAGGCTCAATCGGCAGCCTGGCTCGCCGGGGGCTGTTCATCACCTTTGGCAACGCGTCTGGCCCCATCCCGCCGTTCGCGCCGGGCCGGCTGGCCCAGGGCGGCTCGCTCTACATGACCCGCCCCACCCTGTTCGACTACATCGTCACATCCGAGGAATTGGCCGCCAGCGCCAAGGCCGTGTTCGACATGGTCGCCTCCGGGAAGGTGAAGATCGAGATCGGCCAGACATTCGCCCTTGGCGACGCCCGCGAGGCGCACGAGGCGCTGGAAAGCCGTTCGACCGTCGGCGCGAGCCTGCTGATTCCCTGAGCGCGATCCCTGTTCGCGTAACGGGTAGCGCTGTTTCACGTGAAACAGCCAAGCTCGTATTACCGGTATGGCCATAGGTCGTACTGTCGCAGGTCGGAGGCCGCGGACGACGCGGCCTCCGTTCCACCTGTCGGGTCTGTTGGAA